>NZ_CP014517.1:3302500-3902500 GCF_001577265.1 Variovorax sp. PAMC 28711 | reverse complement strand
CGGCCACCCCGCGGCGACTGCGCCTTCATCGTGCGGAAGGCCTGCTGAATGCAATAGAACATCCCGTTGAGGTTGATGTCGACCACGCCCTGCCACTGTGTTGGCGTCCAGTCCTCGAACGGACCCGGCGGATTGCCGGTGCCGGCGTTGTTGAACAGCAGGTCGACGCGCCCGAAGCGCTCGACCGCTGCGGCGAACAGCGCCTTGACCGAATCGGGGTTGCCGACGTCGGTGGGCACGGCCAGAGCCCGGCCACCTGCACCCGACTCGTCGACCACCTGTTCGAGCGGCTCCGGCCGGCGGCCGGCCAGCACCACGCTCCACCCATCGGCCAGCAGGGCCAGCGAGGCGGCCTTGCCGATGCCAGTGCCGGCTCCGGTCACGATCGCGATGCGCGCGACATTTTTATCGATGCTCATGTTTTCTTGTCTCCTTGGAAGGTGTCGTTCGCTCAGGGGCGGCGCGGCTTGCGCCCCTTCATCTTGTTGGTCGCATTCTTGACCGCGGACTTGAAGGCCTGCATCGCGGTCTGCGCCACCGGCGCCGCGACCTGCTCGGCCGACACGCGAGGCGCATGCGACGGATACGCTTCGGCGTGGTGATGCGCTTCCTTGTGTCCACCACCGCCCTTGCCGCGCTTGCCGGAGGCCTTGGTCGGCGTGCCCGCAGGCGCGACGCCCTTGTCCTTCATGGGGCGTGAGGCGAGGTCTTCGCCCTCGCGCACCAAGCGGAAGTCGATCTTGCGACCGTCGAGATCGACGCGGCTTACCTGCACCCGCACGCGGGTGCCGATGGCGTAACGGATGCCGGTGCGCTCGCCGCGCAGTTCTTGCCGCATCTCGTCGAACTTGAAGTATTCGCCGCCCAGCTCAGTGATGTGCACCAGACCTTCGACGTACATCGCATCGAGCGTGACGAAGATGCCAAAGGTCGTGGCCGAGCTGACCACCCCGCCGTATTCCTCGCCCAGGTGCTCGCGCATGTACTTGCACTTGAGCCATGCCTCGACGTCGCGGCTGGCCTCGTCGGCGCGCCGCTCGTTCGCGCTGCAATGCAGACCGGCGGCTTGCCACGCTTGCACTTCCTTCGTCGGCGCGACGGTCGCCTTGGTCGGCTTGTTGCTCGGCGCCTTGACACGTGAAGCCAGGCGCTTGGCCAGCTTGGCATGGGCTTCGCCTGGCGTCGGCAACATGGGCAGCGTGTACTTCTGCTTGTTGAGGATCGCCTTGATCACGCGGTGCACCAGCAGGTCGGGATAACGACGGATCGGGCTGGTGAAGTGCGTGTAGGCCTCGTAGGCCAGACCGAAGTGGCCGCTGTTGATCGGCGTGTAGATCGCCTGGCTCATGGAGCGCAGAAGCATCGTGTGGATCTGCTGCGCGTCGGGCCGTTCCTTCGTCGCCTCGGCGATCGCCTGGAACTCGCCCGGCTTTGGATCCTCGGTGATCGACAGACCCACGCCCATCGCTTTGAGATAGCCGCGCAGGACTTCCTTCTTCTCGGTGGTCGGGCCTTCATGCACGCGGAAAAGGCCCGGATGCTTGCTGCCGTCAATGAAGTCGGCACTGCACACATTGGCGGCGAGCATCGCTTCCTCGATGATCTTGTGTGCTTCGTTGCGGGTGCGCGGCACGATCTTTTCGATCCGGCCCGCGTCGTCGCAAACGATCTGCGTCTCGGTGGTTTCGAAGTCGACCGCGCCACGCTTGGCACGCTGCTTGAGCAGCGCCTTGTAGACGTCCGAGAGGTTCAGCAGATCCTTCACCCGGTCCTTGCGCTTGGCTGCTTCGGGGCCGCGCGTGTTACCGAGGATTGCGGCCACCTCGGTGTACGTGAAGCGTGCGTGGCTGAACATCACGGCCGGGTAGAACTGGTAGGCGTAGATTTCGCCGTCCGCTGCCACCAGCATGTCGCAGACCATGCAGAGTCGCTCGACTTCAGGATTCAACGAACACAGGCCGTTCGACAGCTTCTCGGGCAGCATCGGGATGACCCGCCGCGGGAAGTAAACACTGGTCGCGCGGTCGTAGGCGTCAATGTCGATCGGCGAGCCGGTCTGCACATAGGCGCTGACGTCGGCGATGGCCACGAGCAGACGCCATCCCTTGCCGCGACCGACCTTGGCGGGCTCGCAGTACACCGCATCGTCGAAGTCGCGCGCGTCTTCGCCGTCGATGGTGACGAGCGGCACATCGGTGAGATCGATGCGGCCTTTCTTGTCTTGCGGACGCACCTTGTCGGGGAGCGCCTTGGCCTCTGCGAGGCCCGCTTCGGAGAACTCGTGCGGCACGCCGTACTTGCGCACGGCGATCTCGATTTCCATGCCGGGATCGTCGATCTCGCCCAACACTTCCTTCACGCGACCGACCGGCTGCCCGAACAACGCGGGCGGCTCGGTGAGCTGGACCACGACCACCTGCCCCACCTTGGCGGGACCGGTCGCGCCCTTCGGAATCAGGACGTCCTGACCGTAGCGCTTGTCTTCCGGCGCGACGAGCCAGATACCGCCTTCGTGCAGCAGGCGGCCGATGATCGGCTGCTCCGGGCGCTCGATGATCTCGACCACACGGCCCTCGGGCCGACCTCGGCGGTCCTGCCGCACGACACGCGCCTTGACGCGGTCCTTGTGCAACACGGCGCGCATCTCGTTGGGCGGCAAATAGATGTCGCCCTCGCCGTCGTCGCGCTGCACGAAGCCGTGCCCATCGCGATGTCCTTGGACTGTTCCTTCAATCTCATCCAGCAAGCCGCTGGGGGTGCCATTATTTTTGATATGATCTCCTTCTTTCCTGAAATTCAAAACATGTTGCAAGTTACTTGCAACATGTGGGCCCAGATGGCGGAATTGGTAGACGCACTAGTTTCAGGTACTAGCGAGTAACATCGTGGAGGTTCGAGTCCTCTTCTGGGCACCAAGTTTAAGTAAGAACCCTTCGGGGTTCTGCAATCCAAGCCACCGTATTCCGGTGGCTTTTTTGTTGCCTGTTCGGCTTGCGGAAACTGCAACATCAAACAGGCAGCGCGATGAGATCGTGACCCTCGGCGCCGACGATCCGGGCCTTGGTGAACTCACCGACTTTCAACGTCTTGCTGATCTTTTCGGGGGGCAACAGCCGAACGATGCCATCGATTTCAGGCGCATCGGCATAGGTCCTGCCGACGCCGCCCTTGCGGCCCAGACCCGGCGCGGCGTCCACGAGCACCTGCATCGTGGCGCCGATCCGGCGCTGCAGTTTCGCGATCGACACCGCCTCCGCGACTTCCATGAAACGCGCACGGCGCGTCTCGCGTTCTTCCGTCGCCAGCATCCCCGGAATGTCGTTGGCAGTGGCACCTTCGACCGGGCTGTAGGCGAAGCATCCCGCACGATCGATCTGCGCTTCGCGGATGAAGTCGAGCAAGTGCTCGAACTCTTCTTCGGTCTCGCCCGGAAAACCGGCGATGAAGGTGCTGCGGATCACCAGTTCGGGGCATACCTCGCGCCATCGTGCGATGCGCTCCAGATTGCGTTCGCCGCTCGCAGGGCGCTTCATGCGCTTCAGCACATCGGGGTGGCTGTGCTGCAACGGCACGTCGAGGTACGGCAGCACCTGACCGCTCGCCATCAACGGAATCACATCGTCAACGCTCGGGTACGGGTACACGTAATGCAAGCGCACCCATGCACCGTACGGCTCGGCGATTTCACCCAGTTCGCGCACCAGATCCAGCATGCGCGTCTTGACGGGTTTGCCGTTGAAAAAACCCATGCGGTACTTGGTGTCGACGCCATACGCCGAAGTGTCCTGACTGATCACGAGCAGCTCTTTCACGCCGCCTTCGAACAACGCCTTCGCCTCGTTCAACACATCGCCGATCGGCCGCGAGACGAGGTCGCCGCGCATCGAAGGAATGATGCAGAAGGTGCAACGATGATTGCAGCCTTCGCTGATCTTCAAATATGCATAGTGGCGCGGCGTGAGCTTGAGACCGGCGATACCGAACGCATCCGGCACCAGGTCGATGAACGGATCGTGCGGTTTCGGCAAATTGGCATGGACCGCGTCCATGACTTCCTGCGTCGCGTGCGGGCCGGTCACCGCCAGCACGCTGGGATGCATCTGGCGAACCAGATTGCCGCCGGCCTCGCCGCTCTTGGCGCCGAGGCAACCGGTGACGATCACGCGACCGTTGGCCGCCAGCGCTTCACCGATGGTGTCGAGACTTTCTCTCACCGCATCGTCGATGAAGCCGCAAGTGTTCACGATCACAAGATCGGCACCTTCGAACGTCTTGGAGGTCTGATAGCCCTCGGCGCTCAACCGCGTGAGGATCAATTCGGAATCGGTCAGTGCCTTGGGGCAGCCCAGGCTCACAAAACCGACTTTGGGGGCCGCCGGCATGGCCGTGCGTTCGGGGGAAACAACTTCGCTCATATACCCCTATTGTCCCAGCTATCGCAGGACGGGCAGGGTTCAAGGGCGCTTGAGGCCAAAGGCACCCAGGACTTGTTCGGTATTTTTCTGCATTTGATCCTGCATCTGCAGGAAAACGTTTTTCGATTGCTCGACGTAGTTGCCCATCAAGCCTTTCAGCATCGGGGACTGCAGCGTCATGAAACGCGACCACATCTCGGGCGTCAAGCCCTCGGACTTGTCGGCCAATTGCGCCTGTACTTCGGTCATCGCCTGAATGTTCTTTTCCAGATAAGGCCCCATGTAACTCTGCATCGTCTGTCCGTAGAACCGGATGATGCTGGCGAGTACCTGCTCGGTGAACATCGGCGCACCGCCTGCCTCTTCTTCGAGAATTACTTGAAGGAGGATGCTCCGCGTGAGGTCGTCGCCACTCTTGGCATCGAGCACCACGAACGGTGCGGACTGCATCACGAGCTTCTTGATGTCCGTCAGCGTGATGTAGGTGGATGTTTCCGTGTCGTAGAGCCTTCGGTTCGGGTACTTCTTGATCACGCGCTGCCCCGGCTTGCTACCGGACTTCTTGCTCTGCACTGCGACTCCTTCACATGGAAATCCATGTTGCCCAGAGGATTCTAGAGAGCAGTTTTGCTGCACTGCGCCAAGGTTTACCCTGACCGGCAAAACGCAGAAAAATCACTCAGTCAAGCGCGCTGGCGTACTCGGCACCGCACACTTTGCACGCCGCCGACTCGGGACGACTCTCGGTCGGCTCCCGGTAATGCAATGGACTTTTGATGCCGTTGAAAACCCAGCATCGCGGGCAGTGTTCGTGACCGGCGACCGGCAAGTACGCCCGAGCCCGCTGCTCCGCACGATCACGGGTCACCGGCACGCCCTGCCGAACCGTCCTGGCCACTTCTTCTGCGGCCATGGTGCCCGCGCGACCGTTGGCACGGTCATTCAGTCCGTAAACCACACGTGCGAATTCCAGTGGCGCCTGGCGCAACAGCGCCGCGAGTCGCAACTCTTCCAATGCGGTTTCAACAGCGACTGCAGCAGTCAAGGGAGATTCAGGATGAGTCGCGGACATTTGATACAGAGTATGTCCAAAATCGCAGACCCGGGGCGAAAGAAATGTCCTACCAAAAGACATAACGCCAGGCCGAGGGACCTAGCGGGGCTTATTGCACAACACACGGTGCTGGACCGGCACAGCCGGAACCGTGTGTGTGAAAACCGGGAAATTGGTAGGCGCGATTGGACTCGAACCAACGACCCCCACCATGTCAAGGTGGTGCTCTAACCAGCTGAGCTACGCGCCTAAGGATGCATTCGAGAGCACGATTATAGCAGGAGAAATCACTGCATTTTCAGCGACGACGTGCGGATCGCACTCCGGGCACTGCTGCGACCACTTTCAACACCTGCGCGAGGCGCGCGGCATCGGCGATTTCCACGGTGAACGTCATCCACGCCGTGCCCTTGAGCGACTGGGTCTGCACGCCGATGACGTTCATTTTCTCGCGCGTCAGCACTTCCGAAATATCGCGCAGCAAGCCCTGGCGATCGGACGCTTCGACGGCCACGTCCACCGCATAGACAACGCCTTCTTCGGGCCTCGAGACGCCCCATTCCACATCGATCACGCGCTCGGCGTTCTGACTGGCCATCGAACGGAAGTTGCTGCAATCCGAGCGATGCACGCTGACGCCATGGCCCCGGGTGACGAAGCCGCCGATCGCATCGGGCGGTGCCGGCTTGCAGCACTTGGCCAACTGCGTCATCAAGGAGGACACGCCCACCACGAGCACGCCACCCTTGGCGGCCTTTTCGCTGCCGCGTGACTTGCGGATCAGCGCGCCGTCGTCCTGCCCCGGCTGCGGCTCGGGCGGGCGCAACAGGATCTCGATGTTGCGCAACGAGAACTCGTCCTTCCCCACCACTTCGAACAGGTTCTCGGCGGACTTGAACCCGAGCTGCGAAGCGAGGTCTTCCAGCCTGATCGCTGTCTTGCCTTCGCGCTGCAGCACCTTCTCGACGGCATCGCGTCCGCGCGCCACGGTTTCGTGCGTGATCTGCGCGTTGAACCAGGCCCGCACCTTGGCGCGCGCCCGATGGCTCGCGAGATAGCCAAGCTCGGCATTGAGCCAGTCGCGAGAGGGCCCGCCTTCCTTGGCCGCGACGATCTCGACGGTCTGACCGTTCTGCAGCGGCGTGTTGAGCGGCACCATGGCGCCGTCGATGCGCGCGCCGCGGCAGCGGTGGCCGAGACTCGTGTGCACGGTGTAGGCGAAGTCGACCGCCGTTGCGCCCTGCGGCAGTTCGACGATCGCCGCGTCCGGCGTCAGCACATAAATGCGATCGTCGAACAGTCCCTGGCCCTGCAGGCCGCCCGACAGGTCGCGCTCCCAGGCCAGCAGCTGGCGCAGCACGGCGATTTTCGCGTCGTATTCGCCGCTCGCCCACACGCCTGCGTAGCCCTTGTGGCCCGCTTCCTTGTAGGCCCAGTGCGCCGCCACGCCGTGCTCCGCGTGGTCGTGCATTTGCTCGGTGCGAATCTGGATCTCGATCGGCTTGCTGACCAAGCCGTCGACCACCGCGCGCACCACCGTATGGAGCGACTGGTACCCGTTGGGTTTGGGCCGCGCGATGTAGTCGTCGAACTCTTCATCGATCGGCTGGAAGTGCGAATGCACCCAGGCCAGCGCAGCGTAGCAATCCTTGACGTCGGGCACCACCACGCGCAACGCCAGGATGTCGAAGACCTGCGCGAAGTCGAGCGACTTGCCACGCATCTTCTTCACGATGCTGTAGATGTTCTTCGGCCGTCCCTGCACCGTGGCCTGCACGCCCTCGTTATTGAGCTCCCGCTCGAGCCGCGTGCGCAAATGCTCGACATAACCTTCGCGCTCGACGCGCTTCTCGTCGAGCAGTTGCGCGATCAACTTGTAGGTGTGCGGCTCCAGGAAGCGGAACGAAAGATCTTCGATTTCCCACTTGACCTGCCAGATGCCCAGGCGGTTGGCGAGTGGCGCGAACACCTGCAACGATTCACGCGCCACGCTTTCGGCGACAGGCGTCTTGCAGGCTGCGGCATGGCGCAGCGTTTGCAGGCGCGACGCGAGCCGCAACATGACCACCCGCAGGTCGCGCGAAAACGCCAGCAGCATCTTTCGCACATTTTCGGTCTGTGCGCCTGCGCCTTCTGCGTGATGGGCGCCGAGCGTCGCGGATCGGGCCTGCTTTTGTACATGCACCAGCTTCGTCGTCTCGACGGCCAGCGCGGCGAAGTTGTCGCCGAAGACCTTGGCGATCACTTCCTGCGGGCGGTTCAGGTGCTGACAGGAGTAGACAAGATAGCTCGCCGCCTGCATTGCTTCGGAGCCGCCCATGTGAGCCACGATCGCCGCGACGGCATCGGCATGGGCGAGCGTGTTTTCGCCGGTGTCGAGCGTCTCGTCGGCGATGAGCGGCTCGGCGAACGCCCGGGCGCGCGCAAGCATGTGCTCGATCACGGGGACGCTGTCGGCTGTGGCCGCGGACAACGGATAGTCGACAACAACGGGCTCGGACACGACCTGAAAACTCAAGAAAGAACGAGGGTCGCTCAACCCAGAATGAACGAGGCGACGACCGCGCTCTGGTCAGGCGCCACAAATGTCGGCGCATGCCCGACACCGTCGAACTCGACCAGCGCCGCGCGCGGGCCGCGCGTGGTCATCGCAGTCGCCGTCTCCCGCGAGAGCAAGTCGGATTCTGAACCGCGGGTCACCAGCGTTCGGGCGTCGACCGCATCGTAGAGCGCCCACATCACGGCCTCGCCCTGCGCAGCGGTTTCGGCGGTGATCGTGCGAAACGCCTGCGCAATGGCCGGGTCGTAGTGAAGCACCAGAGCGCCGTCGTCGGGGCCCGCCGCAGCAACCTTCCTACGGCCGTCCGCACTGCGCTGCGCCGCCGGCACCACCATGTGGCGCGACAACGCATGCCACTCGGACGTCGAATGCGGACCGAAGCTTGTCGACAGCGCCCACAAGGCATCGGCGGCCTGATCGAACGTCGCGTAGCGACCGCCCTGCCCGACATACGCGCCGATGCGTTGCAGCGCCACCGGATCGAGCGCCGGGCCGACGTCGTTGATCACGAAGCGGCGGATGGGCACCGGCAACGGCGCATGCTGACTCCCGGCGATCGCCACACCGATCAGCCCGCCCATGCTGGTGCCCACATAGTCGAGCACGCCGATCGGGTGCACGCGATGCAGCTCGGCAATCATCGCGAGCACATCCGCGGCATAGAGCGGCAACTGGTACAGCATCGGATCGCGAAGCCAATCGCTCTCGCCGCGGCCCGCAATGTCGGGACACACGACGCTAAGATCGCCCCCGGCGCGATCGACCAGCGCTTGCGCAAGGACATCGAAATCGCGACCCTGCCGCGTCAAGCCATGGACGCACACCACGACGTGCGCGCTCTCCGGACTACCCCATTGCCACCAAGCCATGCGATGGCCTCCGGCGGCGTCTTCGCAGGGGATGAAATGGCGGGTCGGAGCGGTCATAAAAGCAGGGCGAATCGGGGTGCAGAGGAAGGCCTCGACCATCCTAATTCATCCGGATGCCGGCTGAACCGCAACGGCTACTTGAGCTGAACCGAGCCCGACACGTCGACCACGACGCTGGTCTTGCCGGCCTCGACCGGCACCGCACTGTCGGCCGACGACATCGCCTTGGCTTCCATCGCCATCATCCGCGGGCGAATCGGGTTGCTCTGGCTGGCGTTGACCGCCACTTCGCGCAGCGTGTAGCCGGCAAAGCCGAAACCCCTGGCCAGTTCGGCGGCCTTCTGCTTGAAGTTGTCGATGGCGAGCGTTTGCGCCTCGCCCTCCACCTTGGCACGTTGCTCACGGCTCAGGCCGAACCCGACATTGCCGACGTTGAGCGTCGTGATGCGTCCGGCGGTTTGCGTGATGCGCGGAAAGTCGCGGCCCTCGAGGATCATCTCTGCGGTTCCCTGCCAACCGTTGATCTTTCCTTCGCGGGTGTAGCGCGGCGAGAGGCTGAAGTTGCCGGTGCGCACATCGAGCTGGCCGGGCTGCGCGTTCTTGCGGGCTTCCGTCAGCGCAGCGTCGAGCGCGGTCTTGAGTTGCGTCTGGACGGTGGCAGCGTCCGGCGCATCGCGCGTGGTCGACAGGGTCATGCTGAGCAGATCCTGCTGCACTTCCACCGTGCCGTTCGCCTGCAGCTGCAGCACGTTCTGCGGCGGCGTCCACTGCGCATTCTGGGCAAAAGTGGCGGTCGCGCCTGTCAACACGGCACAAGCGGCCATCCATTTAATAGCGTTCAAAACAAGAATCTCCCGTACGAAAAGGTGAATGGTGCCCGAAAGGGCGGCGCTGGCTCAGGGACGCTGCAGACGCGCTGCCGGCACCAGCGTTCCATGCGCGGTCGCCGTGCCGTGGTCTTGTCCTGGCAACGGGACCACGTGCACCTGTTCGCCGCGCGGCGCCCATTGCTGGCGCACCTGCTCGCGCAATTCCGCGAGTTCGGCGGCAGTCAGGCGACGCCCCGCCACGGTTTCTTCACGCCGCACTTCTTCGCGCTGCGATGCCCGATGCGCCTCGACCGCGCCGCGCAACGCGTTGCGCCGCTGATCGGTCAACTGCATCCAACTGCCCTGCGCTGCGCAGACCGGAAGCCACAGGCCGGCGAGCAAAAGAGGGAAAGTGCGAAGGGTCAATTTCATGAAGCGGCGTCAAACGATGAAGCCACTGTGCCATCGCAATGCAAAGCCAAAACGACGCGACGGCATGCGTCCGCAAGTTTTGTAACTTAGTGTCAAACCATTCGCAAAACCGGCTCAATGGGCTGCCCCGTCCTTCAGAATCGGCGCTGTTACAAATTCAATGTTGTAGAAATGAATCAAAACCCCGCTCGCACCGACAAGATCGTGATCGTTGACGACGACGCCCGGATCCGGGACCTCCTGCGCAGATACCTGACACAAGAAGGTTTCGAGGTCATCGTGGCCGAAGACGGCAAGGCACTCAACCGGATCTTGCTGCGCGACACGGTCGACCTCATCGTGCTCGACCTGATGATGCCGGGTGAAGACGGCCTCTCCGTCTGCCGCCGGCTCCGCGCCGCCAACGATCGCACCCCGATCATCATGCTCACCGCCAAGGGCGAAGACGTCGACCGCATCGTCGGCCTCGAAGTGGGTGCCGACGACTACCTCGGCAAGCCGTTCAACCCGCGTGAATTGCTGGCCCGCGTGCACGCCGTGCTGCGCCGCCGTCCGCCGCTTGAGGCGCCCGGCGCACCGTCGACCGACAACGAAACCGTCAACTTCGGCCCGTTCAGCTTCGACCTCGGCTCGCGCACCTTGAAGAAAGATGGCGAAGAGCTGTCGCTCACCACCGGCGAATTCGCCATGCTGAAGGCGTTGGTGCGGCATCCGCGCCAGCCGCTGTCGCGCGAAAAGCTCGCACAGCTGGCGCGCGGCCGCGAGTTCGAACCGTTCGACCGCAGCCTGGACGTGCAGATCTCGCGCCTGCGCAAACTGGTCGAATCCGATGCCGCGGCGCCGCGCTACATCCAGACGGTCTGGGGCGTCGGCTACGTGTTCGTGCCGGACGGCACGACCTGATCCTGTGGCGGCCCTCGGCCCCAACTCGACCCTGCCGAACCCGCTGACCGACGACGGCTCGGCGGTCACCATGCCGAGCCCGCTCGAGGGGTCGCTGCAGCGGCGCGGCAAAAACCGGCTGAAGGTCGGCTTCAATCTTTTCTGGCGTACTTTTTTCCTGCTGGCACTGCTGCTGTTCGGCTGCACCTTCGCGTGGCTGCAGACCTTTCGTGCGCTCGAATACGAACCCCGTGCCATCCAGACCGCCCACCAGATCGCCTCGCTGGTGAACCTGACGCGCGCCGCGCTGGTCTACTCCGACGCGATCACCCGCGTGTCGCTCATCAAGACGCTGGCCGACCAAGAGGGTGTGCGCATCCTGCCGCGCGAACCGGTCGACCGTTTCGTGCCCTACAGCAGCGGCGCGCTCGACCAGCGCGTGACCGAAGAGCTGATCGACCAGCTGGGCGAAGGCACCACGGTGGCGAGCCGCGTCAACGACGAGCCGGGGCTGTGGATCGGCTTCACCATCGAGAGCGACAACTACTGGCTGCTGCTCGACCCAACACGCTTCAGCCGCGTGGGCGGGCGCACCTGGCTGGTGTGGCTCGTCACCGCGATGGCGCTGTCGCTCGCGGGGGCGGCGCTCATCACGCGCTTCATCAACCGGCCGCTCAAGCAGCTGTCGCGTGCCACGCGGCAGGTGCGCGAAGGCGAATACGAGGCCCATCGGCTCGACGAGAACGCGCGCACCAGCGAGATTCGCGCGGTGAACGTCGGCTTCAACCGCATGGCCGATCAGCTCGCCAAGATCGAGCAGGACCGCGCCATCATGCTGGCCGGCATTTCGCACGATTTGCGCACGCCGCTGGCGCGCCTGCGGCTCGAGACCGAGATGAGCGTGGCCGACGAAGACGCCCGCAATCACATGGCGGCCGACATCCAGCAGCTCGACTCGATCATCGACAAGTTCCTCGACTACGCCCGGCCCGACCACGTCGACTTCAAGCCGGTGCTGTTGCGCGACGTGATCGACGCGTGCACCTACGCTGTTCAGGACCATGACGACATGGTCATCAAGGTCGACGTGCCGGCCGACCTGCGCGTGATGGCGGACGAGGTCGAGCTGCAGCGCGTGATCTCGAACCTGGTCGAGAACGCGCGCCGCTACGGCAAGTCGCCCGACAGCGGCGTGGCCGAGGTGAACATCCAGGCGCAGGCGAACAACGACGCGGTGCTCATCAAGGTGCGCGACCACGGCGCGGGCGTCGCGCCTGCCCTGCTCTCGCAATTGACCAAGCCCTTCTTTCGCGGCGACGCGGCGCGCACCTCGGCGGCGGGCGCAGGCCTCGGCCTGTCGATCGTGGCGAAGAACATCGAGCGCATGGGCGGCACCTTCGCGCTCACCAGCACACCGGGACGCGGCCTGGCCGCGCACATCCGGATGCCGCGTGCGGCCGCGCCGAGGCCGGACGTTCCGCCCGCCAAATAACGGTCAGCGGTGCAGCAGCACCGCGGCGCGCGCTTCCATCGCACGGCCTTCGCCGACCGGCCCGAGTTTTTCGGCGGTCTTCGCCTTCACGTTGACCTGGCCGAGCGCGATGCCGAGCGTCGCGGCGATGCGTACGCACATCTCGGGGATGTGCGGCGCCAGCTTCGGAGCCTGCGCGATCACGGTGCTGTCGACATTGCCGATCTCCCAGCCTTCGGCGCGCACCCGCCGTGCCGCTTCGGCCAACAGAACGGCCGAATCGGCGCCGCGAAACTGCGCGTCGGTGTCCGGGAAATGCCGACCGATGTCGCCCAGTCCGGCCGCGCCCAGCAGCGCGTCGGTGATGGCGTGCAGCAGCACGTCGGCGTCGGAATGGCCGAGCAACCCGGTGGTGTGCGGCACCTCGACGCCGCCGAGGATCAGCTTGCGGCCGGCCACGAGCTGGTGAACGTCCCAGCCCTCGCCGATGCGGATCGAAAATTCGCTCATGGTGTGGGGCTCCTGCGGCTGAGCAGCACGGCTTCGGCCAGCTCGAAGTCTTCGGGGAAGGTGACCTTGAAGTTCTGCGCGCTGCCCGGCACCAGCAGCGGCGCCAGGCCGAGCGCCTCGACGGCGCCCGCTTCGTCGGTCACCGCGTCGCCAGCGTGCTCCAGTGCGTCGAGCAGCATGCCGATGCGAAACATCTGAGGCGTCTGCGCCAACCACTTGTCGGCGCGCATCAGGGTCGACGTGACGCGGCCCTCGGGTGACGCCACTTTCAACGTGTCGGCCAGCCGGTGCGCCAGCAGACCGCCGACCGCATCGTGCTCGCAGGCGGCGATCAACGCCTCGATTTGCGATGGCGTGACGAGGCAGCGGGCCGCGTCATGCACCAGCACCCAGTCGTGTGCGCCGGCGCCGTGTTCGCGCAGGGCGTGCAGGCCGTTTCGCACCGTGGCAGCACGCGTCGGCCCGCCGACGGCCAGCAGGCGCTCGCCCGCCAACGGAAAACCCGGCAGCGCCGCCGCCACGTCCGCATCGCCGGGCGACACGACGAGCGCGATGCTGGCGAATCGACCCTCGAGCACACGGAATGCGTCCAGCGTGTGCGCGATCAGCGGACGCCCGGCGACCGCCTGGTATTGCTTGGGCAGCGCGCCGCCCGCGCGGTGGCCGGTGCCCGCGCACGGGATCAGCACATGGAAACGGGAAGACGACATGGCGGGAAGGCGGCCTGGAGGGGATCAGCAGCAAAAGGGCAGCCATTCTAGAATTGCTGGACCTGCACACCCCTCGCCAACCGGCGCGGGGTGTTCTGCATTTTTTGAAGCATTCATGGACCTCCCCCCTCTCACGGCGGGCAAGCGATTCACGCTGCCGCGCCCGCCCCTGTCGGCCGATGCACTCCTGCTCTCGCAACTCGCCACACGCGAGAAGGCCATGGGGCACGCCACGGCGGTGTTCACGGCCGATGCGAACGACGCGCAACGGCTTATCGACGAGATCGCGTTCTTCGCGCCGGAGTTGCGCTGCGCCCTCTTCCCCGATTGGGAAACGCTGCCGTACGACAGCTTTTCGCCGCACCAGGACCTGATCAGCGAGCGGCTCGCCACGCTCTGGCGCATCAGCCAGAAAGAAGCCGACGTGGTGCTGGTGCCGGCGACCACTGCGCTCTACCGGCTGGCACCGCCGTCGTTCCTTGCGGGCTACACCTTCCACTTCAAGACGAAGCAGAAGCTGGAGGAGTCCAAGCTCAAGGCGCAGCTCACGCTGGCCGGCTACAGCCATGTGACGCAGGTGGTGAGCCCCGGCGAGTACGCGGTGCGCGGCGGGCTGATCGACCTGTTCCCGATGGGGTCGCTGGTGCCGTTCCGCGTTGACCTGTTCGACGACGAGATCGATTCGATCCGCACCTTCGACCCCGATACCCAGCGCAGCCTGTACCCGGTGCCCGAAGTGCGACTGCTGCCCGGCCGCGAGTTCCCGATGGACGACGACGCCCGTGCGCGTTTTCGCAGCCGCTGGCGCGAGATGCTCGACGGCGATCCGACCAAGAGCCGCATCTACAAGGACATGGGCAACGGCGTGGCGACCGCGGGCATCGAGTACTACCTGCCGCTTTTCTTCGAAGAGACCGCCACGGTGTTCGACTACCTCGGGACCGAGACGACCGTCGTGCTGCATGGCGACCTCGAACCGGCGTTCCAGCATTTCTGGCAGGACACGGGCGAGCGCTACCGGCTGGTGCGCGGCGATCCGGAGCGGCCCGCGCTGCCGCCCGAAACGCTGTTCCTGAACGCCGAGCAGTTCTACCAGCGCGCCAAGCCGCTGGCGCAGCTGGCCATCCGCGGCGACGTCGCAACCGACACGCCCTACGCCGAATTCGACAAATTGCCGCCCTTCGCGGTGGTGCGCGGCGCAGACGATCCGCTCACCGGCCTCAAGGCGCACATCCGCGCCACGCCACACCGCGTCCTGGTCATCGCCGAGAGCAACGGCCGGCGCGAGAGTCTGCTGGACTTCCTGCGCGCCAGCGGTGTGAGTCCGCCGGCCTTCGACTCGCTCGCCGAATTCGAAGCCTCGCCCGACGAGAAGATCGGCATCGCCACCGCCGCGCTGGCCTCGGGCTTCGCGTGGCGCGAACAGGGCATCGACTTCGTCACCGAAACCGAGCTCTTCGCGACTGCGCCGACCACGCGCCGCCGCAACAAGAAGCAGGAACAGGTCAGCGACGTTGAAGCGCTGATCAAGGACCTGTCGGAACTGAACGTCGGCGATCCGGTGGTGCACAGCGCGCACGGTATCGGCCGTTACCGCGGCCTGATCCACATGGACCTCGGCCAGGGCAAGGACGCCGAAGGCAAGCCGTTGCTGCAGGAAATGCTGCACCTCGAGTACGCCGACAAGGCCACGCTCTACGTGCCGGTGAGCCAGCTGCACCTCATCAGCCGCTACACCGGCGTGAGCGCCGACGAGGCGCCGCTGCACAAACTGGGCTCGGGCCAGTGGGAAAAGGCCAAGCGAAAGGCGGCAGAGCAGGTGCGCGATTCGGCTGCAGAGTTGCTCAACATCTATGCGCGCCGCGCACTGCGCCAGGGTCATGCGTTTCGCTATTCGGCCGCCGACTACGAAGTGTTCGCCAACGACTTCGGCTTCGAGGAAACGGCCGACCAGAAGGCCGCGATCCACGCCGTGATCCAGGACATGATTTCGCCGCAACCGATGGACCGCCTCGTGTGCGGCGACGTGGGGTTCGGCAAGACCGAAGTCGCGTTGCGCGCGGCGTTCATCGCGATCACCGGCGGCAAGCAGGTCGCATTGCTCGCGCCGACCACGCTGCTCGCGGAGCAGCACTACCAGACGCTGGTCGACCGCTTCGCCAAGTGGCCGGTCAAGGTGGCGGAGGTGTCGCGCTTCCGCTCTGGCAAGGAAGTGAGCACCGCGCTCAAGGGCCTGGCCGACGGCAACGTCGACATCGTCGTCGGCACGCACAAGCTGCTGAGCGAATCGACGAAGTTCGCGAACCTGGGCCTGCTCATCATCGACGAGGAGCACCGCTTCGGCGTGCGCCACAAGGAGCAGATGAAGGCGTTGCGCGCCGAGGTCGACGTGCTCACGCTGACGGCCACGCCGATCCCGCGCACGCTGGGCATGGCGCTCGAAGGCCTGCGCGACCTGAGCGTGATCGCCACCGCGCCGCAACGCCGGCTCGCGATCAAGACCTTCGTGCGCAACGAAGGCACCGGCGTGATCCGCGAGGCCGTGCTGCGCGAGCTGAAGCGCGGAGGGCAGGTCTACTTCCTGCACAACGAAGTCGAGACCATCGAGAACCGCCGCCAGAAGCTCGAAGAAATATTGCCCGAAGCCCGCATCGCGGTGGCCCATGGCCAGATGCCCGAGCGCGAGCTGGAACGCGTGATGCGCGACTTCGTGGCGCAACGCTACAACCTCTTGTTGTGCTCGACCATCATCGAGACCGGCATCGACGTGCCGACCGCCAACACGATCGTGATGAGCCGTGCCGACAAGTTCGGCCTGGCGCAGCTGCACCAGCTGCGCGGCCGCGTCGGGCGCTCGCACCACCAGGCGTATGCGTACCTGATGGTCCCGGACACCGAAGGTCTCACCAAGCAGGCGGCGCAGCGGCTCGACGCGATCCAGCAGATGGAAGAACTTGGCAGCGGCTTCTACCTCGCGATGCACGACCTGGAGATTCGCGGCGCCGGCGAGGTGCTCGGCGAGAACCAGAGCGGCAACATGATGGAGATCGGTTTCCAGCTCTACAACGAAATGCTGAGCGAAGCGGTGCGCTCATTGAAGGAAGGCAAGGAACCCGACCTGCTCTCGCCGCTGCACGTCACCACCGAGATCAACCTGCACGCGCCTGCCCTGCTGCCCGACAACTACTGCGGCGACGTGCACCTGCGCCTGTCGTTCTACAAGAAGCTCGCCACCGCCAAGACCTCCGACCAGATCGACACGCTGCTCGAGGAGATCGTCGACCGCTTCGGCAAGCTGCCACCGCAGGCGCAGACGCTGATCGACACGCACCGCCTGCGGGTGTTGGCGCGGCCCTACGGCGTGGTCAAGGTCGATGCGGCGCCGGGCGTGATCCACATCACGTTCAAGAAAGACCCACCGGTCGATTCGATGGCGATCATTCACTTGATCCAGAAGAACAAGCACATCAAGCTGGCCGGCAACGAGAAGCTGCGCATCGAGCGCGAGTTGAAAGAGCCCAAGGAGCGCGCGCAGATGGTGAGGGATGTGCTGCGCAGTCTCGGCCAACCCAAAGTACAGGAACCCGTCGCCGCATGAGCCAAACCATGGAAACCTCCCCCGGACTCGTCGTCCAGCGCTTCACCCCGCCGCTGCGCCTGGCTGACTTCAAGCTGATCGCGTTCGACATGGATTCGACGCTCATCAACATCGAATGCATCGACGAGATTGCCGATGCGGTCGGCAAGAAGGCCGAAGTCGCCGCCATCACCGAAGCGACGATGCGCGGCGAGATCAAGGACTTCAGGGAAAGCCTGACGCGCCGCGTCGCGCTGCTCGAAGGCGTTCCGGTCGCTGCGCTGCAGGCGGTGTACGACGAGCGCCTTCGACTCAACCCCGGCGCGGCCGAACTGGTCGCGGCGTGCAAGGCGGCCGGGCTCAAGGTGCTCTTGGTGTCGGGTGGCTTCACCTTCTTCGCCAACCGGGTGAGAGACCGGCTGGGCATCGACTTCGCACGGTCCAACCTGCTCGACGAGGCCGATGGCCTGCTCACCGGCCGCGTCGTCATGCAGTCGTGGGGTGACATCTGCGACGGCGCCGAGAAGCGCCGCACGCTGTTGGAGGTGGCATCGCTCCTGGGCATCACGCCCGCCGAAACGATCGCCATGGGCGATGGCGCCAACGACCTGCCGATGATGGGCGAGGCCGGACTGTCGGTCGCCTACCACGCCAAGCCGAAGGTGCGCGAACAGGCGATGGTCGCCATCGACGACGGCGGACTCGACCGTCTGCTGGAACTGATGCGCTGACGCGCGTTCAGGCCGGTGCCGATCGCAGCCGGCAAGCAAGCCAGCCACACACCACGGCCGGCACGGCCAGGCACCAGAAACCGACGACACCATAGCCTGCCGCACCGCCTGCCGCGCCGAGCAGGAAGGTGAGCAACGGCAGCCACATCTTGCGCAGCCGCGCGCCGGCGGCTTTGCGTTCGTCCGGCTGGCCATCGGCGATGGCATCGTCGCGCCAGCGCGTCATCAGGTCGATCGTCACCTGTGTCACGTTGCCGGTCATGACGGTGGTCGGCGGCAGCGATGCGAGTTCCAGCCGCATCAACGCGTTCTGGATACCCATGGCCGCGACGAGCACGACGCCGATCCAGAGCGCCGACGTCTGCCCCGCGCCGGTCGGCGTGCCGACCCAGGCCGGCAGCGCCATCGCGACGAGGAGCAAGGCGCATTGCAGCCACAGCGCGGGCGCGAGCCGGTCCTTCCCCCGCCGGCGCAGCGCGTGCGCGGCCAGCGTGGTCGCGGCGACGGCGAGGATGAAGACCGGGAACGACAGCAGCTTGCCGAGCAGTTCCCCCTGGTGGTGGATCAGCTCGGCGCCCATCAGCACGAAGTTGCCGGTGACGTGCGCCGTGAAAAGGCCGTAGAGCCCGACGAAGCCGCAGGTGTCCACGAAGGCCGCGACGAAGCTCAATAGCGCGGCATCGAGCTGCGAGCGGTCCACGCTGAGTTTGCTCAGGCGGCGCCGGTGCGGCTGGATTCGAACAGGAACCAGGTGCGGCGCTCCGTCTCGTCGATCCAGTTTTCCAGGAGGCTCGACGACGCGATATCGCGGTGCTCGTCGGTCACGTTGTGCGCTTCACGCAGGCGTGCGGCCAGCGTCTTGTTGTCTTCGCGCAGCTCGGCCAGCATGTCGAGCGGATCGACGTAGTCGGCATCGTTGTCGCTGATGCGCTGCATGCGCGCGATGTGCCCGATGGAGCGCAGCGTGGTGCCGCCCACCTTGCGGATGCGTTCGGCGATCGGGTCGGTCATCGCGTAGAGCTGGTCGCCCTGCTCGTCGAGCAACAGGTGATAGTCGCGAAAATGCGGCCCGCTCATGTGCCAATGAAAGTTCTTGGTCTTGAGGTAGAGCGCGAAGACATCGGCGAGCACACCGTTGAGCGCGGCGGCGATGTCGGCGGTGGCCTCGGTCTTCAAGTCGCTCGGCGTGGCGAGTGGCGCCATGCGGCGGGTCTTGAGGTCGGTCTTTTTGGTCTTGTCGAGTTTTGCCACGGAGGATCCCTTTGGTTGACGAAGGAATCACTCTAAGCGCTAACGCTGAGGGCCGCCTGCGATCACGACTCGGGCTGTGCCTCGTCGACTGGTGCGACGCGTGCCTGGCGATGCCCGTGTTTGGCCACGACTTCGACATAGAACTGCGGGCCGGCGTCCCTCGCCACCGCGTCGATCAACGCGGTGAGTTCGCCCAAGTGCACTGCTGTCGCGGTTTCTTCCGAGGTGCCGAATTTGCAGTCGAAGTCCCAGAAGTCGACGCCCTCGGGCAGGTCGCGGCGCCGCTCGCGCTTGATGTACTTGCGGATCTCGTGTTTGACCGCTTCGAGCACCCGGTCGGGGTTCTTGCCTTCGGGTCGTAGCTGAAAGGTTTTGCGCATGCGTCGATCGTACCGTGCGCGGTACGATCGACTCCTTCAAAGGAAGCAGGTGAACGTATGGCGCGCGCAAACGACTGGTCAAGCAAGGTGATGGCGCTGATCAACGGCGGCAACGCAAGCGCCGCGATCGCGCAGATCAAGGTCGCGCCGAGCGTGAAAGACCTGAAGACGCTTCAGACGGTGATGACGCTCTCGCGCATGACGGGCAAGTACCGCAACGTCGACGCGGCCATCACCGAAAACCTTGACCTGCTCGGCGCACCGCGGCTGCACCGCTCCCCATAGATTTGGCTCACCCCCAGGCTGCGCGCACTTCGTGTCGCTTCGCCAACCCCCTACCGGGGGCGACACCAGCGGCCCGGCGAAGCCGGTTCCGCGGTGTCTCATGCAAAGATTCAGAGCGCCTTGCCCAGGCGCGTGATGCCTTCCTCGATCTTCTCGACGTTCGCGGTCGCGAAGCTCAGGCGCAAGGTCGACAGGTCTGGCTTGTCGGCAAAAAACGGCGCGCCGGGCACGAAGGCCACGAGCTGTTCGATCGCCTTCTTCGCGAACACATTGGCATCGGCCAGCTTTCCGTTGGCGCCCGTCAGGCGCGCCCAGAAAAAGAGGCCGCCACCGGGCTGCTCGAACGCGATGGCATCGCCCAGCTCACGCTTGAGCGCCGCGCCCATGGCGTGGGCCCGCTCGCCATAGACCTTGCGCACATGGGCCAGCGTGGCGGGCATGCGGCCGCTCTTGAGGTATTGCGCAGCCGTCGCCTGCGCGAAGGTGCTGGTGTGCGCGTCGCTGAACTGCTTGCACATGGTCGCCTTCGACAGCAACTCGGCCGGCGCGATCATCCAGCCGACGCGCAATCCAGGACTCAGCACCTTGCTCAGCGAACCGCAATGGGCGATGAGTTCGCGCGCGCCTGGCACGTCTTTCGCCAGCGACAGGATGGACGGCGGCGGAGCGTCGCCGAAGTAAAGGTCGCCGTACGGATCGTCTTCCACCACCAGCGTCTGGTACTTCACGGCGAGTTCGAGCACTTTCTGGCGCCGCTCCAGCGTCAGCATCGCGCCGCTCGGGTTGCCGAAGGTCGGGATCAGGTAGACGAACTTCGGTTGGTGCTCGGCGATGAGCTTCTCCAATTCGTCGGTCTTCACGCCGTGGGCGTCGATCGGCGCGCTGATGAGCTCGGCGCCGTAGAGCCGGAAGCACTGGATGGTGGCCAGGAAGGTCGGGCCTTCGACGATCACCTTGTCGCCCGGCGAGATCATGGTTTTGCCGAGCAGGTCGAGCGCCTGCTGGCTGCCGGTGGTGACGATGAGGCCGCTTGGATCGACCTCCACGCCCTTGGTCTTCATGAACGCGCTCAGTTGCTTGCGCAGCGGCTCGTAGCCTTCGGTCGCGCCGTACTGCAGCGCGCCGCCGGGCTCCTCGTCCAGCGCCCTGGCACTGGCTTCTTTCAGGCCTTCGACGTCGAACATCGCGCTGTCCGGGAAACCCCCGGCAAAGCTGATGATGCCGGGCGTGCCCAGCAGCTTGAAGAGTTCGCGGATGGCGGAGGTTTCGACGTTGTCGAGGCGGGAGGCGAATTGCATGGTGATCTCACTTTCTGGGTGGCCATTGTCGAACCAAGCGCCACAACGAGTTACTACTTCTCGATGGTTTATTGACATTACTATTTTTGAGTAGTAAATTGCATTCACCACTTCAAAGTAGTAAATTGACATGCGATACCCGCTCGAGACCAGCCAGCAACTCAGCGCTGTACTGAAGGCCCTGCGGCAGTCCCGCCACCTCACGCAAGCCGAGTTGGGCGAGCAGCTCGGCGTGAACCAGAAGCGGGTGGCCCGCATCGAGGCGGCGCCCGGCGTCACCAGTTTCGATCAGATCTCGCGGCTGGTCGCGCTCATGGGCTATCGGCTCGTGCTCGAAGCCCTGCCCTCTACCGAAGCGCCGAGCGCCGACACACAGGAAAAATCATGGTGAGCAGCCCGAAGAAGCGGGGTCGCGGTCCGCGGCATCCACACCCACTCCAGGTCTGGATCAACGGCCAGACGGTCGGTGAATGGACCATCCGCGAAGGCGAGGATCGTTTCCAGTACACCGAGGAATGGACCGCCTCGCCGGCGGCACGCCGCCTCTCGCTGTCCTTGCCGATCACGCCTGGCAACGCGCCGTTGCGCGGCGCGGTCGTGCAGAACTACTTCGACAACCTGCTGCCCGACAGCGACGCGATCCGCACGCGCCTGCAGCGCAGGTTCGCCACGCAAAGCACCGATGCGTTCGATCTGCTGACCGCCATCGGCCGCGAGTGCGTCGGCGCCGTCCAGTTGCTTGCGCCGGGCGTCGAGCCCACCGGCTTCGACCGCATCGAGATCGAGCCGCTGGACGATGCCGGCGTGGAGCGCGCCATCAACGCATCGCTCTCGACGGGCCGGGTGCTCGGCCAGCGCGACGACGAGGATTTCCGCATCTCGATCGCGGGCGCGCAGGAGAAGACCGCGCTGCTGCAGCGCAGCGGCCACTGGTTTCGCCCGCTCGGCGCCACGCCGACCACGCACATCTTCAAGTTGCCGCTCGGCCTCGTCGGCAACCTGCAGGCCGACATGCAGCAGTCAGTCGAGAACGAATGGCTTTGCTCGAAGATCATGTCGGCTTTCGGCCTGGCCACGGCACACGCCGACATGGCCACCTTCGGCGAACGCAAGGTGCTGGTCGTGCAGCGTTTCGACCGCGCACTGCAGAACGCAGGCACCGACAGCGAATGGATCGCGCGCCTGCCGCAGGAAGATTTCTGCCAGGCGCTCGGCGTGCCGGGCGCGCAGAAGTACGAGGCCGATGGCGGGCCGGGCATGCGCGAAATCCTGCGGGTGCTCGACGCGAGCAGCAACGCCGCGGCCGACAAGCTGGCTTTCGTCAAGGCGCAGATCGTGTTCTGGCTGCTCGCGGCGACCGACGGCCATGCGAAGAACTTCTCGATCTTCCTGGAGCGTGGCGGCGGCTACCGGCTCACGCCCTTCTACGATGTGCTGTCGGCCTGGCCGGTGATCGGCCACGGCGCCAACCTGATCGCGCCGCAGAAAGCCAGGCTCGCGATGGCGCTGCGCAGCAAGAGCGCGCACTGGGGCCTGACCGACATCCAGGCGCGGCACTGGGATGGCGTCGCCAAACTGGCCGGCCTCGGCGATGCGCGCGCGGTGTGCGACGAGCTCGCCGCGCAGGTGCCTGAGGTGCTTCGCGCCGTGCAGGCGCAACTGCCGGCCGACTTCCCGGAGCCATTGGCGTCCGCCATCTTCGACGGCCTCCACCGCACGGCGAAGCAGCTCGAACACGCCTCGTGAAAAAAGACGACATCGTCCCGTTCTTCGCCACGCTCCAGGCCGCCAACCCCGAGCCGAAGACGGAGCTCCAATACAACACGCCGTTCGAGCTGCTGGCCGCCGTGCTGCTGTCGGCACAAGCCACCGACGTCGGCGTGAACAAGGCGACGCGCAAGCTCTATCCTGTGGCCAACACGCCGCAGGCGATCTTCGACCTCGGCGTTGAAGGGCTCGAGGGCTACATCAAGACCATCGGCCTGTACCGCAGCAAGGCGAAACACCTCATCGAGGCGTGCCGCATGCTCGTCGAGCTGCATGGCGGCGAGGTGCCGCGCACGCGTGCGGAACTCGAAGCGCTGCCCGGCGTCGGTCGCAAGACGGCGAACGTGGTGCTCAACGTAGCCTTCGGCGAGCCGACGATGGCGGTCGACACGCACATCTTCCGCGTGAGCAACCGCACCGCGCTGGCGCCGGGCAAGACGCCGCTGGCCGTCGAACTGAAGCTCGAAAAGCGCGTGCCGAAGGAATTCAGGCTGCACGCGCACCACTGGCTGATCCTGCACGGGCGCTACATCTGCGTGGCGCGCAAGCCCAGATGCTGGGAATGCGCCGTGCACACGATGTGCAGCTACCAGCCGAAGACGCCCGCGCCGAAAAGCTGAGCGATCAAGCGCCCGTCGTTTCGACGAGCTGGCATTCGCCATAGCCGATCGGCTGCGACGGCCATTCGTCGGCACGCTCGACATGCCGCACGCCACGGTGCAGCAACTGCACCGCGCGCATCACGCCGGCATGCGTGACCCACACCGCATCGCGACCCGACGCGCGCCAGTCGTCGAAGGCCCCGCCGACGCGCTGCATGAACCGACGCGTGCTCTCGCCGTGAACGCCGGGGTTCCCGTCGGCGAAGTTGCCGGTCCACGCATCGAAGTCTTCGCGTGCGATGGACGACCAGGGCCGTCCTTCCCACGCGCCGAAATCCATCTCCGCGAGGCGCGGATCGACCCGCGCCTGCAAGTCGGGTCGCAGCGTTGCGAGGGTGCGCGCGAGTTCGGCGCAACGCCGCAGCGGCGACCCGTACAACGCAACGCCGAGGGGAATTTGCGCCACCACGCCCTGCGCCGCCTGCAAGGTCGCTTCGGCCGGCACGCCGACATCGGTGCGGCCGTAGCAGAGCCCCGGCGCCGCCTCGGTGAGCGCGTGTCTGACCAGCCAGAGCTTCACGCGCGCCACGCCAGCGCGACATACATCGCGAGTTCGCACACCTGCTGCGTGGCGCCGAGCCCGTCGCCCGTGAAGCCCTGGAGGCGCCGCCGGAACAGACGCGCCATCCACCCCGCCGCGAGCGCGCACGCGGCGAGCGCCGCGATGGCGTCGATCACGCCCAGCGCCACGACGACCAGCGCGACAGCGGGCAGCGCCCACAGCATGCCGACGAACAAGGCGCTGCCGTCGATGGCGTCGGCGAGCGGCTTCGACTTGCTGGCGCCGCTGTCGCCGACGTAGGGCAGCCATCGGATCAAAAACAGCGGCGCGAGGCGCGACAGCACATGTGCGAACACGATGGCGCTCACCACCGCCCCGGCGCCCTGCCCCGCCATCGCAGCGAGCAAGGCGACCTTGAGGCCGAGCGCGAGCACGAGCGCGATGGCACCGAAGGCGCCGATGCGCGAGTCCTTCATGATCGCCAGCGCGCGCTCCCGGTCGGATGAACCGCCCAGCCCGTCCACGACATCCGCGAGCCCGTCTTCATGGAAGGCGCCCGTCAACAGCACGGTGGCGATCGTGCAAAGGAGTGCCGCCACCATCGCCGGCAGCCCCTGCCAGGCCAGCACGAACACCGCGGCACCGACAAGCCCGACCAGCCACCCCACCCCCGGAAAATGTGCCGCGCTGGCGCGCAACATCTGCGGGCTGAACCCGACCCAGGCCGCCAGTCGCCCGGTGACCGGCACCCGCGTAAAGAACTGCAAGGCCAGCAGGAAGTGACGAACGCCGTTCATTCCGGCGCGCTGTCCTGCCGCGACACGCCCGCTGCCTCGAAGCTCGCCATCTCGCGCAGGATTCGGCAGGCCGATTCGAGCAACGGCCACACCAGCGCGGCGCCCGAGCCTTCGCCCAGGCGCAGGTCGAGCCGAAGCAGCGGTTGCAGGCCGAGCGCCTGCAGCAGCAGCGCGTGTCCCGGCTCGGCCGACTCGTGTGCCGCCACGCAGCGCTGCACCACGTGCGGTTGCAGCCGTGCGGCGACGAGCACGGCCGAGCTCGCGATGAAGCCGTCGAGCACGATCACGCGCCGCTCGTCGGCCGCCTGCAGCACCGCACCCACCAGCGTGGCGATCTCGAAACCGCCGAACGCGGCGAGGGCGTCGAGCGGCGAGCGCGCGTCCACATGCAGCGCCATCGTGTCGCGCAGCACGGTGCGCTTGTGGGCACGACCCGCCGCGTCCAGGCCGGTGCCGGCACCGACGCAGGCCTCGATGTCCTGCCCGGCCAGCCGCGCGAGCAGCATCGACGCGGCCGAGCTGTTGCCGATGCCCATCTCGCCGAGCAGCAGCGCGTTGCCGGGCAAGCCGCGCACGACCGCGCGACCGTTGGCGATGGCCTCTGCGCATTGCGCCGCGCTCATCGCCGCACCGACCGACGCGTCCGCGGTGCCGGCGGCGATCTTGTGGATCAGCAAGCCCGGCTGCGGCGCGAAATCGTGCCGCACGCCGCAATCGACCACCGTGAGCGCGAGGCCGTGCTGCCGCGCGAGCACGCTGACCGCGGCACCGCCCGCCAGAAAGTTCTGCACCATCTGCCAGGTCACGTCGCTCGGGTAGGCCGATACGCCTCGCGCCGCCAGGCCGTGATCGCCCGCGCAGACGAGCATCTGCGGCGCGACCAGCTGCGGCGTTTCGGTGCCGAGGATGCTGCCGAGACGGAGCGCCAGTGCCTCGAGCTGCCCCAATGCGCCCACCGGCTTGGTCTTGTTGTCGAGCCGGTGCTGCAGGCGCTGGAGGAGCACGTCGTCGTGCAGGTCGGAGACGTCGGGAATGTTCATCGTGTCAGTCGATCAGGGCGCGCAGCACGCCCGTTGAAAAGTGGGTGTCGATGTAGTCGGCGAGGCCGTCGAACACCGAGTCGAGCGTGGGCGCACCGGCCCCGAACAACGCGTGCAGCACGGCAGGGTCTTCGAACATGCCGTGCAGGTAGAGGCCGAGCACGTTACCCGCGCTGTTTTGCCAGGCCAGCCCGTCGGGCATGACCGCCGTGGCGAGGTCGCCGGCAGCGGCCATCGCCGTGTGTTCGGCGGTCTGGCCGTGGTGAATCTCGTAGCCGTGCATTGCGACGCCCGAGAGCGCCGCCCAGCCGCCGGTGAGATCACCAAAATGCGCGTCGCGATGCCGCACCGTCTTGTCGGGCGCGAACACCGTGACCAGCGGCAGCAAGCCGAGGCCGGGCGCATTCCCGTCGATGCCGTGCGGATCGATCAGCGCCTCGCCCAGCATCTGCAGCCCGCCGCAAATGCCGAGCACCGCGCCGCCGCGCGAAGCGTGCGCGGCAATGGCGCGGTCCAGCCCCTGTGCACGCAGCCAGGCCAGATCGCCGCTTGTGTGCTTGGAACCGGGCAGCACGATCCAGTCCGCATCGGCCAGTTCGGCCGGAGCGCGCACCCACCGCAAGCGCACCCCCGGCACGTTTTTGAGCGGTTGGAATTCGTCCAGGTTGCTGATGCGCGGATATGCGACGACGGCGATCGTGCGTGTCACTTCGCCGCTGCTGCGCGCGGTGGCGTCGAACACGCCGTCTTCCTCCGGCAGGCCGTGCTGCCACCACATCGGCAAGGTCGCCACGGTCGGCACGCCGGTCATCTCCTGCAGCATCTGCGGCGCGGGTGCGAGCAGTGCCGCGTCGCCACGAAACTTGTTGAGTACGAAGCCGTGCAGCAACGCGCGGTCTGCCTCCGGCATCAGCGCCCAGGTGCCGTAGAGATGCGCGAAGGCGCCGCCACGGTCGATGTCGGTCACGAGCAGGCAGCGCGCCTCGGCGTGCCGCGCGACGCGCAGGTTGACGATGTCGCTCGCCATCAGGTTGATCTCGGCCGGCGAGCCCGCGCCCTCGATCACCACCACGTCGTTCTCGGCACGCAGTTCGTCCAGCGCCTGCGCGATCTGCGGCCACACGCGCTCGCTGCGCCCGCGCCACGGCAAGGCCGACATTTCTTCGCTCACCTGCCCCATCAGCACGACCTGGCTGTGCGTGTCGCGTTCGGGCTTGAGCAGCAGCGGGTTCATGCGCACATCGGGCTCGGCGCGGGCGGCAAGCGACTGGAAGTACTGGGCGCTGCCGATCTCGCCGCCGGCCACGACGCGCGCGTTGTTGCTCATGTTCTGGGCCTTGAACGGCGCCACGCGCAGGCCTTGCCGCGCGTACCAGCGACACAGCGCAGTGGTCAGCCAGCTTTTGCCTGCGCCGCTGGTGGTGCCCAGCACCATGACGCAGCGGGCGGGCCGGTTCTTCTCTCGCATTTCACTCATCGCCGCATTGTCCCCGAGCCTTCTTGCGGCTTGACATGCTGTTGCCACAGACCGCCGCCACGCTCCGTGTCCATGCAAGCGTTGAACCTCCTGCTTTTCGATGTGCTCGGCGCGGGCTTCGCCCCCGATGCGTGGACGCTCGACGTGGCGCGCGCGGCGACAGCGGCATCGGTCTGGGCCGTCGTGACGCTGCTGGCGGGCGCCGTGTGGCGGCATCCGGCTCAGGCCTTCGACGTCGCGCTCGGGCTGGCGTGCGCCGGCTGCGTCGCGGTGATCGCGCACGCGCTGGCGGCCTGGCTCGACTCGCCGCGGCCGTTCATGGTCGGGCTCAGCCCCCCGCACGTTGCACACGGCGCCCGTGGCGGACTGCCCAGCACGCACGCGTCGGTCATGACGGCGCTCGCCGTGTTCCTGATGCTGCGACCGGGCCTGCAACGGGTCGGCATCGCCGCCGCGGCACTCATGCTCGCGACGGGCTGGGCGCGCATCCATCTCGGCCTGCACTTCCCCCTCGACATCGTCGGCGGCATCGTGCTGGGGACGCTCTCGGGCGCGGTCACCGCCGCTGCAGCGCGCCTCCTGCGCCCCTACGGCGTCGCGGTCGCTGCACGGATTTCGCGAGCGAAATCGCGTTCTTCCTCCAGCGTCCTACAGGGCGCGAATCGGTGGCGGCCATACTGACATCCCCTCGTTCCCTCGACGACTGCCGGAGATGTTCATGAAGCGATTTTCCCCACTCGCGGCGCTCGCCGTGTCGGCCCTGCTGGCCCTTCCCGCACTGGCCCAGAACGTCAAGGTGACGTCGCTCGGCGGCATCGACGGCGAGTTTTGCCCACAAGACCGCGCGCTCGTCTTCGAAGACCCGAACGGCACGCGCGTCCTGTACGACCCGGGCCGCACCGTGGCGGGCCCCAGCGATCCGCGGCTCGGCAAGATCGACATCGTGCTGGTGAGCCACATGCACGGCGACCACGTCGGCAATGCGCACACCAAGGCCCCGAACGCCGGCACCTGCGCCAGCCCCGACATGTCCGTCTCGGCACTGCCCAACACCAGCGCGGTGAACATCGCGCTCGCGAAGAATTCGAAGATCGTCACCGGCAGCGAGATGCCGGCCTTCTTCGCGGCCAAGCTCCGCGCGAACGGCGGCGATCCGGCCAACTCGGTTGCCGCACGCTTCGGCGCCAGCGTGACCATCGGCGGCGTGCGCATCGCGACCGTCACCGCGATGCACAGCAATGGCGTCGACCCCGACTTCATCGGCGGCGACCTCGGCAAGGCCATGAAAGACGCGGGCATCGCCGGCGACGTGGGCCTGGCCACCGGCTACGTGCTGCGCTTCAGCAACGGCCTGGTCACCTACCTTTCGGGTGACACCGGCATCACCGCCGATCAGGAGCGCGTCGTGCGCGACTACTACCAGGCGAAGCTGGTGGTGATGAACATCGGCGACGGCCTCACCACCGGCCCGCTCGAGTCGGCCTATGTGATCAACGAACTCGTGAAGCCCGCGGCAGTGATCGCGTCGCACGCAAACGAGGTCGGCACGGTCGGCGGCAAGGTGCGCCCCGGCAGCAAGACCGAGAACTTCGTCAAGGCGGTGAAAGTGCCGGTGCACATTCCGCTCTCGGGCATGCCGATGGAATTCACGTCGGCCGGTGTGTGCGCTGCGGGCTGCTGACAGGCACTTCACCGCCGATGGCCACGTAGGCGACCGGCTCGCCGATGCGGAGTCGCTCACGCGCCGCAATCAGCGGTTCGTGCATCAGCGCTTCGTAGTCTTCGCCCATCAGCCACGCCGCTTTCCGACCGTTGCGATAGCCCTCGGCGATGGCGCGCGCCACGCCCTTGTTGCCTTCGCGCAGGTTTTTCAACACCGCCGCCAGCGCGATGAAGCCCCAGCCCAGGCCGCCGGTCTGCGCGAAGCTGAACGCGACCAGCGCGGCCTCGCCTAACGGATCGTCGGCCTTGTAGCCAGTCAACGCGTGCCAGATGTCGTGCACGTCGCGCTGTCGACGGGCGCACCAGGCGTACGGATGCTCCGCCAGCGGCTCTTTCTCCAGGTTGGAAATCTCCGCCAGGCCTATGGCGGTGTAGCCGGTCTCGCTCAGGAAATCGCGGTAGGTGGCGCCGACGGTGCCGGGCGCAAAACTGGCGATGAAAGCAGGATCGGAGAAGCGCTCGGCCAGTTCGACCCGACGGTAGGCCAGGCGCGGACCGCCGGGCGTCTTGAGCAGCCGCTGGTAATTCTTGACCGCCATCTTGCCGTTGAGCGATCGCATGATGACGAAGACCTGCGTTGTGTCGTCCGGGTTCGACAACAGCTTGCGCACGGCGCGGTACGCCGCCGGAAGGTCGCGCTCGTAGGGCGACTTTGCGGGAGCAATCACCGGGGACTTCTCAGGGGTCAAATCGAGGTCGTTGTTCATGGTCATTGAATCCGGATGCCTGCCGCCAGCGTACCTGCTGAACGACCCGGGCGCCCGCGCCGGGTCATGACGTGAGTTCCTCCTCTGTCTGGCCCGAAAGGCCAGCTTCTAAAGCCCACCGGGGCCTTAACCCGGTGGGCTCTTTTTCGGGCGCTCAGGAAGCGCTGGCCACCTTGGCCGCCGGAACATCCCATCCGCCGCCGAGCGCGCGAATCAGCCCCACCGTCGCCTGGTATTGCGCCGACTTCACCTGCAGCGCCTGACGCCGGTTGCGCAACTCGCTGCGGCGCGCGTCGAGCAGGTCGAGCTGGCTGACGTAGCCATTCCGATAGCGCGAATCGGACAGCACCGTGGCGCGGCGTGCCGAAGCGACCGCCCTCGCCTGCACTTCCGATTGCGCCTGCAGCAGCCGGAGAGACGCCAGCTGGTCTTCGACTTCGCGGAAGGCGACGAGCACCTGCTCGCGGTAGCTGGCCAGCGCGCCATCGAGCTGCGCCGAGGCACCCTGCACGCCCGCCGCTCGACGCCCGCCGTCGAGGATCGGGAGCGACAGCAACGCGCCGATGCCCCACGAACGCGCAGACCACTTGAAGAGGTCGCCGAGCTCGGGCGAAGCGAAGCCGCCGCCGCCGGTGAGCGCGATGGTCGGGAACCAGGCCGCCTCTGCCGCGCCGACGCGGGCCTGCGCGGCCTGCACGGTTTTTTGCGCCGCGACCACGTCGGGCCGGCGTTCGAGCACGGTCGACGGCACGCCGGCCGGAATGGACGGCAAGGCCGTCGACCATTCGGCGGCACGCATCCCGAAGTTGGACGCGATATCGCCGGTCAACACAGCAAGCGCGTGTTCGAGCAAGGCACGCTGGCGGTCGAGCGCGAGCGCTTCCGATTCGGTCGCGGCCAGTTCGGTCTGCACGCGCGCCAGGTCGAGCTCGGCGAGATCGCCCGCGCGCACCCTGCGTTCGATGAGCCGCAGCGTGTCGCCGTAGGCATCGACCTGCTCGCGCACCAGACCGCGCTCGGCGTCGAGCGCACGCAGCGACAGGTAGGTCTGAGCGGTTTCGGCCTGCACCAGCAGGCGCGCGCTTTGCAGCAGCGATTCGCGCGACTGCGCGTCGAGCTTCGCCGCATTGCTCGCGCCCGAGAGCTTGCCGAACAGATCCAGCTCGTACGAAATGCTGGCGCCCGCGCTCAGCAACGTTGACGGCCGGGTGCTCAGGTTGCGATCGAGGCCGGCCTGGCGATTCGCGCCGGCACCGAGCCCGACCTGCACCGCGCGATCGGCGTCGACGGTGCGCGCCAAAGCGCGTGTTTCGGCCAGCCGGGCCGCCGCCTGCTGGATGCTGGTGTTGCCAATGGCTGCGCGCTCGACCACGGCGTCGAGCGCCGGATCGTTGAACGCGCGCCACCAGTCGCCGGCGGCCTGCAAAGGCGCCGCGGTGCCGGCCCTGGCCGATTGCTCCTTGAACTGCGCCGGCGTGGTGATGCCGGTCGCGACTTCGGCGGTCGAGGCGCAACCGGCGAGCACCAGTGCGGCGACGAGCGGCAGCAGCGCGGTGCGCAACGGCCGGGTGAAGGTTGAAAAGCGGAGGGTCATGATCGAATTTCTTTTCGCGTCGTTCATTCGTGCGACGAATGCGGTGCGGCGGGCTGCAGATGCTGGTTGCCAGCGCCGCCGCCCAAAGCAGGGACCGCTGTTGCCGGCAGATCGGATACGGTCGATTCACCTTGCTGCTTCAGCGGCCGGTTGCCGGCCAGGCGGCGCAACACCACGTAGAACACCGGCGTGAGGAACAAGCCGAAGGCCGTCACGCCGATCATTCCGGCGAACACCGCGACGCCCATCGCCTTGCGCATTTCGGAGCCGGCACCGGTCGACAGCACCAGCGGCAGCACACCCATCACGAAGGCCAGCGAGGTCATCAGGATCGGGCGCAGGCGCAGACGGCTGGCCTCGATCGCGGCCTGGATCGGTGACCTGCCTGCGAACTCCAGCTCGCGTGCAAACTCCACGATCAGGATCGCGTTCTTCGCGCTCAGGCCCACCAGCACGATCAGCCCGATCTGCGTGAAGACGTTGTTGTCACCCCCCGATATCCAGACGCCGGTCATCGCGGCGAGCAGGCCCATCGGCACGATCAGGATGATCGCGATCGGCAGCGTCAGGCTCTCGTACTGCGCAGCCAGCACCAGGAACACCAGCAGGATCGACAGCGGGAACACGAGGAACGCGGAGTTGCCGGCCAGGATCTCCTGGTAGGTGAGCTCGGTCCACTCGAAGCTGATGCCCTGGGGCAGCGTTTCGGCCGCGATGCGCGCGACCGTGTCCTGCGCCTGGCCCGACGAAAAGCCGGGTGCGGGGCCGCCGTTCACGTCGGCCGCGAGGTAGCCGTTGTAGCGCATCGCACGCTCGGGGCCAAAGCTCGAATTGACCTTCATGAGCGCCGACAGCGGCACCATTTCGCCAGAGGTCGAGCGCACCTTCAGCAGCCCGACGTCTTCGGCGCGCGCACGGTACGGTGCATCGGCTTGGACCCGCACCGAGTACGTGCGGCCGAACTTGTTGAAGTCGTTCGCGTACAGGCTGCCGAGGTAGATCTGCATCGTGTCGAAGATGTCGGTCACCGGCACGCCGAGCTGGCGCGCCTTGGTGCGGTCGATGTCGGCATAGAGCTGCGGCACGTTGACCTGCCAACTGGTGAACATGCCGGCCAGTTCGGGCGCCTGCGAGGCCTTCGCCATGAACGCTTTCACGGCCTTGTCCATCTCGTCGTAGCCGAGCGAGGCGCGGTCTTCGATCTGCATCTTGAAGCCGCCCGTGGTGCCCAGCCCCGCCACCGGCGGCGGCGGGAACATCACGATGAACGCGTCCTGGATGCTGGAAAAAGCCCCGTTGAGTTGACCCGCCACCGCGCCGCCGCTCTGGTCGACGCGCTTGCGCTCGTCGAAGGGCTTGAGCGTGACGAACACCACGCCCGAGTTCGAGCTGTTGGTGAAGCCGTTGATCGAGAGGCCCGGGAACGCGATCGCGTCTTCCACGTTCGGGTTCTTCTTGACGATCTCGCCCATGCGGTGGATCACATCCTCGGTGCGGTCCAGCGTGGCGCCGTCGGGCAACTGCGCGAAGCCGATCAGGTACTGCTTGTCCTGCGCCGGCACGAAGCCGCTCGGCACTGCCTTGAAGAGGCCGAAGGTCACGCCGATGAGCGCCAGGTAGATCACCAGCATCAGCGTCTTGCGCGAGATTGCGCCCGTCACGCCGCCGCTGTAGGCCTGCGAGCCGCGGTGAAACAGCTTGTTGAAGCCGCGGAACAGCCAGCCGAGCGAGGTGTCCATGCCGCGCGTCAGGGCGTCTTTCGGCTGGTCGTGCCCGCGCAGCAGCAAGGCCGCGAGCGCGGGCGACAGCGTGAGCGAATTGATCGCCGAGATCACCGTCGAGATCGCGATGGTCACCGCGAACTGCTTATAGAACTGGCCGGTCAGTCCGCTGATGAAGGCCAGCGGCACGAACACCGCGACCAGCACCAGCGCGATCGCGATGATCGGCCCCGAGACTTCGCGCATCGCCTTGTAGGTCGCCTCGCGCGGGCTCAGCCCGGCTTCGATGTTGCGCTCCACGTTCTCGACCACGACGATCGCGTCGTCCACCACGATGCCGATGGCCAGCACCAGCCCGAACAGGGAGAGCGCGTTGATCGAGAAGCCCAGCACATGCAGCATCGCGAAGGTGCCGACCACCGACACCGGCACCGCCAGCAACGGAATGATCGAGGCGCGCCAGGTCTGCAGGAACAGGATCACCACGAGCACCACGAGCGCAATGGCTTCGAGCAGCGTGTGAATGACCGATTCGATCGACGCCCGCACGAACTGCGTCGGGTCGTAGGCGATGCGGTACTCGACGCCTTCGGGCATGCCCTTGGCGATGTCGTCCATCGTGGCGCGCACGTCGCGCGAGATGTCCAGCGCGTTGGAACCCGGCGCCTGGAACACGCCCATGCCGACGGCCGCGTCGTTGTTGAGCAGCGAGCGCAGCGAATAGTCGGCCGCGCCCATCTCGAGGCGGCCGATGTCGCGCAGCCGGGTCACGGCGCCGTCGGTGCCGCTCTTGACGATGATGTCGCCGAACTCTTCTTCACTTTGCAAACGCCCCTGCGCATTGATCGACAGCTGCATGTCGACGCCCGTGAGCCCCGGCGATGCACCGACCACGCCGGCGGCGGCCTGGATGTTCTGGCTGCGGATCGCCGCCACCACGTCGCTCGCCGACAGGCCACGCTGCGCGACCTTCTGCGGATCGAGCCAGACGCGCATCGAGTACTCGCCGCCGCCGAAGATCTGCACCTGCCCCACGCCCTGGATGCGGGCGAGCCGGTCTTTCACATTCAGCACCGCGTAGTTGCGCAGGTAGTTGATGTCGTAGCGGTCGTTCGGCGACACGAGGTGCACCACCATCGTGAGGTCGGGCGCGCTCTTGATCGTCGTGAGCCCCAAGCGCCGCACTTCTTCGGGCAGGCGCGGCTCGGCTTGCGACACGCGGTTCTGCACCAGCTGCTGCGCCTTGTCCGGGTCGGTGCCGAGCTTGAAGGTCACGGTCAGCGTCATGACGCCGTCGGTCGTGGCCTGGCTGCCCATGTAGAGCATGCCTTCCACGCCGTTGATCGATTCCTCGAGCGGCGTCGCCACGGTTTCGGCGATCACCTTGGGGTTGGCGCCGGGGTACTGCGCGCGCACGACCACCGAGGGCGGCGCCACGTCGGGGTATTCCGAGATCGGCAAGGCTCGCAGGGCGATGAGCCCTGCGATGACCATCAGCACCGACAGCACGCCGGCGAAGATCGGCCGGTCGATGAAGAACTTCGAGAGATTCATGACGCTTCCTGGGGTGCCACGAGCGCGCCGGGGCGGATGTGCTGCAGGCCGTTCACGACCACGCGTTCACCCGGCTTGAGCCCCTTGCTCACGATGCGCAGGCCGTCGCTCGGCGCGCCGAGCGTCACTTCGCGGTACTCGGCCTTGTTGTCGGCGCCGATCACCATCACGAACTTCTTGGCTTGATCGGTGCCGACCGCGCGTTCGCTCACGAGGATGGCCTTGTCGGTGCGCGCCTGGCCCATGCGGATGCGGGCGAACTGGCCGGGCATCAACGCGCCGTCGGTGTTGTCGAACGCGGCGCGCACGCGCACCGTGCCGCTCTTGGCGTCGACCTGGTTGTCGATGAGCTGCAGCTTGCCGAGCCACGGCGTGCCGTCGCTCACCGCCGTGCCCATCTGCACCGGAATGCGTTCGATGAGGCCGCGCGCACTGCTGCCGGCGGTCGACACGTCTTTCAGTGCCCGCACGATCACGCCCTCGTCGGCATCGAAGCTCGCGTAGATCGGGCTCACCGACACCAGCGTGGTGAGCACCGGTGCACCGGGGCCGGCCGCCACGAGGTTGCCGACCGTCACTTCGAGCTTGCCGATGCGGCCGGCCACCGGCGCACGCACCTGCGTGTAGCCGAGGCTCAGCTTCGCGGTTTGCAGCGACGCTTGCGCGGCGCGCAGGTTGGCGTCGGCTTCGTTGCGGCCGTTGGCACGCTCTTCGAACTCACGCTGCGCGATGGCCTGCTCGTCCCACAGGCGCTTGGCGCGCGCCTGTTCGCTGAGGGCCTGGGCCACGCGGCTCTGGGCGGCAGCGACCTGCGCCGACGCACGATCGACGTCGGCTGCGTAAGGCGCCGGGTCGATGGTGATGAGCAGATCACCCGCCTTCACCAGCGCGCCCTCCTTGAAGTGCACGGCCTGCACGGCACCAGCGACGCGCGAGCGCACGTCGACGCGTTCGACCGCTTCGAGGCGTCCCGAAAAATCGTGCCAGCCGGCGACGTCGCTTTCGGCGACGGTCGCGACCGACACAGGGATCGCCTGCGGTGCGCTCGCGGTCGGCACATCGCTGGCTTCGGCCTTCAGGGTGTGGAGTCCGAGGCCGGCCGAGACCAGCGCAAGGACGGCAGTGAGGCCGGTGACAGTCGGCCAGAGGCCACGACGGGCCAGCAAAGAGAGTTGATTTTTAGACATGGGAAACGTCCTTGTGGTGACTTGGGGATGCAGAAGGCCAGCCCGGCGCGATTGGCGACAGGCGGCGGCTCCGGTGGCCGGGATCACCGGCTACCGAAAATTCGGAAAGGGAAAGAAAGGAGCGGCGTCAGCCAGCTGCTTGGGGGGGCGTCGCGGGCGGTGGCGTCGAGGCGCTGAAGAACTCGCGAAAGTGCTGCTGCACCGTCGCGCTGCACACGCACTCGTTGGCTTCGGGCGCCGACAGCGCCTCCGGCCAGTTGGTCGCCGACGGCAGCACGTTGCTCGTCACCGGGTTGCCGGCATGGCGAAGGCGTTCGGCGAAGGCCAGCGCTTCGTCGCGCATCGGGTCATCGGCACCGACCAGCACCAGCGTCGGCGCGATCTCCGAGAGGCGCAGCGACGCGCCCGGCACGGCATACGGATGCACCGCATCGTTCGGGCAGCGGAAGAAGTCCTGCCAACCCGACGCGAACTTGCAGTCGGTCGCATCACCCGTGGCCTTGCGCAGCGACGCCGTACCGGCACACGGGTCGAGCATCGGCGACAGCAGGATCTGCCCGCCGAGCGGCGGATGCCCGCGGTCGCGCGAAATCAGCGCCACGGCGGCGGCCAGGTTGCCGCCCGCTTCTTCTCCGGCGAGGAACAGCGGCGCGCCCTTGCCGGCGAACTTCACGCGGTTCTTGTAGAGCCACTCGAGCGCGGCGTAGCCGACCTCGATCGGTTCCGGGAACGGATACTTCGGCGCCAGCGGATAGGCCAGCGACACCACGACCGCGCCCGCACCGGCGAGCATCAGGCCGACGGTGCGCCCGTTGTCCAGGTCGCCCGAGACGAAGGTGCCGCCATGAAAATGCAGCACCAGCGGCGAGACGACGCCTTTGGTTTTCGCGCCATAGGTGCGCGCCTTCACCGGCTCGCGATGGGGCAACTCGATGGTGATGTCGGCCTCGGCAACGACCGCCGCGGCGGCGGAACCTCGGGCGACTGGCAGCGGTGAACGGGGTGACATGGCGAACCTGGTGAATGGACGGGGCGCCCGGAGAGGCGATGGATCGAATATAGGACCTGCGGTGCGTTCAAAAACAGCGTTGTGACCCCTTCTCTGTTTCCATTCGAACAACAATCGGCCCAAAAGCGCATGTGAGAATTCCGCAGCGCCGGCATTTCCGCTGCGCGCTGCCAGGAGCACTTCGATGGACCAGATCCAGGCCATGCGGATTTTTGTCCGCGTCGTGGAGGCCGGCACCTTCACCCGTGCCGCAGATTCGCTTGGCCTGCCCAAGGGCACGGTCACCAAACAGATCCAGGCACTGGAAGCGCGCCTGCGCGTCAAATTGCTCAATCGAACCACGCGCCGCGTGACGGTCACGCCGGACGGCGCCGCGTATTTCGAGCGCACCGCGCGCCTCCTGAACGACTTCGACGACATCGAGGCCGGCATGACCAACGCGCAGGCCAACCCGACCGGCCGGTTGCGCATCGACGTCGGCACGCAGATCGCGCGCTACGTCATCTTGCCGGCGCTCGCGCAGTTCATGGAGCGTTATCCAGACATCCAGGTCGACCTGGGCGTGAGCGATCGCGCGATCGATCTCATCACCGACAACATCGACTGCGTGATCCGCGGCGGCGCGCTCACCGACCAGTCGCTCGTGGCACGCCGCATCGGCAGCCTGCCTTTCGTGACCGTGGCGTCACCCGCCTACCTCAAGCGCTACGGCATGCCGCAGCACCCGAACGACATCGAAAAGCGCCACCAGCTCGTCGGCTTCTTTTCGGGCAGCACGCGCCGGCCCTATCCGCACGAGTTTCACAAGGGCGACGAGGTGATCGACCTGACCGGGCCGTACCGCGTGTCGGTCAACGACGGCAACGCGCATCTGGCCGCTGTGCTGGGTGGCTTCGGCATTTCGCAGTGCGTGCGCCTCGTGGTCGAGCCGCACTTGGCGAACGGTGAGCTGGTGGAAGTACTGCCCGACTGGCTCTGCCCGCCGATCCCGATGCACGTGGTCTACCCGCCGAACCGCCACCTGAGCGCCAAGGTGCGTGCCTTCGTGGACTGGGCCGCGGAGCTGTTCGCGAAGAACCCGCACCTGCAGCAGCGCTGACCCGGCCGCAGCGCTTTTCAGCCGCGCCGCATCACATCTGCCAGCGCCTGCTGGCTCGCTGGCGGCATCACCGCCATCCGCACATGACCTGGCAGGCCGAAGGACGCACAGTCGCGCAGCTTGATGCCGCGGGCGCGCAATGCGGGCAACAGAGTGTCGAGCGGTTGCTCTACCCGTGCGCAGAAGAAGTTGGCATCGCTCGCCAGCAGGTGCCATCCCGGCATCGCCCCCAGGCACGCGCGTTGCGCAGCCTTCCAGACGCGCAGGGTGACCAGGCTCTCCGCGAGCCATGCCTGCACTTCCGCCGACACCCACGCCTCCAGCAACGCTGCACCGTGTGCGCCGAGCGGCCAGGACGGCGCGAGGGCCTCGAGCCGCTGTTGCAGCGCCGCCGCCACGTCGTTCGCAGGCGCGATCGCGTAAGCGGCGCGCACTCCCGTCAGGCCGAGCGCCTTGTTGGGCGTCCACAGCTGCCAGAGGCGATCGCGCTGGCCGGCGTCGAGCGCTGGCCGACCTTCCAGTCGCAGCGGCGCGTAGGCCATATCGAGTACGCGGGCGCCCTCCCCGCTCCAGGCATCGATGCGCGCGCCCAGCGCTGGCGGCGTTTGCCCCAGCGGGCTCGACGGGTCGCAGCACCAGACAAGGTCGGCAGTCCCTGCGGCGCCGTCGTCGCGGATCAGGTGGAGCTGCCAGGCCGATGCGGCGTGCGCGTAGTCGCCATAGCTGTGGGTCGGCACCGCGACCGTCCGGCCGCCCGACTGCGCGACCGCCGCGGTGACGCGGGCGATGAATTCGCTGCCGCTCGCCGCGACCACGATGCGCGATGCAGCGACGCCGTGAAAGCTGGCGAGCCGCGTGCGCAGCGCGGTCGACTGCGGGTCCGGATAGCGGCTTGCATCGGCCGCCCGAACCGCCGCCAGCGCGGCCGGACAGGGCCCGCACGCATTGCTGTTGGTCGAGAAATCGTGCGGCACCGGACCCGATGCATCCACGCCGCCGTGAACCGCTTGCCCTGCGTTCGCACTCATGGCGTGCGCGGAATGTGCATGTATTCGGGCGTGCTGCGTTCTTTTTTCCTGTGGGCCCGTGGGTCGCCGCAGCCGCGCGGCAGATCGCAGGTCGCCACATCGCAGCAGTCCAGGTCGAGCCCGTCGCACGAGACATCGCAAAAGCCGGCCTCTCGAAGACGCGACGCGGACAGCGCCGGTGCCGAGTGGCGCCGATGCACGGCGGCGCAACGCGCGAAGCGCTGCCGAAGGATGCCGATGCCGCGCCACACGCCGTGGCGCCGGATCGCGCGATAGCCGAGCGCCGAACAGCTCGCGCAGCCCGTGTGGCAACGGTAAGCACACGAGAAGCCCTTGTACGGCGAGATGAAGCGCTGGTAGCCGCGGATTGCTGCGAGCGCCGCCAACACGGCCGGGTGCGACATGGCGAGTCCTTTCATCGGAGTGGGCCGCAGTGTGCCAGCCGTCAGGCCCGCGCAGCCGCCCACAGCGTCACGCTGGCCGCAGTCGCCATCCACACCACCGAGACTGCTCCCCATCGCGCCGCGCGGTGCAGCTCGGCCGCCTCGGGCGTGCGACCCGCTGCGTTGAGCACGTAGACCCCCGGCTTGCCCAGGCGCACGCCGAGCAGCAGTGCCATCGCGGCCATCGGCCAACCACTGTTCGGTGACGGTGTGCGCGCCGCTTCGCGCCACAGCCCGGACGGCCAGTGCCGCGCCGCGACGCCCAGCAGCAACGCGGTGATGCGTGCCGGCACCCACGACAGCACATCGTCCGCCCGCGCTGCGAATTTGCCGGCCCAGCTCCAGTCGCGGCCGCCGCGTTCGCCACGGTAGCCCCACATCGCATCGGCCGTGTTCGCGAAACGGTAGACCGCGGCGCCGGGCAGGCCGAGCAGCACGAACCAGAACACCGGCGCGACGACGGAATCGTTGAGGTTTTCGGCGAGCGATTCGATGGCGCTCTCCCGCACCGCCGCAGCGGTCAGGTCGCTCACGTCGCGGCTCACCAGCCGGGCCAGCTGCGCGCTCCCGGCGTCGAGCGATACGCCCAGTGCGGCTTCGACGGCCAGCACTTCGTCCCGCAACATGCGCCACGCGAGCAAGGGCTTGAGCGCGACGCCGAGCAGCACCCCACCCGCCCACCACGGGAGCCAGCGGACCAGCGCACCGACGGCCAGTGCGGCGATCAGAACCATCGCGGCACCCGCACACCAGGCCAATGCGCCGGCGACGAAAGGCTTCAGCTGTTGCAGGCTGCCCGCAGCGGCCAGCGGTGCGATGCGACGGCCGATCCAGCCGAGGTAATGCCCCATCCAGACCACCGGATGCCAGCGTGCGGGCGGTTCGCCGAGTCGCCAGTCGACGGCGAGCGCGAGCCACAGCGCGAGCACCGGGACGAATGCGCCCGCCATGCTCATGCGCCCGCGATGGTGCGCACAGCCGGCCGGCGCGACTGGCGCCATGCGCCGGCCAGCAGCACCAGCGCCAGCCCAAGCAACGCGGCGAGGCTCGCGATCAGCGACTGCGTCGGCGCCGGCACGCGTGGCGACTCCGGCTGCGGCGTCAGTTGCAGGCCCCGCACCGGCGTCGGGGCATCGGGGTCCGGCGCAGGGGCCTCGGCCGCTGCGCTCATCGGCGGCTGTGCGGCCGCGACTTCGACCGGACGCGGTGCCACGGGCCATGCGTTGCGGCGCGGCGCGCTGCCGTCCGCCGCTGCAGCGTCGGTGGCCTCGCCGGCCTGGCGCGCGGCGAAGCGTTGCACCGCCGCATTGCCGTCGCGCTGGCCGGTCGCCTGGATCGCCGCGTTGTAGGCCTGCACCAGTTCGCGCCGGGTCGCTGCATCGGGCTCCCAGTACTTGAGGCGCACCGCGTCGAGCATGCGTTCCAGCGTCTGCGCGAAGGCGGCGCGGTTGTCGCCTTCGAGCCATTCGCGCGTGCCGAGCTGGTACTTGTCGCGCACGTAGACCTCGTGCAGCGATTGCCAGTGGTCTTGCCGCACCGCCTGCGGGGCCGTCACCTGCCAGCCCCACAGAAACTGCGCGGTCTTGAGCACTTGCAGCGTGCCGCTGTAGCCCTCGGCCTTCTGGGCGTTGATCCACTGCGGATGCAGGTAACGCGTCTGCATTTCCTTGGCGATCGCGGTGTCGGCGCTGTCGGTGCGCACCTCGCTGCCGTCGCGCAGGTTCTGCACATACAACGCCGGGCTCTTGCCGGTGAGCTCGCGCACCGCGAGCGCGATGCCCCCGAGGTACTGGAACGGATCGTCGCTGGTGAGCATGCCGTAGGTGTTCGAGGTGCGCGAGAGCAGCGCCGCGTCGACCTGCGCGAGGTTGGCCGCATAGGCCTTGTGGCGACCCATGCCGTCGACATCGTCGCCCTGCGCGTGGCCCATGCGGTCGAGGTAGAGCGCCGCCATCTGCGCATCCCCGCCCGCCTTGTCCTGCATTTTCCAGGTGTCGCTGGCGAGCGCCGCGTCGGCCAGGCCGCTGCCGTAGCTGCCCTGTGCATTGGAGAACACGCGCGCCGTCGACCAGCGCTGCGCCTGTGCCGGCGTTGCGCCTTCGGCGACCATGCGGGCAGCCAGCGCGTCGCTGTTGCGGGCCACGAAGTTGTCTTGCTCCCGCAGCAGCGCGACCTGCCGCACGGCCGTGTCGAGCCAGCGCATCACGGTCGGGAACTGGTCGCGATAGGAACCGGTGACGCTCACCAGCACGTCCATGCGCGGGCGCTTGAGCGCATCCATCGGCAGCGTGTCGACACCGACCACGCGGCCGGCTTCGTCCCAGCGCGGCTTCACGCCCATCGCGTAGAAGGCCTGGCTTTCCATCACGCCCTGGTGCCGCATCGTCTCGCCGGCCCACAGCGTGAAGGCGATCTTCTCGGGCGGCTTGCCGCCATGCGTCTTGCGGTGCTCGGCCACCCAGGCGTCGAGTGCGGCCACGGCCGTGTCCCAGGCCTCGCGCGTCGGCACGCGGCTCGGATCGAAACCGTAGAGGTTGCGCCCGGTCGGCAGGCTGTCGGGGTTGCGCACCGGGTCGCCGCCGTAGCTCGACGCGAGATGCCGCGCATCCAGCGCACTGAGGAAGCCTTCGATTTCCTCGTTGCGCGCGAGCACCGCATCGAGTTTCTGCGCGCGCTCGGCCAGCGCGAGCAGCGCGGCGCTGTCGAGCTTCTTTGCCTCGGCGCGGTTCGGGATGGCGCTGGCCATGTGCGGCTGCGCGGCGTCGACGGCGCGCAGGTCGAGCGTGCTGGCGGCGCGCGCATCGGTCAGCGCCGCGGCCAGCCAGCGCGCGGGCCGCGAGGCCGCAAGGTTCTTCGCGTCGAGCAGGAACACCTCGTCGATGTCTTCGCCGAGCGCCTCGATCAGCGGCTTGCGGAGGATCTGCAGGATGGTCGTGCGGCGGCGCTCGGCATCGGGCACTTCGCCGAACGCAGCCAGGCCGAGCGGCTGCGCGGTCATCGCGAGCTCGTCGAGGAACGGGTGCAGCAGCTCCATGAAACCACTGAAGTCGGCGAGGATCTGCTCGCGCGTCCACTTGAGGTCGCGGTGGTATTGGTGCTCGACGAACTGCGCGGTGAGCCGCGCTTCGAGCTCGACCTTTACCGGCCCGGGCGAGACGTTCTCCCAGTCGTGCATGAGCTCGTGCATCTCCTGCACCTGCGGGCGGAAACCGGCCGGCGAGAACATCGGCGTCGAGTGGCTCACCAACACCGCGCGGCCGCGCCGCTTGGCGGTCACGGCCTCGCCGAGGTTGTCCATGATGTACGGGTACACGTTGGGCAGGTCGCCCAGCGCGAGCAGCGGATCGTCCTGCGTCGCGAGGCCGCGCTCCTTGCCGGGCGCCCATTCGAGCGTGCCGTGCGTGCCGACGTGCACCACCGCGCTGGCGCCGAATTGCGTGCGCAGCCAGAGATAGGTCGCGAGGTAGCTGTGGCTCAGCGGCGTGGCCGAGCGGTGGTAGATGGTCTTGGCTTTCTGCGATGGATCGTTGCCCGGCTCCTGCCGCGGCGGCTGCGGCAGCACCACGACGTTGCCGAACGCGACGCGCGGGATCACGAAGGCCGGCTCGCCGGCGACCGTGCGCAGCATCGCCGACTTCTCGGGCGCGCCCCAGTGGCTTTCGATGCGCCGCTGCGTCTCGGGCGGCAACGCACGGAACCAGGCCATATAGCTGCGCAGCGGCAACGCATCGGCCAGGCCGCGCGTCTGCAACGGCGCCAGCATTTCGGGTTTGTAGAAGGCCGACATGGTGGCCTGAACCTGCGGCGTGATCGCATCGGCTGCAGGGGCCTCGGTGCGGTAGCCCGCCGTCTGCATCGCGGCCAGCATGTTGTGCAGGCTCTTGGGCACATTGAGGAACGAGGCGCCGAAGTTGCCCTCGCCGGCCGGATAGTTGTAGACCAGCATCGCGACGCGGCGCTCGGCGGGCGCGATCTGGCGCAGGCGCAACAGCGACGCGGCCTTGGCCGCCACGGCCGCGATTTGCGACGGGATCGGCTGCAACGCGCCGCTCACCGGATCGCGTGCGGTGATCAGCATCGCGTCGACCATGCCGGCCAGCTCGCTCGGCGTGTAGTAGGACGCCACGTCGGACTGCGCAAAGCCGTCCTTGCTGGCGGCCCACTGCGCCGCGTCCATCGCCAGCGCGGGCATCGTCTGCAGCACCGGCACGCCGATGCGCTCCAGCTCGGCCTTGCGCTCGGTCGGGTTGAACACCAGCGCCGCGTTGATGACGAGGTCGGCCACGCGACGCGGCGCGGCGCCCGTGTTCGCATGCGTCATCCCGAAGAACAGGTCTTTTTGCTGACGCGGGCCGTAGAACGCATAGGCGCCCAGGCCGCGCTGTTCCAGCGTGCCGATGAGCTGGTCGAGCCAGCCGGTGTCGTCGCTGCTGAAGACCGCGTTGTTGACCGCGATGGCCACCGTCTTGCCCGGTCCGCGCGACGGCAAGCGGTCGAGCGCCGCGATGTCCGACTCGATGCGCGGCCAGCCCGGGTGATAGAAGCCGGCCAGCGGCACCTGCACCGGCGCGGGCAATCCGTCGAGCACGCCGATGCGGCGCAACGCCGTCATCGATGCGGCCATGTTGGCGGCGCCGGCGAAGCGCCAGTAGGCACGCAGGCGCTGCGCCCAGGCGGCGTCCACGCCACGCTCCGCGGCCAGCGGCACGGCCGCCGACGACTGGCCGCGCGACACGGCAGAGAACTCGCCAACCAGCACGTAGGGCGTCGCGCTCTTGCCGATCGCTTCGCCGAAGCGCACTGCCGTGTTCTGCGCCACGCTCGGGTGCGGCGTGTCGATGACCAGCAGGCTCGCACCCTCGATGGCGCGCGCCAGCACATCGGGTGCATCGCGCTCGGCGGACACGGTGGTGAGCGGGACGCCGGCCTGTTGCGCTGCCGACTGCAGCTTCGCCAGGCGCGCCGGCGACACGAGGTAGGTGCTCAGCAGCACCACGCGTGGCGGCTCGGCCGCCTCTGCCGCAAAGCCCAGCGTCAGCAGGCACAGGGCGGCCCAGGTGGCGCGCAACACCTTCACGGTTTGCCGGTGGCCGGCACGTAGACCAGGGTGCCGTCCTTCATGCGGTAGGCCGTGCCGGCCTTCTCGCCATCGCCCTCGCCCGAGGCGCCGCTCGCCTTGAAGCGCGTGATCTTCTGGCCGTCCTTCTGCAGGATCTCCATGTCGGGCTGGCCTTCGTTGCGGATGATGGTCAGCTTGTCCTGCGCGAACGGATTCATCGGGTTGTTGATCACCGCGATCATCAGCATGCCGATGACCACCATGAACACGTCGATCAGGTTGATGGTCGAGAGCACCGGATCGTCGTCATCGGTGTCCAGGCTGTTCAAGATGGAAAACTGGCGTTTGCTCATGCCGCGACCTGCTGTGCGTCGAGCACCATCACCAGTTCGCGCATGAGCCAGCGGCGGCGCACGGTGTAGACGACGAAGGTGATCGACGCGGCGGCCAGCGCCACGATCACGCTCGCGAACGCTGGCGCCAGGCTTTGCGCCACGCCCTGCGATTCACCCGAGGCCACGGCCACCAGCGCCGGGCCCATCGGGATCATGGTCGCGATGAGGCCGAGCATCGGCGCGACGCGGCTGCACAGCCGCACGCCCTCGAGCTCCTTGAGCACCGCGAGCTCCATCTGGTCTTGTCCACCGATCGCGCTCGCGCCGAGCACCAGCGCACGCGATGGCGCACGGCGCCGCTGCAAGTACTCGATGCCGAAAGCGCCGAGGCAGTACACGGCGTAGACGAACGAGAGCAGCACGCCCAGCGTGACGGGCCAGAGGAACAGGCGCGCCAGCTCGAAGAGGATGGTGTCGAAAGCGAACATCGGGTCAATCCTCGATGCCGCGCTGGGCGGGAATGCCGGCCTTGAAGGCGTGCTTGACCATGGTCATCTCGGTCACGGTGTCGGCCAGCTCGATGAGCTCGGGCGGGCAGCGCCGGCCCGTCAGCACCACGTGCACTTCCTTCGGCCGCGCGCGCAGCGTCTCGAGCACGCCGTCGAGCGGCAGCCAGCCGTAGATCAGCGGATACGTGATCTCGTCGAGCACCACGAGAAAGTGGTCGCCCGAAAGGATCGCCGCCTTGGCCTTCTCCCAGCCATCGCGCGCCAGTTGCGCCGAATGTTCCAGGTCCTGGCTCTTCCAGCTGAAGCCGTCGCCGAGCCCTTCGATCGGGATGCCGATCTGCTCGAACATGCGGTGTTCGCCGAAGCGCGCGCTCGGCACCTTCATGAACTGGAAGATCTTCACGGCCTTGCCGCGGCCGTGGGCGCGCAGCGCGAGGCCGAAGGCTGCGGTGCTCTTGCCCTTGCCGTCGCCCGTGTTGACGATGACGATGCCGCGGCGTTCGCCCTCGGGCTTGTCGTAGGGCTTGGCACTGGGTGGGGTTTCGATCTGCATGGGGATTCCTTATCGGGGCAGCGCGATCCACTGATCGGCCACGCGGTGGATGTGAACGCGCCGGTCGAAGACGTTTTCGAGCGCGCTGTGGGTGGTCGGGTCGTCGCAGGCGCCGTCGTGCAGCACGCGGCCGCCGGCCATCACCACGAGCTGGTCGGCGGCGAGCGCCATCGAGAGTTCGTGCAGCACGCTGACGACCGTCTTGCCGGCGGCGACGAGCGCGCGCGTGGTGGCCATCCAGTCGGCCTGGTGCGGTGGGTCGAGGTTGGCGAGCGGCTCGTCCATGAGCAGCAGATCGGCATCGACGGCGAGCGCACGCGCGAGCAGCACGCGTTGCCGCTCGCCGCCGGAGAGCTGGCCCAGCGGCCGGTCGCGCCAGTCCCACGCCTGCGTGCTGCGCAGCGCGCGCTCCACGGCAGCGCGGTCGGCCGCGCTCGGTGCCGCCAGCCAGCGCTGGTGCGGCAGGCGGCCGAGCATCGTCACGTCGTAGACCATCAGGTCGTCGGCACTGCCCTCGCCCGCGCCGCCTTGACCGAGCCATGAAAGTCTTTGGGCACGCGCGCGACCGGGCATCTTGCCGAGTGGGCTGCCGAACAACCGCACCTCGCCGCTGTGCGCGAGCAGGCCGGCCAGCACCTTGAGCAGCGTCGACTTGCCCGCGCCGTTGGGCCCGACGATGCTGGTCCAGCGGCCGGCCGCGATGCGCAGGTCGATGGTGTGCAGCACGTGCGCGGTGCCGAGCGATGCGGACACGTCGCGCGCTTCGAGCGCTGCCTTCATGGCGCCGCCCTCGCGCTGCGCCGGTGCATGAGCCAGAGCAGGTAGCTGCCGCCGAGCACCGCGGTCAGCACACCGACCGGCAACTCCTGCGGGGCGATGAGCCAGCGCGCGCCGAGGTCGGCCGTCATCAGCAGCAGGCCGCCCATCAAGGTGGCGAGCACGATCAGCCCGGCGTGCGTGGTCTTGACGACCGAGCGCACGAGGTGCGGCGCGGCCAGGCCGACGAAGGCGATGAGCCCGGTCTGCGCGACCGCCGTGCCGGTCGCGAGCGCGAGCACCGCGACCAGCGCCGCACGCATCGCGCCGAGCGGCAGGCCGAGGCTGCGCGCAGTCGCTTCGCCGAGCGCGAGGCCGTCGAGCACCGGCGCGAGCGCCCAGGCGAGCAACAGGCAGAGCGCGCCGGAAGCGCCCATCACCACACACGCGCTCCAGCCGACGAGGCCGGTGTTGCCCAACATGAACGCGGTCATGGCGACAAGGATGTCGGCCGAGGCGATGGTGAAGAGATCCTTGATGGCACCGAAGACCACGCCGACGATCACACCCGCGAGCAGCAGCCGCAAGGTCTGCTGGACGCCGCGCGCCAGCAGCAAGGTGAGCAGCACCGCCGCCACGGCGCCCAGGAACGCGGCGCCGGTCACGCCGATGCGCGTGACCCACTGCGTGCTGGTCGGCGAAGCGCCGAAGAGCACCATGGCCGAGGCCACGCCCAGCGATGCGCCCGAGGCACTGCCGAGCAGGTAAGGGTCGGCCAGCGGATTGCGAAAGAGCCCTTGCGCCACCGCACCCGCGAGCCCGAGCAGCGCGCCCGCGAGCCAGGCGCCGAGCGTGCGCGGCAGGCGGATGTCCCACACGATCTGCATCGCGACCGGGTCGTGGCGCGCGACCCAGAGGCTCTCGAATCCCGTGCTGCCGATGCCGGCGCCGAGCGCGAGCGCTGCAGCGGCCAGCACCAGCAGCACAGCGCCGAACACCAGCGCACGACGGCGCTGCGTGTTCACTTCGCCTTGTCCTGCAGGCAGGCGGCCATGATGCGCGCGGCCTCGCCCATGCGCGGGCCGGGCCGCACCAGCACGTCGGACTCGGCGGCCGCGAAGCGGCAGACGCGCCCGTCGCGGATCGCCCGGATGCCGGCCCAGCCGGGCCGCTGTTCCATGCCCTGCGCACTGCGCTCGCCGACCATGATGAGGTCGGGGTTGGCGCGCACCACGTATTCGGGATTGATCTTCGGGAACGGGCCGAGCTCGGCCGGGATGATGTTCCGCACGCCCAGTCGCGTGAGCGTCTCGCCCATGAACGACGACTCGCCCGCCGCGTACGGCCCGTTGTTGACCTCGTAGTACACGCGGGTGCCCCGCACGCTCGCGGGCAGCGATTGCGCCGCCGCCGACACGCTGGCGTCGATCACGCGCCACACGCGCTGCGCATCGTCGACCGCGAGCACCTGGCCGAGTTTGTCGAGCACGCGCCGCACGTCGGCGTGGTTCTTGGGCTCGAGCACCAGCACCTTGAGGCCGAGCTGCTCCAGCCGCTGCGTCACGCGCGACGACTTCGCGAGCAGCACCACGTCGGGCTTGAGCGCGACGATGGCCTCGACGTTCGGGTCGAGCCCGCCGCCGACCTTGGGCAGCGCCTTGACCGACTCCGGCCAGTTCGAATAGCGGTCCGACCCGACCAGCCGCTCGCACCCGCCAAGCGCACACACCGATTCGGTGAGCGACGGCAACAACGTGACGATGCGTTGCGGGGGTTGCGGCAGGTTGACGGTCACGCCGCGCTCATCGGTCACATCGACCGCGTGCGCCGCGACGCAGCACACCGCCGTCGCCCACAGGGCAAGCCATTTTTTCATGAGGGTTCTTTCAGGGTGAGCGGCAGGCCTGCCGCCATCAGCGTGACGCGATCACAGGCGGCGGCCACGTCCTGGTTGAGGCGCCCGAGCGCGTCGACGAAGGCGCGCACGTCGCGGCCCATCGGGATCACGCCGAGGCCGATCTCGTTGCCCACCAGCACGACGGGGCCACGCGCTGCGCCGATCGCGGCCAGCAGCGCCGTCTGTCGTGACGACGGGACGATCGCCAAAGCCTCTTCCGGCGCGAGATCGTCCGCCGGCATCAGCAGGTTGGTGAGCCAGAGCGTGAGGCAATCGACCACCACGAGCGTATCGGGTGCGCTGTGCGCGGCGATGGCTTCGGCCAGCGCGAGCGGCTCCTCGAGGGTCGCGACCCCGGGCACGCGCAGTGCGCGATCGGCCTGGTGGCGCGCGATGCGTTCGCGCATCTCGTCGTCCCACGGTTGCGCGGTGGCGATCAGCACGGCACGGTGCGTCGGCAAGGCCGCCAGCCAATCGGCGGCGCATTGTTCAGCGCGGTGCGACTTGCCGCTCTTCTGCCCGCCGAGGATGAATTCGCGCTCAGCCATGCGGCACCCCGATCGGGCCGGTGTCGAACAGATGCGCGGTCGCCTCCGGGCTCGACGCGAACCATGCGTGGAAGTAGCTGGCCCGCACCGGTCCCTGCGCGAAGAACGCCTCGCCGGCGCGTGCCCCCGCCATGGCCTCGGCGCCCGGACGTGCGGTGTGCGCGGCCGGCATCAGCGGGGTGTCGCAGGTCGAATAGTGAAAGGTGTGGCCGCGCAACGCGTGCCCGCCGACGTGGAGCTGCTGCGGACCGAGCCCTGCGAGACGCTTGTGCATCGTGACGCGTCCCGGCAGCAGGTTCCACATCGGGTGCACTTCGCCGTCGGACGTGACCAGCGCGTCGAACAGCGCCATCATCCCGCCGCACTCGGCCCAGATCGGCTTGCCCGCCGCGACGTGCGCGCCGAGCGCCGACCGCATGTCGGATGCATCGGCCAGCGCACGCGCGTGCAGTTCGGGATAGCCGCCGGGCAACCACACCGCGTCGCAGGCCGGCAGGGGATCGGCCGCCAACGGCGAGAAGAAGACCAGCCGGGCGCCGAGCGCATGGAGCGTTTCGAGGTTGGCCGGGTAGATGAACGAGAACGCGGCGTCGCGCGCGATCGCGATAGTGCGGCCGGCCAGCAGCGGCGCGATGGCCGCAACAGGCGGCGGTGGCGCCTCGAAGCGCACTTGCGGCAGCGCGTCGAGCGAACGCTGCCCGAGCGGTGTGGCTGCGAGGGCATCGGCTGCCGCGTCGAGGCGCCGCATCGCGTCGGCCAGATCGCCGTCCGCGACGAGACCGAGGTGGCGCTCGGGCAATGCGAAGTTGGCGCCGCGCGGCAGCGCGCCGAGCCATTGTTCGGGCTCGCGCAATGCGGCCTGCAGCATGCCCGCATGCCGTTCGCCCGCCACGCGGTTGGCCAGCACGCCGGCCCAAGGCAAACCGGGCCGGAAGTTCTGCAGGCCGAATGCCAGCGCGCCGAAGGTGCCGGCCATCGCCTGCGCGTCGATGACGGCCAGCACCGGCAGCCCGAGGCGTTCGGCCAGGTCGGCGGCACTGGGGTCGCCGTCGAACAGGCCCATCACGCCTTCGACGATGACGAGATCGGCTTCGGCCGCCGCCGCATGCAGTCGCTGCCGGCAATCGGCCTCGCCCGTCATCCAGAGGTCGAGCGAGTGCACCGGCGCGCCCGTCGCGAGGGCGAGCCAATGCGGGTCCAGGAAATCGGGCCCGCACTTGAAGGCGCGCACGGTGCGGCCCTGCCGCGTGTGCAGCCGCGCGAGCGCGGCGGCCACCGTGGTCTTGCCCTGCCCGGAGGCCGGCGCCGCCACGAGCACGGCGGCGGTGGTGATGGCGTTTAAAGCGGCGTCCACTTGACGCCGATGTAGCCGGTGCGGCCGCCGGTGGCATAGCCGCGGGCCAGCGTGTAGTCCTTGTCGCCGACGTTGTCGATGCGCGCGAGCAGGCTCCACTGCGGCGTGATCTGCGTGCTGGCCGTCAGGTTCAGCAGCGTGTAGCCGCCGAGGCGGCGCTTGTTGGCCGCGTCGTCGTAGCGGAAGCCGGAGGTCTGCACCTCGGCGCCCAGCGTCCAGCCGGCCACGCGCCAGTCGGCACCGAAGCTTGCGTGCTTTTTCGCACGGCGCGCCAGCAGGTTGCCCGTGTCGAGGTCGCGCGGGTCCTGGAAGTCCATCGAGCCGCGCAAGGTCACGTCGCCGAAGTTCTGGCTGGCGCTGAGCGTGATGCCTTCGTACTCGGCGCGCGCCACGTTGCGGTAGCAGCCGAAGAGCGAAGCGCAGCCACGCGCGGTGCTGTCGTAGGTGATCAGGTTGTTCACCCGGTTGCGATACGCCACGATGCCGGCCACGGTGCCGCCATCGGCATAGCGCAGCCCGACCTCGGCGTTGCGGCTGGTCTCGGGCGAGAGGCTGTCGACACCGTATTCGCTGAAGCGCTGGTACAGCGTGGGCGCGCGGAAAGCACTGCCGACGGAGGCCGTTAGACGCCATTGCGGCGTGACGGCGAAGCCGTAGGCTGCGCTGCCGGTGGTCTTGCCGCCGAACTCGCTGTCGTCGTCGCGGCGCGCGTGCAGCTGCAGCGAGTGCGGACCCTGCACGAAGCTGTAGCCCAGGCCGAGCGCATCCTGCGAGCGGTCACGCTTGAGCAACTTGCTCGACAGGCTGACCGGCGGGTTGGTGAGGTCGTCTTCCCGGCGCTCGAGCGTCGCGGTGAACAGGTTCGCACCGAAGCGGAACTCGTTCTGGAACAGGTAGCCGCGCAGGTGCGTTTCGGTGCGGTAGTAGCTCGGCTGCGTCTCGTAGTTGCTGACCGAATCGGTCACCTGCACGCGCGTGCTGTAGATCGCGTTCCACTTCGCGTTCCAGGCGAGGCCCGCGGTGCGCAGGCGCTGGTAGCCGATGTCGTTCGGATAACTGGTTGGAGGCCGTGCGACGAACTTCGACGTGTCGTACTGGGCCTGCTGCTCGTTGTAGAGCACGGTGGCCTCGACGCGCTGGTTCGGCGTGATCTGGTAGCCGAGCTTCACATTGGCGGCGTCGGTGCGATAGCCGTCGCGGTCGGGGCTGGTGAAGCCGTCGGCCGAATACTGGGCGGTGCGGGTCACGTTGCGCTTGTCCCAAGGCTGGATGTTGTAGCCCTTGCTTTCTTCGTGCGTGGCGCCGATCGAGTAGTCGAACACGTTGCCTTCGCCGGCCGTGCCGCTCACGCCGACTTCAGCGCGGCGCAGCCCATGGCTGCCGAAGCCGATGCCGACCTTCGGCGACACACCGCCTTCGCCGCGGCGCGTGAAGAGCTGGATCACGCCGCCGATGGCGTCGGAGCCATACACCGCAGCGGCCGGGCCGCGCAACACTTCGATGCGGTCGATCTGCGAGAGCGGAATGCTCTCCCAGTTCGCGCCGCCGGTCGACTGCGAGTCGACGCGCACGCCGTCGATGTAGACCGCGGTGAAGCGCGTCTCGGCGCCGCGGATGAACAGACTGGCGTTGTTGCCCACGCCGCCGTTGCGCGAGATTTCCATGCCGGGCAGGCGCGCGAGCAGGTCGACGACGCCGACGGCGCCCGCGCGCTCGATCTGGTCACGGTCGAGCACCGAGACATCGGCCACGAGCTGCGACAACGGCTGGGGTGTGCGGTTGGCCGTGACGACGGTTTCGCCGAGGCGGGGTGGCATTTGCGCGAACGCGGCAACAGGCAGCTGCAGCAATGCAGCGGCTGCGAATAAAGAAACGCTGGTTTTCATCAGAGGAGACCGGAAGAACAATGCCCGTCACCGGCTTCCCCGCCGGTGCTTGGGTGTCATGGCGACTCCACGCGCAAAAAATCACGCGCGGCGTCGCCGCCTTGTTGGCCGGTATCCGGGCTGACAGAACGCTCGACCCCCGCCTTCCCAGGCACCTGTTTCAGGGCGCCCAGTGGCTGATGGGGGTGAGTGGTGCGCGAAGCGTGAACTCCGGCACCGTCTGCTTGACCGTTGCGGGGGCAGCGCAGGTGGCTCCGCACTTCGTGACACCGAAGGGCTCGACTCCTGCTTCCCGTTGAACTGCGGCGCGTGAACCACGCCGCGAAGCACCAACGGGCAGGATTCTAAATTGAAAGGGAATGCAAACCGGAGGAACCTACAATCCCCGACCATGTCCGCCGCCAGCCCCATCAATCAGATCGCCGAGCGTGTCGAGCGTCTTCTGGTCCGCCACGAGGAGGTGCAACGCACCAATGCGCTGTTGCAGGAACAGGTCGATGCACTCACGCGCGAGCGCGATGCGCTCAAGTCGCGTCTGGGCGCAGCGCGCACAAGGCTCGATGCCCTGCTCGACCGGCTGCCGCCCGAACCCCCACCTGCCGAAGATTCCCACGCCGCATGAAGCAAATCGAAGTACAGATCATGGGCCAGAGCTACCTGCTCGGCTGCCCCGAAGACGGCGAGGCGCAGTTGCGTTCTGCCGTCGAACGCGTCGATGCCGCCATGTGCAAGATTCGCGACGCCGGCAAGGTGAAGGCCCGGGATCGCATCGCGGTGCTGGCATCGCTGAACCTGGCGTTCGACCTGATCCAGTTGCAGGACGCGCCCGCCGCGCCGGCGACCGAGGTGGCGATGCCCGCGCGCAACGACACGGACATCGACGATCCGCGCTTGTCGCAGCTCGTGCAAAGACTGGACCATGCCCTGGCGGGCGATGGTCATTTGCTCTGAGCGCCTACACGTCGCAAACGTTGCGGGCGTAAAATCCCTTCTGTCTGCAGTGCGCGTCGGGCTTAATATTTCCTTGTTCCAATGCTCTCCGGAGCCGGGCTTGGTACATCGCTTGACGGGTGTGATCATCTCGCGTCAGATGAACCCGAAGTCTCGCTGCCCTCGCCCACCTGAACCCTGGTTCAGGATGCGGGTCCGGCGCTCACACTGCAGACACCTTTTTCGATGAAGCCACGGCCCTGCAATCCTTTGCAGGGCCGTTTCTTTTTTGCCTCCGGACCCGCAACGCCATGACGCTCGAACCCCTCCTCATCGTCGAACTCGCCGTGCTCGGCCTCGGCACCGGTTTCCTCGCGGGCCTGCTGGGCATCGGCGGCGGCATGCTCATGGTGCCGTTCCTCACCATCATCCTGGCCAACCGCGGCGTGCCGGCCGACCTGGCCGTCAAGATGGCGATTGCGACCTCGATGGCGACGATCATCTTTACCTCGATCTCCAGCGTGCGCGCGCACCACAAGCGCGGCGCGGTGCGATGGGACATCGTGAAGCGGCTCGCACCCGGCATCGTGATCGGCAGTCTCATCGGAAGCCTCGGTGTGTTCGCGCTGCTCAAGGGGACGGCGCTCGCGATCTTCTTCGCGCTGTTCGTCGGCTTCTCGGCCACGCAGATGTTCCTCGACAAGAAGCCCAAGCCCACGCGGCAGATGCCCGGCGCGGGCGGGCAGCTCGCCGCCGGCGGCGTGATCGGTTTCATTTCTGGCCTCGTCGGCGCCGGCGGCGGCTTCATCAGCGTGCCGTTCATGACCTGGTGCAACGTGGCGATCCACAACGCGGTCGCGACGAGCGCGGCGCTCGGCTTTCCGATCGCGGTGGCCAACGTGGTCGGCTACATCGCGAGCGGCCAGTCGGTGCAGGGCTTGCCCGAAGGCGCGTTCGGCTACATCTGGCTGCCGGCATTGGCGGTGGTCGCCGTGTGCAGCGTCTTCACCGCACCGCTCGGTGCCCGGGCTGCGCACAGCCTGCCCGTGGGCAAGCTCAAGCGCGTGTTCGCCAGCATCCTGTACGTACTGGCTGCCTACATGCTCTGGAAGGGCCTGCGCGGCTGATCGATTCGGCGCCGGCGCCGGCGCCGATTTTTGAACACGCTGATGGGAGCGCTACGCGGAGCGCTCCGCTCTTCACCCATTTGCCGGAGATTTTCATGTTCCAACGCATCCTCGTCGCCACCGATGGCTCTGCGCTGTCCCGCAAAGCCGTCAAGGGCGCCATCTCGCTCGCTGCGATGAGCGGCGCGGAACTGATCGCGCTCACGGTCGTGCCACGCTACCCGACCAGCTACCTCGACGGCGCGGCGGTGTTCGCGCCCGAGGACGTGGCCCGGGTCGAACGACAGTGGGCCGAGGCCGCGCAGACCACGCTCGAAGCAATCCGCAAGAAGGCGATGGCCGAAGGCGTCAAGGTCAAGACGGCGACGGCGAGTTCGGACCGCGTGGCCGAATCCATCATCGCCGCGACGCGAAAGCACGGCGCCGACCTGATCGTGATGGCATCGCACGGACGCAAGGGCATCAAGCGGCTCTTGCTCGGCAGCGAGACGCAACACGTCCTGACGCACTCGACCGTGCCTGTGCTCGTGCTGCGCTGAACGGGATGCGGGTGAACCCCGTGAGCCGGTTGCGATGGCCGCCCGTATAACGGTATGGCACCCAACCGCTTTCACAGAGGAGCAGAGCCATGAAGATACTTGTCGCCGTCGACGGCAGCGCTTTCACCCGCAAGGCGCTCGATTACCTCGTCACGCACCGCCACATGTTCGTGGAAGGCAACCATCTGGTGGTCGTGCACGTTTGCATGGGCATTCCGAACCACGTCGCCAAGCACGTCTCCAAAGATGTCGTCGACAGCTACTACACGGAAGAAAGCGCCAAGGTCATCGACCCGTTGAGAGCGTTCTTTGCGGAAAAGAACATCACCGACTATTCGCTCGAAGTGCGCCACGGCCATGCAGCAGAGGAGATCCTGCGCACCTGCCGCGCGACCGGCGCCGAGCTCATCGTGCTCGGAACGCACGGCCACGGCATCTTCGGCCGCGCGCTGATGGGCTCGGTCGCGACCAAGGTGATCGGCGAGGCGGACATCAGCGTGCTGCTGGTGCAGTAGTCGTTCAGAAGCTCTTGGTCAGCGTCGCGATCAAGCGCGGCTTGTTGATCGACTGCGTCTGGATGCCGACCGGGCCGAATCCGACGTCGTAGCCAGGGTTCACGGTGGCCAGGTACGCTTCCTTCTTGTTGCCGCCCTGGACCGCTCCGGCCAGCGAGAGCCCGCCGCCGAAATCGTAGGAGGCGCCGACGTTGTAGTCGACGTAGCTCTTGTAGCCGGTGCTGCGGCGGATGTCGCTGTTCAGGTGGGTGTAGCCGACTGCGGCCTTCAGCGTGAGGTGAGGCGCCACTTCCTTCGCGTACGACAGGTTCAGGTAGCCGGTGTTGCGCCCCTGGATGCCGGAGCCGTTCGCGCTACCGGCGAAGCCGAAGTAGTCCCTGGAGACGGTGTGCGAGTACTTGAGCGTGACAGCGCCGAGCTGCTCGTTGGCGTAGGTCGTCGCGGCGTAGAGCTCGGTGGTATTGCCGAGGCGATTGCCCGGGTACACATAAGTCAGCGCACCGAAGTCGAGGTCGAACAGTCCGGCTTTCATTTTGTAGCCGCCGTAGAAATCCATTTCGACGCTGTTGCCCGAAAGCCAGTTGACGCTCGAGTTCCAGTTGCCGACATAGAAACCGCTGTCGCCGAAAGCGTAGTCGAAACCGCCCTGCACGGCGGGCTTGATGCCACGTTTCTTGTAGTTGCCGTCGTGGCCGAGCGTGTCCTGGTCCTGACCACGGAACTTGTAGTGGGTGGTGAACGAGATATTGGCGGTCAACGGCGCTGTGACGGCCGGCGTGGCCGCTGCGGCGCTGGCGTCGGAAGGCGTCGCTTGCGCGAACGTGAGGCACGAGGCCGTTGCGAAGACACCGGTGAACCCGGCCTTGAGAACGAGACTTTTCATTGCGCTGTGGAGTTGTTGGAAGACGGCCGCCAGCGTAAGCACGACCGCATAAAGGCCGCGTAAAAAGAAAGCCGCTTCGCGCAAAGACTGGCAGCGACGTCTTATGGCCTGGCCGCGAACAGCGCCTGGTGCTGCTCCCTCAGCAACGCCTTCTGCACCTTGCCCATGGCGTTACGCGGCAACTCGGCCACCACGAAGCAGCGCTTCGGAATCTTGAAGTTGGCGAGCTTCGACTTGAGCTCGGCGAGCATCGCATCGGCATCCACCGTGGCACCGGGGCGCGCGATCACGATCGCCACCCCGACCTCGCCGAAGTCTGGGTGCGGCACGCCGACCACTGCACTTTCGGCGACGCCGGGCATGTCGTTGAGGTAGCCCTCGATCTCGGCAGGATAGACGTTGTAGCCGCCGCTGATGATCAGGTCCTTGCTGCGGCCGACGATGGTGATGTAGCCGAGGCCGTCGATCCTGCCGACGTCGCCCGTCTTGAAGAAGCCGTCCGCGGTGAACTCTTCCTTCGTCTTCTCGGGCATGCGCCAGTAGCCGGCGAAGACGTTGGGCCCGTCGACCTCGATGCCACCGATCTCGTCGGTCCCACAATCGCGCGCCTCCTGCCCATCTTCACTCGCGCGCACGCGCAGTTGCACGCCGGGCAACGCGAAACCGACCGTGCCGCCGCGCCGCTCACCCTGCACCGGGTGGTAGGGGTTGGAGGTGAGCATCGCGGTCTCGCTCATGCCGTAGCGCTCGAGGATCGTGTGGCCCGTGCGCTGCTTCCACTCGTTGAAGGTTTCGATGAGCAGCGGCGCCGAGCCCGCGATGAAAAGGCGCATGTTGCGCACTGCCTGCTTCGTGAGGGCGGGCTCGGCCAGCAGGCGGACGTAGAGCGTCGGCACGCCCATGAACACGGTCGCATCGGGCAGTCGCTCGACGATGCGCTTCGCGTCGAACTTGCCGAACCAGAGCATCTTGCTGCCGTTGAGCAGCGCCCCGTGGATCGCCACGAACAGGCCGTGCACATGGAAGATCGGCAGCGCGTGAATGAGCACATCACCTTCGGACCAGCCCCAATAATCCTTCAGCACTTCGGCGTTCGACAGCAGGTTGCGGTGCGTGAGCATCGCGCCCTTGCTGCGACCGGTGGTGCCGCTGGTGTAAAGGATGGCGGCGAGGTCGTCTTCGGCCTTGTGCGCGACGGTGTGGTGGTCACTGCACAGCGCGGCCACCTCCAGCAACGTGCCGGTGCGGTCGTCGTCGAGCGTGAACACGTGCCGCGTGCCCGCGGCATTGGCGATCGGGCCGACCCAGCTCGCGTTCTTGCGGGTGCAGACGACCACGGCCGGCTCCGCATTGCCGATGAAGTAGTCGATCTCGGCGCTCTGGTAGGCGGTGTTGAGCGGCAGGAACACGAAGCCGGCGCGCAGGGTCGCGAGGTACAGCAGCATCGCCTCGACCGACTTCTCGACCTGCACCGCAATGCGGGCGCCGGGTTCGAGGTCGAGCGCATGCAGCAGGTTCGCGATGCGCGCGCTGGCGTGGTCGAGGTCGCGCCACGAATAGTGCAGGCCGTTGTCGGTCTCGACCGCGATGCTGTCGAGATCGGCCGGAAACGCGGCGCGCAGTGCGGTGAACAGGTTGGCGTTGGGGGCGGTCTTCGTCATGGTGTGCAGAGAAATCAGAATTCGGCCGGGCGCTTGGCCAGGAACGCCGCGATGCCTTCATGGTGTTCCGCCGAATCGGCGTAGTCGTAGGCGGTCGGCAGCATGGCCGCGATGGAATGGAGCGCGGCAAAGGTGCCCTTGTTGAGCCGCGCGGCTTGCGGGGCCAGCGCAGCGACGCGAGCGGCATGGGCCGCTGCAGCGGCGGCCACGTCGGCGTCCGGCAGCACCTTGAGCAGGAAGCCGGCGTCGTAGAGCCGTGCGGCATCGTGCACGCCGGCAGCCAGCAGCATGTCGCGCGTTAGCACATCGCCGACCGCGCCGTGCACCAGCGCGGCTTCACGCGGGGCCATCGGAAAGCCCAGCTTCGCAATCGGCGCACCGAACGTCGACGATGCACCGGCCAGGCGCACGTCGCAGCAACTTGCGATCTCCAGGCCGGCGCCCATGCAGGCGCCGTCGATCTGCGCGACCAGGGGTACGGGGCAATCAAGCATCGCCTGCAACCCGGCCCAGACCTCGTCTTCATGGAAGGCGCGCAGGCTGTCGATGTCGAATCGAAACGACGGGTATTCCGAGATGTCGCCGCCCGCGCAGAACGCACCGCCCTCGCCGCGCACGACGATGCAGCGCAGGGAGTCGTCTTCTGCGGCGCCGATGAACACATCCCGCAATTCGCGCCACATGGCCCGCGTCATCGCGTTCAGGCGCGACGGGTTCGAAAGGGTGACGAAGGCGATCGGGCCTTCGCGCTGCAGCCGCACGGACAGCGTCATTCGAGCTTGGCCCCCGACGCCTTGACCACGGTGGCCCAACGCTTGATTTCGGCATTGACGAAGCTTGCGTATTGCGGCCCGACAAGGTTGGGAATTTCCGACCCGTTCGCCGCCCAGATCGTTTTCAGCTCGTCTGCGGCCCAGGCCTTTTTCACGTCGTCGACGATGCGCGTCTGCACGTCGGCCGGCGTGCCCTTGGGCGCCCACAGGCCGTACCAGGTTGTCACCGTGTAGTCTGGCAAACCAACCTCGCTGGCGCAGGGCACATCGGGGAACGCGGGGTTGCGCTTGTTGCCCGAGACCATCAGCGCCTTGATGCGGCCGCCCTTGATGTGCTGCGCCGACGAGCCGAGCCCGTCGAAGCAGACATCGACGTTGCCGGCGATCAGGTCTTGCAGCATGGGGCCCGCGCCGCGGTAAGGAATGTGGGTGATGAAGGTGCCCGTTTGCTGCTTGAACAGCTCGCCCGCCAGATGGTGCGACGTGCCCGCGCCGGCCGAGCCGTAGTTCATCTTCGCGGGGTTCTTCTTCGCGTAGGCAACGAATTCCTGCAGTGTGCCTTGCGTCACCCGCTTCGGGTTGACGACCACCACCTGCGGCGCGTTGGCCAGCAGCATGAGCGGCACGAAATCCTTCTCGATGTCGTAGTCGAGCTTGGGGTAGATCGATGGCGCGATCGCGTGGTGCACAGCGCCCATGAAGAGCGTGTAGCCATCGGCCGGCGCCTTGGCCGCGATGCTCGCGCCGAGCGTGCCGCCGGCGCCGCCGCGGTTGTCGATCACGAGCGTCTGGCCGCTCACGCGCGTGAACTGCGCCGCGAGCGGCCGCGCGAACGCATCGGTGCCGCCGCCGGCCGGGAACGGCACGATCAGCGTCACGGGCTTGGTCGGCCAGCCGGCCTGCGCACGCGCCGCGCCGCCGAGCACGGCTGCGCTCGCTGCGGCCATGCGCAGCACGCCGCGGCGCGGCACCTGAAAGTCGAAACGGTCTGTCATCGGTCTTGTCTCCTGTCGTTGTGTTGTTTGTCTCTGTCTTCTTGTTGTCAGTTCTTGAAGAACAGACTGTCGATGTCGCCCGACACCGCCACCCTGCCCGTCGCCAACCAGCCACGATGTTTGTCGAGCCGCTTCAGGTCGTAAAGATAGTTAACCATGAGGCCGTACGACTGCTTCAACCCCTTGGGCGACGGATCGCCCGCCCAATTGAGGCGCTCGATGCGCGCGCCGTTGCCGAGATGAAAGCGCGCGACCGGGTCGGCGGGCTTGCCGTCGACCAGGGCGCGGCCGAGGTATTCGGCCGCGCCCTGCAGCAGCCACTGGCGCAGCGGCGACCTGGCGCTGCGCAGCGTCGCATCGTCGAGCGCGGACAGGACGCGCTCCGCCGTCGGCGGCAGCGACCCGACCAGCCGGCCGATCTCGGTGGCGCGCTTGTCGTCGAGCCTGGCGAGCATCGGCCCGGCATTCTTGGCGAGCCAGCTGCGGAAGCCCGGAATCGGCGACAGCGTGGCGAAAGTCTTCAGTCGCGGCAGCTCCGTCTGCAACTGTTCGACCACGCGCTTGATCAGCGAATCGCCGAAGCTCACGCCTCGCAAGCCGGCCTGCGTGTTGCTGATCGAATAAAAAATCGCAGTCGTCGCCTTGGCGGCCGGCATGGGCAGCGCGGCCTCGTCGAGCAGCGGCATGATGCCGTCGCTGATGCGGTCGACCAACGCGACTTCCACGAAGATGAGCGGCTCGTTCGGCAGCCTTGGGTGAAAGAAGCCGTAGCAACGCCGGTCGCCGTGGTCGAGACGGTTCTTGACGTCGGCCCAGCCCTTGATGTCGTGCACCGCCTCGTAGCGGATCAGCTTCTCGATCAGCGACGCGGGCGAATCCCAGTCGATGCGCCTGAGCTCCAGGAACGCGACGTCGAACCAGGTAGAAAAGAGATGTTCGAGTTCGGCATCGAGCGCGAGCAGCCGCTTGTCGGCCTTCAGGCACGGCAGCAACTCGGCACGCAGGTCGACCAGAAAGCGCATGCCTTCGGGCTCGACCGCAAAACGTTGCAAAAGGCGCATGCGCGGCGAGACCAGCGCGTTGCGCAACTTCATCTCGGCCTGCCCTTCGTCGGGCGTACCGACCGCGGCTTCGTGGTGGTCGCGCGCCGCCTTCAGCTTGGCCGCGTCGGCTGCGAAATGGTCGCTCATAAGCGACCAGTAATCGCGACGCTCTTCGGGTGCGGCCGCGGCGTAGGCCAGTGCCACCGCGTGCGCGCGGCGGCCCCCCTCGACCTCGCTCACCCGCGGATCGATCACCGCCTGGAGGGCCGCAAGCACCTTGCGCAGCGTGCGCGGCGGCAGGGCCTCGTCGGCCTTGCGCAGCGTGACCAGGAGGCGCTCGTGCGTCGTTCGCCCGCTCATGAGGCGACCCTCGATTTCTGCTGCTGGCGCGCGACCTCGCGCAAGGCTTCGCGTTGGCGGGTGAGGTGGGTGCGCATGGCGGCGTCGGCGCCTTCGCTGTCGCGCGCCTTGAGTGCAGCGAACACCGCCAGATGCTCCGACAGACTTTGCGCCAACCGGCCCGGCGCGTGCAACTGCTGCAGGCGCGCAAGCTTCAGGATCTTGCGCAAATCGCCGATCACCTGCGCGAGCCAGCGGTTGTCGGCCAGTTGGATGATCGCCTCGTGGATCAGAAAATTGGTCGCGTAATACGCGTTGATGCGCTTGGCGCCGGCGTGGCGCACCAGCTTTTCGTGCAGGGCGTCGAGCTGCTGCAGTTCGGCATCGCTCGCGTTGCGGGCGGCCTCGAAGGCGCAGCGACCTTCGAGCAATGCGATGACCGGGAAGATCTCGTCGAGGTCGCGCTCGGTCACCTCGCGCACGAAGCAGCCGCGCCGCGGTTCATGCCGCAACAGACCTTCGGCAGTGAGCACCTTGAGCGCTTCGCGCAGCGGCGTGCGCGAAATCGAGAGCCGTTCGCACAGCGTCACCTCGTCGACGAAGCTGCCAGGCGCCAGCGTGCCGTCGAAGATCTGCTCGCGCAGCGTGGCGGCGACTTCGTCGTGCAGGGAGTTGGCAATCAGACGCATCGGCGGCCCCGTAATTTCCTGTAATTACGCGTAATTGTGGGTGCCGACATCGGGCCGCGCAAGCCGGTGCGCGGCGTGATGTCTCGGTAATTACCCTGCAGCCTGGGTGCGTGCCGGCGGGCGTCGAGCAGCCCAGAACCAAAGCCCGATGCCGAACAGAATCATCGGCACGCTGAGCCATTGGCCCTGGCTCAGGTTGAGCGCCTGCAGGCCCAGGAAGTCGTCCGGCTCGCGATAGAACTCGGCGATGAAGCGCATCACGCCGTAGCCTGCGCAGAACACTGCTGCAACCTGGCCGGTCTTGCGCTCCCGGCGCGCGTAGAGCCACACGATCACGAAGAGCAGCAACCCCTCGAGCAGGAACTGATACACCTGCGACGGGTGGCGCGGCAGCATCGATCCGCTTTGTGGAAACACCATGCCCCACGGCAGGTCGGGGCTGCTGAAACGGCCCCACAGTTCGCCGTTGATGAAGTTGCCGACGCGGCCCGCTGCGAGCCCGGTCGGCACGCACGGTGCCACGAAATCCATCACCTGCCAGAACGGCCGCATGCGTGACCGCGCAAACCAGACCATCGCGCCCATCACACCCAGAAAGCCGCCGTGAAAGCTCATGCCGCCCTGCCACACGAAGAAGATTTCGAGCGGGTGGGAGAGGTAATAGCCGGGCTTGTAGAACAAACAGTAGCCGAGCCGGCCGCCGACGATGACGCCCATCACGCCGAGAAAGAGGATGTCTTCCACATCCTTGCGGCTCCAGGCCGAAGCGCCGGCGAGCGAACGGTACGGCTCATGTCGGAGCCGGTGGGTGCCGAGGAAAAAGAAAAGCGCGAAAGCGGCCAGATAGGTCAGGCCATACCAGTGGATGGCGATCGGACCGAGCTGGAGCGCGACGGGGTTGATCTGGGGATACATGAGCATCGCGCGATTGTGCCGCGCCCGACGTGGCCGTCAGCCGCGTGTTGCCTTGACGAAAGCGACGAAGCGCGCGAGCGCCGGATCGTCGGACGCCGCCCGCCACACCAGGCTGGTCTGGCACGCCGGCAATGTCTTGCGGCGGCGCGCGGTCGTCGCGAGCTCGCCTGCCTTGCGGTAGACGACGCCTTCACGCCGGAACTGCGTGACGCTTTCGGGCACCCAGGCCACGCCGAGGCCGCCCCACACGAGATTCACGATGGTCTGCATCTGGATGGCCTCCTGCGCGACCACCGGCATGCGTCCTGCCGCCTGGTAGAGCGCGTAGATGGCGTCGTGCAGCGACGGCACGATGCGTCGCGGGAAGATCACCAGCGGCTCCGCCAGCACGGCATCGAGCGTCAGCGGCTCGGCGCCGGCGAGCGGGTGCGCTGTCGGCAAGGCCAGCACCAGCGGCTCTTCCGACACCGGCAGCCGGTCGAGTTCGGGCGGCGCGAAACCGGGCGAATGCAGCATCAGCCCCGCATCGATCTCGCCGCGGGCCAGCGCGTCGAGCTGCACATCGCCGGTCGCCTCGACCAGTTCGAGCGCAACCTCCGGGCACTGCGCGCGAAACTCGCGCACCCAGGCCGGCAGCGTCTCGAAACCGATGGTCGAGACGAATGCCAGCCGGACTCGGCCGACCTGCCCTGCCGCCGCCGCTCGTGCCCGCAGCGGCAAGGCCTGCGAACGCGCCAACAGCTCGCGCACGTCGGGCAGCAGCGCCTCGCCTGTCGGCGTGAGCGCGACGCGCCGTCGCGTGCGGTCGAACAGCAGCACGCCGAGCGTCTTTTCGAGTTGCGCAATGGCCTGTGTCACGGGCGGTTGCGTCATGTGCAGGCGAGCGGCCGCTCGGCCGAAATGCAGCTCTTCGGCCACGGCGACGAACTGGCGCCAGGCGCGCAGGTCGATGAGCGTTTCTTTCATACGCCGAGCATATCAATCTGGCCAATGAATAGGATTGGAAGCAATCAATACTTCGTCGGATACTGGGCGTCCACGATTTCCCCAAGAGAAAAGAGACCGCCATGGCCGACACGCCGATCAACCGCCGTTCCCTCAACATCGTCGAAGGCAAGAGCCGCGCGCCGAATCGCTCGATGTTCTACGCGATGGGCTACGAAGAAGCCGACTTCAAGAAGCCGATGGTCGGTGTCGCGAACGGCCACAGCACCATCACGCCCTGCAACTCGGGCCTGCAAAAGCTGACCGACGCGGCCATCGAAGCCATCGAGGAAGCCGGCGGCAACGCGCAAGTTTTCGGCACGCCGACGATTTCCGACGGCATGGCGATGGGCACCGAAGGCATGAAGTTTTCGCTGGTCAGCCGCGAAGTGATCTCCGACTGCATCGAGACCTGCGTCGGCGGCCAGTGGATGGACGGTGTGCTGGTGGTCGGTGGCTGCGACAAGAACATGCCGGGCGGCATGATGGGCATGCTGCGCGCCAACGTGCCGGCCATCTACGTCTACGGCGGCACCATCCTGCCGGGCCGCTACAAGGGCCAGGACCTGAACATCGTCAGCGTGTTCGAAGCGGTCGGCCAGAACGCCGCCGGCAACATGAGCGACGAAGACCTGCTGCAGATCGAGAAGCGGGCCATTCCGGGCACGGGCTCCTGCGGCGGGATGTACACGGCCAACACGATGTCGAGCTCGTTCGAGGCGCTGGGCCTGTCGCTGCCCTACTCGTCCACGATGGCCAATCCGCACGACGAAAAAGAAAACTCGGCGAAGGAATCGGCCAGGGTGCTGATCGAGGCGATCCGAAACGACCTGAAGCCGCGCGACATCGTGACGCGCAAGGCCATCGAGAACGCGGTCGCCGTGATCATGGCGACCGGCGGCTCGACCAACGCGGTGCTGCACTTCCTGGCGATCGCGCACGCGGCCGAAGTCGAATGGACCATCGACGACTTCGAGCGCATGCGCAAGAAGGTGCCGGTGCTGTGCGACCTGAAGCCGAGCGGCAAGTACCTCGCGGTCGACCTGCACCAGGCCGGCGGTATTCCGCAGGTCATGAAGATGCTGCTCAAGGCGGGCTTGCTGCATGGCGACTGCATCACCATCACCGGCCAGACCATCGCCGAAGTGCTGGCCGATGTGCCTGACGTGCCCCGGGCCGACCAGGATGTGATCCGCCCGTTCGACAAGCCGATGTACGCCGAAGGCCATCTCGCCATCCTGAAGGGCAACCTGTCGCCTGAAGGCGCGGTCGCCAAGATCACCGGCCTGAAGAACCCGGTCATCACCGGCCCCGCCCGCGTGTTCGACGACGAGCAGTCGGCGCTGGCCGCCATCCTGGCCGGCAAGATCAAGGCGGGCGACGTGATGGTGCTGCGCTATCTCGGCCCCAAGGGCGGCCCGGGCATGCCGGAAATGCTGGCGCCGACCGGCGCACTGATCGGCGCGGGCCTGGGCGAAAGCGTGGGCCTCATCACCGACGGTCGCTTCTCGGGTGGCACGTGGGGCATGGTGGTCGGCCACGTGGCACCGGAAGCGTATGCGGGCGGCACGATCGCGTTCGTCCACGAAGGCGACTCGATCACCATCGATGCCCACAAGCTGGTGCTGGAGCTGAATGTGCCGGACACCGAACTCGACAAGCGCCGCGAGGGCTGGAAGGCACCGGCGCCGCGCTACACCCGCGGCGTGCAGGCCAAGTTCGCTTTCAACGCGTCGAGCGCGAGCTCCGGCGCGGTGCTGGACAAGTATTGATCGCCTCGCGGTGGCTTACTTGCGCCGCTTGGTCGCCGAGCGGCTGTTGAGCATCCCGAGCGCACTGCGTTGCCGATCGATTCGGTGGGCCTTGCGCTCGTTTTCTCTTTCGATCACGCGACGCTTGGTGTAACCCGACGCATCGGCATAGGACCACCAGGCGATCGCGAGCGCGAACGGAATCAGCACGACCCACCAGCTCAAGGTGGCGACCGGACCGATTTCGAGATATTTGAGTGCCACGCCGAGCAAGCCCAACATCAAAAACCACATGGCGAATCCTTCAGTGCATTCGCACCTTGCTGTCTACAATTGTGGATTGAATGTAACTCACTGTTTACGAAGTCACACCATGAAAAGAGCCTTGCTGCTCGCTGTCGCCGGTCTGGCCCTCGCGGCACCCGCGTTCGCCGACCTGGCGCTCGCGACCTCGAAAAACTGCATGAGCTGTCACGCGGTCGAGCGCAAGGTGCTCGGACCGTCGTTCAAGGACATCGCGGCGAAGTACAAGGACAACAAGGGCGCCGTGGACCTTCTGGCGACCAAGATCATGAAGGGCGGCGCTGGCGTGTGGGGCCCGGTACCGATGCCGGCCAACACCCAGGTCAGCGACGCCGACGCGAAAAAGCTCGCAGCCTGGGTGCTCTCGACAAAGTGAGCTCCGGCCGCGGGGTCACGCGAACGGCGATGGCGTGACCGCTGGCTGTGGCGCGGTCACGGCCATGGCTCGACGCTCCAGCCTGTCTTCAAGCTGGCCGATGTGCGCGGCGATCGTGTTGTCGACCTGGTCCACGCGGACCAGCACGGCTTGCTGCATGTCGGTCGCACGCGCGGCCTGCTTTTGCGCCTGCGCTTCGATGAAGTTGCGCAGTTCGGTGAACCGCGAAGCTTCGGCCTTGTCAGCGAGCTCGCGCTGGACCTGCATTTCCTTGCTATGGCGGCGGGCGTCGATCATGACGGTGCTCTGCAGGTAGAACACGTAGAAGAGGAACATCAGCCCGAGCAAGGCGGTGAGGCCCAGCATGATCAGCCCGAGTGGGGCCGACACCGTCATGAAGCCGATCCACATGTCGACAGGCGTGACAAGCGCGCCCCAATTCAGGGTGGCGAGCGCCACGATCAGTACCACCACCAACGACAAAAGTCCCAAACGCCATCCCATGATTCAGTCTCCTCGAACAATCAGGGCCCGTTTGTAACGCACAACGGAGAAGGGCCGCGTCGGACGCGGCCCTTCGGGCGTAACGTGATGTACGGGTACGGGCGGATCGTTGTCAGTAAGCCTGGCCGAGCTGCTCGAGGATGGCCGGGTTTTCCAGCGTCGAGGTGTCCTGCGTGATGGCTTCGCCCTTGGCGATGCTGCGCAACAGGCGCCGCATGATCTTGCCGCTGCGGGTCTTGGGCAGGTTCTCGCCGAAACGGATGTCCTTGGGCTTGGCGATGGGGCCGATCTCCTTGGCGACCCAGCTGCGCAACTCGGCCGCGATCTTCTTGGCTTCCTCGTCGCTGGTCGGCCTTCCGCGCTTGAGCACGACAAAGGCGCACACGGCCTCACCCGTCACGTCGTCCGGACGGCCCACCACGGCGGCTTCGGCCACAAGATCAGTCTTGGACACCAGCGCCGATTCGATCTCCATCGTGCCCAGACGGTGGCCCGACACGTTCAACACGTCGTCGATGCGGCCGGTGATGCGGAAGTAGCCGCGGTCTTCGCTGCGCACCGCGCCATCGCCGGCCAGGTAAATCGTGCCGCCCATTTCTTCGGGGAAATAGCTTTTCTTGAAGCGCTCGGGGTCGTTCCAGATCGTGCGGATCATCGAAGGCCAGGGTCGCTTGATGACGAGCATGCCGCCCGCGCCATTTGGCAAGTCCTTGCCCGTCTCGTCGACGATGGCGGCCATGATGCCCGGCAGCGGCAGCGTGCAGGAGCCTGGCACCAGCGGCGTCGCGCCCGGCAGCGGTGTGATGACGTGGCCGCCCGTTTCGGTTTGCCAGAAGGTGTCGACGATCGGACATTTCTCGTGGCCGATGTTCCGGTGGTACCACATCCAGGCTTCGGGATTGATCGGCTCGCCGACCGAGCCAAGGATGCGCAGGCTCGACAAGTCCCAGTTCTTCGGATGCACTTTCTCGTCGGATTCCGCAGCCTTGATGAGCGAACGGATCGCCGTCGGCGCCGTGTAGAAGATCGAGACCTTGTGCTTCTCGATCATTTGCCAGAAGCGCCCGGCGTGCGGGAAGGTCGGGATGCCCTCGAACACGACCTGCGTCGCGCCCGCGGCGAGCGGACCGTAGGCGACGTAGGTATGGCCGGTGATCCAGCCGATATCGGCGGTGCACCAGAAGACGTCTTCGGGCCGAAGGTCGAAGGTCCAGTCCATCGTGAGCCGTGCCCACAAGAGATAGCCACCCGTCGCATGCTGCACACCCTTCGGCTTGCCGGTGGAACCCGAGGTGTAGAGGATGAAGAGCGGATGCTCGGCGTTGACCGGCACGGGCGCGCACTCGGTGCTCTGGCCTTTCAAGGCTTCGGCGAAGGTCAAGTCGCGGCCGGCGACCATGTCGCAGGCCGTGGCCGTGCGCTCATAGACCAGCACCGTCTTGATGGATTCGCAGCCGCCCAGCGCGATGCCGTCGTCCACGATCGCCTTGAGCGGCAGTTCCTTGCCGCCGCGCAACTGGTAGTTGGCGGTGATGACCGCGACGGCGCCGGCGTCGATGATTCGTTCCTGCAACGCCTTGGCCGAGAAGCCGCCGAACACCACGCTGTGCGTCGCGCCGATGCGGGCGCAGGCCTGCATCGCGACCACGCCTTCGATGGTCATCGGCATGTAGACGATGACGCGGTCGCCCTTCTTGACACCACGCGCCGCCAGCGCATTGGCGAACTGGCTCACGCGGGCGAGCAGTTCCTTGTAGGTGACCTGGGTGACCGTGCCGTCGTCCGCCTCGAACACGATCGCGGTCTTGTTCTCGACCGGCGTGCCCATGTGGCGATCAAGGCAGTTGGCCGACGCGTTCAGTTCGCCGTCGCCGAACCATTCATAGAAAGGTGCCCTGGATTCATCGAGCGTGCGGGTGAAGGGCTTCGTCCAGCTGAGGTTTTCGCGAGCCAGTCGGGTCCAGAAACCATCGAGGTCGGTTTCCGCTTCCTTGCAGAGGGCCTCGTAGGCCGCCATGCCGGCGATGCGAGCGCCGTGGCGGGCACGTTCGTCCGGCGGGAAGACGCGGTTCTCGACCAGAACCGATTCGATGTTTTTCGATGCGCTGCTCATTGTTGTCTCCTGAACCTGCTTGTGGGTATCGGCGGTAATGTCTGCGGGGCCACTTACGGCGCACTGACGCGCTAAACCATGTGAGCGAAGGCGCCTTCCAAAAGGCGCCTCTGGTCCACCCCTAGAATCGCGCCTTTCCTCCCCCGCGCCCACCCGATGTCTTCCCCTGATCCGCTCATTCCCACGCCCGCCAGAACCTCGCCATTGCGGCCGCTGCCCAAGCTGATCTTCGCGAGCCGCTGGCTGCAATTGCCGCTGTATCTCGGCTTGATCGTGGCGCAGGCGGTGTACGTGGTGCATTTCCTGGTCGAGCTGGTTCACCTGGTCGAGGCGGCCTTCGGGAGCCAGACGGCCTTGCAGGCGCTGGTCAGCAGCATCGGCTACAAAACGATCGCGCCAGTCACGACGCTCAACGAGACGGTCATCATGCTGGTGGTGCTGGCTCTGATCGACGTGGTGATGATCAGCAACCTGCTGATCATGGTCATCGTCGGTGGCTACGAGACCTTCGTGAGCCGCATGCACCTGGAAGGCCACCGCGACCAGCCAGAGTGGCTGAGCCATGTGAACGCCTCGGTCTTGAAGGTCAAGCTGGCCACCGCCATCATCGGCATCAGCTCGATCCACCTGCTGAAGACCTTCATCAACGCCGACAACTACACCGACCGCGTGCTGATCGCGCAGACGGTGATCCACATCACGTTCCTGCTGTCGGCGATGGCCATCGCCTACACCGACAAGCTGATGACCCGGCTCCCCGGCGAGCACTGAGCCTTGGCGCTTGGCGGGCCTTCAGCGGCCCGTCATGTTTGCCGGGATGACCCAGGCGTCGAACTGGTCGCCGGTCAGGTGTCCCGAGGCCACCACCGCCTCGCGCAGGCTCGAGCCTTCCTTGTGCGCCTTCTTCGCGATGGAGGCCGCCTTGTCGTAGCCGATGTGCGTGTTGAGCGCGGTGACCAGCATCAGCGAACGCTCGACCAGTTCGGTGATGCGTTCGCGGTTCGGCTCGATGCCCACGGCGCAGTGGTCGTTGAAGCTCACCATGCCGTCGGCCAGCAGGCGCACGCTCTGCAGGAAGTTGTGCGCCACCATCGGGCGGAACACGTTCAGCTCGAAATTGCCCGACGCGCCCCCGAAGTTGATGGCGACGTCGTTGCCGAACACCTGCGCGGCCAGCATCGTGACGGCTTCGCTCTGCGTCGGGTTGACCTTGCCCGGCATGATCGACGAACCCGGTTCGTTCTCCGGAATGCTCAGTTCGCCGATGCCGCTGCGCGGACCGCTCGCGAGCCAGCGCACGTCGTTGGCGATCTTCATCATGCTGGCGGCCAGCGTCTTGAGCGCCCCGTGCGCATGCACCAGGGCGTCGACCGACGCCAACGCCTCGAACTTGTTGGGCGCCGTCACGAAGGGCAGCCCGGTCAGTCGCGCGAGTTCGGCCGCGGACTGCTCGGCGTAGCCCTTGGGCGCATTCAGACCCGTGCCCACGGCGGTGCCGCCGAGCGCCAGTTCGCACAGGTGCGGGAGCGCGGCCCGCACGTGACGCTCGCCGTGGTCGAGCTGGGCAACGTAGCCCGAAAATTCCTGGCCGAGCGTGAGCGGCGTCGCATCCTGCAGATGGGTGCGCCCGATCTTCACGATGTCGGCAAAGTCGTCCGACTTCTTCTGCAAAGTGCCGCGCAGCTTGGCGATGGCTGGCAGCAGCTTGTGCGTGAGCGCCTCGACCGCGGCGACGTGCATCGCGGTCGGGAACACGTCGTTGCTCGACTGGCTGCGGTTGACGTCATCGTTCGGGTGCACCAGCCGCCCTTCCCCGCGCTCGCCGCCGAGGATCTCGCTCGCGCGATTGGCCAGCACCTCGTTGACGTTCATGTTGGTCTGCGTGCCCGAGCCGGTCTGCCAGACCACCAGCGGGAATTCGCCGGGGTGCTTGCCGGCGATGACTTCGTCGGCCGCGGCCACGATGGCCTTCGTCTTCTTTTCGTCCTGCAGGCCGAGCGCGTGGTTCACGACGGCCGACGCGCGCTTGACCTGCGCCAGCGCCGTGATGATTTCGGTCGGCTGGCGCTCCCCGGAAATGTCGAAGTTCTGCAGCGAACGCTGCGTCTGCGCGCCCCAGAGTTTGTCGGAGGGGACTTCGATCGGGCCGAAGGTGTCGCGCTCGGTGCGTGTGGTCATGGGAAGGTGCGGGGTCGGTTAAAGAGCCGACAGTATCCCCGCGGCACGCGCGGCCCGGCGTTCAGCGGCCGAGAGGCCTTGTCGCTGGCGCGCCCTCCTGGCGGTCGGGTGCGGCCTTGGCGAAAGCCTCGTGCGCATCGCGGGTGGCGACGATCCGGTCGATGGTCGGCGTGCTCGGAACAGTGACCTTGAACACGCGCATGACCGCCACGATGCTGGCGAGGCGTGTCTGCAGCACGCATCAAGGCCAGGCCACGCACCCTGTAGACGGCGGAAGAGCATCAGAAGGCGAAGGGTTCGAAATCGGTGCTGTCGGCCAGGGCGTGGTGCTGCCTGGGTGATCGGTTTCAGATCATGACGCAGGTCGCCGGATGGCGCAGCGGCTAAGGGATAGTCCCTGCGCGGAAAGTCGCGCGGGCGACGGAAGCGCCGCGATGCGCCGCCTTACTGTCCGCTCCACCCCCAATCCAATGGAGACAAGCATGCAGCGCTTCGGTTTCATCCGCCCGGTCCGTTCCTTACTTTGCGCTGCCGCGTTCGCCGCATGCGGCGCCGCCACCGCCGCCGAAACGGTCAAGATCGGCTTCATCGAGGTGCTTTCGGGCGCCTTCGCCTTCACCGGCCAGGGCTCGCTCAATCAGTTGCGCGAAGTCGTCGCGCAGCTCAATGCCACCGCCACGCCGACCGACCCGAAGTTCGAGATCGTGCCCTTCGACGGCAAGGGTTCGCCGCAGGAGAGCACGTCGGCGCTGAAGGCAGCCTACGACCAGAACATCCGCTATGTCACGCAGGGCGGCGGTTCGGGCGTGGCCTTCGCACTGGTCGACGCGATCAACAAGCAAGCCGACCGCGACCCGAACGGCGCGATGGTCTACCTGAACTATTCGGCGATGGACCCGGGCCTGACCAACGAGAAGTGCAGCTTCTGGCACTTCCGCTTCTACCCGTCGAGCGAGATGCAGATCGAAGGCCTCACCACCTACCTGCAGACCAAGCCGGCGGTGAAGAAAGTCTTCCTGTTCAACCAGAACTACACACACGGCCAGCAGGTCGCGAAGGCCTCGCGCGCCTACCTGGCGAAGAAGCGGCCCGACATCCAGATCGTGGGCGAAGACTATGTGCCGATCGCCACCGTGCGCGACTTCGCACCGTATGTCGCCAAGATCGCCGCCTCGGGCGCCGACACCGTCATCACCTCCAACTGGGGCAGCGACCTCGGCCTCCTGTTCAAGGCCGCCAAGGACTACAACCTCAACATCAATTTCTACACCTTCAACGCCAACAACCCGGGCATCCCGTCGCAGATGGGCGCGTGGGGCGTCGACAAGGTGAGCGTGATGTGGAACTGGGGCAGCAACGCGCCGACGCCCGCGCTGGAGAAGATCGCCCAGGCGTACAAGAAGAAGTCGCCCGACGAAGACTTCATCTACGCCTCGCACTGGTACACCATGAACATGCTGCGCGCTGCGATGCGCACAGCGAAATCGACCGACCCGAAAAAGGTCGCTTTCGCGATGGAAGGCATGAAGTACGAAAGCCCGGTCGGCGAGGTCGAAATGCGCAAGGCCGATCACCAGATGCTCGCGCCGATCTACCTGGGCGTGTGGGCCAAGAAGGGCAGCCCGGGCGTGAAGTACGACGCCGAGAACACGGGCTACGGCTTCCGCTCCGAAGTCGTGTGGGATTCGTACGTGAGCGCGCAGCCGACGTCGTGCCAGATGAAGCGTCCGCCGGTCTGACACACGAGGGCGGCCGGAGAGGCGGTGGGAGATAATTTCGGCTCCCCACCGCACACCCAAAAACCGCACGATGACCACCACCATCCAGCAGGCCGACCTGATCGAATCCGTCGCCGCCGCCCTTCAGTACATCAGCTACTACCACCCGACCGACTACATCGCGCACCTGGCCAAGGCCTACGAGCGTGAGCAGAGCCCGGCGGCCAAGGACGCCATTGCGCAGATCCTCACCAACAGCAAGATGAGCGCGACCGGCCACCGGCCGATCTGCCAGGACACCGGCATCGTCAACGTGTTCCTCAAGGTCGGCATGGACGTGCGCTGGGGCGGCTTCACCGGCAGCCTGGACGATGCCATCAACGAAGGCGTGCGCCAGGGCTACAACCACCCCGACAACACGCTGCGCGCCTCGGTCGTGGCCGACCCGCAGTTCGACCGCAAGAACACCAAGGACAACACGCCCGCGGTGATCTTCACCGAGATCGTGCCCGGCGATAAGCTCGAAGTGACGGTCGCGGCCAAGGGCGGCGGCAGTGAGAACAAGAGCAAGCTGGTGATGCTGAACCCCGGCGACAGCGTGGTCGACTGGGTGCTCAAGACGGTGCCGACGATGGGCGCGGGATGGTGCCCACCCGGCATGCTGGGCATCGGCATCGGCGGCACCGCTGAAAAGGCTGCGCTGATGGCCAAGGAGAGCCTGATGGACGACCTCGACATGCACGAGCTGCAGGCCAAGAAGGCCTCGGGCGCCGAGCTCTCGAAAGTCGAAGCGCTGCGCATCGAGCTGTACGAGAAGGTCAATGCGCTCGGCATCGGCGCGCAGGGCCTGGGCGGCCTCGCGACCGTGCTCGACATCAAGATCAAGATGTACCCGACCCACGCGGCCAGCAAGCCGGTGGCCATGATCCCGAATTGCGCGGCCACCCGGCATGCGCACTTCACGATGGACGGCAGCGGCGCCGTCTACCTCACGCCGCCCTCGCTCGACCTGTGGCCCGATGTCGACTGGAAGCCCGACTACCAGAAGAGCAAGAAGGTGTACCTCGATGCGCTCACGCCCGAAGAAGTCGCCCGCTGGAAGCCGGGTGACACGCTGCTGCTCAACGGCAAGATGCTGACCGGCCGCGACGCGGCGCACAAGCGCATCGCCGACATGCTGGCCAGGGGCGAGAAGCTACCCGTGGACTTCACCCACCGCGTCATCTACTACGTCGGCCCGGTCGATCCGATGAAGGGCGAGGCGGTCGGCCCGGCCGGCCCCACCACCGCCACGCGCATGGACGGCTTCACCGAGATGATGCTGGCGCAAACCGGCCTGATCGCGATGATCGGCAAGGCCGAACGCGGCCCGGTCGCCATCGAAGCCATCAAGAAACACAAGAGCGCCTACCTGATGGCCGTCGGCGGTGCCGCGTACCTGGTCAGCAAGGCAATCAAGACGGCCAGGGTCGTGGGCTTCGCGGACCTCGGCATGGAAGCCATCTACGAATTCGACGTGGTCGACATGCCGGTGACGGTGGCCGTCGATGCCGGCGGCACCAGCGCGCACATCACCGGCCCGGCCGAGTGGCAAAAGCGCATCGCCAGCGGCGAGTTGAAGACGATTGCGCTGGAAGCCGTTTGAGCGATTCCCCGATCGGCGTTTTCGACAGCGGTGTCGGCGGGCTCAGCGTGCTGAACGCGCTGCGCGCCGAACTGCCGCACGAGCGCTTCGTCTACTTCGCGGACACGGCGCACGCGCCGTATGGCGAACGCAGCGAGGCGTACGTGGCCGAGCGCACCCGCGCGGTCGCTCGCCACCTCATTGATCGGCATGGCATCAAGGCACTCGTCGTTGCGTGCAACACGGCGACGGCGGCGGCCATCCATCTGCTGCGCGCCGACCATCCGGCGCTGCCACTGGTCGGCGTGGAGCCGGCGCTCAAGCCCGCCGTTGCCCGCAGCCGCACCCGGCACATCGCCGTGCTCGCCACGCGCGGCACGCTGGCCAGCCGCAAGTTCGAGGCGCTGCAGGCGTCGCTGGCCGACCAGGCCCGCTTCAGCCTCGTGCCCTGCGATGGGCTGGCTTCCGCCATCGAGGCCGCAGACGCTCCGAGCATCGCGGCGCTCTGCGCGCGCTACACGGGCGACGCGGGTGATTTCGGAGACGCCGACGGGCAGATTGACACGCTCGTGCTGGGGTGCACGCACTACCCGTTCGTTGCCGCCGAGCTGCGCCGACACACCGGCGAGTCGGTGCATTTCATCGACACCGGCGCCCCGGTCGCGCAGCAAACGCGGCGGCTGCTGACCGCGGCGGCTCGGCTTGCCGACGGCGAAGGAAAAGTGGAACTGCTGACCAGCGGTGTCGCCCCTCAGCTCGATGCCGCGGCCGCACGCTGGCTGGTCGGGCCGGCGGCGCCGGCATCCCTCGCCCTGCCCATCGCCTCGGCGGCTGTTTGACGGTGGCGCGCATGTTGCGGCTGGTTTGCATCGCCTGGACCCTGGCCGCCTTCGGCACGGCCAGTCAGGCCTCCTGCGACAGCGGTCTGGCGGAGCGGATGCATGCCAAGCTGCACCCGGACAGGGAGCTCGACCGCGACAAGGCCGGCTGCAAGGCCTGGCCGGGGTTTCTCGGGCGCTACATCGTGGTGCTCCCGTTGCCGCGGACCGCGTCGCCAGAAGGCAGCACCGACTACGACCTCGATGTCATGGTCGTGCAACAAGCCGACAACGGCAACACCGATCGCGCCCGCATCAGCAGTCGCGTTTTCGAATCCCGGGCGCTCGTGGAAGACGCGGTGCGCATCAGCGACATTCAGATCGATACCGCGCGCTACATCCTGGCAGCGGACACGCGCGCGTTCGGCTTGCGGGTGAAGCACAGCGGCGCGTCTCGCGCCAACCCCTACGCGAACGAAGAACTCTCTCTGTATGTGCCGCAGGGGGAGCACCTGCGCAAGGTGCTGGACGGCCTGGAAACGGCACGGGAGCGCGGCGAGTGGGACACCAGCTGTGCCGGCAAGTTCGAGCAGCTCCGCATGTCGGTGGCCCTATCGCGGACGACGGCGAATCGGGGTTATGCCGACCTGCTGCTGAGCCAGACCCGCATCGAAAGCCACGCCGTCCCGACGGGCGACGGCGAGTGCGCCGAGCGCGAGCAGCCGGCCAGTTTCAAGACCCTGACACTGCAATACGACGGGACGCGCTATGCGATCCCGCCGGCCCTCCGGCTCGTCGAATAGCTCAGTGCAGGTGCCGCGGACGGCGACCGCCGCCGTGTCCGCCGCCGCCCGAGCCACCACCGGTGCCGCCGCCGCCGCCTCCGCGTGGGCGCTTGCCGATTTCGAGCGAATTGACCAGCGCATCGAAGCGTTCGCCGAACAGCTTGTCGATTTCGGTGACCACGCCACCGAGCTCTGCGCCGTCGAAATGGCGCTCCATCAGGTTCACCACGTCTTCGACCAGCAGGTCACGCTGCACCTGCATGATGGCCGCCGGGTTCGGGCCAACGAACAGCATGATGAAGTCGTCGCGCGACTCGTCGTCGGGGTCGCCGTCTTCCTCTTCATCGAACTCGGTGTCGTAGAAGGTGATTTCGATGGCGGCGCCCTGCCCGGCCAACTCGTTCAACGCCATGCACATCTCGTCGAGCGCCTGGCGGAAATCCTCGTCGCCCGCCACCGTCCAGCACATCTGGAGCACATGGTCCTTCTGCTCGAAACGGATGCCGGGCTCTTCTTCGTAAACGCTGGTCGCGCCATCGGCCAGCGACTTGGCGCCAGCGTATTTCCACAGGGGCGTCAACGCCTCCTGGATCTGCGCGAAGGTGACGTCTGCGCGCAGCGGAACGTCGCCATGCACATGGATTTCAAACGGAGCGTTGTAGCGAGGCATGGAGTGCTCCCTTGTGTCTGGTTGGTGCCCGGAGCCGGAATCGAACCGGCATGCCCCTTATGCAGGAAGCGGCGGATTTTAAGTCCGATGTGTCTACCAGTTTCACCATCCGGGCGGCGGGTCGATGAGCGACGATACCCCAAACAAAAACAGCCCCGACAACGACGGTTGACGGAGCTGCCTGGTGGGTTTCGATGGGGTTCAAATTGGGTGGAGGCGCGACCCGGAGTCGAACCGGGCTACACGGATTTGCAATCCGTTGCATAACCGCTTTGCTATCGCGCCACGCTTGAATCTGTCAAAAAAAAGGGAAAGCAAACGCTTTCCCTTTTTCGAAATCTGGAGCGGGATAAGAGACTCGAACTCTCGACCTCAACCTTGGCAAGGTTGCGCTCTACCAACTGAGCTAATCCCGCGTTTCGAGCCTCGAATTATATACCAGCTTTCGGTGGCTCGGCAAATCTCGCTCAGTGCTTCACCGAAGAAGAGTCGTCTGCCGGCGGCTGGAGGCTGCGCTGCTTTGCCAGCTCGGCCACCGCAGCAGCCGATGCCGCGACTTCCTCGTCGGACAGCGGCGTGGGCATCTTTTCCAGCGCGATTTCCAACACCTTGTCGATCCACTTGACCGGCACGATCTCGAGGCCGTTCTTCACGTTCTCGGGAATGTCCTGCAAGTCCTTGGCGTTCTCTTCCGGAATGATCACGGTCTTGATGCCACCGCGCAGCGCGGCGAGCAGCTTTTCCTTCAGTCCGCCGATGGCGGTGACTTCGCCGCGCAGCGTGATCTCGCCCGTCATCGCGACATCGCCACGCACCGGAATGCCGGTCAGCGCCGACACGAAGGCCGTCGTCATCGCCGCGCCCGCGCTCGGACCGTCCTTCGGCGTCGCCCCGTCGGGCACGTGGATGTGGATGTCGCGCTTCTCGAAGACTTCGTCCTTGATGCCCAGCCGGCGAGCGCGACTGCGCACCACCGTGCGCGCGGCCTCGACCGATTCCTTCATCACGTCGCCCAGCGAGCCGGTGCGGCTGATGATGCCCTTGCCGGGCATCGAGACGGCTTCGATCGTGAGCAGATCGCCACCGACTTCCGTCCACGCCAGACCGACCACCTGACCGACCTGGTTCTGCTTCTCGGCCAGGCCGAAGCTGTACTTGCGCACGCCGAGGAAGTCGTTGAGGTTGCTGCCATCGACCGTCACCTTGGGCGTCAGCTTCTTGAGCAACAAGCCCTTGACCGTCTTGCGGCAGATCTTCGACAGCTCGCGTTCGAGCGACCGCACGCCGGCTTCGCGGGTGTAGTAACGCACGATGTCGCGCACCGCTTCTTCGGTGACCAACAGTTCCTCTTCCTTCACCCCGTTGTTCGTCATCTGCTTGGGCAGCAGGTAACGCAGCGCGATGGCGGTCTTCTCGTCTTCGGTGTAACCCGACAGGCGGATCACTTCCATCCGGTCCAGCAGCGCCGGCGGAATGTTCATCGAGTTCGAGGTCGCCACGAACATCACGTCGGACAAGTCGAAATCGACCTCGACGTAATGGTCGCCGAAGGTGTGATTCTGTTCGGGGTCGAGCACTTCGAGCAGCGCGCTCGACGGATCGCCGCGGAAGTCTGTGCCCAGCTTGTCGATCTCGTCCAACAAGAACAGCGGGTTGCGCGTACCGATTTTGTTCAGGCCTTGCAGCACCTTGCCCGGCAACGCGCCGATGTAGGTACGGCGATGGCCGCGGATCTCGGCCTCGTCACGCATGCCACCGAGGGCCATGCGCGTGTACTTGCGGCCGGTCGCCTTCGCGATCGACTGCCCGAGCGAGGTCTTGCCGACACCCGGCGGGCCGACCAGGCACAGGATCGGCGCCTTCACCTTGTCGACACGTTGCTGCACCGCGAGGTATTCCAGGATGCGGTCCTTGACCTTCTCGAGCCCGAAGTGGTCAGCATTGAGCACCGCTTCGGCGTTCGCGAGGTCGTGCTTGATCTTGGTCTTCTTGCTCCACGGCAAGCCCACGAGCACGTCGATGTAGTTGCGCACCACCGTCGCCTCGGCCGACATCGGCGACATCAGCTTGAGCTTCTTGAGTTCGCTCTCGGCCTTCTTGAGCGCTTCCTTGGGCATCTTGGCGAGCTTGATCTTCTTCTCGATCTCCTCGATGTCCGCGCCGTCCTCGCCTTCGCCGAGTTCCTTCTGGATCGCCTTGACCTGCTCGTTCAGATAGAAGTCGCGCTGGTTCTTTTCCATCTGGCGCTTCACGCGGCCACGAATCTTCTTGTCGACGTTCAGGATGTCGACTTCGCGCTCGAGCTGCCCATACAGGTTTTCGAGCCGCGCCTTGATGTCGTCGAGGTCGAGCACCGCCTGCTTGTTGTCGAGCTTGAGCGGCAGGTGCGCGGCAATCGTGTCGGCCAAGCGGCCCGGGTCGTCGATGCTCGAGATCGACGTCAGGATCTCGGGCGGGATCTTCTTGTTGAGCTTCACGTACTGGTCGAACTGCTGCATGACCGCACGGCGTAACGCCTCGACCTCGGTGCCCTTCTGGGCGCCCTCGACTGCTTCGACCGGCGTCACGTTGGCCGTGAAGTGCGTTTCGCTGTCGTCGATACGGTTGACGCGTGCGCGCTGCTGCCCTTCGACCAGCACCTTCACGGTGCCGTCGGGCAGCTTGAGCATCTGAAGAATGGTCGAGACGCAACCGACCTCGAACATGTCCTCGACAGACGGCTCGTCCTTGGCCGCGGCCTTTTGCGCCACCAGCATGATGCGGCGCTCCGCCTCCATGGCCAGTTCGAGCGCCTTGATGCTCTTGGGACGACCCACGAACAGCGGGATCACCATGTGGGGGAAGACCACGACATCGCGCAGCGGCAACAGCGGCAGGTCGAGGGCTTCGGGGGGGAGCGGTGTATGACCGGACATCAAAATCCTTTAGGCCTTTTTCGCAGCTTCGCGGTACACGAGCAGCGGGGGCTTGTTTTCGTCGATGGTCGATTCCTCGACCACCACCTTGTCGACGTTGATCGCGTTCGGCAATTCGAACATGGTGTCGATCAGCGACTGTTCAAGAATCGACCGCAACCCGCGCGCGCCGGTCTTGCGGGCCAGCGCCTTGCGGGCGATCGCCTTCAGCGCGGCCGGCCGGATCTCGAGGTCCACGCCCTCCATCTGCAGCAGCTTGGTGAACTGCTTGACGACCGCATTCTTGGGCTCGGTCAGGATCTGCACCAGCGCGTCTTCGCTCAGTTCCGCCAGCGAGGCGACCACCGGCATGCGGCCGACCAGTTCGGGGATCAGCCCGAACTTGATCAGGTCTTCGGGCTCGACCTCGCGGAACACCTCGGTGATGCTGCGCTGCGCCTTGCTCTTGACCATGGCGCCGAAGCCGATGCCCGAGGCCTCGGTGCGGTTCTCGATGACCTTTTCCAGGCCCGAGAAGGCACCGCCGCAGATGAACAGGATGTTGGTCGTGTCGATCTGCAGGAAATCCTGGTTCGGGTGCTTGCGGCCACCCTGCGGCGGCACGCTGGCCATCGTGCCTTCGATGAGCTTGAGCAGCGCCTGCTGCACGCCCTCGCCCGACACGTCACGCGTGATCGACGGGTTGTCCGACTTGCGCGAGATCTTGTCGATCTCGTCGATGTAGACGATGCCGCGCTGCGCCTTCTCGACCTCGTAGTTGCAGCTTTGCAGCAGCTTCTGGATGATGTTCTCGACGTCTTCGCCGACGTAGCCGGCTTCGGTCAGCGTGGTGGCGTCGGCCATCACGAAAGGCACGTCGAGCATGCGGGCGAGCGTTTGCGCCAGCAGCGTCTTGCCCGAACCGGTCGGGCCGATCAGCAAGATGTTGCTCTTGTTGAGCTCGACCTCGTCGCCCTTGGTGTTCTTTTCCTTGTGGCGCAGGCGCTTGTAGTGGTTGTAGACCGCCACCGACAGCATGCGCTTGGCCGGCTCCTGGCCAATCACGTAGTTGTCGAGGTTGGTCTTGATCTCAAGTGGGGTCGGCAGGTCGTTGCGGGCATCGCGCGCCTCGTCGCCCGCAGGCAATTCGTCACGAATGATTTCATTGCACAGGTCGATGCACTCGTCGCAAATGAAAACCGACGGGCCCGCGATCAGTTTCTTGACCTCGTGCTGGCTCTTGCCGCAAAACGAGCAGTAAAGCGTTTTTTCGCTCGAAGAGCCTTTTTTCTCGGCCATGCAGGTGCCTCGTAACTGGGATAAACAATGATAGCGAAACAAAAACGGCGTTTCCCGTGTGGGAAACGCCGTTTTCAGGCCCGCTCATGCGGTGCGCCGATCAGTCGCGCTTGTGGATGACCTTGTCGACGAGGCCATAAGCCTGGGCTTCGTCAGCCGACAGATAGCGGTCGCGTTCCATATCGAGTTCGATCTTTTCGATCGGCTGACCCGTACGCTCCGAGTAGATCTTGTTCAACTGATGGCGCGTCTTGATGATCTCGCGCGCATGGATCTCGATGTCGGTGGCCTGTCCCGATGTGCCGCCCGACGGCTGGTGAATCATGACCTTCGAGTTGGGGAGCGCAAAGCGCTTGCCCTTGGCGCCGGCCATGAGCAGGAACGAACCCATGCTCGCCGCCATGCCCATGCACAGGGTCGAGATCTCCGGCTTGACGAACTGCATCGTGTCGTAAATCGCCAAGCCGGCCGTCACGCTGCCGCCCGGGGAATTGATGTAGAACGAAATGTCTTTGTCGGGGTTTTCGCTCTCGAGGAACAGCAGCTGCGCCACCACCAAATTGGCAACCTGATCGTTCACTTCGCCGACCAGGAAGATCACGCGCTCCTTGAGGAGGCGCGAATAAATGTCATAAGACCGCTCACCGCGGCCCGACTGCTCGATCACCATCGGCACCATGCCGAGGCCTTGAATGTCCAGTGCGCTCATGTTTTCTCCGGAAGTGGTCTGACTGTAAGTCCTAACGAAATGGGGCTCGTGCCGTAAAGCACAAGCCCCATCCTGGCGAAGGCCGATCAGGATCAGCCTTGCTGGGCCATCAGTTCGTCGAACGACACCGACTTGTCGGTGACCTTGGCCTTGCCGAGGACGAAGTCGGTGACATTGTTCTCGATGACGACCGCTTCGACTTCGGCCAGGCGGTTGTTGTCACTGAAGTACCAGCGGACCACGTCGGCCGGCTTTTCGTAGCTGGCAGCGAGCTCGTCGATGTGTGCCTTGATCTGGTCCGGCTTGGCTTGCAGCTCGTTGCTGCGCACCAGCTCGGCCACGACCAGACCCAGGCGCACGCGGCGCTCGGCTTGCGGACGGAACACTTCGTCGGGAATCGGCGCCTTGTCGGCGTCCTTGATGCCGCGTTGCTTCAGTTCGGCGCGGGCGCCCTCGACCATGCGGTCGACTTCGGCCTGCACGCTCGAATTCGGCAGGTCGAGCTCGGCATGGGCGACCAGCGCATCCATCACGGCGTTTTTGTTGCGGGCCAAGAGGCGGAACTTCACTTCGCGCTCGAGGTTGCGCTTGATGTCGGCGCGCAGGCCGTCGACCGTGGCGTCGGCGATGCCGAGCGACTTGGCCAGCTGTTCGTTGACTTCCGGGAGGTGCGAGGCTTCGATCTTCTTCACGGTGACCATGAAGTCGGCTTGCTTGCCGGCTACATCCTTGCCGTGATAGTCCTCGGGAAACGACAGCGGGAAGGTGCGGCTGTCACCGCTCTTCAGGCCGCGGACCGCGTCTTCGAATTCCTTCAGCATCTGGCCTTCGCCGATGATGAACTGGAAGTCTTCGGCCTTGCCGCCCTGGAAGGTTTCGCCTTCGATCTTGCCTTCGAAGTCGACCGTCACGCGGTCGTTGTCCTGCGCCTGGGCGTCCATCGCGCGCTGCGCGAAGGTGCGGCGCTGCTTGCGCAGGATGTCGATCGTCTTGTCGATCGCGTCGTCGCCGACTTCGGCGGTGAGGCGCTCGACTTCGGCGCCGGCGAGGTCCTTGATCTTGACTTCAGGGAACACTTCGAAGACCGCGTCGAAGGAAAGCTCGCCTTCAGGCGATTCTTCTTTTTCGGTGATGCGGGGCTGGCCGGCCACACGCAGCTTGGCTTCGTTGGCGGCCTGCGAGAACGCCTCGCCGACCTTGTCGTTCATGACCTCGTAGTGCACCGAGTAACCGTAGCGCTGCGCCACGACGTTCATCGGCACCTTGCCGGGACGGAATCCGTCCATCTTGACGGTGCGGGCCAGCTTCTTGAGGCGCGAATCGACTTCGTTCTGGATGGTGCCGACCGGCAGGGTCAGCGTGATCTTGCGCTCGAGTTTTTCGAGGGTTTCAACGGTCACGGTCATTTTGGGTTCCTCAAGAGAAATGGGGCTGGTGCGCGGGGCCGGACTCGAACCGGCACGTTCTTGCGAACGTCAGGACCTAAACCTGGTGCGTCTACCAATTTCGCCACCCGCGCGATCAGGTGAATGGATGCGAAAACGGGCGGCCTCTGAATGCAGACCACCCGCTCGAAATCGGTAACCGCGCATTTTAGCCGCTAACCGGCAGCTGTTCCGGTTCCCGCTTGACACGGAACGCTGCGGCGTACATCGCCGGAAGCGCCAGCAGGGTGAGCACGGTCGCGACGATCAATCCGCCCATGATCGCGACCGCCATCGGCCCCCAGAACACGCTGCGCGACAGCGGGATCATCGCCAGCACCGCCGCCGCCGCCGTCAGCACGATCGGCCGAAGGCGTCGGACTGCCGATTCGACGATCGCGTCCCAGGCCGGCACACCGGCCGCCCGGTCGCTCTCGATCTGGTCGATCAGGATCACCGAGTTGCGCTGGATCATTCCCATCAGGGCGATCACGCCCAGCAGCGCGACGAAGCCGAACGGCCGGTTGAGCAACAGCAGCGCGCCCGCCACGCCGGCGATGCCGAGCGGTCCGGTGATGAACACCAGCAAGGAGCGGCTGAAACTGTGCAGCTGCAGCATGAGCAGCGTGAACACCAGGAACAGCATGATGGGCACACCGGCCACGATGGACGACGACCCCTTGCTGCTCTGCTCGACCGCGCCCGCCACGCCGATGCGGTAGGCGCCCTGCCCGGCCGCGAGCCACTTCGCTTCGAGCGCTCGCAGTTGCGGCAGGAGTTCGTTCGTCACCGTCGCGCCCTGCAGCCCTTCGACGATGTCGCCCTGCACGGTGATCGCGTAGTCGCGGTTTTCGCGCCACATCACGCCCGGTTCCCAGTCGAACACCGGCTTGGCGATCTGCGTCAACGGAATCGAGCGTCCTGACGCGGTCGGCAGGTAGGCGTTGCCGATGTCGGAAATGGCCTCGCGCTCGTCGGGCGACTGGCGCAGCACGATGTCGATCAGGCGATCGTTCTCGCGGTATTGGCCCACCGTCGTGCCGCTGAACATGGTTTTTGAGGCCTGGGCGATCGCCTGGCTCGTCACACCCAGCGCGCGCGCCTTGGCCTGGTCGACCTCGAGGCGGATCACCTTGACCGACTCGTTCCAGTTGTCGTTCACCCCGCGCATGCTGGCGTTGTCGCGCAGGATCGCCTTCACCTCGTCGGCATGCACGCGCAGTTGCGCCGGGTCGTTGCCGATCACGCGGAACTGCACCGGATACGCCACCGGCGGCCCGTTCGGCAGCAGCTTCACACGGCCCCGCACTTCCGGGAATTCCTGCGCGAGGATGCCGGGCAGCTTGAGCCGCAGCAGTTCGCGCTGCTTCAGATCCTTGCTCAGGACGATCAGCTGTGCGGCATTGCTTTGCGGAAAGATCTGGTCGAGCGGCAGGTAGAAGCGCGGCACGCCGGAGCCGATCCAGGTGCTGACCGTCGCCACGCCGGCCTCGGTCAGGAAACGCTTCTCGACCCGCTTGGCCACGTCTTCGGTCGCCGCGAACGACGTGCCTTCGGGCGACCACAGATCGACCAGGATTTCCGGCCGGCTCGAATCGGGAAAGAACTGCTGCTGCACGCGCCCCATGCCGACGATGCCCAGCGCGAAGATCAGCACGGTCGCGCCGATGGTGAGCCAGCGGTATTCAACGCACCCGTTCACCGCACGCCGGAAGCCGTTGTAGAACGGCGAGTCGAAGAGTTCGTGCGGGGGCGCCTCGGGATCATGGGCCTTCACCTTGAGGATCAGCGTGCCGAGGTACGGCACGAAATACACCGAGACGACCCAGCTCAGCACCAGCGCGATCACGGTCACCGCGAAGATCGCGTAGGTGTATTCGCCCGTCGTCGATTTCGCGAGCCCGATGGGCAGGAACCCGGCCGCCGTGATCAGCGTGCCCGTCAACATCGGCTTGGCCGTGACGTCGTAGGCGAAGGTGGCGGCGCGCACCTTGTCGTAGCCTTCTTCCATCTTCCGCACCATCATTTCGACCGCGATGATCGCGTCGTCGACCAGAAGGCCGAGCGCGATGATGAGCGAGCCGAGCGAAATCTTGTGCAGTCCGATGCCGAAGTAGTTCATTCCCAGAAAGGTGACGGCCAGCACCAGCGGAATCGTGATTGCCACCACCAGGCCGGGCCGCATGTCGATGTACCAGCCGCGCGTGTAACGCGTCCAGCGCGGGCCGCCGCCCTGGTGCAATCCGAGCGCGATGAAACTCACGGCCAGCACGATCGCCACGGCTTCCATCAGCACGCTGACGAATTCGCTGACCGAACTGGCGACCGATACCGGCTGGTCTTGCACCTGCGCCAGCTTCACGCCGGCGGGCAGCTGCTTGTCGATCAAGGCCGTCGTCTCGCGCAGCGCCTTGCCGAGCGCGATGATGTCGCCGCCCTTGGCCATCGAGATGCCGAGCGCCACCACTTCCTTGCCCTGATGCCGCACTTTGATCGACGGCGGATCGACATAGCCGCGACGGATGTCCGCGATGTCGCCGAGCTTGAGCTGGTTGCCCGAACTGCCGCGGATCGGCATGTTGCGCAGCTGCTCCACACTGGTGAACTGGCCGGCCACGCGCACCTGCACCACATCGAGCGGCGACTGGATCGTTCCCGCGCTCTCGACCGCGTTCTGCGCGCCGATCTGCTGCAGGACCTGGTTGAAATCGAGCCCCAGCTGCGCCACGCGCTTTTGCGAGACTTCGATGTAGACCTTCTCGTCCTGCACGCCGAACTCGTCGACCTTGGCCACGTCTTTCACCCGCAACAGCCGCTGGCGCACATCGTCGGCCAGGTTGTGCAGCTCCGCGTGGCTGAAGCCCTCGCTTTCCAGCGCGTAGATCACCCCGTAAACGTCGCCGAAATCGTCGTTGAAGAATGGGCCCTGCACCCCGGCCGGCAGCGTGCCCCGCATGTCGCCGATTTTCTTGCGCACCGTGTACCAGACGTTCGGTACCTCGTTCGCCTTCGAGGAATCCTTGATCTCGAAAATGATCTGCGACTCTCCCGGCTTCGAATAGCTGCGGATCTTGTCGGCGTAGGGCGCCTCTTGAAGCGTGCGCTCCAGCTTGTCGGTGACCTGCTCGGCCACCTGCTGCGCCGTCGCGCCTGGCCAGTAGGTGCGCACGACCATGACGCGGAAGGTGAACGGCGGATCTTCGTCCTGGCCGAGCTGGAAGTAGGCGGCGAAGCCCAGCAGCATCAGCACCAGCATCAGGTAGCGGGTGAGCGGGCCGTGGTCGAGCGCCCATTTCGAGAGATTGAATCCGCCGGACTTCGCCTCTTCGACCGACTCGTGGCCGGTCGTCATGGCTTGGCGCCCGGTGCGGTCTTCTCATCGTAGATCGACACCTTCTGGCCGGGCGACAGCACATGCACACCGGCCACAACGACCAGCATGCCGGGCGTCACGCCGCCTGCGATGACGGCGGCATTGCCATCGGCCGTCGCCACCTGCACCGGCTGCGAGCGCACCTGCATCGACGCCTTGTCAAGCACCCAGACTGCCGTGCCCTGACCTTCATGTCGCAGCGCGCTGGTCGGCAACTTGATCACCGCCGTGCCGGTGCGCGACAGGCTCGCGGGCCGCGCGTAGACCGTGGCACCGAGCGGCGGCGCGGTGGCGGCGTCGATCGCCACCTTGACGGTGAAAGTGCGCGTCACGGCATCGGCGCTGCCCGCCACCTCGCGGACCTTGCCTTCCAGTTCGGGCCCGCCCGACCAGGCGCGCACTGCGACCGACGATCCCGGCGTGATGAGCGAAGCGCGGTCTTCCGGTACCGCGAACACCACGTCGCGTGCGCCGTCCTGCGCGACGCGAACGACGGGCGAGCCGGCGGAAACCACCTGCCCCGGCTCGGCCTCGATGGCGGTGACGATGCCCGGCACGTCGGCCACCAGCGTCGTGTAGTTCGCCTGGTTGCCCTGCGACGACAGCTGCGCCTGCGCCTGCTCGTACTGCGCTTGTGCGGCCTTGAACGTGGTTTCGCGGCGCTCGATCTCGGCGCCGCTGATGAAGTTCTGCTCGCGCAAGCCCTGATAGCGTCTGAGGTCGGCCGCCGCCAGATCGCGGTTCGTCATCGCGGCCGCGAGTTGCGCCCGGGCGCCGTCGGCGGCCAGCTTGTAGTCCTGCGGATCGAGCTGCGCCAGTACCTGGCCGGCGTTCACGTGCTGCCCGAGTTCGGCTTGCCGCTTGGTGATCTTGCCGGCCACCCGGAAGCCGATGCGCGATTCGACACGCGCACGCACCTCGGCGGAAAACTCGGGTTCGGTGTCGTAGGCCGACGCGCCCACGGTCATGACCTTGACCGCACGGACCGGATCTGCCGGGGGCGCCGGGCGGGAACAGGCAGTCAGCGCCAGCGCGGCGACCAGCAGCCAACCACCGCTGTGAACAGGAAATGAACGGGACATGAAACCACCTCGAAAAGCGTAACGGCGGCCATTACTGACCAAGCGGTTAGTAATCTAGGGTAAACGCGAACCGCTGTCAATTAGGTCAGCTGGCCGAGCTCCACCACGCGGTTGCCCGGCAAGTGGAAGTAGTCGGAGGCCCGGCTGGCGTTGCGCTGGAGCCAAACGAACAACGCTTGCCTGACCGGGTTCATGCCAGGCAGATGACCTCTCACGACGGTCGCACGCGACGTGAAATACGAGGTCGTCATCGCGCCGCACGCCAGCCCCTGCTGGTACGCGAAGATGCCGACGAACGCGGGCACGTCGGGCGTTTCCATGAAGCCGTGCCGGGCAATCACCGTCCAGATGCCGTGGCCGAGCGACTCGGCCTCGATGCGTTCGGCGGCCTGCACGCGGGGCGTGTCGCAGGGCTGCACCTTCAACACGATCACCTGGTCGTGCATCACCTGGTTGTGCTTCAGGTTGTGCAACAGGGCGTAGGGCACCGAGGTCACGTCGCCGTTCGGGAACACGGCGGTGCCCTGCACCCGGTGCGGCATGCTCATCGCCAGCGAGGCGATGAACGGCTTGAGCGGCAACTGGTCAGCCTCCGCGGCTTGCAGCCCCAGTCGGCGGCCCTTCGCCCAAGTCGTGAACACCACCATCACCCCGGCCGCCACCGCCAACGTCAGCCAGCCGCCCTCGGCGATCTTCAGGCTGTTGGCGACCACGAAGGTGATGTCGACCACGGCGAACAGCACCACGCCGACGACGACCGCGATCCGGTTCCAGTGCCAGAGGCCATACGCCACCACGCCGGCCAGCAGCGTGGTCGTCACCATCGTGATCGACACCGCGATGCCATAGGCGGCGGACAGCGCGCTCGAACTCCTGAAGCCCAGCACCAGCAGCAGCACGCCGACCATCAACAGCCAGTTGATCGCCGGCACGTAGATCTGTCCGATCGCTTCGCCCGAGGTCTGCACCACGCGCATGCGCGGAAGGTAGCCCATGCGCATTGCCTGCGCGGTCAGCGAGAACGCGCCGGAGATCACCGCCTGCGAGGCGATCACCGTCGCCATCGCGGCCAGCACGACCATCGGCAGCACGCCCCACGACGGAAAGAGCCGGAAGAAGGGGTTGTCGATGGCCGCCGGATTGCCGAGCACCAGCGCGCCCTGCCCGAAATAGTTGAGCACGAGCCCTGGCAGCGCGATGAACGTCCAGGCCAGCCGGATCGGCCGCGCGCCGAAATGCCCCATGTCGGCGTACAGCGCCTCGCCGCCCGTGAACGCCAGGAACACCGCGCCGAGCACCGCCAACGACTGCGCCCGGTGCGTGAACAGAAAGCCGATGGCGCGGCGCGGGTCGAGTGCTTGAAGCACCTGCGGATATTGAACGATCTGCCACAGGCCGGCCACCGCCAGCACGCCGAACCAGAGCAGCATGACCGGCCCGAACACCTTGCCAACCACGTGCGTACCCTTGCTTTGCACTGCGAACAGCACCACCAGGATCACCATCGTGATCGGAATGACGAAGCGCTGGAGCGCCGGCGCCTGAACCTCCAGACCCTCGACCGCCGACAGCACCGAGATCGCCGGTGTGATCACGCTGTCGCCGTAGAACATCGCCGCGCCAACCAGCCCGAGCAACCCCAGCCCGCGCCAGAGCCAGGACGAGGTATTGCGCCCCTCCATCGCGCGCCGTGCCAACGCCTGCAGCGCGAGGATGCCGCCCTCGCCGTCGTGGTCGGCCCGCAGCACGAACACCACGTACTTCAGCGTGACCACGAACATCAGCCCCCAGAAAATCAGCGACAGCAGCCCGAGCACCGCATCGGGCGTGAATGCCACACCGTGCTCCGGGTTCAGCGTTTCCTTGAAGGCGTAGAGCGGCGAAGTGCCGATGTCGCCGAACACCACGCCCAGCGCGGCGATCATCAGGCCCGGCCCGGCGGCCTTCGTAGGAGCGGTCATAAAGAAGATGCGGAATGGAGAGGCCGCGAGCATAGGCCGACTCGCTGACAATCGCCGCGTGCCCCAATCCCTTGCCCCCGACCATTACGAAAACTTTCCCGTAGCCTCGTGGCTCTGCCCGCCCCGCTTGCGCCCGCCGATTGCCGCGATCTACCATTTCGCGCGGACTGCGGACGACATTGCCGACGAGGGCGATGCATCCCCGGACGAGCGCCTCGCCGAGCTGCACGCCTACCGGACCGATCTGGCCGCCGCCGCGCGCGGCAACGGCACTTCGGTTCGCTGGCCTGCCGTGTTCGGCCCCTTGCGCACGGCCGTCGCGCAGTTCGACCTGCCCGAGTCCCTGCTGGCCGACCTGCTCTCGGCCTTCGTGCAGGACATCGAGAAGACCCGCGACGGCACCGCCTACGCCGACCGCGCTGCGCTGCTCGACTACTGCCGCCGCTCCGCCAACCCGATCGGTCGCCTGCTGCTGCACCTGTACGGCGTGTCCGATGCTGCGGCACTCGCGCAGAGCGACGCGATCTGCAGCGCGCTGCAGCTCATCAATTTCTGGCAGGACCCGAGCGTCGACCTGCCGCGCGGTCGTTTCTATTTCCCGCTGACGGACTGCGCGGCGCGTGGCCTCGTGCGCCAGGACTTCGACGCGTGCTGCCCTCTGATCCCCAGCCGACCCCCGCGAGCGGTCATCGACCTGATCGCTGACGAGGCGCGATGGGCGCGCGAACTGATGCGCGAAGGCGCGCCGCTCGTGCACCGACTGCCCGGTCGCGCCGGCTGGGAGCTGCGCTTCGTCGTGCAGGGCGGCCTTTGCATCCTCGACAAGATCGAGGCGCTCGGCTTCGACACGCTTTCCAGCCGTCCGACCCTCGGCAAGGGCGATGCGCCTTTGCTGACATGGCGCGCCTTGCGGATGCAGGGACAATCGCCCGCATGAAAGTGCACCCGCGATGAACCCCGAGCAATACGTCCAGGAGAAGGCCGCCGCATCGGGCAGCAGCTTCTACTACGCGTTCCTGTTCCTGCCCAAGTCGCGTCGCGCGGCGATCACGGCGTTCTATGCGTTCTGCCGCGAGATTGACGACGTGGTCGACGAGGTGCGCGACCCCGGCGTGGCGGCGACCAAGCTGGCCTGGTGGCGCAGCGAAGTCGCGCAATCCTTTGCCGGCGAGCCGCACCACCCGGTGATGAAGGCGCTGATGCCGCACGCCACCGCGTTCGGCATCGAAGCGAGGCAGCTGCTGGAAGTGATCGAAGGCTGCCAGACGGACCTCGACCAGACGCGCTATCTCGACTTCCCCGCGCTGCGCCGCTACTGCCACCTCGTCGCCGGCGTGGTCGGCGAAGTGGCGGCGCGCATTTTCGGCCAGACCGATCCGCGCACCACCGAATACGCCCACAAACTGGGCCTGGCGCTGCAGCTCACCAACATCATTCGCGACGTCGGCGAAGACGCGCTGATGGGCCGCATCTACCTGCCGGTGAACGAGCTGCAGCAGTTCGACGTCAAGGCGCACGAGATCCTGAACCGCGTGCACTCCGAGCGCTTCGTTGCGCTCATGAAATTCCAGGCGGCGCGCGCCCACGCGACTTACGAAGAAGCCCTCGCGCTGCTGCCCGCCGCCGACCTGCGGGCGCAAAAGCCCGGATTGATGATGGCGAGCATTTACCGTTCGCTGCTGCGCGAGATCGAACGCGACAACTTCCAGGTGCTGACCCAGCGCACCAGCCTCACGCCGCTGCGCAAGCTCTGGCTCGCGTGGCGCGTTCAGGCGCTGGGCCGGATTTGAAGGTCGCGATCGTCGGTGCGGGCTGGGCGGGCCTGGCCTGTGCCGTCGAGGCCACGCGGCTCGGCCACGCGGTCACGCTGTTCGAGGCGGCGCGCACGCCCGGCGGACGCGCCCGCCGGATCGACGGCGACCGTGGGCTGGCGCTCGACAACGGCCAGCACATCCTGATCGGCGCCTACCGCGCCACGCTCGCATTGCTGCGCGACGTTGGCGTCGACCCCGACGCGGCGCTGCTGCGCCTCCCGCTGTCGCTGCGCTTCGCGGACGGTGGCGGACTGAAGCTGCCCCGGCTGCCGGCGCCGCTCGACCTCCTCGCCGGCATCGCAACGGCACGCGGCTGGACGCTGCGCGACAAGCTTTCTTTACTGCGCGTGGCGCTGCGCTGGCGCCTGACCGGATTTCGCTGCGCCTCCGCCGACAGCGTCGCGATACTGTGTGCCGGCCTCACGCCACGCGTCATGCAGGAGCTCGTCGAACCGCTGTGCGTGTCGGCCCTCAACACGCCGGTGGAGCGCTCGAGCGGCACCGTGTTCCTGCGCGTGCTGCACGACGCGCTGTTCAGTGGCTCAGGCGGTGCCGATCTGCTGCTGCCGCGCGTCGACCTCGGCGCGCTCTTTCCCGATGCGGCGATGGCGTGGCTCGCGCAGCGCGGCGCCGACCTGCGCGTCGGGCATCGCGTTCGGACGATCGCGCCCGATGCCGGCTGCTGGCAGGCCGACGGCGAACCCTTCGAACGGGTCGTGCTGGCCTGCGCACCGTGGGACGCCGCGCGCCTCGTTCGCACGAGCGGCGCGGCGGCCGACGCATGGTGCGAGACGACCGAGGCACTGCGCTTCGAAGCCATCGCCACGGTCTACCTGCGCGGTGCCAGCCCGCTCGCCGAACCAATGCTGGCATTGCGCAGCGATGCGAACGCACCGGCGCAATTCGTGTTCGACCGCGGCCAGCTCGGGGGCCCCGCCGGGCTGCTCGCGCTGGTCGTGAGCGCGAACGAGGCACCGCGCGACGCACTGGAACGGCAGTCGCTCGCACAAGCCGCCGCGCAGCTGGACCAAGCCGGTCTCGACGTGGTGCAGACCGTCGTCGAGAAGCGCGCGACCTTCGCCTGCACGCCCTCGCTGGTGCGACCCGCGATGACCATCGCGCCGGGGTTGCTGGCCTGCGGCGACTACATCGACGGGCCGTACCCGGCAACGCTGGAAGGCGCAGTGCTGAGCGGCCTCGCCGCGGGCGAGGCGCTCGCATGACGACGCTGCGCTACCTCGACTTCGACTACAGCGAAGACACCGAAGGCATCGGCACCTTCGACGCGATGGCGTCGACCGCGCCGGATCGCATCGCCGAAGTGCAGGCCGAGATCGATGCGGTGATCCGCTGGGCCGAAAGCGTTTTCCCGGACACGCGGGGCGCGCTCGCCGACGGCGCCGATTGGGATGCCGACCTGCAGGAACTCGACGACGGCCCTGACCGCCGCACGCTGGTCCTGTCGCTCAGCGGCAGCGAGGCCTTTTGCGAGGCCCTGCGCGAGCGCTTCGGCCTCTAGTCCGCCAGTTCCTGGTACGTCGACGCGCCCTGCCCCGCCTCGAGCGCCATGCAGAGCGCGTGCAGGTTGGGCACGATCAGTTGCGGGCGCCCCTCCTGATCCCACGCACGCTCGTCGCGCACCAGCCAGGCTGCCTGCATGCCGGCGTCGAGCGCGCCCACCACGTCCAGATGGGCATCGTCGCCGACGTGCAGCATGTCGCGCGGCAGCAGGCCGACCGAGGCCGCCGCCGCCCGAAAGATCGGCGCATGCGGCTTGCCGCTGCCGAAGGCGCGCGCGCTGAACGCGGTGCGAAACCAGCGGCCGACACCGGTGCGGTGGATGTCGGCATTGCCATTCGAAATCGCGACCAGCGGATAACGTTCGCTGAGCCACTTGAGCGCAGGCAGCGCATCGTCGTAGAGCACCACGCGCTGGCGTTCTGCGAAGAAGGCCTCGAAGGCCGGGTCGGCCAATTCCGGGTCTTCGCCTGCACGCTTGAGCGCGGTGCGGATCGATTCGCGGCGCAGCGCGCTGAGGTCATGGGCGAGGTCCGACCGTTCTTTGGCCGTGGCCTCGCGCAATTCGCGCAACACGCCGGGCGTCAGGAGCAGTGCGGCGGTTCGAGGCGCCTCTTTGAGCAGCCAGGCCTGCAGCACGCGCTCGGCGCGTTCGATGGTCGGCCACACCGGCCAGAGGGTGTCGTCAAGGTCGAGGGAGATTGCCGAAATCCGCTTCACGTCGAGCGGTGCCGGCACGACGGGGGCCGAGGCTGCAGAGGTCATGCGAGAGAATATCGCATGCCTTCAAGCCCTGCGCCCCGCACTGTCTCCCCCGTTCCAGCCTCCGCTGCGACCGCGCTCCCCGAGCCCACCGCCGTGCTCTGGTGCAACCTCGGTTCACCCGACGAACCCACCGCGCCCGCGGTGCGTCGCTACCTCTCGCAGTTCCTGCACGACATCCGCGTGGTCGAAATCCCGCGCGCCATCTGGTGCCTGATCCTGCACGGCATCATCCTGCGGGTGCGGCCGGCCAAGTCGGCCGCCAAGTACGCGAGCATCTGGCTGCCCGAAGGCTCGCCGCTCAAGGTGTGGACGAAGAAGCAGGCCGGCATGCTGGCCGGCTGGCTCGGCGAGCGCGGTCATCGCGTCACCGTGCGCGACGCGATGCGCTACGCCAACCCGTCGATCGCGTCGCAGCTCGACGCGCTGCAGGCCGAAGGCGTGACCCGCGTGCTCGTGATGCAGGCCTACCCGCAGTACTCGGCGACGACCACCGCCAGCGTGATCGACGCGGTCACCGCCTGGACGCGCCGCCAGCGCCGGCTGCCGGAGTTTCGCTTCGTCAACCGCTACCACGACGATGCCGGCTATATCGATGCGCTGGCGCAAGGCGTCGAGCGCTACTGGCAGCTCAACGGGCGCGGCGACGTGCTCGTGATGAGCTTCCACGGCATCCCGGCGCGCAACATCGCGCTGGGCGATCCATACCAGGGGCAGTGCCTCGAAACCGCCCGGTTGCTCGCGGAACGATTGCAGCTCTCGCCCGCCCAGCATCGCGTGACCTTCCAGTCCCGCTTCGGCCGCGCCAAGTGGCTGGAGCCCTACACCGAGCCGACGCTGCGCGAACTCGGCGCCGCCAAGACGCGGCGCGTCGACGTGATGTGCCCCGGCTTTCCCGCGGACTGCCTGGAGACGCTCGAAGAAATTGCGATGGAGGGCCGTGAGGCCTTCGTCCACGAAGGTGGCGGCGAGTTCCACTTCATCCCCTGCCTCAACGACAGCCCGGCGTGGATCACCGCGCTGGCCGATATCGCCGAGCGCCACCTCGCGGGCTGGTCGACGAAGTCCTGACGGTCAGGCGCGGCCGAGGAAGTCGCGCTTGCCGATGTCGACACCGCTGTGGCGAAGGATCGCGTAGGCGGTCGTCACGTGAAAGAAGAAGTTCGGCAGCGCGAAGTGCAGCAGGTAGGGCTGGCCGACGAACTCGATTTCGGTCGGGCCGGCCTTCATCGTGAACTGGCGTTCTTCGCTGCCGGCGAAGGCCTCGCGCGGCACCGACTTCAGGTAGTCGCGCGTTTTTTCGATGCGCGCCTTCAGTTCCTCGAACGTGGTCTCGGTGTCGGCAAAACTCGGTGCCGCGACGCCGGTCAGGCGCACCACGGCCAGCTTGCTCGCGTCGCTCGCGCTCTGGATCTGGAACGACAGCGGACGCATGTCGTCGGCCAACTTTGCGTTCACCAGCGTGGCCGGATCGATGCCCTTCGCCGTGGCGTGCACCATGCCCTTGTCGAGCAGATACGAGAGCTGCTGCAGGTTGTGCATGAAGACGGTGACAGAAGCGTCGTACATGGTGAGGGACATGGCTTTTCCTTGGGGTTGTTAGGGTGTGCGCAATGGCGCGGCGCGATTCTCGCGCCGAACGCCTTCACACGCCGGCTGCACGGATGAAGGCCTCGATCGGTTCCAGATGCGCCGACACGTTCAACGCGGGCGCGTGCCCGCAGCCCGCCACTTCGATCGTCTGCAACGCGCCCGCCGCGCCGGGGCCGCGACCGCGCATTTCGTCGATGACGGCCGGCAGCACCAGATCGGAATCGACGCCGCGCAGGCTCAGCACCGGCACCTCGATCGCGTCGTAGTGCGGCCAGATCAGATAGTCGTTGTCGTGTGCGCTGAACTGCCGGACCATGAGTGGGTCGTAGTGCGGCGTGATCTTGCCGTCGGGCAATCGGCGCGTCGACGTTTCGGTGAGCCGCCGCCACTGCGCATCGCTCAGCCAGCCGTACGGCTTGTAGACCGTGCGAAAGAAGTTCTCGAGTTCGGCGACCGTGTGGAACGCCGGCGGGCTCCCCGCATAACCGCGAATGCGTGCGATCGCCGCGTCGGCCACTTGCGGGGCGGTGTCGTTCAGCACGAGGCTCACGATGCGCTGCTTCATGCGCGGCTCGAACAGGCCCGAGGCGCACACCATGCCAATCGCCCCGCCCATCGACGTGCCGACCCAATGCACGCGATCGAGCGCCAGCGCGTCGCAAAAGTCGGCCGCGATTCGCGCATAGAACGAGAGCTGGTACTCGTCGTCCGGCAGCGGGCTCCACTGGCTCAGGCCGCGGCCGATGGTGTCGGGGCACAGCACGCGGAACCCCTTGCCCGCGAAATGCACCGCGAGCTCGTCCATGTCGCGGCCCGTGCGCGCCAGGCCGTGCCACGCCACGATGACCGGGCCGTCTTTCGGACCCCAGTCCATCCAGTGGATTTCGCGACCTGCGAACGTGGCGTAGTTCGATGTCGACAGGTTCATTTCAATGCCCTCGTGCGCAATTTGCCGACGATGCCCGTCGGGAAGTAATAGACCGACAGCACGAACAGCACGCCGAGCCACAGCAGCCAGCGGTCGGGCGACAGCAGCGCGGCGAGCCAGGGCAAGCCGCTCGAGGCATCACTCGCCAGCTTGAGCAGGTCCTGCAGGTAGCTCTGCGCGACGACGAACAGCGCCGCGCCGATGACCGCACCGTAGATCGTGCCCATGCCGCCGATCACGACGATGAGCAGCACGTCGACCATGATCTCGAAGCTGAGCGAGGTGTCCGGCCCGTTGTAGCGCAGCCAAATCGCGAGCATCGCGCCGGCCAACGTCGCGAACAGCGCCGACAGCACCGCGGCCGTGGTGCGATAGACCACCACGCGATAGCCGATCGCCTCGGCGCGGAACTCGTTCTCGCGGATCGCCTGCAACACACGGCCGAAGGGAGAGTTCACGATGCGCAGCAGCGCCAGCACCAGCACCACCGTGGCGACGAACAGCAGGTAATAGCAGAGCAGCCGCCCGTCGAGCGACACGCCGAGGAATGGCGCTTGCGCGAACTCGAAGCTCGGCGAGATCAGTTCGGGCAGCTTGAAGGTCAGACCGTCTTCCCCGCCGGTGAACTCGGAAAGTTGCGACGCCAGCGTCTGGAACGCCGACGCCACCGCCAGTGTGATCATCGCAAAGAAGATCGCGCGCACCCGCAGCGAAAAGAGGCCGATGGCGAGTGCGAGCAACAGCGAGACCACGAGCGATGCGCCGAGGCCAATAAGCAGCGCGTCCCACCCCGCGCCGAGGCGCGAGGCCGAGATCGCGATGCCATACGCGCCGATGCCGAAGAACATCGTGTGGGCGAAGCTCACGATGCCGGTGTAGCCCAGCAGCAAGTCGAAGCTCGCGACCAGCACGATGAAAACGAGGACTTTGGCCGCGACGCTCAGCGCCTTGACGCCCGGAAACAGGAAAGGCGCGAAGGCCAGCGCGAAGAACAGCGCGATGAGGATCAGCGCGAGCCAACGGCTGCGCGGCATGTCGTTGGAGAAAAGGCGTTTCAGGAACATGACGTCGCTCTTTTCACCGGCTGCTCGCCACGGGATAGACGCCCTGCGGCCGCCACAGCAAGATCGCCACCATCAGGAAAATGCTCGCGAACTGCGTGAGCGTTGGCACCAGGAAGCCGACGTAGTTGGTCATCAGCCCGACCAGCAGCGCGCCAATGAGTGCCCCGCCCGTCGAGCCCAGCCCGCCGATGATGATGACGATGAAGATCAGCGTGTTGACCTGCGCGCCCATCTGCGGAACCAGGTTCTGCTGGAACAGCCCCCACATCACGCCGCCCAGCCCCGCCAGCGCGCTACCGACGACGAACACGCCGACGAAGAGCTGGCCGATCCGATAGCCGAGCGACTCGACCATCTCGCGGTCCTGCACGCCGGCGCGGATCAAGAGGCCGATCTTGGTCCGGCCCAGCGTCCAGGCCAGCAGCCCGAACACGACGACGCCGACGGCCACCGCGAGCAAGCGGTATTTGCTGATGGCCGCATCGGCCAGGAACACCGACCCGCGCAAGGCCTCGGGCAGCGGCAGTGGAATCTGCGCCGGACCCCAGATCACCTTGATCAGCTCCTCGCCGATGATCATTCCGCCCATCGTGATGAGAATCTGCTTCAGGTGCTGGCCGTACACCGGCCGCACGATGAAGCGCTCGAACGCGAGGCCCACCGCGCCGGCGACGAGCATCGCCACCAGCATGGCCGGGAACACCGCGACGAGGTTGCGCCAGAGCTCGCCGGAGCCCGTCCAGTCGCCCATCAGGCCGAGCACGCTGCTCGCCACGAACGCGCCGAGCGCGATGAACACGCCGTGGCCGAAATTGAGCACGTCCATCAGACCGAAGATCAGCGTGAGGCCCGAGGCGATGATGAAGATGATCATGCCCATCGCCAGACCCGCCACGGTGAGCGTGAGCCAGGTCGAGAACGAACCCGTGAGCGGCAGCGCGACCAGCGCGACCATCGGCGCCAGCAACAGTGGCTTCCAGTCCAGATCGAATTTCACAGTGCCAGCCCCAGCAGCGATTGCTGCAGTTGTTCGTCGGCCGAGAACGCGGCCATGGTGCCGGCGTGCACGACGCGGCCGTTGTCCATCACCGCCACGTGGTCGCCCAGGCGCTGCGCGAAGTGGATGTTCTGTTCGACCAGCAGGATCGTCACGCCTTGGCGCTTGAGCTCGCCGAACGCATCGATCAGGTTGTTGATGATCGCGGGCGCCAGGCCCTTGCTGGGCTCGTCGACGATCAGCAGCTCGCGCGGCTCGACGATGGCGCGTGCCACCGCCAGCATCTGTTTCTGCCCGCCCGACAGCTTGCCGGCCGGGTGGTTCCAGAACTTCTCGACCGCAGGGAAGAGCTTGAAGATCCACTTCAGGCGGGTGTCGTCCATCGCCTCCGCGTTCTTCGCGCCGCGCGCGGCCAGCAGCATGTTCTCCTTGACCGTGAGGTCGCTGAAGATGCCCATGTTCTCGGGCACGTAGGCGATGCCGAGTGCGGCGATGTCGGGCGTGCGCAGGGCCGTGATGTCGCGGTCACCGAAGCGCACGCGCCCTTGCGAGGCATGCCACAGGCCCATCACCGTGCGCAGCGTGGTCGTCTTGCCCGCCCCGTTGCGGCCCAGCAGCATCGTGAGCTGGCCTTTGGGCACGGCGAGGTCGACGCCGTGGAGGATGTGGTACGCGCCGATGTGCGTTTGCACGGCCTCGAGCATCAGCAGGTTGGCGGTGCTCATGCGGCCTCCTTCGTCACGCCCAGGTAGGCTTCCTGCACCACCGGCGAGGCGATGACTTCCGCCGGCTCGCCATCGGCCACCAGCTGCCCGTTGTGCAGCACGATGATGCGGTCGGCCAGCTCGCGCACGACGTCCATCTTGTGTTCGACCAGGAGGATGGTCTTGGTCTTGTCCTGCTTCAGTTGCCGGATCAGGTCGAGGATGACCGGCGCTTCCGCCGCGTTCATGCCCGCGGTCGGCTCGTCGAACATGAAGACCTTCGGCTCCAAGGCCATCAGCAACGCGACTTCGAGCTTGCGCTGGTCGCCGTGCGGCAGGCTCGCCACGGTGGCGTGCTCCTTGGCCTTCAGGTTGACCTGCGCGAGCAGCTCATCAGCGCGCGCGGTTAACGCCTTGTGGTCGCTCCAGATGCTCCACAGGTTGAGGCCGTGGCGGTGCGCGCCCGCGCGCGTGGCCTGCACCGCGAGGCGCACGTTCTCCAGCACCGTGAGATTCGGGAAAAGGTTCGTGAGCTGGAACGCCCGGCCCAGCCCCGCGTGCGTGCGCGCCGACGGCGACAAGCCCGACAGCGATTGCCCGTCGAGCGACACCGTCCCGGCGCTCGCCTTGAGCTGGCCCGAGATCAGGTTGAAGTAGGTCGTTTTACCCGCGCCGTTCGGGCCGACGATGGCAGTCAAAGTGCCCGGTGCAAAGCTGCACGAGACATCGTTGACCGCGACGTGACCGCCGAAACGGATGGTTAGATTTTGGGTTTCAAGCATGGAGGCAAGCGAAGCGAGGCCCGTTCGTGGAACACCGCGGAACCGGCTGTGCCGGGCCGCAGGTGTTGCCCCCGGAAGGGGGTTGGCGAAGCGACACGAAGTGCGCGGAGACTGGGGGGGAGCCCAGGACTAGCGCTTGTTTTTGATAGGGATGTCCATCTCTTCCGGCTTGATCTCGTGGACCAGCTCGGGCACGCCCCAGGCGAACGCCGGGTCGTTCTTGATCTTGAAGTGGTACATCGACTGCATGGCCTGATGGTCTTCCTTGCGGAAGGTCATCTTGCCCTTGGGCGTGTCGAAGCTCATGCCTTCCATCGCGGCGATCAGCTTGTTGGCGCTGGCGTCGCCGTTGGTCTTCTTGAGCGCGGTGACGGCGGCCATCGCGGCCGAGAAACCACCCGCGGTGAAGAAGTCTGGCGGCGTCTTGAACTGCTTGTAGTGCTGCGCGACCATCGCCTCGTTCACCGGGTTCTTCGGGATGCCGAAGTAGTAATACGCCGCGCCTTCCATGCCCGGCAGATTCTTGTAGGCGGCCATGGCCGGCAGGATGTTGCCGCCGGTAGCGATCTCGATGTTGTAGCGCTTGAGGTCGAGATCGACGATCTTGAACGGGTTGCCCGCGCCGGCCCAGACGATCCAGATGATCTTGCGGCCCGGCACGTCTTTCAGCTTGTCGATCAGGCGCTGTGCGCCGGCCGTGAAGTCGGTGGTCGCCGGCGGCAGGTATTCCTCGTGCACCAGCTTCGCCTTCTTGATGGCGCCGGCAAAGGCCTTCACGCCGTCACGGCCGAAAGCGTTGTCCTGCGCGAGCGTGGCGAGCGTGACGCCCGCCTTGTCGACCGCCACCGCGTTGGAGATCGCGTCCTGCGAGCTGTTGCGGCCGGTGCGGAAGATGTACTTGTTCCACTTGTCGCCGGTGATCGAATCGGCCACGGCGGGCTCGACGATCAGGATCTTCTTGTATTCCTCGGCGACCGGCAGCATGGCCAGCGCCACGCCTGACGACGTCGGGCCGATGGCCAGCGCGGCCTTGTCATCGGAGTACGCGGCGGCGAGCAGCGACTTGCCCAGGTCCGGCTTGCCCTGGTCGTCTTTTTCGATCAGGACGATTTTCTTGCCGTTGACCATCATCGTGCCGCCCGTGGCGTACTCCAGGCCCATCTGCAGGCCGACCGCGGTCTGCTTGCCGTAGGCCTCGAGCGGGCCGGTCTTGCTGTAGATGTGGGCGATGCGGATTTCGTTGGACTGCGCAAGCGCAGTGCCCGATGCGGCAATGGTGGCCAGCGCGGCGGCGGCGATGAGATGACGACGGATCATGGTGTGTCTCCTGGTTGGAATGGCTGAATATTGCACAGGTCATGCCAACCCGGGAAACGCGTCCATTCACTGGAATTCGCCTCTTGCGCACCGCGAGATGCACAACGCGCAGACAACCAAATTGCCTGCAATTCAGACAACTGTCTGGGATTTATTCAGGGTTTTCCAGCGCTTCGCATTCCATCGCCGGCCATGCGGTCGTACAGCGTCGCGCGCGAAATCCCGAGCAGGCGCGAGGCCGCCAGCTTGTTGCCGCCGGTCGACGCCATCGCGGCGTCGATGGCGCGCTGCTCCAGTTCGGCGATCTGGGCCGCCAGCGGGCGCAGCAGCGCGGCCTCGTCGTCGGCCTGCACGGCGGTTGCCGACGCATCGGGCAGCGCGATCTTTTCGAGGCCGGTCTCGGCCAGCACGCGCTTCATTTCCGTCGCGTCGATACGCTGCAGATCGCTGCGCATGCCCATCTGTTCGAGCACGTTGCGCAGCTCGCGAATGTTGCCGCGCCAGTGCTGGCCCGCGAGCAGCGCCAGCGCGTCGGGCATGAGTTCCGGTGGCGCCTCGCCATTGCTGCGCAGTGCGATGTCTTCGCCGAGTGCCTCGACCAGCGCCGGAATGTCGCTGCGACGCTCCCGCAGCGGCGGCACGCGCAGCGGCAGCACATTGAGGCGGTAGTAAAGATCTTCGCGAAACAGCCCCTTGCGCACCAGCTCGGGCAGATCGCGTGAGGTCGCGGCGATCACTCGCGCATCGAAGGGCACGAGCTTGTTGGAGCCCAGCGGCTCGATCTCGCCTTCCTGCAGCGCACGCAGCAGCTTGGCCTGCAGGCCGAGCGGCATGTCGCCGATCTCGTCGAGGAACAAGGTGCCGCCGTCGGCCAGCTTGAACTTGCCGTCGCGCCCCTTGCGGTCGGCGCCGGTGAAGGCGCCGGGTGCGAAGCCGAAGAACTCCGACTCGAGCAGCGTGTCGGGCACCGCCGCGATGTTGACGCTCACGAACTGGCCCCGGGCCCGTGCCGATGCCGCATGGATCGCGTGCGCGAGCAGCTCCTTGCCGGTGCCGGTTTCGCCCAGCAACAGCACCGGGCTCGACGACTGCGCCGCACGCCGCGCGTGGCGCTTCACTTCGACCGCCGCCGGGCTGCTGCCGATGAAACTGGCGAAGGTGTATTTGGAGCGCCGCTGCCCGTCGACGGTCTGCTGGTACAGCGGGTTGTTGCGTTGGCTCGCCAGCTCGCGCCGCGCATCGTCGAGGTCGCGCTGCAGCAGCGCGAATTTGCTGATGAGCGGTTGCAGCGTGGTCTCGGGCTGGTCGAACAGCACGATGCCGATGGCACCGATCACGTCGCCCAGCACGTAGCCGGCATCGCCTTCGCGCTCTTCGTGCAGCGGGATTCGGCTCACCACGAACGTGCCGGCCTTGTTGGTCAGCAGGTCGATGAGGATGGGCTGGCCCGTTTCGAGCACCTGCCGCATCTGCGTGTTCGGGATCACGTCTTCGACCATGCGGCCGAGGAACTGGTCGACCGACGAAAACCCGAGTGCCGGCAGGAAGCGCTTGTAGCCTTCGTTGACCCACACGATGCGCCCGCTCCGATCGACCAGGAACATGCCCTGGCTGATGCTGGAGAACAGGTGGAACATCGATCGCGCAGCAAGCGCGAGGATGCCGTCAGGGTCGAGAGGGAGCGCAGGGGGCATGGCGCGGATCGTAGCGCGCAGCCCGCTGAGGCCGGGCGGGCTACGGGTTCTTGCGCGTCAGCTGGCCGAAGCGTTCGTAGACCGCAGCGGTCAGCTTTCTGATCTCGGTCTTGGCATCGACCTTGGGCAATTCGCGACCCTCGAGAATGGCGGCCGAATGCTCGGCCAGCCGGGCCGAAGACTGCGCCTCGTTCGCGCAACGCTGCGACTCCCTCAAGCGCTCGGGGTACTCCATTTGCGACAGGTCTTTCATGAGCGCCTCGCACACGCGCAACGACGCTGCGGCCGACGCCAGGGCCGCATGCACGCCCGCACGCACGCGGTTGCCATACGCAATTTCTTCTGCGTTGCGGAGCTCAGCTTCCTGCATCGAGGGCGGCAGGACACCGATCTCGGTGGGTGCGAAATAGGGCACGGCGGCCGTGGCGTGCGACCGCTCGCTCATCGCGTTCTTGACCAGTGCCAATGCCTTTTGAACTGCTCCCAGATCAGGGGATTCCATAGCGACTTCTCGTTGATACAACGTGGCAGTCTGAGCCGGAACCGGGGTCGCGGGTGTAGTCAATGGACGGGCATGCCCCCTTATTTGAAGAGGCGTGGACTTAAGTAGTCACTTTCGGGCTGTCGTGCTGCAACCTCGTCGCGTCGCACACCGCTGGCCCGTCGCAGACCAGATGCAGCGGGGGTCGCAATCGCGTGGTGCGGGCCTTCCAGAAGGCCAATGGCGCCGCGACGACCGGCAGGCTGCCGCCGCGTGGAAGGTTCCGATGCGCTGCCGCTCGGCACGATGAAGATCACCAACGAAGTGAAGAACCTCCCCGCGGGCCAGCTCGCGTCCTACGACGCGCCGAACGCACCCCACCTTCACTTCGCGGTGTTCCGGCTGGGGCCGGAAAGACAGTGGTGGGAGAGACCGCGCTCAATCTGTACCCCGCGCTACCGCGCATGCCCTGAAAGCGCAAGAAAAACCGCGATGCTGCAGGGCGATAAGCGCATCCAGCGGAACAGGGAGCCCGCTTAATATCTTTGTCACAAGCGCCTCGCACGGGACGCACCCTTCGACGTTCACCAAGGTTCTTGCATGAGTCCCGTCTACAGTCTTCTGGCCCTCGGGCCCATCGTCGTCGTCTTTCTGCTCATGGTCGTGCTTGGCCGCTCTGCCCGTCTTTCGATGGGCGCCGCCTATGCGATCACGGCGTTGATGGCGCTGTTCGTCTGGCAGGCAAGTGGCGCGGTCGTCGCGGCGGCGACCGTCAATGGTCTGCTGACCGCGATCACCTTGCTCTTCATCGTGTTCGGCGCAATCGTCTTGCTGAACACGCTGAAGGAGAGCGGCGCGATCGCGTCGATACGACAGGGCTTCATCGACGTATCGCCTGACCGGCGCGTGCAGGTGGTGATCGTGGCCTGGCTGTTCGGCTCGCTGATCGAAGGTTCTTCCGGTTTCGGCACGCCTTCGGCCGTGGGTGCACCGCTGCTACTGGCACTGGGGTTTCCGGCCATGGCGGCGGTGATGTCGGTGTTGGTGATCCAGTCCACCCCGGTCTCCTTCGGTGCCGTGGGTACGCCGATGCTGGTGGGTGTTCGTGCAGGCGTGGACAACAAGGCCGACGTGGCTGCAGCCATTGCGCCCATGCAACCGATGGACTATCTCCAGCAGATCGTGGAGAACGTCGCGCTGCTTCATGCGCTGACCGGCTTCGTGATTCCACTGATCCTGTGCGGCTTGCTGACGCGCTTCTTCGGCGAGCGCCAGTCGTTCACCGAAGGACTGAAGGCCTGGAAATTTGCCCTCTTCGCCGGCGTCGCTTTTACCGTGCCCTATTACCTGATCGCACGGCTCCTCGGCCCTGAATTCCCATCCATGGTGGGCGCAATGATCGGGCTGCTGATCGTCGTACCCGCCGCGCGACGCGGATGGTTCGTGCCGAAGGAGACCTTCGACTTCCCACCGCGGGAACGCTGGCTTCCTAGTTGGCTCGGAACGGTCGAAGCGCACGACGAGAAAATGCCCGCGCGCTTTTCGGTTCTGCGCGCGTTCTCCCCCTACGCGCTGGTCGTGCTGCTGCTGATCATCACGCGGACCGTGGCGCCGGTGAAAGCATTCCTGACCGGTCCCGATACGACGCTGCGCTTTGCAAATCTGTTCGACACCCCCATCTCCGCCTCGGCGCAATTCCTGTACTCGCCGGGCTTCATCCTGATTCTGGTGTCGCTGCTGTGTATCGCCCTGTTCCGCATGAGCGGGCAGCAGTATGTGCGCGGCATCAAGGACTCGGCCCGCACGATGCTCGATGCCGCACCAGCGCTGCTGCTGGCGGTGCCCATGGTCCAGGTGTTCATCAATTCGACGTCCGCCGATGGCAGCTTGGTGAGCATGCCGATGGCTCTGGCCGAGGGCGCGGCCGCGCTGGCCGGACAAGCGTGGCCTAACGTGTCGCCGTGGGTCGGTTCGCTCGGCGCGTTCATCGCCGGGTCCAACACCGTCAGCAACATGATGTTCTCGTACTTCCAGTTTTCCACGGCTCAGCAGATCGGGCTCGGCGTCAACGGCTCGGCCATCGTCGTGGCGTTGCAGGCGATCGGCGGGGCAGCCGGCAACATGATCTGCGTTCACAACGTGGTGGCCGCCGGCGCGGTGGTCGGAATGATGAATCGCGAGGGCGAGATCATCCGCAAGACCCTGATCCCGATGGCCTTCTATTGCATCCAGGGCGGCCTGATCGGCCAGGCACTGATCAGCGGCGATATGGTCTGGTGGGCGGCTGCAGCGATCTGGCTGGCCATCTTCCTTGCCATGATGTCTTTTGCAAAGGGCACTCCGCTGACTACCGCCCGCCGCACAGGAGCACCGCTCACCGCCTGAGTGGGCGCCTGCCCGATCCGGATCCAAAAGGGTCTCTAGCGGATAGATCAATCAATCGATTGATCTAGTGGTTTAATCACGCTCTATGAGCACTTCCATCCTCCCCGACGCGACAGTGCGCGTCTCGCGCAGCGACGGCATCGAAGCCCGCTCGCGCCTTCTCTACGCCGCGCTCGCCCTCTTCGCCGCCAAGGGCTACGCCAAAACCTCCACGCGGGAGATCGCCAAGGCGGCGGGGGCCAACATCGCGGCGATCAGCTATTACTTCGGCGACAAGGCCGGGCTCTATGCAGCGACCTTCACCGAGCCTTTCGGCGGCGATCCGCAGGAACTGATCGCGCAGTTCACGGCGCCCGGCCTCCCGCTCGAGGCGGCGCTGCGCATCTTCATGGTGGGCTACCTCGACGGGCTGAAGCAAGGCGACATCGCGCGGCAATGCATGCGGCTGCACATGCGCGAACTGATCGACCCGACCAGCGAGTGGAAGCACGCGATGGAGAAGGACATCCAGGCGCCGCACGAGGCACTGGCCAGCGTGCTGTGTCGGCACCTCGAAGTGAAGCGATTCGACGACGACATCCATCGCCTCACCTTCTCGGTCACCGGGCTCGCGATCCAGCTCTTCGTGATGCAGGACATCGTGGACGCGCTGCAGCCCCAACTGCTCGGCTCGACCGCGCAAATCGATGCATGGGCCGACCGGCTTGTCGCGTACGGTCTCGCGCTGGTCGCTGCCGAAGCGGCCCGCCGCCGCAAGTCATCAAGGAAGCAAGAGAAATGAGAAGACTGCAACGCATCGGCGTGCTTTGTTGCCTGCCCTTGGCGCTGGCGGCGTGCGTGACGCGCCCGCCGCCGCAAGTCGAGAGCCGCGCCCCCGCGCAGTGGAACGCCCCGCTGCCGCACGGCGGCTCGACCCTCGCGCTGGCCGACTGGTGGCGCCAGCTGGACGACCCGTTGCTGGTCGAGCTGATCGAGGCGGCCGAGGCGCAGAGCCCGACCCTCGCGAGCGCCGCGGCGCGGGTGAGCGAGGCGCGGGCCACCCGCGTGCAGGCCGGCGCCGCGTTGCTGCCAAGCCTGGACGGCAGCCTCTCGGCCTCGCGCGGCAACTCGTCGTCCTTCGGCGCCTCGGGCGCGACCGGCAGCGCCGGTGCCTCGTCGTCGTCCAGCCCGGCATCGACGGTGCCGCTCACGACGCTCTCGGCCGGCCTGCAATCGCGCTGGGAGGTCGACCTGTTCGGCCGCCTGCGTGCCGACCGCGACGCCGCGACCGAGCGCCTGGACAACGCCGATGCCAAATGGCACGAAGCACGCGTGGCGGTGGCGGCCGAAGCGGCCAACGCCTATTTCGCAGAGCGCGCGTGCGCGCAGCAGTTGGCGGTGGCCATCTCCGACACGCGTTCGCGCAGCGAGACCGCGCGGCTCACCGACCTCTCGGCGCGCGCGGGCTTCACCGCGCCGGCCGACGCGGCGCTCGCACGAGCGAGTGCGGCCGACAGCTCCGCGCGGCTCACGCAACAGCGCGCAACCTGTGCGGTGCAGCGCAAGGCGCTGGTCGCGCTCACGGGCCTCGACGAGAAGGCACTCGCGCAAAAAATAGCCGCTGCGCCTGAGCAACGTCCATTGCCGGCACTCGGGTCGGTTGCGAGCGTGCCGGCGCAGTTGCTGGTGCAACGGCCCGATGTGTACGCGTCGGAGCGCGCGGTGGCAGCGGCAAGTGCCGACGTCGGTTCGGCCGAGGCCGAGCGCTATCCCAAGCTCACGCTCTCGGGGAACATCAGCCGCCTGCAGATTCGCGGCAGCGGCTTCCGCGAGGCCTTCAACAGCTGGAGCGTCGGCCCGATCACGCTGACCGTGCCGCTGCTCGACGGCGGCGCGCGCGTCGCGAACGTCGACGCGGCCAAGGCGCGCTACACCGAGGCGGTGTCGCTCTACCGCGCCAACGTGCGCACGGCGGTGCGCGAGGTCGAGGAGGCGCTGGTCAACCTCGACGCCACCGCGGCCCGCACCGGCGATGCCGACATCGCGGTGCAGAACTACCAGACTTCGTTCAACGCCACGCAGGCGCGCTACGACAGCGGCCTGGCCAGCCTGTTCGAGCTCGAAGACTCGCGCCGCTCGCTGTTCGCGGCGCAAACCTCGCGCGTGTCGCTGGCCCGCGAACGCACCGAAGCGTGGGTCTCGCTCTACCGCGCCATGGGCGGCGGCTGGACGCGACCCGACAACGCCACCGCCACTGTTTCTCCCTCTGCCTCCACTGCCGCTGCTGCAGCGACCACGCCATGAAAACCATGAAACGTTCCACCCTCGTCATCGTGTTGCTGGCCGCGCTGGTGCTCGCCGGCGCGGCGTTCTTCGTGTTGCGCGGCAAGCCGGCCGACGGCACCAAAGGCAAGGACGGCAAGGCCGTGGCCGCACCGAAGGCGTCGCTCACCGTCACCGTCGCCAAGCCGGAAACCAGCGAGCTCACGCTCTCGCTCGCGGCCAACGGCAACGTCGCGGCCTGGCAGGAGGCCAGCGTCGGATCGGAGTCGAACGGTTTGCGCGTGGCCGATGTGCGCGTCAACGTGGGCGACGTGGTCAAGAAGGGCCAGGTGCTCGCCACCTTCGCACCCGAGACGGTGAATGCCGACGTCGCGCAGGCGAAGGCCGCACTGGCCGAAGCCCGGGCCAACGCCGCCGATGCGGCTGGCAACGCAACCCGCGCCAAGACGCTGGAGCAGACCGGCGCACTGAGCCAACAGCAGATCAACCAGTACCAGACCTCTGCGCAAACAGCGAAGGCCAAGGTCGAGGCCGCCGAAGCAGCGCTTGCTGTGCAGCAGGTGCGCGGCCGCAACACGCAGGTGCTGGCACCCGATGACGGCGTGATCTCGGCGCGCACCGCCACGGTCGGCGGCGTGGTCGCGTCCGGTACCGAGATGTTCAAGCTGATCCGTCAGGGCCGGCTGGAGTGGCGCGCCGAAGTGACGGCTGGCGAACTCACGCGCATCGCGGTCGGCACGCCGGTGTCGGTGGTGAGCGCGAGCGGCGCGCAGGTGAACGGCAAGGTGCGCAGCATTGCGCCGACGGTCGATCCACAGACCCGCAACGCGCTGGTGTATGTCGATGTGCCGAACGTGCTGCAGAACACCGGGCTCAAAGCCGGCATGTTCGCGCGCGGCGATTTCCTGCTCGGCCGCAGCAGCGCGTGGACGGTGCCGCAGGCGTCCATCGTGCCGCGCGACGGCTTCAATTACCTCTTGCTGCTGCAGCCCGACAACCGGGTGAGCCAGCTCAAGATCGAGACCGGCCGCCGCGTCGGTGACCGCGTCGAGATCACGACCAAGCTCCCCGCCGACGCCCGGGTGGTGGTGCAAGGCGCGGGCTTTTTGAACGACGGCGACCTCGTGCGCGTGGCGCCTGAAGGAACCAAGCCATGAACGTTTCCGCCTGGTCCATCCGGAACCCGATTCCGGCGGTGATGTTGTTCGTGCTGCTCACCTTCGGCGGCCTGCTGTCGTTCAACGCGATGAAGGTGCAGAATTTTCCCGACATCGACCTGCCGACCGTCACCGTCTCGGCCGCACTGCCCGGCGCCTCGCCCTCGCAGCTCGAAACCGACGTCGCACGCAAGCTCGAGAACTCGATCGCCACCATCCAGGGCCTGAAGCACATCACCAGCAAGGTGCAGGATGGCCAGGCGACGCTGATCGTCGAATTCCGCCTCGAGAAGCCGGTGCAGGAAGCGGTCGACGACGTGCGCTCCGCCGTGCAGCGGGTGCGGGCCGACCTGCCCGCCGACGTGCGCGACCCGGTCGTCACCAAGCTCGACCTGGCAGGCCAGCCGGTGCTGGCCTTCACCATCGCCTCGACCCAGCTGGACGCCGAGGCGCTCAGCTGGTTCGTCGACAACGACGTGACCAAGAAGTTGCTCGCGCTCTCGGGCGTGGGCGCGGTGAATCGCGTGGGCGGCGTCACGCGCCAGGTGCACGTGGACCTCGACCCCGCCAAGCTGCAGGCGCTGGGCGCCAGCGCGGCCGACATCTCGCGCCAGCTGCGCCAGGTGCAGACAGAAAGCGCGGGCGGCCGCTTCGACCTGTCGGGCAGCGAGCAGCCGGTGCGCACGCTCGCCACGGTGCAGTCGGCCGGCGAACTCAATGCCCTGCAGATCGCCCTGAGCGATGGCCGCCGCGTGCGGCTCGATCAGGTCGCGCGCATCAGCGACACGATCGCCGAGCCGCGCTCCGCGGCGCTGCTCGATGGCAAGCCGGTGGTCGGCTTCGAGGTGGCGCGCAGCCGCGGCGAGAGCGAAGTCGAAGTCGGTGGCCGCATCCAGAAGGCGCTCGCAGAACTGCGTGCCGACCATCCCGACATCCAGCTGACCGAGGCCTTTAACTTCGTGACGCCGGTTGAGGAGGAGTACGACGGCTCGCTGCACCTGCTGTACGAAGGCGCGATCCTCGCGGTGCTGGTGGTGTGGCTCTTCCTGCGCGACTGGCGCGCCACGTTTGTCACCGCGGTGGCGCTGCCGATGTCGGTGATCCCGGCGTTCATCGGCATGCATTTTCTGGGCTTTTCGGTCAACGTGATCTCACTGCTGGCGCTGTCCCTCGTCGTCGGCATCCTGGTCGACGACGCGATCGTGGAGGTCGAGAACATCGTGCGCCACCTGCGCATGGGCAAGAGCCCGTACGAGGCGGCGATGGAAGCGGCGGACGAAATCGGCCTCGCGGTGATCGCCACCACCTTCACGCTCATCGCGGTTTTTTTGCCGACGGCCTTCATGAGCGGCGTGGCGGGCAAGTTCTTCAAGCAGTTCGGCTGGACCGCTTCGCTGGCGGTGTTCGCGTCGCTGGTGGTGGCGCGAGTCCTGACGCCGATGATGGCGGCCTACATCCTGAAGCCGCTGGTCGGTGCCGAGAAGGAGCCGCGCTGGCTGCAGGTCTACATGCGCATGGCCTCGTGGTGCATGACGCACCGCTTCACGACGATGGTCCTGGCGACGCTGTTCTTCATCGGCTCGCTCGCGATGATTCCGCTGCTCAAGACCGGCTTCATCCCGCCGGACGACAACTCGCAGACGCAGGTCTACATCTCGCTGGCACCCGGTGCCACGCTGGCGCAGACCACCGCCACTGCCGAAGAAACGCGGCGTCGCGTGATGGAAGTGCCGCATGTACGCAGCGTCTACACGACGGTGGCGGGCGGCAGTGCGGGCGGCGATCCGTTCGCGAGTTTCGGCACGCCCGAAACGCGCAAGGCCACGCTCACCATCAAGCTCGATCCGCGCGGCGATCGGCCGCGGAAGCAAGTCATCGAAAACAACATTCGCGCCGCGCTCGAAAGCCTTCCGGGCGTGCGCAGCACGGTCGGTCTCGGCGGCTCGGGCGAGAAGTACATCCTGGCGTTGTCGGGCGACGACCCGGTCGCGTTGACCACCGCCGCGCGCAGCGTCGAGCGCGATCTGCGCACGATTCCCGGCCTCGGCAACATCACTTCGACCGCCAGCCTGATCCGCCCGGAAATCTCGGTGCGGCCCGACTTCGCGCGCGCCGCCGACATGGGTGTCACGAGCGCGGCCATCGCCGAGACCCTGCGCGTCGCCACCCTGGGCGACTACGACGTGTCGCTGCCCAAGCTCAACCTGGCGCAGCGGCAGGTGCCGATCGTGGTGAAGCTGGAAGACTCCGCGCGCCAGGACCTCGCACTGCTTGAACGCCTCGCGGTGCCGAGCGCCAAGGGTCCGGTGATGCTCGGCCAGGTCGCCAACCTCACGGTCGAGGGCGGGCCGGCAGTGATCGACCGCTACGACCGCTCGCGCAACGTGAACTTCGAGATCGAGCTGTCGGGCACCGGCCTGGGCGAAGCGAAGGAAGCGGCGATGAAGCTGCCCTCCATCGTCAACCTGCCGCCCGGCGTGCGCGTGACCGAAGTGGGCGATGCCGAGGTGATGACCGAGCTCTTCGCGAGTTTCGGCCTGGCGATGCTCACCGGCGTGCTGTGCATCTACATCGTGCTGGTGCTCCTGTTCAAGGACTTCCTGCATCCGGTGACGATTCTTTGCGCGTTGCCGCTGGCGCTGGGCGGTGCCTTCGTCGGCCTTTTGGTGGCGCAGAAGGCGTTGTCGATGCCCTCGCTCATCGGGTTGATCATGCTGATGGGCGTGGCGACGAAGAACTCGATCCTGCTGGTCGAGTACGCCATCGTCGCGCGCCGCCACCATGGCATGAGCCGATGGGATGCATTGCGCGACGCCTGCCACAAGCGGGCCCGGCCGATCATCATGACGACCATCGCGATGGGCGCCGGCATGCTGCCGATCGCCGTCGGCTTCGGCGCTGCCGATTCCAGTTTCCGCTCGCCGATGGCGGTCGCGGTGATCGGTGGCCTCATCACGTCGACGGTGCTGAGCCTCCTGGTCGTGCCCGCCGTGTTCACCTACATCGACGACATCGAGCACTGGATCCGGCGCACGGTGCGCAAGTTGCGCGGGCAACCTGCCGACCTGCACAGCGACGACGACCTGAAGCCGACGCCGCACGCGGCGAACTGACATGGGCGGCCGCATCGCGCTCACCGCCGGTGTCGCCGCACTGGCCGCAGGCTTCCTGTTCGAGGGCCACTTGCCCGCCCGCGAAACCCTGCGCGCCGAGGTGCAGACCGACCCGTTGCAACGCGCGGTCGGCATCCCTGCTTTCTATGCGCAAGCGGGCAAGGTCGACTACAGCGTGGCGCCGGTCGCCGACTACGAGATCACCGGCCTGGTCGTGAGCCGGCACGACTCCGATGCGTGGTGGGACTGGATCCACGCGGCCAGCAACGACCACCTGAACGTGGTCGACCTCTGCATGGTGTGGGGCGCCAACGCGGCCAGCGGCGCCTACGAAAAGATGTCGTTCTCCAGCGGCCAGTTCGTCTGCTATCACCAGAGCCGTGACATGGACGCGCTCGCGCCCGCCAACGTGCGCGCCCTCTCCAACAACCACCTGCTCACCGACAACCCGGCCATCGCGCGGCGCTTGCGCGACGTGGTGGTGGGCGATCAGGTTCGCCTCACCGGCCAGCTCGTTTCGTACAGCCACAACGCGGGCTTCGCGTTCACGCGGGGCACGTCGACCACGCGCGACGACACCGGCAACGGCGCCTGCGAAACGCTGTTCGTGCGCGATGTCGAGGTGCTCAGGAGCGCATCGCCCTGGCCACGCTGGTTGCGCTGGATCGGCGCGGTGCTGCTGGCCCTCGGGCTGGTCCGCTGGTTCGCCGCGCCGCATCGGCCGCGCAATTCGTGACGGAGGATGTCGGGATGCGCTGACACGTTCGCGCTGCATCGGGTGGCACGATCACGTTGTCGTCAACGGCCAGGAGCCTCGCATGAAAGCAACACGCATCCACACCGGTATCGCCTTCTGCGCGATGGTTTTCGCAGCCGCTGCCAGCGCACAGACCGTCGATGCTGCGCAGCAGCGCTACGCCAATGAAATCGCCCGCTGCAACAGCGGCAACCTGGCGGCACCCGCGCGCGAGGCGTGTGTGCGCGGAGCCGGGCTGGCACTTGATCGGGCGCGCGGTGGTCCTCCTGTCGAGGTGCCACGGCAGACGCCGGACGGCCGTTCGACGGTGATCGCGCCCGCCGGCTCGCCGCCGCCCGCGACCGATTCGGACACGCGCACTTCGGGTGACGGCCGCGCCACCATCGTGCTGCCGGCCGGCCGCACCCCGTGAAGCGGGTCAGGCGTCGAGCTGCGCCAGCCGCTTGAGCTTGCGTTCGCTCATGCGCTTGGCCAGGCGCGGCAGCACCAGCACGGCGACCACGATGACGATCAGTGCGAGCGACATCGGACGCTGGAAGAACACGACCGCACTGCCTTCGCCGATCGACATCGCGTTGCGCAATTGCGCCTCGGCGAGCGGGCCGAGGATCATGCCGACCACGACCGGCGCGGTCGGGAAGTCGAAACGCCGCATCACCACGCCGAGAAGGCCGATGCCGAACAGCAGGAACAGGTCGAACGCGCTCTGGCGCATGCCGTAGGCACCCACCGTCGCGAAGATCAGAATGCCGGCATACAGCTGCGGCTTCGGGATCTTCAGGAGCTTGACCCACAGTCCGACCATCGGCAGGTTCAGCACCAGCAGCATCACGTTGCCGATGTAGAGCGAGGCGATCAGCGCCCACACCAGCGCTGCCGATGTGGTGAAGAGCTGCGGACCCGGCTGGATGCCGTAGTTCTGGAACGCGCCGAGGAGGATGGCGGTGGTGTTGCTGGTCGGGATGCCGAGCGTGAGCAGCGGGATGAGCGCCGCAGTCACGGTGGCGTTGTTGGCGGCCTCCGGGCCAGCCACGCCTTCAATGGCGCCGGTGGTGCCGAACTCGGCCTGGTTTTCGCCCTTGGCCAACTTCTTTTCCATCGCGTAGCTCAGGAAAGTCGGAATCTCGGTGCCGCCCGCAGGAATGCAGCCGAAGGGCGCGCCGATCACGGTACCGCGCAGCCAGGCCGGGACCGAACGCTTCCAGTCGCGCTTGGTCATGTGGACTTTGCTGAGCTTGTTCTGCCCTTCCTTGACCTTGCCTTCGTACAGCACCGCGTACATCACTTCGGCCACTGCGAACAGGCCGACCGCGACGAGCACGATCTCGATGCCGTCGAGCAGTTCGGGCACGCCGCCGGTGTAGCGACCCTGTCCCGATATCTGGTCGAGGCCGACGCAGCCGGCCGCGAGGCCGACGAACAGCGCCGTCATGCCACGCAACGTGCTCTTGCCGAGCACCGCGCTCACGGTGGTGAAGGCCAGCAGCATCAGCATGAAGTACTCGGGCGGGCCGAGCAGGACCGCGTACTTGGCCACGAAAGGCGCGAACAGCGTGACGATGACGGTGGCGATGGTGCCGGCGACGAACGAGCCGATGGCCGCGGTGGCGAGCGCGGCGCCCGCCCTGCCGCTCTTGGCCATCTTGTTGCCCTCCATCGCGGTCACCATGCTGGCCGTTTCACCGGGCGTGTTCAGCAGGATTGAGGTGGTCGAGCCGCCGTACATGGCGCCGTAGTAGATGCCCGAGAAGAAGATCATCGAAGCGGTGATCTCGACCTTCGCGGTGATCGGCAGCAGCATCGCCACGGCCACGGCCGGGCCAATGCCGGGCAGCACGCCGACGGCAGTGCCCAGGGCACAGCCGAACAGGCACCAGAGCAGGTTGATGGGGGTGATCGCAGCGGCAAAGCCGCTCATCAGGGCGTTGAAGATTTCCATGATGGCGTTGCGGTCAGAGCCAGCCGGTGGACGTGAGTCCCGGCAGGCTGATGGCGAGAAACTTGGTGAACATCCAGTACACCGGGGCGGCGATCAGGAAGCCCGTGACCAGGTCGCTGATCCAGGTCTTCGGCCGGTTGACTTCCGTCTGGCCGGCCGCGCGGCGCAGGCCTTGCACCGCCAGCACGTAGCAAAGCGTGCAGCTCAGGATGAAACCGATGACAGTGATCAGCGAAGCGTTGAGCAACAGACCCGCCGAGAGCCACACGAAGCCCGACCAGTAGGCCGGGTCTGCGCTCGGGTCCGCCGCCTCCATCTCGCGAAAGCCGCCACTGCGCGCCTCCCAGATGATCCACCCACCGCACAGCGTCAGCACGATCGCACACACCCAAGGCAAGAAATTAGGTCCGACGCCGCCATAGCCGGCCTCGGACGGAATGCTGATGGCGCCGAAGGCCAAGCCCAGCCCGGTCAGCAAGACGCCGACGCCGACCAGCGTCTGCACGCGCACCGCAGCCGGCGACGCCACGGGTTGTGGAAGGGAGTCTGTTGTCAATTCTTATCTCCAAAAAGCGAACGTGCATTCGTTCGCGGAACACCGCGGAACGGGCTTCGCCCGGCCGCAGGTGTTGCCCCCGGTAGGGGGAAGGCGAAGGCGACACGCAGTGCGCTGCAGCCTGGGGGCGAGCTAGATCATCCCGGACTTGGCCATGATCGCGCGCAGGCTGGCGAAGTCGTCCTCGACGAACTTCGTGAACGCATCGCCGGTGAGCACGGCGGATGTCCAGTCGTTCTTCTTGAGGGCTTCCTGCCAGGAAGCGCTCTTGAGCGCGACCTGCAGCATGTCGATGGCGGCCTTGCGCTGCTCGGGCGTGATGCCGGGCGCGCCGTACACGCCGCGCCAGTTGCCGATTTCCACGTCGATGCCCTGCTCCTTGAGCGTCGGCACGTTGATGCCCGGCAGGCGCTGGGCCGAGGTGACGGCGATGGCCTTCATCTTGCCGTCGGCGATGTACGGTGCAAATTCGCTGTAGCCGCTGCCGCCGACCGTGACGTTGCCGCCCAGCACGGCCGCGGTGGCTTCACCGCCGCCACGGAACGCGACATAGTTGATCTTCGAGGGGTCGGCGCCGACCTTCTGGGCAATCATGGCCGCGGCGATGTGCTCGGTGGACCCGCGCGAACCGCCGCCCCACTTGACGCTGCCCGGGTCCTTCTTGAGCTGCGCCACGACATCGGCCATGGTCTTCAGCGGCGAGCTGGCCGGCAGCACGAACACGTTGTATTCGGTGGTGATGCGGGCGAGCGGTGTGGCCTGCTCGAGCTTGACCGGCGGCTTGCCGGTGATGATGCCGCCCAGCATGACCGAGCCCATGACCATCAGCGCGTTGGCATCGCCCTTGGAGCCGTTGACGAACTGCGCCAGGCCCAGGGCACCGGCAGCGCCGCCCTTGTTGTCGAAGGACACGGTCTCGGCCGCCTTGGAATCGGTCATGGCCTTGCCGAGGGCACGACCGGTGGTGTCCCAACCGCCGCCCGGGTTGGCGGGGATCATCATCTTGACGTTGCCGGCGGCTGCGGCCCACGCCGACATCGGCAGGGCACCGGACGCGGCCAGTGCCGCCAGAGTTTTCAGAAAGGTATCGCGACGCATGCTGTCTCCTTCGAATTTGAAGCTGAGTAGAACCTGAACCCCACTATCATGCGGCGCCCCGCTGTCAGTTGGCTGTCCGCCGACTCGGGGAAAACACTGAAGCCCCGAACTGTGAAGCTGTTGCTGATCGAAGACGATCCGACGATGCAAACCACCCTGCAGCGGGCACTCGCGCGCCGCCAGATCGACGTGCGCATCTGCGGCGACGGGGCCGACGCGGTGGCGCAGTGGCGCGCGCTGGAACCCGACGTGGTCGCGCTCGACCTGAGCCTGCCCCACCTCGACGGCTTGCAGGTGCTGGCGCAGGCACGCGCCGCCGGGTTGCGCACGCCGGTGCTGTTATTGACGGCGCGCGGCACGGTCGGCGACCGCGTGGTCGGCCTGAATGCCGGCGCCGACGACTACCTCTCGAAACCCTTCGACCTCGATGAGCTCGAGGCGCGGCTGCGTGCGCTGCGCCGCCGTCACCAGAACGCCGGCCCCGAATCGGCGGCCAGCCCGCAGCAAGTCGGTGCGTTGCGCTATGAGATCGACAGCGGCGCGATCTACCACAAGGCCCGGGTGCTGGAGCTCACGCCGAGAGAGCTCGCCTTGCTGAAAGTCCTGATGCTGAAGCCCGGCCACGCCGTCACGAAAGAACGCCTTTTCGAACTGGTGTTCCCCGGCGAAACCGAGGTGCAGTACGAAGCCATCGAGGTGGTGGTCTATCGACTGCGCAAGAAGCTCGCCGGCACCGGCGCCGCACTCATGACGCTGCGCGGCCTGGGCTACCTCTTGCGCGAAGAAGAATGACGCGCAACGTCTCGTTGCGGCGCACCCTCCTGATCGGCATCCTGGCGCCGGTCGCGTTGTTCATCGTGATCAATTCGGTGGGCCTGTACCGCCAGAGCCTGGCCGCCGCCACCACCGCCTACGACCGCACATTGCTCGCGTCGGCCAAGACCATCGGCGAGCAACTCGATGTCGAAGGCTTCGACGCGATGGCCGTGCTGCGCGCCAAGGTGCCCTACTCCGCGCTGGAGGCTTTCGAGGCCGACAACCAGAGCAAGCTCTACTACCGCGTCTCGGCGATCGACGGCGAAATGGTGTCGGGCTTTGCCGAATTGCCGTTCTGGCGCGGCCGCATCCCCGACAAGAGCGCCTATGCGGCACTGGTCGATTTCTACGATGCCGAATTCCGCGACAAGCCGGTGCGCGTGGCGGTGCTGCTGCAGCCGGTCGCGAGCGAGCGCGGCCGCGGGATGGCAGTGGTGCAGGTGGCCGAAACGCTCGAGCTGCGCGAAACGCTGGCGCGCAAGATCCTGGTCGACACGCTGTGGCGCCAGCTGCTGCTGCTCGGCGTGATCGCCGCCGTGGTGGTGTGGGTGGTGCAGCGCGCGACGCGGCCGGTGCGCGCGCTCGGCGCCGCCATCGAGGCCCGCGCCGCGGACGATCTCTCGCCGATCGACGCACCGCATGCACCGCGCGAACTGCGGCCGCTGGTGGACGCCACCACGCGGGTGATGGACCGGCTGCAGCGCCTGCTCGACCACCAAAAGCGCTTCGTGCGCGACAGCGCCCACCAGTTGCGCACCCCGCTGGCCGTGCTCAAGGTGCAGGTTCAATCGGCGCGCCGCGGCGATGTGGCATCCGACCAGGCACTGCGGGAAATCGGAGAGACGGTCGAGCGCGCCACCGTGCTGGCCAACCAGATGCTGTCGCTCGCCAAGGTCGAGCAGTTGCGCCAGCGGCCCGAGTCGGCCACGCACGCCTTCGATGCGGTCGTGCGGCAGGTCGCGCTCGACGTGTCGCCGCTGATCGCGGCCAAGGCGCTCGAATTCGAGCTCGACACCGCGCCGGTCGCCGTGCACGCCCATCAGTGGATGCTGCAGGAACTGGCGCGCAACCTCCTGCACAACGCCATCAAGCACAGTCCGCGCGGCGGCGCGCTGTCGGTGCGCGTGACGTCCGTCGGCGACGCGGCGGTGCTCACCGTCGCCGACGCCGGGCCGGGCATCTCCGCCGAACTCCGCGAGCGCCTGTTCGAGCCTTTCTCGGCCGGTGAAGTCAGCAGCGGGTCGGGGCTTGGACTGGCAATCTGTCGCGAAATCGTCCTCGCCCTGGGCGGTTCGCTGACGCTCGACAATCGGGTTCAGGGTGGCGCCGTGGTGGGGCTTGACGCCCACGCCCGCCTGCCGCAGCAAGGATGAACCCGAGGATCACGATGGACCGTTTGCGCATCGACAAGTGGCTCTGGGCCGCGCGCTTTTTCAAGACCCGCTCGCTGGCCGCCGAGGAGATCGGCAAGAACCGCGTGCAGGTGAATGGCGAGGTGGCCAAGGCCTCGCGCGAGGTGAAGGCCGGCGACACCGTCGCGATGCGGGCCGGCGCGATGACGCGGACGGTCGCGGTCAGGGGCGTGAGCGCGCAACGCGGCCCGGCGCCGGTCGCGCAGCTGCTCTACGAAGAAACGCCGCAGAGCATCGCCGCGATGGCCAATGCACGCGAGCTGCGCCGGATGGGCACCGAGCCCGGCCTGAGCCTGGAACAGGGGCGGCCCACCAAGCGCGATCGCCGGCAGATCGACGACGCCACCGGCGGCTGGGGCGATCGCTGGAGCGCCAGCGTCGACGATCAGGACCACTGAACGCGCAACGGCGCGCGCTTCACTTGCAGCGGGCGTCGACGGCGCTCGCGCCGGGCTCGGCACAGCGCGGCTGCGGCACGACCATGCGCGGCGGCGGCTCGATCTCGCTGGTGAGCGGCCGCACATCGCCACGCGTCTGGCAGCCTGCCAGGCCCAACACACCCATCAACACCCAAAACGACAGCTTCTTCTGCATCGGAAACCTCCCGGATCACGTACGCTGTCATTTTTGCATTCGGGACTTCAGCATGGCCAGCTTCAAGGCATACCGCGTCGGCAACAAATTCAGGCTCGCAAGCATTTCTCCCGGAGAAACCCCGTTTCTTGAGGGCAGCGAAGCCGCGCAGAAGAAGGCGCTCGATGCGCTGGCGATCGAACTCGACACGCTGCAGAACGTGCTGCATGCCGAGGGCCGGCGCAAGGTGCTGCTGGTGTTGCAGGGCATGGACACGAGCGGCAAGGACGGCACGATCCGCTGGGTTTTTTCGCGCACCTCGCCGCTCGGCGTGCGGGTGGCGGCCTTCAAGGCGCCGACCGAAGAAGAAAAGGCACGCGATTTCCTGTGGCGCTGCCATGCCGTCGTGCCGCGCGCGGGCGAACTGGCGGTCTGGAACCGGAGCCACTACGAAGACGTTCTGGTGCCGGTGGTCGAGGCTGGATCGAGAAGGACGCCATTCGGCAGCGTTACGCCCAGATCAACGATTTCGAGCGGCTGCTGACCGCCACCGGCACGGTCGTCGTCAAGTGCATGTTGCACATTTGTAAGGACGAACAGCGCGAACGCCTGCAAGAACGCATCGACACGCCCGACAAGCAGTGGAAATTCAGCATGGGTGACCTGGCGGTCCGGGAAAAGTGGGATGCTTACCAGCGCGCCTACGAGAAAATGATCATCGCCACCTCGACGCCCGAGGCGCCCTGGTACGTGATTCCGGCCGACAGCAAGCGGCACCGCAACCTGATGATCGCCCGCCTGCTGGTGAAAACGCTCGAGGACCTGAAACTCAAACCACCGCCGGCCGACCCGGCGTTGAAGGGTCTTGTCGTCAAATAGCCGCACCCGGACGCCAAGGCGTTGTATCGTCGCCCCCTTCACCACCCCGAGACCGATCTTGTCCGACCTGCCCCAACCGATCGAAAAAGCGCTGGCGCAAACCAACGAAACACATGCCAAGCTGACGTCTGGCGTGCACGAGCTGGCGGTCACCAACGCCGTCCTGCAACAGGAAATCCCTGAAGAAGTCCGGACCGGCGATGTCGCGCTCGCCATCGAGAAAAACGAGGCGCTCGAGGTCAGGGTGCAGGAATGCGTGGACGATCTGGAAGACGTGAGCACCGCACTCGCCCAGGAAATTGGGCGCCGCAAGAAGCTGGAAAAAGCGCTGAAGGAAGCCGGCGCCGCGCCTTCGGACGCCTGAACACGCATAGGCGACAGCGACGGCGAAGCGGCGTCGCTACGATGCCCCATCATGGACAAATCGACGACCGGACGTCCGGTCGAATGACCGGCATCGCATCGACCTGGCAACCCCTGCGCCGCGCTGAATTTCGCGCGGTCTTCTTCGGGGTTCTCTGCATGCACACCGCGACCTGGGTCAACCAGGTCGGCGGCGCGACGCTCATGAGCACGCTCACGCCCTCCCCGCTCATGACGGCGCTGGTCCAGACCGCGGCCAGCCTGCCAGTCGTGCTTCTCGGGCTGCCCGCCGGCGCCATTGCCGACCTCGTCGATCGCCGGCGCTGGATGATGGCGATCCAGGTCGGCATGCTGACGGCGGCGCTGCTGGCGCTGTTGTTCGTCGCATTCAGCGGCCTTTCCCCCACGGCGCTGTTGCTGCTGACCGTGCTGGTCGGCATCGGATTGGCCCTGCAGGCGCCGGCTGCCCAGGCCGTCTACGGCGAAGTCGTCCCCAAAGAAGAACTGCCCCAGGCCATGGCGCTCGGGAGCATGAGCTTCAACATGTCGCGCATCGTCGGCCCCGCACTCGCCGGCGCGGTGCTGGGCATAGCCGGCGCGGTCGGCTTGTACGCGACGCTCGCGCTCTGCAGTGCGCTGGTGCTGGTCAGCCTCACGCGCTGGCGCTCGCACGGGGAGCGCAGCCGGGTGCCGCCCGAACGCCTGTGGAGCGCGCTGCGCGGCGGCATGCGCTACGTGCGCCATTCGCCGGATTGCCACCGCCCCTTGCTGCACACCTTCGCGTACATGAGCTGCGGCAGCGCGGCCTGGGCTTTGCTGCCGGTCCTGGCGCGAGATGCGTACAGCCTCGGCACGCAGGGCTACGGGCTGCTGCTCGGCGCCTTCGGCATCGGCGGGCTCGCGGGCGTCTTCCTGATGCCGGCGGTGCGGCGCCGGCTGTCGCTTCCGCGCATCGTCGTGGCTTCCACCACGATCTTCGCGGTGGTCACCGCGGTGCTGGCGCTGGCCGCGCCGCTGCCGCTGACGCTCGGCGCGCTGCTGGTCGGGGGTGCCGTCTGGATGATCGGCGCGACGCTGATGTACGCCGCGCTGCAAGACACGCTGCCCGATTGGGTGCGCGCCCGCGGCCTGTCGATCTACAACCTGGTGTATTTCACCGCGATGGCGGGCGGCGCGGCGCTCTGGGGCCTGCTGACCGCACCCGTCGGCACCCGCGGTGCGCTGGGCGCCGCGGCCGTCTGCATGGCGGTGGCGGCGGTGGCGTTCACCCGCTGGCCGCTGCACCCCTCGACCGCGAACCACCTCCGCGCAGCGACCTCCTTCTACGGCGACGAGCCGCCGCTCGGACCGACGACGACGGATGCCGGCGACGGCCCGCTGATCGTGCAGATCAGCTACCACGTGCGTCCGGAATGCACCGACGATTTCCTCCGCGCGGCCCACGAAGTCGGCCGCTCGTGCCGGCGCAACGGCGCGTTGTTCTGGCGGCTGTTCCGGGAGATCGACACACCGGACCTGTACGTCGAGCGTTACATGCTCGACTCCTGGCTCGACCACACGCGCCACCTCGACCGCACGACCGCCACCGATCTCGCCTTGCGCCACCGCATGAAGGCGTTCCTGACACCGGGTCGCGATCCGGTGATCCGCCACCAACTCGCGGAAAGCCTGCCGGGCGATTGACCACCGAAGAACAACGACCATGAATTCAACAAGCGAAGGCGCCGAAGCGCCGGGACGCCTCGAAGCGTCGGCGACCATCGTCCTGCTGCGCGACGGCCCCGAGGGAATGGAAGTCTTCCTGATGAAGCGCGCCGCCGAAGCCGCCGTGCTGGGCGGTGTCCATGTCTTTCCGGGCGGCAAGGTCGATGCGGCGGACCGCGACCACGCCGTGCCGCTCGATCGCGATGCGGCCGACCTGCAAGCCGCGCTGGGCGAAGCGGATTTAACTGCCGTCGAGGCCCGCGCCATCCACGTGGCCGCGCTGCGCGAACTGCAGGAGGAATGCGGCGTGGTGCTCGCGGCGAGCGAGATCGCGCCCTGGTCGCGCTGGATCACGCCCGTCATCCCGGGCATGCAGCGCCGGCGCTTCGACACGCGATTTTTCGTCGCCGTGATGCCGGAGGACCAGACCGCGCGCGTCACCGACCGCGAATCGACGCTCGGCGTGTGGCTCGGCCCGCGCACCGCGCTCGAGATGTACTGGCGCGGCGAGATCGATCTCGCCCCGCCGCAGATCACCACGCTCGCGCATCTCGCGCGCCACCCGGATTCGCGGACCGCGTTCGACACCGCTTCGCGCACCCCGCCGCGGCTGGTGCAGCCGCACGTCGTCGAGGTCGACGGGCAAAAGATCTTCTGCTACCCGGGCGACGCACTGCATCCGGTCGGCGAGCGCGCATTCCCCGGCGTCTCGCGCCTGCTGCTGCGGGCCGGACGCTTCGAACCGCTGGCCGGCTTCGACGGGTTCTTCGATTGAGCGCGATGTCTCCCTCGACCACCCGCCGTCCGCTGGTCATCGCGGCCGTGATGGGTTCGATGGCGATGGTCGCGATCGAAGCGACGATCGTCTCGACCGTCATGCCGCACATCGCCGCCGAGCTCGGCGGGCTCAGCATCTACAGCTGGGTGTTCGCGTCGTTCCTGCTGGCGCAGACCGCCATGACGGTGGTCTTCGGCAAGCTCGCCGACGTCTACGGGCGCAAGCCGGTGATGCTCGTGGGCATCGCGGTGTTCCTGGTCGGCTCTGTGCTGGCCGGCTTCGCGTGGTCGATGCCTGCGCTCATCTGCTTCCGGTTGATCCAGGGCGTCGGCGCCGGCGCTATCCAGCCAGTGGCGCTCACCATCGTGGCCGACCTCTACCCGGTGCGCGAGCGCGGCAAGGTGCAGGGCTACCTCGCGAGCGTGTGGGCGGTGTCGGCGGTGCTGGGGCCGCTGGTTGGCGCGCTGCTCGTGCAGAGGCTCAGCTGGGCGTGGATCTTCTGGATCAACGTGCCGATCGGCATCGCCGCCGCCGCAGGCTTCTGGTTCTTCCTGCGCGAAGCCCCCGTGGTGCGCCGCGCGTCCATCGACGTGCTGGGCGCGGTGCTCTTCACCGTCGGCATCACGGCCGTAATGGTCGCGCTGACCGAATTCGGGCTCGGCCACACGGCGACGGCGTGGGCGTGGTCCGCGCTGTTCGGCGTGGTGGTCTGGCTGTTCATCGTCCAGGAGCGGCGCGCCGCCGACCCGATGGTGTCTTTCGGGCTCTGGCGCCGGCGCTTGATCGCGACGGTCAACGGTGCGGCGCTGTTCTCCGGCATGGTGCTGATCGGCATCACGACCTTTCTCCCGATGTACGTGCAGGTGGTGCTCGGCCAGTCGTCGGTGGTCGCGGGGCTCGCGCTCACGATGGTGATGCTCGGCTGGCCCATCGGCGCCACCTTCGCGTCACGCACTTTCCAGCGCTTCGGCCTTCGGCCGCTGGCCGTGGCAGGCGCGACGCTGGTGCCCGTGGGCGCATCGGCTTTTGCACTGCTGGGCGCGACCAGCTCGCCGGGCGTCGCCGCGCTCGGCTCGTTCGTCTTCGGGCTCGGCATGGGGCTGCTGAGCCTGAGTTCGCTGATCCTGGTGCAGGAAGCCGTCGATGTGAGCGAACGCGGCAGCGCGACCGCATCGAACATCTTTTCTCGCAACCTGGGCAGCGCGCTCGGCGCGACGTTCTTCGGCGCGGTCTTCAACTTCGGGCTGACGCGCCAGGGCAGCGCGGTGTCGATCAGCGACGACCAGTTGCGCCGGCTTCTCGAAGGCCTGCCGCACGCGGGTTTCGATGCCGTGGCTGCGCGGCTGCTGCTCGGAAGCTCGCTGCACCTGACCTTCGTCGCGATGCTCGCCATCAGCGCTCTCATGCTCGTGCTGATCCTGATGCTGCCGCGCCGAGGCCTGCACGGCCAGCCCGCTGCGACCTGAGTCGACGACTAGCGCGCGCCCAGGCGCTCGAGCAGCGCGGCGTCGGGGTAGCCATCTGCGGGCAGGCCGACGCTGCGCTGGTAGCGGCGGAGTCCGTCGCGGGTCGCGGGGCCCATCACGCCATCCGCCGCGCCGGTCGCAAATCCCCGCTCGTTCAGCGCGGTTTGCAGCGACACCATCTGGGTGCGCGTGAGGGCTGCCAGGTCGCGCGGCCACGCCGCCTGCACGCTACCGCTGCCCGCCAGCCGCTGCGACAGCAAACCGACTGCCAGCGCATAGCTCGTCGAGTTGTTGTAGCGCAGGATCGCGCGGAAATTTCGCCCGACCAGGAACGCGGGGCCGCGCGCGCCGGCGAGCAGCAGGAGCGTGGCTTCGGCCATGTCCGGAAGCGCTTGCCCATCCATGCGCGTCACACCCTCGCCGGCCCACGCGATGGCGGGCTGCCGCACCTGCGGATCTGCGCGACCGAAATCGAAGCCTTGCGGCAGTTGCACCTCCACGCCCCAGGGCTCGCCCGCCTGCCAGCCGGAGCGCGAAATGAAGTTCGCGGTCGAGGCCATGACATCAGCCATGCTGCCCCAGATGTCGCGCCGGCCATCGCCGTCGGCATCCACCGCGTAGGTCAAGAAGCTCGACGGCATGAACTGCGTCTGGCCCATCGCGCCGGCCCACGAGCCGATCATGTGGTCGTGGTCGATGTCGCCCTTGTCGATGATCTTCAGTGCGGCGAGCAACTCGGCGCGGGCCCAGGCCTCGCGGCGGCCGTCGAAGCCCAGCGTCGCCAGCGCGTCCACCGTTGGCGTGCTGCCGAAATTGCTGCCGTAGTTGCTCTCCATGCCCCAGACCGCCACGAGCACATTCGCCGGCACGCCGTAGCGCGCGGCGGCTGCATCGGCTTCGCGGCGAACCTGCTGCAACTTGTCCCGTCCGGTCGCGACGCGTTGCGGTGTGACGGCGCTGTCCAGGTAGGCCCACACCGTGCGCGTGAACTCCGGCTGAGCGCGGTCGAGTTCGACGATCCGCGGCAGGTATTGAACCGGGTCGAGCGCTGCGCGCAGCGTCGCGTCGCTGACGCCTTGCGCCAGCGCGGTGGCGCGAAAATCGGCGACCCAACGGGCGTAGCCGGCAGCCGAAGCCTGGGGCGATGGTTCTGTCGGTGGCAAGGGCATCGGCGTCGGCGCTGGAGCGGTCGTCGCAGGCGAAGAGGCAGCAGGCTCTGCGGCGGGCGGCGCCGACGCGCATCCCGCCAACGTTGCGAGAACGGCCAGTGCGACGGCATGGAACGAAGGCGTGCGGAGTGAATGCATGCGCTGATTCTTACCCGGTCTGCGCCTCGGAGTCCGGCGGCGCACCCGTCTCGATGAAGAGACGCTTGATCATCGGATAGCGCGTCTGGATGTCGCGCCGAAGCGCGGCCATCGCAGCAGCCGCTGATTCGGTCGACGTGCCGGCGTCGAAATCCAGATCGAGCGTCACAAACACATCGTCGGCACCGATGTACATCGACAGCACGTGGCCCACCTCGCTCACGCCGGGTTGCGCCAAGGCAAGGCGCCGGATCTCACGCGCCGTTTCAGGCTGGACGCCCTCGCCGATCAAGAGCCCACGCGATTCGCTGATGAGCACGACCGCCACGCCGGCCAGCAAGATGCCGATGAGCACCGAAGCCACGCCGTCGAGCACGGGCATGTCGAGCTGGTGACTGGCAAAAATGCCGAGCCCCGCGATCGCCAACCCCACCAGCGCGGCCGAATCTTCTGCCAGCACGGTGTAGGTCGTCGGGTTCTTGCTGCGGTGCAGCGATTTCCAGAACGGCCGCCCCTTGGACTCCAAATGGAACTGACGCAGCGCGATGGCGAAACTGGTGCCTTCGAACAACGCGGCAGCGCCGAGCACGATGTAGTTCCAGGTCGGGTCTTTCATGGGCTCCGGGTCTCGGATGTGCTGCACGCCTTCGTACAGCGAGATGCCGCCGCCGAGTCCAAAGATCAGCACCGCGACGATGAGGCTCCAGAAGTAAAGCTCTTTACCGTGGCCGAACGGATGTTCTTCTGTGGCCGGGCGCTTGCTCAGCTTGAGCCCCACCAGCAACAGGATGCCGTTGAACGTGTCGACCGCCGAGTGGATGCCCTCGGACAGCATCGCTGAGCTGCCCGTCACGCCTGCCACGATGAACTTGGTGACCGCAATCGCGACGTTGGCGCCGATCGCGCCGTAAATGGCTATTTTCGATTCGGCCATGGCCCCAACGTCACTGAGCGGCGGCGATCACGGAAGACGGATGGCTTCAGCAGCGGCCAGATGACGCTCGAGCACCGGCAGTGTCTTCGCCGCCCACATCTTCAAGTCCTTGTCACGCGAAGAGCGCGCCGCCGTTGCGTACGCCTTGACCGCTGCTTTGTGGTCTTCGATGCCGGCCTGCCGGATGTAGGCCGCATCGAAAGCGACACCCGACTGGCCGCTGAGCGATGCGACGAAAGCCTCCTGTTTGTCAGACATTTTGGCGGGCAATCCGTCGAACGACTTCGACTTGGCGAGCGCCTGCAATTGCCGGTTGGCTGCGGTGTGGTCGGTGAGCGTCATCCCGGCGTACTTCTTCACCTCGGGCAATTGGGCGCGGGTGGCCGCGAGCTTCGCCGCCTCCACTTCATAGAGGCCTGACTCGGCCGCCTCTTTCATGAAAGCGCGCTCGTCGCTGGCCAGACGCATCGCTGCGGGGGCATTGGAGGCGCTATCGACGGCCCATACCGGCGCGCTGATGGCACCGAGGGCGACAACGATGAAACTGAGGAGCGGGTGGCGGCAGCGGGCATTTTTCATTGTCAAAAGGTAGCGAAGAACCAACAAAAGCCGCGCGCGCATACAGAGCATGCCCCGGTAGGACGGCCTCCCGAGTGCGCCGCACGCCCCACGTGAATACACTTGGGGCCCGGCGAGCATTGCGCATATTTTTAAATTGTTTCCCAAACCACGAGATCCATGGCCCGACAACCTCTGAAACTGCGTCTCGGCAACGAGTGGCAGATGTTCGCGCAGCCCCACGCGGACTACCGCCTGCTTGGCACCGTGCAGGACGGCATGCAGATCGGCGCCCTGGCCCAGACACAAAGCGGCGGCTATGTCCAGCTGAACGGCGACGTTGTGCGCGAACTCAACACCAGCCGTGTCGAACATGCCCTGGATCGCGTCACCGGCGCGTCGCGTGACGGCTTCCGCGGCGTCGTGGCCGCGCCGGTGGCGCCGACGCAAACGACTGTGGTGATCAAGAAGCGCCGCCGCATCCCGACGCCCGTGTAGTCAGGCGCCGGGCCGCACGAGCCGCTGATCGCGCCAGAGCGCGCAACCCGCAGCGGCCGCCAGCGCCGCGCCCAGCGCACAGGCGGCCGTCCAGCCACCGAGACGCCATGCCAACGCACCCAGCGCCGAGCCGGAAGCGGCGCCGGCGAAGTAGCTCGTCATGTAGACCGCATTGATGCGCGAGCGGGCCTCGGGTGCCAGTTTGTAGATCACGTTCTGGTTGCTGATGTGCACACCGGGCAGACCGATGTCGATGATCAGCATGCCCAGCAGGAACCAGCCGAGACTGTCGATGCCGCGCCACAGAAAGAACCAGCCCGCCGCCATGAGCAGCACCGAGACCGCCGTCGTCGCCTGGCCCCAGCCGCGGTCGGCGAGCCGGCCCGCGACGCTGGCCATCAATGCGCCGGCCACGCCGACGAGTCCCACCATGCCGATCTGCACGTCGGTCATCGTGTGGCCCGGTCCCGACAGCATGAGCGCCATCGTCGAGAACAGCACGCTCACGGACGCGAAGCTCAGCGCACCGATCAGCGAGCGGCTGCGCAGACGCGGATGCGCGCGCAACAGCGTGACGAGCGAGCGCAAGGTGCGTGCATAGCTCTGCGGCGCCGGGTTGCGTGACGAGGGCAAGACGCGCCAGAGCATCGCGGCGACGACCACCATCGCGATGCCGGCAACGCGGTACACCGTGTGCCAGCCACCCGCCGCCGACAGCAGGCCGGCCACGCTGCGCGCCGCCAGAATGCCGGTGAGCAGCCCGCTCATCATCAAGCCGACCGCGCGACCGCTTCGGCGCGGGTCGGCCAGCGTCGCGGCCAGTGGCACCAGCGTCTGCGCCGCGACCGAGAACAGGCCGGTCATCGTGGTACCCACGACCAGCATGGCCAGCCCGGATGCGAAGCCGCTCACCAGCAGCCCCACCGCGGCCAGCAGCATCAGCCCGACTGCCAGTCCGCGCCGCTCGAGCTTGTCCCCGAGCGGCACGAGCAGCAACAGGCCGCAGGCATAAGCCACCTGCGCCAGCGTGACCGTCGATGCCGCTGCCGCATCGCTGATGTGCAGCCCGAGCGCGATGGAGTGCAGCAACGGCTGGTTGAAGTAGTTGCTGCCGGCGCACAACCCGGCGGCGACCGCCATCAGCAGCAGCACCGGCGTGCGCAGGTGCGCGGGCGCGGCGGTGCTCAACGCGGCGCCCCCGTCGGCACGACTGCGGTGGCCTCGATTTCGAACAGCATGCCGTCGAGCGCAAGCCGCGGCACCGGGATGAGCGTGCAGGCCGGTTCGCGGCCTGGTGGCCAAGCCGCGCGCAGGGCCCGGCTCAGAACGGCGAGCCGAGCCTCGCTGTGGTCGACGATGAGCACGACCAGCCTGACCACATCGGTCCCGCGCGCACCGGCCGCCGAAAGTGCCGTCTGGAGATTGCGCAGCGCCTGATCGACCTGCCGTTCAAAACCGGGCGGCAGGACGCCATCGGCGTCCTCGCCGCCCTGGCCCGCCACGTAGATCAGGGTTGCAGGTGCGTGCGCGACGACCACGTGCGAGTAACCGTTGGGCTGCGGGTCGTAAAGGCCCGGCGGATTGACAAAGGTGAGCAGGTTCATGCCGCGAAGTATTCAACCTCAACTAAACTTGAGGTCAAGCACTTTTTGAAGGTCCCATGCCACGCACGCTACCGGCCATCACGACCATCGAAGAGACACCCGCCGTGCTCAGCGTCGGCGAAGTCGCCCGGCGCAGCGGTCTAGCGGTGTCGGCACTGCACTTCTACGAAGCCAGGGGGTTGATCCACTCGCTGCGCAGCGACGGCAACCAGCGGCGCTACCCGCGCTCGGTGCTACGGCGCGTCGCGGTCATCAAGGTGGCCCAACGCACCGGCGTGCCGCTGGCGTCGATCGCGCAGGCCTTGCAGTCGTTGCCTGAAGCCCGTACGCCCAATGCGGCCGATTGGCGCCGCCTCTCGCGCGAATGGAAGCAGGAACTGAATGCGCGCATCCAGGCGCTCACGCAACTGCGCGACCAACTGGACGGTTGCATCGGTTGCGGCTGCCTGTCGCTCAAGGCCTGCCCGCTGCGCAACCCGGCGGACACGCTGGTCAACGAAGGACCGGGGCCGCACTTTCAGAGCTGACCGCGGTGACGCTACGCAGCCTCGGGCGCTGCCAGCACGCTGGTCAGTGCGAAGTCCACGAGGTGAAGCCAGGTCACTTCGAGATCGATGATGCTGTGGTGATCGGAACCGGCGATCGTCTGCACCGATACGGGCGTCGGCCAGGCCTCAATTAGGCGCGCAGAGCGTGCCGGCAACACCACATCGTCCTGTTCGGCCAGCAGCACCTGCGTCCTGGCGGCGACGCCGACGCAGTGCGCGAGCGAATTGAACTGATGCCGCAGCAGCAGCGACAGCGGCACCAGCGGAAAGCGCTTCTTCGCCACCTCCAGCATCGAGTCGTACGGCGTGATCAGCTGCAGGCTCGCGAAGGCCTGCTGCGCCACGAGCTGGATCGCCACGCCAGAGCCCAGGCTCCGACCGACGACATGCAGCCGCGCCTGCGGAAAAGCACGGCGCAAATGATTGGCGAACTGCGCGGCATCCGCCACCGAGGCAATCTCCGACGGATGGCCCTCCGAGTCCGCCACGCCGCGGTAGTTGACCGCCGCAAAGCCGAAGCCTTGCGGCAGCCAGTGCAATGCCTTGGCGGTGGCACGCACATCCTCGCCGCGGCCCGCGAAGTAGATGAACAGGTCCCGCAACGACGCTTCGCCTTGCGGGTGATAGACGTAGCCGCGCACCATCCCGCCGGGGACCGGGTGGGAGTAGGTGGAAAACTCGGCCGACAAGTGCACGACCGGCAGCTTGCGCGCGTCGAAGAGGATGTCGCCTTGGCGGGTTGCGAGCAGCGCCCAGTAGGCAGCGATGCCGCCGAGCGCGGCGGCCGACACCGACAGTGCGGCGCGATGGACTCTGGATGGCAAGTAGCGATCCCTCAAGATTCTGCCGAGACCCACGCCGCACGCAGTCCGTACAGCGCCAGCAGACCGAGCACATGGCCCACCGCCACGCCCGGCTCACCGGATTCGACGCGCGCGATGGTCTGGACATGCACGCCGAGCCGGCCCGCCGCGACGGCCTGCCCCTCACCAGCGCCGATGCGTGCCTGCTTTGCAGCAAGACCCATCGCCTTGATCGCCTGGAGCGTGGTGTCGTCAATGTCGACCGAAACTCGTTTGCCTTGTGCCATGTCGGAAGTATCAGTGGATGCGGCGGAAATGAAAAAAGCCGTTGATAAACAACGGCTTTTTTACGATTTGCATTGGCGGAACCGGAGGGATTCGAACCCTCGATGAGGCTCTACACCCCATACTCCCTTAGCAGGGGAGCACCTTCGGCCACTCGGTCACAGTTCCTGAAAGACAGCCGGCATTATGCCAGTTTAAGTGGCGCTTCAAGCCGGCGGTTGGTCCAGATCGAAGGCTTTGTGCAGTGCGCGCACCGACAGTTCCATGTACTTCTCGTCGATCACGACCGACGTCTTGATTTCGCTGGTCGAGATCATCTGGATGTTGATGCCTTCTTCGCTCAGCACCCGGAACATCTTGCTCGCCACGCCCACATGGCTGCGCATGCCGATGCCGACGATGCTGACCTTGCAGATCTTGGTGTCGCCGACGATCTCCGCGGCGCCGAGCGTCGGCAGCACCTTGGCCTTGAGCAGGTCCATCGCCTTGGCGAATTCGTTGCGGTGCACCGTGAAGCTGAAGTCGGTCTTGCCGTCCTTGCTCAGGTTCTGGATGATCACGTCGACCTCGATGTTCGCATCGGCGATGGCACCGAGGATGTGATACGCGATGCCCGGCTTGTCGGGCACGCCCAGCACCGAGATCTTGGCCTCGTCACGGTTGAACGCGATGCCCGATACGACGGCTTGTTCCATTTTTTCGTCTTCCTCGAAAGTGATCAGCGTGCCGGACTTGGCTTCTTGAACGATGTCGATGTCCCACGGCGTGAAGCTCGACAGCACACGCAACGGAACCTTGTACTTGCCGGCAAATTCGACCGAGCGGATCTGCAGCACCTTGGAGCCGAGGCTCGCCATTTCGAGCATCTCTTCGAAGCTCACGGTCTTGAGGCGCCGTGCGTCGGGTTCGACGCGCGGATCGGTCGTGTAAACACCGTCGACGTCGGTGTAGATCAGGCACTCGTGCGCCTTCATCGCGGCGGCGATCGCCACGGCCGAGGTGTCGCTGCCGCCGCGCCCCAGCGTCGTGATGTTGCCTTCGTCGTCCACGCCCTGGAAGCCGGTGATCACCACCACCTTGCCGGCGTCGAGATCAGCACGAACGCGCGTGTCGTCGATGCTTTCGATGCGCGCCTTGGTGTAGGCGCTGTCGGTGCGCACCGAGACCTGCCAGCCGGCGTAGCTCACCGCTTCCATGCCTTCGGCCTGGAGCGCGATGGCGAGCAGCGCGGACGACGCCTGTTCGCCCGTCGAGGCCAGCATGTCGAGCTCGCGGTTGTGCGCATCGGTGGATTTACCGGCGGCGAGTTCCTTGGCAAGGCCGAGGAGGCGATTCGTCTCGCCGCTCATGGCGCTTGGAACGACGACCATCTGGTGGCCGGCCCGCGCCCACTTGGCGACGCGCTTGGCGACGTTCTTGATGCGCTCGGTCGAGCCCATCGACGTACCGCCGTATTTGTGAACGATCAATGCCATGGGTGAGAAATCAGAGGAAAAAAGAGGGCCGCTTTTCAAAAGCGGCACGCCTGCAACCGACGGGCGAGAAGCCTACGGTGAGGGCGCGGAATTGTACCAATGCAGATGGCTGCCTCGTCGCTCGACGAATCCGCCAGCCACCTTGAGCGCGATGCGATGGCCGCGCGTGGTGCATGCCGCCACCTGGCTTTGCAGTTGGTCGAGCTGCGCCGTGCTGGGGGCCACGCCATGCGCCCGCTGCAGCCAGTGGCGCAACACGTTCGCCTGACGCGCCTTCGAAAGCGCTTGCAGCCCGACGAGGCTCGGTGGCTCGCCCAGCTGGGCAAGGTCGAGCGCAGCGAACTCGTCGAGCAACGCCTGCGCCTGTGCGGCATGGCGGGCGCTGCGCGCGAGCGTGGCACGGAACTGATCGAAGGTCTGGTCGAGCGCAGGCAGCAGCACCGCGCGAATGCGGTTGCGTGTGAAGCGGGTGTCGGTGTTGCTCGGGTCGTCGATCCAGGGCAGCGCACGGTCGGCCAGCCAGCGGCGAATGTCGGCAGCGTCGACCGCCAGCAGGGGCCGATGCAACATCAACCCGCCGCGCAGCGTTTGCGCCGGCATGGCCGACAGGCCCGGGAGGCCCGCGCCGCGCGACAACGCGAGCAGCAGCGTCTCGACCTGGTCGTCCGCGTGATGGCCGATGGCGATCGATTGCACGGGCGGTTGGACCGTCCCCATGCGGGCCATCGCCAGCAACGATGCATACCGCGCGTCGCGGGCGGCGGACTCGGGGCTTTCTCCGGGCGCATGCGTTGCATCGACGCGGCGGCTCTGCAGCGGCACGCCGATCTGCTCACAGACCGCGACGCAGTGCCGCTCGAAATCATCTGCTGCGGCCTGCAGGCCGTGATGCACGTGAAAAGCGCGAACCTGGCCGGGCCAGCGCTCGGCGCATGCGACGAGCAGCGCGGTCGAATCGGCGCCTCCGCTGAATCCGACCGCCAGCGGCAAGGCGGGCTCGAAGGCCGCGATGGCCTGCTCAAAGGGCATGAAATGCGCCATGGGGAGGCGCCGTCGCTCGCCTACTTGCCGTTGTCGGCTTTGGTGTCCGAGAAGCGGCCGTAGCTTTGCAGCCGTTCGTAGCGACGATCGAGCAGTTCCTTCACTTTCAGGTCGCTGACCTGCCGGAACGCATCGTTGAGCGCGCGCTTCAGGAAGGCGGCCATCTGCTTGTGGTCGCGGTGCGCGCCACCGACCGGCTCGTTCACGATCTTGTCGACCAGACCCAGTGCCTTGAGGCGGTGCGCGGTGATCCCGAGCGCGTCGGCCGCTTCCTTTGCCTTCTCGCTGGTCTTCCAGAGAATCGACGCGCAGCCTTCCGGGCTGATGACCGAATAGATCGAGTACTGAAGCATCACGAGCTGGTCGCCGACCGAAATCGCCAGCGCGCCGCCGGAGCCGCCCTCGCCGATGATCGTCACGATGATCGGCACTTCGAGCTGCGCCATCTCGAAGATGTTGCGGCCGATCGCCTCCGACTGACCGCGCTCTTCAGCGTCGATCCCGGGGTAAGCGCCCGGCGTGTCCACGAAGGTGAACACCGGCAGCTTGAACTTCTCCGCGGTCTTGAGGAGCCGCAACGCCTTGCGATAGCCCTCGGGCTTGCTCATGCCGAAATTTCGGGCAGTGCGCTCCTTGGTGTCGCGCCCTTTCTGATGGCCGATGACCATGCAAGGCACGCCATTGAAGCGCGCCAGGCCGCCGATGATCGACAGGTCGTCCGAGAAATGCCGGTCGCCGTGCAGTTCGACGAAATCGGTGAAGATTTCATGGACGTAGTCGAGCGTGTAGGGGCGCTCCGGATGCCGGGCGATCTTGGTGATCTGCCAGGGCGTCAGGTCGCTGTAAATGTCTTTGGTGAGTTGCTGGCTTTTCTTGCCGAGCTGATCGATTTCTTCCGAGATGTCCACCGCCGATTCGGTCTGGACATATCGCAGTTCTTCGATCTTGCCTTCGAGTTCCGCAATGGGCTGTTCGAAGTCGAGGAAGGTTCGTTTCGCCAACGTCTTCTCCTGTGTTTTCAATACGCGACCGGAACCGGGTCGAGCGATCGCCAAATATACCAAGTCGCCACGCTGCAATAAGGAGCCCAGGCCACCGCCACCTCGCGCGCATCGCTGCGGCTCACGGGGTCGCCCGAGAAGTAGCTGGCGCTGATGCCGTTGAGCAGGCCGACGTCGTCGAGCGGCAGCACGTTCGGCCGCATCAGATGGAAGATGAGGAACATTTCGGCCGTCCAGCGGCCGATGCCGCGAATGGCGACGAGCTCTTCGATGATGAGCTCGTCGGCCATGTCTTTCCAGGCGTCGACGTGCACCGCGCCCGAATCGAAATGGATGGCGAGGTCGACCAGGTATTCGATCTTGCGGGCTGAGAGCCCGGCCGCCCGCATGTCGTCGACCTTCAGCTTCAGCACGCTGGTCGGCGCCATCTTGCGGGGCAGCGCCGCGAACCGGTCCCACACGGTCTGCGCCGCCTTGACCGAAATCTGCTGGCCCACGATGCTGCGCGCCAGGGTGGTGAACGCATCACCGCGCGACTCCAGCCGGACATCGCCGAACTGCGGGATGAGCCGCTTCATGACGCGGTCTTTCTTTGCCAGATGCTTGCACGCCTCTTCCCAGTAATCGGGCGTGAAGATTTCGATGGCAGGTGGTTTTTTGGTCGCAGGCACGCGGGTCCTCAGTTCACTGCGCCGAAGCCCAGGTGGTGCCCGTGGGCGAGTCTTTCAGCACGATGCCGTGGTCGAGCAGTTGCTGGCGAATGCGGTCGGCTTCGGCGAAGTTCTTGGCCGCCTTGGCGGCCGCGCGTGCCGCGATCGACACCTGAATGGACGCGTCGTCGATCACACTGCCCGCCTGCAGAAAGGCCTGGGGATCGCCTTGCAACAGCCCCAGCGTCGCGGCCAGCGCCTTCAACACGCCGGCCAGGTCCGACGAGCGCGTGCGATTGATTTCGCCGGCCAGGTCGAACAGCACGGCGATCGCTTCGGGCGTGCCGAAGTCCTCGTCCATCGCCGCCTTGAAGCGCGCGGCATGCGGTTGCGTCCAGTCGATCGCCCCCTCGGCCGGCGTCACGCTGCCGAGCGCCGTGTACAGGCGCTTGAGCGAATTGCGTGCGTCGTCCAGATGCACGTCGCTGTAGTTCAGCGCGCTGCGGTAGTGCGTCCGCACGAGGAAGAAACGCAGACTTTCGGCATCGTATTTCGCGAGCACTTCGCGGATGGTGAAGAAGTTGCCCAGGCTCTTGGACATCTTCTCGTTGTCGACGCGAACGAAGCCGTTGTGCACCCAGAAACGCGCGAGCGGCTTGCCGTGCGCGCCTTCGCTCTGCGCGATCTCGTTCTCGTGGTGCGGGAACTGCAGGTCGGCACCGCCACCGTGGATGTCGAAGGTTTCGCCGAGCGTGGCGCAGCTCATCGCAGAGCACTCGATGTGCCAGCCGGGGCGTCCGGTGCCGAAATGACTTTCCCACTTGGCATCGGCAGGCTCGGCCGGCTTGGCGGCCTTCCACAGCACGAAATCGAGCGGGTCTTCCTTGCCATCGAGCACCGCGACGCGCTCGCCGGCATGCAACTCATCGAGCGATTTGCCCGAGAGCTTGCCGTAGCCGGGAAACTTGCGGACCGCGTAGTTCACGTCGCCGTCGTCGGCGCGATACGCGAGCCCCTTCTGCTCCAGCGTGTGAATCAGCTCGAGCATCTGCGGGACGTAGTCGGTCGCGCGAGGTTCGATCGTCGGAGGCTCGATGCCCAGCGCGCCGATGTCCACGTGCATCGCGGCGACCGTCTCTTCGGTCAGTGCGCGGATCGTGATGCCACGCTTCACCGCGCGCTCGATGATCTTGTCGTCGATGTCGGTGATGTTGCGCACGTAGGTGACGGCGTAGCCACTCGTACGCAGCCAGCGTTGCACCACATCGAAAGCCATCATCATTCGCGCATGGCCGATGTGGCAAAGGTCATACACCGTCATGCCGCACACGTACATGCGGACCTGGCCGGGTTGCAGCGGAGAAAACTCCTCCAGGTCACGCGACAGCGTGTTGTAGATGCGAAGACTCATGAAGGCTCGGAAAGCGGCACTTCGCGCCCAGAAGGCAGGGAGCGCGAACGGTGTTTGTCAGGGGCAATGGGGTGCAGCGACAAGGCGATTCACAGGACCCCTCGGCTACAATCGTCCCCAGTATAAACGGCCGTCGCGCCTGCTTTCCGGGTGTTTTTCGAGGCCCGCGTCCATCCCCTTTCGCGTTCATTCGCTTTCTCCGAGGCTTCATGAAGCACGCCCTGTTCTCCCGACTCTCTCTCGCCACCGCCCTGCCCGCCGCCCTGTTGCTGGCGCTGCTGAGCGGTGCGGTGCATGCCGACGACTACAGCGACGTCAACGTGCTGCTGCGCCAGGGCAAGTCCACCGAGGCACTGGCCAAGGCCGATGCCTACATCGCCGGCAAGCCGCGCGACCCGCAAATGCGCTTCCTGCGCGGCGTGATCCTCACCGAGCAAGGCAAGCAAGCCGATGCGACGGTGGCCTTCACGCAGCTCACGCAGGACTTCCCCGAACTGCCCGAGCCCTACAACAACCTCGCCGCGCTGTATGCCGCGCAGAGCCAGTTCGACAAGGCGCGCGCTGCGCTCGAAATGGCGATCCGCCTGAACCCGAACTACGCGACCGCTTACGAAAACCTGGGTGACGTGTACGCGCGCCTCGCCGCGCAGCAATACACCCGCGCGCAGCAGTTCGCATCGGCCAACGCCACCGTCGCGCCGAAGCTCACGCTGATTCGCCAGCTCTTCGGTACGCCCACGGCCGCCGCGCCGGCGCAAGCGCCGCTGCCGGATGCGCCGGTCACGGTGCGCAAGCCGGTTCGCGCCAAGTAACTTCGCGTTGGCCGCCCGGCAGGTGCGGCGCCCCTTCCATCTTTTGCCACCGAGGTCGCTCTTGAACATTCACGCCTTCTCCCGCCGCAGCGCTGTGCTGCTCGTCGCATCGTTCGCGCTCTGCGCTACTGTCTGGGCGCAAAGCGCACCACGCGTGAAGCTCGCCACCTCGGCCGGCGACATCGTGCTCGAACTCGATCCCGCCAAGGCACCGAAGACCGTCGAGAACTTCCTGCAGTACGTCAAGGACAAGCACTACGACGGCACGGTGTTCCACCGCGTCATCGACAACTTCATGGTCCAGGGCGGCGGCTTCACGGCCGACATGCAGCAAAGGCCGACGCGTGCGCCGATCGCGCTGGAGGCCGGCAACGGCCTGAAGAACGACAAGTACACCGTGGCTATGGCGCGCACCGGCAACCCGAACTCGGCCACCTCGCAGTTCTTCATCAACGTGAAGAACAACGACATGCTCAACGCGCCCAACCCCGATGGCTACGGCTATACGGTGTTCGGCAAGGTCGTCGCGGGCACCGACGTCGTCGACAAGATCCGCGCCGCGCGCACCGCCGTCAAGGGCGGCATGCAGGACGTGCCGGTCGATACCATCACCATCCAGTCCGCCACCGTGGTGGCGAAGTAACCCGCCTCATCCGAAGCAACAAGGAGCACCTCATGAGCAACCCCCAAGTCGAACTCAGCATCAAGAACCACGGCGTGATCACGCTCGAACTCGATCGCGCCAAGGCGCCGAAGTCGGTCGAGAACTTTCTGGCTTACGTCAAGAAAGGTCACTACGACAACACCGTGTTCCACCGCGTGATTCCCGGCTTCATGGTCCAGGGCGGCGGCTTCGAGCCGGGCATGACGCAAAAGCCGACGGCCGCTGAAATCGAGAACGAAGCCAACAACGGCCTGAAGAACAACAACTACACCGTGGCCATGGCACGCACCAGCGCACCGCACTCGGCCACCGCGCAGTTCTTCATCAACATCTCCGACAACGCCTTCCTCAACCACACCGCACCGTCGGCACAAGGCTGGGGCTACGCCGTCTTCGGCAAGGTCACCGGCGGCACCGACGTGGTCGACAAGATCAAGGCTGTCAAAACCGGCCGCAAGGGCTTTCATGACGACGTGCCGCTCGAAGACGTGGTGATCGAAAAGGCCACCGTCACCGTGGAATGACCGATGACGCGACGGTGATGGCCGAGCTGGTCGCACCCGCCAGCTGGCGCACCGTCGACCTCCTCTCCGACCTGCACCTGCAGGCGCACGAACCCGCCACCTTCGACGCGTGGCGAGGTTATCTGGAGACCACGCCGGCCGATGCCCTCTTCATCCTCGGCGATCTGTTCGAGGTGTGGATCGGCGACGACGCGGCGGCGCAACCCGGCTTCGAAGCGGAGTGCGCCGAACTGCTGCGCAGCACGGCCGAGCGCTTGCCAGTGTTTTTCATGCACGGCAACCGCGACTTCCTGGTCGGCCCGGCGCTCGCAGCGCAGAGCAGCTTCAGGTTGCTCGACGACCCGACCGTGCTGGTGCTGCATGGCACCCGCTGGCTGCTGAGCCACGGCGACATTCTTTGTCTCGAAGACACCGACTATCTCGCCTTTCGCGCGCAGGTGCGCACACCCGAATGGCAAGCCGCCTTCCTCGCGCGGCCGCTCGAGGAACGTCGTGCCCTCGCCCGTTCGATGCGCGAGCAGAGCGAGGCGCGCAAGCACACCCCCGGCATGGTGTGGGCAGACGTGGACAACGAGGCCGCGCGGGCGTGGCTTCGGCAAGCCGACGCCGACACGCTGATCCACGGCCACACGCATCGGCCCGCCCACCACGAGCTGGGCGATGGCCTGCAACGCATCGTTTTGAGCGACTGGGACGCTGCGGCGCACCCGCCGCGCGCGCAGGTGCTGTGCCTCTCGACCGCCGGCGCGCAGCGCGTCGACCTGCGCTAGCCGCGCGCCGCCGACGATGTTCAAGTGGTTGCGCAACCTGCGCGCCCTCCCCGAAATCCCCGAAGCGGGTTGGCAGGCGACGCTGGCCCGCTACCCGTTCCTGGCCGCGCTCAGCACGCCGGAACGCACGCAGCTCCGCACGCTGGCGGCCGAGTTCTTGCGCGACAAGGAATTCCACGGCGCGCACGGCTTCGTCATCACCGACGAAGTGGCGTTGGCAATCGCGGCACAGGCCGTGCTGCCCGTGCTGCACCTGAAAGGCGGGCTGGCCTGGTACGACGATTTCGTCGGCGTGGTGGTGCACTCTTGCGAGGTCGTGGCGCAGCGCACCCACATCGACGAGGCGGGCGTGGTCCATCAATACCAAGAAGTGGTCGCGGGCGAAGCAATGGAGCGTGGCCCGGTCATGCTGAGCTGGCAGGACGTGCTGGCCAGCAGCATCACAGACGACACGGGCTACAACGTCGTCGTTCACGAGTTCGCCCACAAGATCGACATGCGCGCCGGCCAGGCAGACGGCTGCCCACCGCTGCCACCGGGCTTCGCCGGGATGCAGAGCGCCCGCGAGGCACAGGCGATGTGGCTCACGACCTTGCAGACGGCCTACGAGACCTTTCGGGAGCAGACCATCGTGGCCGAGCGTTTCGGGGGCGACGCACCGTGGCTCGACGCCTACGGCGCCGAGTCGATCAGCGAATTCTTCGCCGTCGCCTGCGAGGCCTACTTCGTGAACAGGCCACGTTTCGCCGCCGAGTTTCCGGCGTTGCGCCGGCTGTTCGACGAATTCTTCCAGCCAGAACGGGCCTGACAGCCCGCCCTGCCTGTCACTTGCGTAGCAGCGCCTTCAGGGCGTTCTGCAGGCGGCGTGCCGACGCAGCGTCGTGCGCCGCAGCGAGCACCTTGCCGGCGTCCTGACCCCAGGTCTGTGCCGGTGCGGGGTCACCACGCCGGGTGAGCAACTTGAGCTGCAGCGCGCGGCGCGCATCGAGTTGATCCGCAGGCGTCGGCACTTCGGCGGCCATTTCGAGGCGCAACAGCGCCTCGGCGGCATCGTTGCCACTGGCCGGCGTTGCCCCCACCGACTGCGACCAGGCCGTGCGCACCGCCGGCGTCACCGCGCGGCCAAGTTCCTGGACGCTCGGCAGCTGCGAGGCATCGCGCTTTTCCCATGCGCCCAGCACTTGCGACAGCGCCTCGCCATGCGCCTGCGCCGCGAGCTTGCGCAGCGCGAAGTCGGCACGTTCGAGGGCTTCGCGTTGAGCACGGAAAGCCGCGTCGCCCAGACGCGGGCCGCGGTCTTCGAAACGTGGCGGACGATCGCCGAAACGCCCGCCCGGTGCGCCGCGGTCGCCACGATCACCGCCGCGGTCGCCACCCGGACGTCCAGGTCCGCCGGGGCCGGAACGGCTGTCGCGGCGGTCGCCGAACTTGCCGCCGCCACGCGTTGCGGCGGCGGCGTCGTTCTTCTTGCTGCCAGGGCGGTCGTCGCCGCGCATGGCCACCACTGGCTTCGGTGCCGGCTTGGGGGGCGCTGCGGGCGCCGCCGCAGCAGCCGCTTCGTCGGCCGGCGTGTCCGCCAGCGCACCGGCGTCGGCGCTGCCTTCGGGCGCGATCAGGTCGCGCGGTGCGGTCGCCTTCGCATCGCCTTCGATTTCGGGTTCAGTCGATTCGACGCGCTTGTCGTCTTCGGCCGGGGCACTGCTCGGCTGCGCGCTCTCCGCAAACTCGTTCGCAGCCTGCTCCGGCGCGACGATTTCGGTCGCGCCTTCGGAAGGACCGTCCGGCGCGGTGGTCGGTGCCGGCGCCGACACCGGTGCGGCAACCGGCGCTGGCGGTGGCGCCTCGCCTCGCATCGCACCCTCGAGGCGCGCGATGGCGGCACGGATCTTCTGCACATCGCCGCCAGCGTTGGCGGCGTCGAGTGCCTTGGAAGCGTCGAGCACATGGCGGTCGTGCTCGCTCATCGCGCCAGAAACCTTTTCGCGCTCGGCGGTCTTGCGGTTGAAGGCTTCGTCGATGGGCGCGCGGAACGCGTCCCACAGCTTTTGTTCCTGGCGGCGGTCGAGCGGCACGCTCTGCGCCTCGGCCTGCCAGCGCTGTTGCAGCGCCTTGACCGCGTCGATGCGCAGCATGGGCTGCGCGCCGAGCTCGGTCGCTTCGGAGATCATGGCCTGACGGCGATCGAGGCTGGTCTTCTGAGCGGATTCGAAGGGCTCGCGCGCGGCGCCGAAGGCATCGTTCCACAGCGGCTGCAGTTCGGCAAACACCTTTTCGCCGACATGACCGGCATCGCGCCAGCGGTCGGCGAACTGGTGCAGCGCGCGGTTGTGCGCCTTCAGGTCGGACCCGGCGGCATGGGCCGCGGCCCAGGCCTTCACCTCCTCGATCAGCGCGATGCGGTGCGCGCGATGTTCGACGGCGTCGGCGCGCACCTTGTCGAGCCAGGCTTCGACCACCTTGTGCGCTTCGTTGCACGCTTCGTCAAAGCGCTTCCAGAGTGCGTGATTCGGCACACCGCCCTGGTCGGCCTGCTTCCACTGGTCGCGCAGCGTGCGCAGGGTTTCCTGCATCTTGCGACCACCGAGTGCCTGGCCTTCGGGACGCTTGAGCAGGCCTTCGGCCCGGGCGACGAGGTCTTCGCGCACCTTGTCGGCGCTCCAGCGCTGCCAGCCTTCGAGTTCACCGGCGGCGATCAACGCAGCGTGCACGCGGGCTTCGAGTTCGGACTCGACCAGCTTGCCGTGCTGCTTCAGCACCGCGCGCAACGCGGCTGCGGCACCGGCGCTGGCCTTGCCGTGTCCTTCGGCGGTTTCCTGTTCGAGCTTGCCGAGCGCCGCCGTCACTGCGTCCTGCGCGGCTGCGCGGACCGACGGATCGACGGCCGGCTTCGCAGTCTTGACCGGCGCAGCCTTGGGCGCGACGGCCTCACCGCGTGCAGCTCGGAGCTCGTCGGCCCACACCGGCACCGGCGGCAGCGGCGCCGCGGCGTCGGCTGCGGCGGCTTGCGCCAGCACGAGTGCACTGTGGAAGGCATCCGACACGATCAGCAGCTGCGCCTTCGACGCATCGAGCTGCGGCGCGAACTTGGCGTCGAGGCTGCTCCAGTTGGCATCGGCGGCGATCGCGTCGGCCTGCTCTTTCCAGTGCGCGACGTCGCCACGCAAAGATTCTTCGGCGGACTGGGCGTCCTGCCAGCCCTTGGTCGACAGCACCTCGAAGCGCTGGGCCAGCAGCACGGCCGCCTCGCGGTGCACCTGCGCACGGTGCTGCAGATCTTCGATGCCCTTCACCCGTTCGGCGAGCTGGCCCTTGAAACCGGCGAGCGGCTCACGCGACAGCGGTGCGCCGGCCTTGGCCGCGTCGCGCTGCCAGGCGAGCGCGTCGGCGATGTTGAGCTTGCCTTGCGCCAGCAGCGCCTCGGCCTTCTGCGCCCACTCGGCGCCGATGGCTTCCTGGCCCTTGGCGCGCTTGATTTCGTCGAGCTTTTCGCGCAGCAGGCGCGCAGCGCCCTTGTCGCGGCCGCTCAGTTCCTTGAACACCTCCTGCATCAGCTCGGGCGTGGGATTGCCGGCGAGCCAGTCGCGGATGCGCCCTGCGCGCTCTCCGGAAGTCGATGCGGTGAAGGCGCCGCCGGTCAGCGTGTCGAGGGCCTGAATGTCGTGGGGCTTGGAAGAAGTTGAAGTCACTGCGCGGATGAACGTTGTCTTGTCTGAGGGAAATGCGAAGGCGCCGGGGTACTGGGAAGTACGGACCGGCGCACCGCTCCATTTTCACCGACTTGGGGCCCGCCCGTCAGCGGGTCGCCAGATTGAGCTCGGCGCCGGGTTTCCAGTCGGTGCCGCTGGCGTTGGTGCGCACCGCGCCGAGGAACAGTCGTTCGCTCGGCAGCTTTTGCGCCAGAAGGTAGTCGCGCACGACGGCGCCGCGCTCCACGGCGAGCTGCCGGATCGACTCTTCATCGGCCGGAATGCTGGTGAGTAACAGGTCTTCCATCTCTTTTTGCGGCAGGTCTTTCGCGAGGCCGACCATGTTGCGTGGCTTGGTGATGTCGGCGCGCTTGTAGACCGCCGTGAGCAGCTCGGGGTATTCGGCGTCGGTCACCGGCGCCACGTCGGTGGCATCCTTGCCGGCGCGGGCCGCGATGCGGCGCTTTTCGGCCTGGGTGAGTTGGCGCAGCCGCTGGCGTTGGTAGGCGTCCTTTTCTTTTTCGAGGTTGGAGGTGCCGACCACGGTCATCTGCAACGCGGGGCGATCGGTCAGCGCCTTGGCCACCTTGTCGAGACTTTCCTTGGCGCCCGCACTGAGCGTCGCGCTGCCGGCATCGAAAACGATCGCGCTCGACTCGCCGGAACCGCCGCCGAGGCCGCCCGTCAACAGGCTGAACGGCGCCGTCGCGGCCTTGGCGATGAGGTTGATGATGGCCTTGAAGATCAACGGGCCAATGCTGAACTGCGGGTCGTTGAGGGACCCGCGCAATGGCAGGTCGACGTCGATCACGCCGTTGCGGTCGGACAGCAGCGCCACCGCGAGCCGCACCGGCAGGCTGTTGGGCGCGCCCTTCACTTCCTCGCCGAACTGCAGCTGGTTGAGCACCAGCTTGTTGGCGGCCGTGAGCTGGCCATCGGCGGCGATCTTGTAATTGACGTCCATGCTCATCTTGCCGCGCTCGATGCCGTGGCCCGCGTAGCGCACCGAATACGGCGAGAGCGGCGCCAGGTCGAGGTCGCGCATCTTGGCGGTGATGTCGAGCTCCAGCGGCTTGACCAGCGGATTCAGCTTGCCGGTGATTTCCAGCGCCGCGGTTTGCTGCGCCTTGCCGCGCAGTTCGAGGTCGGCCAGCGCGACCTTGCCGTCGGCGCCCGGCGCGGGCCTGGACGAGAACGCGCTGAGCTTGCCGGTCAGTTCGCTCAGGTCGGCCGAATAGTTCGGCTTCACGAACAGATCGGTGAAGTCGATCTTGGCGTTGACCAGGCTCATCGGACCGAAGTTGATCTCCGGTGCCGGGCCGGCTTCGGCGGCAGGCGCTGCGGCAACGACGGGCGCGGATGCCGCAGTGGCGGGCGCCGGCGCCGTGGTGGTCGTGGTGCCGCCGAGGCTGCGGCGGCTCGTGGCATCGGTTGTGGCTTGTGCCTTGGCGGCGCCTTCCTGCTCGCCTTTTTTTGTCAGGTTCTGCAGGTTCAGCCGGCCCGTCGGGTCGACGATCACGCGCGCGAACAGGTCGGTGAGCGTGGTCTCGCGCACGTCCACGCCGAGCGGCGCGCCCGGCGCCATGGCGACTTGCAGCCCCCGCAGGTTGAGCGTTTTCCAGCTCAACAACTGGTTGGTGCTGCGGTCGAAGCCCGGCGATTCGGTCAGCGACACGCTGTTGGCGCGGAAGTCGTCGAGCGCGGTATCCCCGGCCAGCTTGAGGCTGATGCCGGCCGTCGCCTGCGCGAAGCGCACCGTGCCGCGGTAGCTTGCGAAGGCGCGACGGATGTCGACGTTGAGCACGTCGCCGTAGTACGCCTTGAACGCGTGCGCCGGGAACGATGCGACTTCGAGCCGACCTTCCGCCGACACCGGCTTGAGCACGACGTTGCCCTTGTAGTCGAAGCGGCCCGCGTCCGCGCGCCCGGCGCCGATGCGGCCGGACACCTGCAGCGGCGACACGCCGGCCGTGTCGGGCGCGATCTTCTGGGCGCTCACCTTGAGCGCGGTGATCTCCACCGCCACCGGGGTCGCGCTGGCCTTGTCGGCGTAGCTGATCGCGCCGTTGTCGACGGCGAAGGTGCCGATCGTCAGCGCCCAGGGCGTCGTGTTGGCGGCCGGCGCGGCGGGCGCGTCCGCAGCTGCGGGCTTGGGCGCGGCGACCTTGGCATCGCCGCCTGCCGGCGCCCGCAGCCAGCGATCGAACATCCAGCGCTTCTCGCTGTCGCGCTCGATCCGCATTTTCGGATTCGTCACGGTGAACGAAGCGATCGCGAGCGTGTGCTTCGTCATGTCGACGTCGGCATCGGTCAGTTCGAAACGGCCGACGCTCGCGAGCGCCGTCTTGGCCTGCGTCAACGCGAGGCCGTCGAGCGACAGCTTGCGCGCCTTGAATTTCAGGTCGGGGTTGGCCCAGGCGATGTCGATCTGGCCGCTCAGCTTGCCGTCGAGCGTCGGCTCGAGGCTGCGGGCGAGGTACGGCGCGGCGAGCGACAGCGGCAACGCGTCGACTTCGGTTTGCACGTTCGCGATCTTGTCGGTGGCCTCGCCCTTGAACTTGAGCGATGCCCCGGCGATGGTGGTCGCGCCGCTGATCCGGGCCGGCTGGGTCATCGGCCAGGTCACGCCGCTGACGTCGACGTTCAGATCCTTGACGTCGACCGCAGCGGCCGGACGGGTGGTTTCGTCGCGCCAGCCGATGCGACCGCCGTCGAGCGCGACCTTGTCGACCTGCACGCGCAGCGCCGCCTTCTTTTCGGGTTCTTTCTGCGCGGCGGCACTCGCAGGTGCCGCAGGAACCGCCACCTTCACCGTGGCGCCGGTGCCGGGATCGGTCGCCAGCAAATTGAGCTTGCCCTCGGCATCCCGCGCGACGGCAAGTTGCGGGCCCGCCAACGCAACCTCGCTCAGGTGGACGACGCCCTCGAGCGGCCGAACGTCGGCCAGCGCGAGCTTGAGCGAATCGAAGCTGAGCAGGTCGCGGCCCCGCGCATCGGCAACTTTGGTGTTGTGCGCCTCGATCGTGCCGCTGATCTTGAGGCCGCCCGACTGCGCGCGCTCGAAATCGACCTTGAGGTTGGCGTCGAGCGTGCCGGCCTGCAGTTTGGCCGGCAAGCCGCCCGGGATGTAGCCGAGGTAAGGGGCGAGGTCCAACCCGGTGAACTGGATCTGCGCGTCGGTCTTGCGGTTGTCGGCGAAGGGCGTACTGAAGGCGGTCGAATCGAACTTGCTGCCGTTGAGGACGAAGTCCAGCTTGGGCTCCGTCTTGATTTCGCGCTGGGACGTGAGGTTGCTCAGGAAAGGCACGTTCAACACGAAGTCACGCAACTCGTGCTTGCGGCGAACTGTCTGGTCGTCGAAGTCGACCGCGCCGTCGTTGATCTTGATGTTGTAGACCGCGAAGCGCGCCGGATCGCTCTTCGGGTCGGAAGGCGCACTCGCCAGCTTCGCGAGGATGTCGTCGATGTCGTACTTGCCATCGGCCAGGTGCGTGAGCTGGACCGTCGGGGCATCGATGGTCAGCGCGTCGATCACCGGCGCAAGACGCAACGCCGACTGGAGTTCGGCATCGACATAGATGCGCGAGACGGCCAGTTGCGATTGCTTGCCGTCGGCCGTGGCCACGCGCAGATCGCTGAGCGTGAGTTCGAGCGTCCAGGGCTTGAAGTCGATCTTGCCGACCGTGACCTGTCGCCCCAGTTTCTCGCTGGCGATCTTCTGGATCTGACTCTTGGCAATCGGCGGGACAGCCAGCCATGCTACGGCCCAGATCACCAGCAAGGCCAACACCGCGACGATCCCACGTCGCACCCACTTGTTCTGTTTTATCGAAGCAGCGTTCATTGAAACGGAGTGTGCCGCAAAGCCTTCGGACAGGTCCATGAACAAGAAAGCCCGGTGACGCGACGCGAAGTCTTGTCACCGGGCTCGATGGCGGGTCGAAAACCCATGCCATCTTTTCGCGCAACCGGAAGTTCAATCGTTCCGTTTGCACGGGTGGCAAAAGATTGCCACCGAGAGTGGCCTCGATCGCCGAACCACCGGGCTTGACGCCGTGGGTTGCAGGACCTGGGCAGATGCCTGAATCAACAGGCATCTGCAGGTTAGACCTCCGGCTCGCGCTTTGCAAATCGGATTTGCAATCGAATATTGCGGGGCGATTTATGCAGTAATGCGCAGTTGTATTTATATGTAAATTAGAATATCAACCCTATTTGTTATTCTTGACCGTGTATGTAGCGGCTCCTAGAATCCGCGTTGCCCTGTGATGCCAAGCGCCCGGGCCCCTCTCTCAATCTGAAGAATCCGCTGCCGAGTCTCTCGGCTTGATCAGGCTGCCGCGCTCACTCCCCCTCCGCGCGGACCCGATCCGTACCCATCCAACGACGTCGCTCTTCGAACGGCAACCCCTTGATTGGGTTGCACGCTCCAGGCGCCGGACCGAAAGGAAGAGCGATGAAACTGGCTATGGAAGCCACAGCCAAAGGGCTACGGACCTTCGTGTCCGATGTCACCGACGGCTTTTTCGAAATCACCCACAACGGTTTTGCGTTGCTCGGATTGGCGATCGTGTTTGCTGCCCTCGCACTCGTGGCGCGCCCCGACCTGCGTCAGACCGGAGAAGACCAGCTGATGGGCTGGCTCCAATCCCGCAAGCCCGCGCCGGAAGCGACCGACCTCGAGCCCACCGCCATCGAGCGGACCACGGCGGCCAGTCCGCTGGACCTGCCCAAGCAGCAAGCCGCCGTTGCTTACTGGCTCAGCAAGAAGTACCGGGTTGCGGCGGAACCGTTGAGCGTGCTGGTCGCCGAGGCCTACGACATCGGCAAGCGGACCAAGCTCGACCCGACGCTGATCCTCGCGATCATGGCGGTGGAATCCAGCTTCAATCCGTTCGCGCAGAGCCAAGTGGGCGCGCAAGGCCTGATGCAGGTCATGACGCGGATCCATGGCGACAAGTACGAGAGCGCGGGGGGCACGCTGACGGCGTTCGATCCGGTGACCAACATGCGCGTCGGCGTCAAGGTGCTGCAGGAATGCATCGCCCGTGCCGGTTCCGTGGAGCGCGGCCTGCGCTTCTATGTCGGCGCGGCCAATCTGGAAGACGACGGCGGCTATGCCGCCAAGGTTCTGGCGGAGCATGAACGCCTGCGCCAGGTCGCTGGCGGTCGCACACCTTCGATCACGCCGGCGTTGCCGGGCCTGCGCACGCAGCCGATCCCGGTGGTGGCGCCTGCCAAGCCGGAAACCACCAATACCCAGAAGGTCGCGCTGCTCGGCGACCTGTAATTGCGGGAGCGGTCGGCTACACTCGCCGGGCACGCGACTGGCGATAGGCACACCCCCTCTTGAAGGTATTTGTGCTGACGTGGAACACCACTGGGAAGCGTGCCGCCTGCGGGATTTCTTGAGCAGGCGTTCAGCCGTTCGCCTGGGCAGCCCTTGTTTGCTAGAACAACAAGGATCTTCGTCTTCAAAGGACTGCCATGTACTCACGCAATCATCTCGTCGCCCAGACCGATCCCGAAATCTGGGCCGCCATCCAGGCCGAGAACGCCCGCCAGGAACACCACATCGAGCTCATCGCGAGTGAAAACTACGCGTCGCCGGCCGTCATGGCTGCGCAGGGTTCGCAGCTGACCAACAAGTACGCCGAGGGCTATCCCGGCAAGCGCTACTACGGTGGCTGCGAGCACGTGGACGTGGCGGAGCAACTGGCCATCGACCGGATCAAGCAGATCTTCGGCGCCGACGCAGCCAACGTGCAGCCGCATTGCGGTGCCTCGGCGAACGAGGCCGTCATGCTGGCGTTCCTGAAGCCCGGCGACACCATCATGGGCATGAGCCTGGCCGAAGGCGGTCACCTGACGCACGGCATGCCGCTCAACATCAGCGGCAAGTGGTTCAACGTGGTGAGCTACGGCCTGGATGCCAAGGAAGAAATCGACTACGACGCGATGGAACGCAAGGCGCACGAATCGATGCCTAAGCTCATCATCGCGGGCGCGTCGGCCTACTCGCTGCGCATCGACTTCGAGCGCTTCGCCAAGGTCGCGAAGGACGTCGGCGCGATCTTCATGGTCGACATCGCCCACTACGCAGGCCTGGTGGCCGCGGGCGTGTACCCCAACCCGGTGCCCCACGCCGATGTGGTCACGTCCACCACGCACAAGAGCCTGCGCGGCCCGCGCGGCGGCATCATCCTGATGAAGTCGCAGCACGAGAAGGCGATCAACAGCGCCATCTTCCCCGGCCTGCAGGGCGGCCCGCTGATGCACGTGATCGCGGCCAAGGCGGTGGCGTTCAAGGAGGCGATGGCGCCGGAATTCAAGACCTACCAACAGCAGGTCGTGAAGAACGCGCAGATCGTGGCGGACACACTGACCCAGCGCGGCCTGCGCATCGTGAGCGGCCGAACCGAAAGCCACGTCATGTTGGTCGACCTGCGTGCCAAGGGCATCACCGGCAAGGAAGCCGAAGCCGTGCTGGGCGCCGCGCACATGACGATCAACAAGAACGCCATCCCGAACGATCCGGAAAAGCCGATGGTCACGAGCGGCGTGCGCATCGGCACCCCCGCAATGACGACGCGTGGTTTCAAGGACGAAGAGGCGCGCATGACGGCCCACCTGATCGCCGACGTGCTGGAGAACCCGCGCGACCCCGCGAACATCGACGCCGTTCGCGCCAAGGTGCACGCGCTGACCAGCCGCTTCCCGGTCTACGGTTGAACGCCGTCAAGGTGGTCGCATGAAATGCCCTTTTTGCAGCCACCTTGAAACGCAGGTTGTCGAGACCCGCGTCTCGGAAGACGGTGACTTCGTACGCAGGCGGCGCCAATGCGGCGCCTGCGACAAGCGCTTCACCACCTACGAGCGGCCCGACGTCAATTTCCCGGTTGTCGTGAAAAAGGACGGCAGCCGGGCCGACTTCGATACCAACAAGGTGCGCGCATCGATGATGCTGGCGCTGCGCAAGCGCCCTGTGAGCATCGAGCAGATCGACGGCGCCTTGCTGCGCATCGAGCAAAAGCTGCTGGCCAGCGGCCTTCGGGAAATCGAATCCACCAAGGTGGGTGAACTCGTGATGCGCGAGCTCAAGCGCTTGGACAAGGTCGCGTACGTGCGGTTTGCCTCGGTGTATCGCAGCTTCGAAGACGTGGACGAGTTCAGGCAGCTGCTGCGGGATATCTGAGCCTGGCGCGGCCTCAGCGGCTCCAGCAGCGCTGAACCGTCGCTGGGTCGCTGCCCGTTGATGTGCCTTTCTGTCCCAGGTTGTCGAGGCTGAGCGTGCCGCACTCGTCGGCCGCCTGCGCGCCCTCTGGCACCGCCTGCAACAAGAATGCAGCATCGGAAGCGCTGAAGGCGCTCACGACATAGTTCGCTGCGCCCTGCGCCGGCGACTGGCGCAGACCGTCGGGCAACACCGGGCTCGTCCCGGACGGGTACTTGAAGTTCACCGTGTAGGAACGCTCCATCCATTGCGCGGCCTGCAGCAACACTTGCTTGGCATCGGCCCGCTTGGCGCGCATGACGTAGCGCGTGTAGCTCGGGTAGGCAATCGCGGCAAGGATGCCGATCACCGCCACCACGATCAGCAGTTCGACGAGCGTGAAGCCCGGGTTTCGGTCTCGCACTGTGCGATTTCGGTTCGGCATCGGCGTGGTCCTTCAGTTGGCAGGCAGCAGGCTTCGCCAGCCGAATCGGCGGCCCGGTTTTTTTAAATCGACAACTTTGGTTTTGCCGTTCGTGTCGATCAGCGTGACCCCGCCCGGCGTGCCCGAATTGAGGGACGTCACGCGCGATGCCTTGCCGTTGTGGTAGCCGCCGAGCGCGGTCGCATCGGTGTCGCCGATGCCGAAGATGTCGGTTCCGGGCGAACTGCCACTGAACAGATCGAGCAGCATCGTCCAGCCGGTGTCGGGCTGTCCGCTGGTGCAATCGACGCTGTTGCTGGCCGTCCCGGGAATCAGCGTGGAGAACAGGCCAACGCTGCTGTTGAGTGCTTCACCGTTCAGCACCACGCGCTCTTTTGCGTCCGGCAAGACGAGGAACCATCCCCGCTTGCCGTCCTTTCCGTCATAGGACACACCACCCTGTTGCAACGTGCGGTAGAGCTCACCGCTCACGTTCTTCGTGGCAGTGACGGCTTGTTGCACGAGATCGGCCTCGACCGCTGTTTGTGAGGCGTTGTCCCAGATCCCGTAGAGCGCCTGCTGTGACGCGGCGGCGTGATCGTCGGTCGTGAACATTCGGCCGGTGCCGAAGGCCACCAGAAAGCCATTGCGCGGATGCGACACCACGACGGGCGCGCCCGTGATCGGCCGACTCCTTCCGGCATCGAACAAGGGTTTGCCGTCGCCGCCGCTCGCCGCTCCCGACGTGACGCGCCACAGACTGGCATCGCTGGCGCTGAGGTCGAAGCGCCACATCTGTCCGCGCAGATCCCCCGCGTAGACGATGTCGACCGTCCCGTTGGCGTCGCGGTCCACCGTCTGCGGTGCAGAGAGCCCGTTCGCGCTGCCGGTTGGCTGGCCGACCGGCGCATAGACCTTTCGCAATTCGCGAGCGCCGTCCAGGTACTGAACCAGCAACACCGCCTTTTCGTCGCGGCTGTTGTACCCATTGCCCATGAGCAGTGCCGGCCGCCCGTCGTTCAGGCGGACGAATTGCTTGGCGCGCCGTGCGGCACCGCCGACGACCGGCTGCTGGTATTGATGGCCGATGTCGACGTCGTTGCCGCCCGTGTTGTCGAGCAGGACACTCGCCTGGGCAGCACCCTCCGTGATCGAGGACGAATCGGTCACGTCGAGAATGAAGTAGCCCTTTCCGCCTCCGCCCAGCGTGCCGACGAGCAGCGATTTCCACTGGCTCGCCATCGCTTCGTCGCTGTCCTTGGAACCGGGTGCGCCGAAATACACGTCGCCGACAAAGGGCGAACCGTCGACGAAATAGCGATGCTGGTAACTGACTTGACTGAGCTGCTTGAGCAGCGGGTCCGTCGCCGACCCGTAGACGCCTTCAGGCACGAACGCGAAGAGCTCCTGGCCGCCTCCATTGCCGGTATCGGCCGTGAAGCCGTGCAGCATGCCGTCGTTTGCACCGACATAGAGCATCGGCGTCCGGGTAGCCCGGCGCGCTGCGAAAGCGGCGTAGCCGTTGCCGACGAAACCGGCGTTCGGCTTTCCGGTGTACCAGATCGAAGACCCGACGATGTCGCCCAGCACATGCTGACGCTCACGCAACCCGCCGGTTTTCGATCCTTCCTGGCTTCGGTCACCGCGCAAGAAGCTCAGAACCTGTTGCCCGGTTGAGGTGTCGGTGGCGGCCGTGATCGCGGCGCCCTGCAATGCCTCTTGCTGCCGCGTGCTCAGGCGGTCCCATCGAAACGGGATGCCGATTCCTGCCGCGGCGCTCAGGACGGTGCGATTGTTGTCGTGGCCCGCGTCCTGCACCTTGCTGTCGAGCAGCGCACGCGCAGACCACACCGGCAGCAGTTGCGCACCCGACGCGCTCGATGCCAGGAGAGTGCCGGACCAGTCCCCGGTGTCGTAGCCCGCGCGATAGAAGACGGCGCCGTTCTGGAATTTGCTGCTCCCTGCCGCGATCGACGTCAGGGGCGCGCTCGTGTTGCTGAGGATGCCGGTCAGGATGGACTGGAACGCGTTGTCCAGGGCCGCCGCATTCGACGCCGGGGTGAAGGTGCCTCGCCCATTGATGGCGGCATGCCACAGGTCCATGCGGACCGCCGATTGCTGCGCGTCGCTGAAGCCTTCGTGCCAGTACCCCGCCGCCGTGCCACCGCTGAACCAGCCGAAGAAGTTGCCGCTGACCGGCAGCGTGCCCGACAGCGGATCGCGCCAGGCCATCGAGCCCGCGACAAGCCTTGCATAGTCGCCGCTGTAGGTCGGACTCGCTTCGTTGGCCGCTGCGCCGATGCGCGGGGTCGCGCCCCAGGTGGCGGCAGCACCGAAGCCGATGGTCGATGTGTTCATGTGCTGCCAGTTCGCCGGATCGTTCTTCGGATTCCAGAACCTGGGCACCACGACGCCACCCACGGTTTCATCGGCCTTGACGGCTTCGATGGGCGCCACGTTGTCGGCAATGCCCGGCTGCAGGTCGTCTGCCCAATAGCTGAACGCCAAGTCGGCCAGCGTCGGTCGGTATTCCGAGTCGGGCTTCCAGCCGGACGTTGCGTCTGCCTTCGCCACCACCGACCAGTGGCCCGGTACGTTGTGCGCGCCGGCACCGTCCTTGAAAGGCGCCCGAGGCACATAGGGCGGCGCCGGCGCCGGCAACGCGCGAGCGGTGCCGTCAGCGTTGCCGACGTCCGGAATGCCGAGCAGAGCGGGCGCTTCGCGACCGCCGAACAGGTTGTAGTCGCCGTCGGTCATGAAAATATGAAAAGTCTTGCGGCACGAGGAGCGGGTCGCACTCGCGTCGGCCGGGTCGTCCGAGAAAGGACTGTCGGGCCCGGTGGTCTTCAGGTATTCGCCGGCCCGGGCCATCATGGAATGCAGGGGCGTGCCACCGCTGGATTTGAGTTTGTCGTTCACCCAGCGCATGAACGCGTCCCGGTGCTGCGCATCGAGCGTTTGCATCCTGTTGGCATTCGCCCGACCTTCAATCGTGCAGATGCTGCCACCGGCCGCGCCGAGAAAGCCCACGCAGTCGTTGTCGACGTTGTGGTTCATGGCCTGCCAGGCCAGCCGGATGCGGTTGTCCGGAATGCGGTCGGGCGCGAAGTTTCGAATGAGCGCGTCCTGCAGTGCCTTCATTCGCGTCGGCGTGCGCCCGGTCGGTGGCAACGATCCATCGGCGGAGTTGGACGAATAGGCCATGCTCCCGGAGTTGTCCACGGACACGATCACGTTGGGACTGGGCTCGGCGACGGCCGTGTTCTGTGGCATGCGGGACAACGCATACGGCGACGCCTGGGCCACCACCTGCGTCGTGATCAGGCAGCCCACCATCCAGCGTTTTGCGATTCTTGATGCGCTCATTTTTTCTCCCTGTCGTTGCTGCCTTGTGGCTGGCTTTTTTGTCAGCTTGGTGGCGGTGGAGGTGGAGGTGGAGGTGGAGGTGGTGGTGGAGGTGGCGGTGGCGGTGGCGGTGGTGGTGGCGGTGGTGGTGGCGGTGGTGGTGGCGGTGGTGGTGGCGGTGGCGGTGGCGGTGGCGGTGGCGGTGGCGGTGGCGGTGGCGGTGGTGGTGGTGGTGGTGGTGGTGGTGGTGGCGGCGGCGGCGGACAGTTCACCGCACCGGGAACACACGACGACCCGCTGTTCAACACCACGGGATCCGGGTCGTAGTTCGTCTGCACCGCGACCTGGGTCGTCCCGTCCGCGCCGCGCGTTCCGGTCGACATCGCGGTGATGCGGTAGAGATAGCCACCCTGCATGGAGTCGTCGGTCGGCAGGCGCACCACCTCTGTCCAGTACCGCGTGTTCTGCAGCGCCTCCCGGCCCTCGACCGGCAGTGGCGCACCGGTGAACTGGCCGAACTTCGCAGCCATCCCGGCGCCCCGGTAGGTCGGCTTCGTCCAGAACTTGAATCCGGGTGCGGCGCTTCCCACCACGTTGTCCGCGAACACGCAGATGCCGTCATCGCAGGTGTTTTGTTCGTAGGCGGCGAGTCCGTTCGAGTCCGGGTCGGGGTAGTTGCGCAGACCGGGCGCACGCCGACAGACGTCAGTGGAGACGACCGCGCCGGGGCAACGCTCGAAGCGCTTGCTGGTGCCGTTGTAGTACGTGCGATCGATGTCGCGCTGCGCATCGAGCAAGCCCGCCTCGGCGGCCTCGAAGGCACGGTCGTACTCCCTGCGGCTGCCGCCCATCGCTTCGAGCAGAACGGCAACGCGTGCGCCGCCGACTACGAGCAGCACCGACAGCAACAGGATGATGAAGACGATGAACAGTGAAAAGCCGCGCTGCCGGCGTCGCGATGCCACGCGGCGCACCGGCTCTCGCCGCGCGATGCTTCGGGTTGGGGTCATTCAGAGCGCTCCCAGGTTGTTTCGGAGCGCGAAGACGGACACGAAGACGCCTCGCTGCCTGCCGTCGCTGCTGGTCTGCGGGGCGCCATCGCAGTCGACGTAGCGCTGTGCCACGTTGGCAGCCGAACGCGCGACCAATTGCAAGCAGACTCGGACGCTGCGAACCCGGTTGAACCCGCCTGTGCTCACGCTGGTGGCCGACACGTACTGATGGATCTGCGACTCGGCGACCGCGCCACTGACGCCATACGTCACATCGAAACGCTCGACACCGCTGACGAGGGGCTGCGACGTGCCTTTCCCCCCGCTGCCCCTGCACCGAAGATTGCCGCCCTCGACATAGAACTCGCTCGCGACGAGCCGCTCGTTTTCCAACGCGGTCGGGTTGGTGGCGTCGTACTTCACCGCGCGGCCCAGGCAGTCTTCGAAGAAGTCCGGCGACGGCGCGAAACCGAGCTTCAAGGTATCGCTTTTCGCCGGGCCACCTTCGGTGCCCTTGACGGCAAAAAACACCGGCTCGCCGACGACATTCGTCAGATCGCTCGGGTTGACCCTGAAGTAACCGCGGTTGCCGTCCAGCACATCGATCGGCATGTACCCGGCCTGCGTGATGTGCTGCTTGAGCAGCTGGAAAGCGCGCGCCGACGATTGCTGCAGTTCGCTGACATCTTCGCTGGCGAGCGCGGCCGACCGGGTGCCGAACAGGCTGGCCACCGCCGCGAGCACGACCAGCATGCCGATCACGAGCGCCACCAGCAGTTCGACGAGGGTGAAACCGAGCCGCGCACCACGCGAAGTCAGGCGTGCGTTCATGGCTTGGGAATCCCGACGACGATGCGGTGGCAAGACCGCGTGCTGCTCGGCGGGCACCCCGACCCGTCACCCGGTGACGCAACGAACTGCGCGTTGTCTTGCCAGGTGATGACCACGCGCAATTGCCCGGCTTCCTGGAAGACTGCGGCATCCCCCTCCGGCAGCGCGTTGACGACGGCGGTCTTCCACGCCCAGATGTCGAAACTGCCGATGTCCCAGGTGCTGCACGACGTCGTGCTGCAATCGGGTGCCGGCTTGTTTCCGGGCGCGCCCCAGTCGCCACGCTCCGCGTAAAAGCTCACCCCCGGCCTCCCTGACGCATAGGGGTTGGCACGAATCCGTTCGGCCATGTCGCTCGCCAAGCGAGCGGCCTGATCACCGAAATTGGCGCTGGCGCTGCTGGCCAGCACGCGCACCTGAAAGCCTGCAATGGCCAGCAGCCCGAAGCTCAGGATGACGACCGAGACCATGGCTTCGATCATCGAAATGCCACGTTGGCGGCGCAAGGGCGTGGATGTCTTCATGCCGACCTCATGCATCGCATCTGTCGCTGCCGCTCTGGCGGCGCACCCGGCCGCTCATCCCGACGCACAGTCGAATGGCATTGGCGGAAGACGACTGGCCCACCGGATCGATCTGGAAGCTCCCCCACGGCGTGATCTGGCCGAACGCGCCGAACTCGAACGCGCCCGCGGTGGCTTCGACGCTCAAGGCCGCGTCTTGCGGCTCTCGCCGGAGAATTTCGTTGCCTGCGCGAACGGTCCAGCCGCAGCTCCATGCCGTGAGCCCGGTCGCGCCACAGCCCGATTCGGCTTTCAACTGGACCGCGCTGGCCCGGCGAATGGCCTCAACCCGGGCGAGACTGAGAGAGGATTCGAGGGCGCCGGCCCGACCCGAAACGCGATAGCGCTCGATCAGGCCATTGAAGCTGGGCAACGCAAGTGCCAGCAGGATCGCGAGCAGCGTGATCACGGTCATCATTTCGATGAGCGTGAATCCCTTGCGGGCCCTCGCGCGGCGCGCCAAAGGCAACGCGCCGATGCGGCGTGCTTGAATCGACACGATTCCCCCCTGTTCTTATTGCGCCGCGATCCTAACTTTGGAGTGAATCGATTCGCTTCTGATGCCGCTGGACGGTTCTATTGAGCCTCCGGGCGGTCAAATAAAATTGCCAGATTAATTTCTAAATAAGAACTACTGTTTCCGCGCGCAAAAGCCCATGAACGATTCCGCCTCTGCCATTTCACAAAGCCTCGCACTGGCCGGGCTCAGTCAACGGATGGCATCACCGAATCCATCGGTCGGCTGCGTCCTTGTCAGCACCGGCGGCCAGACGATCGGCACCGGCCACACCCAGCGCGCCGGCGGGCCTCACGCCGAAATCATGGCGCTTCGCGATGCCGAGGCCCGGGGTCACACGGTGGCTGGCGCGACCGCTTACGTCACCCTCGAACCCTGCTCGCACCACGGCCGAACCGGCCCGTGCTGCGATGCGCTCATCGCCGCCGGCATCGGCAAGGTCGTGGGGTCCATCGCCGACCCGAATCCGCTGGTGTCGGGGGGAGGATTCGCCAGGTTGCGTGCCGCCGGCGTCGCGGTCGAGGTGGGCCCCGGCGCCGCCGAGGCGCGCGAACTCAACATCGGGTTTTTCAGCCGGATGATCCGCAAGATGCCGTGGGTGCGTCTCAAGGTCGCGGCATCGCTGGACGGCAAGACAGGGCTGCACAACGGCGTGAGCCAGTGGATCACCTCCGAAGCGGCCCGCACCGACGGCCACGCCTGGCGCGCGCGCGCCGGCGCCATCCTGACGGGCGTGGGCACGGTGCTGGAAGACAACCCGCGCCTCGATGTCCGGCTGGTCGAAACGACGCGGCAACCGCATCTGGTGGTGGTCGACAGCCAGCTGCAAACGCCGCCGGACGCCCAACTGTTCCGCGCGGGCCGCTCGGTGTGGATCTACGCAGCCGCCCGCAACGACGACAAGGCCGCGGCGCTCGAAGCGCGAGGCGCGACGGTCAACTACCTGCCCAATGCCCAGGGCAAGGTCGACCTCGGCGCGATGCTGCAGGATCTGGCGCGGCGCGAGATCAACGAGTTGCACGTCGAATCGGGCCACAAGCTCAATGGCTCGCTGATTCGCGAAGGCCTGGTCGACGAAATGCTGGTGTACCTGGCGCCCAAGCTGATCGGCAGCGGCCTCGACATGGCCAGCTTCGCCCTCGGCAACGGGCCGCTCACTTCGCTGGCGGACGCATTGCCGCTGGAATTTCGCTCGGTCGACAAGCTCGGGCCCGACCTCCGGATCGTCGCGCGCGTGGCAGGCCGCGACAGCTTCTAGGGTTTGCCCCGGGGCCGGGGCGCTTTCTCTGCGAAAATGCGCGGATGTTCACCGGAATCATCACCGGCGTGGGGCGCATCGCCGCCGTCCACGACCTCGGAAGCTCTTCATCCCACGGCAAGCGGCTCAGCATTGCGACGCCTCCAGGTTATCTGGACGACGTGGGCCTCGGCGACAGCATCGCGCTGAACGGCGCTTGCATGACGGTCACGTCGCTCGACGTGCCGCAGCAGCGCTTCACCATCGACATCTCTGCCGAATCGCTCGACAAGACCGCCGGTCTGGCCGAAGAAACCGGCTCGGTCAATCTCGAAAAAGCCCTGCGCGCGCACGACCGGCTCGGCGGCCACATCGTGTCGGGCCACGTCGATGGCATCGGAACGGTCAGCCGCTTCGTCGAGGTCGGCGAAAGCTGGGAACTGCGCATCGTCGCGCCGCTGGCCTTGGCCCGCTTCCTGGCCTACAAAGGCTCGATCACGGTCAACGGCGTGAGCCTCACGGTCAACACGGTGACCGACCAGGCCGACGGCGCCGAGATCAGCATCAACCTCATCCCGCACACGGTCGATAACACGGGCCTCGGCACGTTGAAGGCCGGCAGCCAGGTGAACCTCGAAATCGACACCGTCGCCCGCTACGTGGAGCGAATGCTCCAGGCCGGCGTCCTTCCCGCCTCCACGCAGAAGAAAGAAGACACCGCATGAATGCCTCCGTCACACCGATCTCGGCCTCCCGCAGCGGCCGGGCCGCCGCACCGATTTCGCCGGTCGAGGAAATCGTCGAGGAACTGCGCGCGGGCCGCATGGTGATCCTGGTCGACGAGGAAGACCGCGAGAACGAAGGCGACATCGTGATCGCCGCCGACCACATCACCGCCGAGTCGATCAACTTCATGGCGCGCCATGCGCGCGGGCTGATCTGCCTCACGTTGTCGCGCGATATGTGCGAACGACTGCAATTGCCACCGATGGTGACGCGCAACGGCGCCAAGCATTCGACAGCGTTCACCGTGTCGATCGAAGCGGCCGAAGGCGTGACGACCGGCATCTCGGCCGCCGACCGCGCGCGCACCGTGCAGGCCGCCGTGGCACGCGACGCCGTCGCGGCCGACCTGGTCCAGCCCGGCCACATCTTTCCGCTGCAGGCGGTCGATGGCGGCGTGCTGATGCGGGCCGGCCACACCGAAGCCGGCTGCGACCTGGCCGCCATGGCGGGCTGCTCGCCCGCATCGGTGATCTGCGAAGTGATGAACGAAGACGGCACGATGGCGCGCCTGCCGGACCTCCAAGTGTTCGCGGCCGAGCACGGCCTCAAGATCGGCACCATCGCAGCGCTCATCGAGCACCGCAGCCGCAACGAATCGCTGGTCGAAAAAGTCGGCGTGCGCGAGATCCAGACCACTGCCGGCTGGTTCACCGCCCATGCCTTCACGGACAAGCCGAGCCATGGCGTGCACCTGGCGCTGGTGCGCGGCACCTGGTCGCCCGACGAAACCGTCGCCGTGCGCGTGCATGAACCGCTCTCGGTGCTGGATGCACTCGAGGTCAATCGCTCGTTGCATTCCTGGGGCCTCGACTCCAGCCTCGCGTACATCGCCAAGGAAGGCAAAGGCGTGGCGGTGCTGGTGAACTGCGGTGAATCGGGCGCCGAGCTGCTTGCGCAATTCGACGGCACGGCGCGCCCGGCGCAAGCCCCCGAGCGCGGTCGCATGGACCTGCGCAGCTACGGCATCGGTGCGCAGATCCTGCGCGAATGCGGCGTGCGCAAAATGAACCTGCTCGGCACGCCGCGTCGCATGCCGAGCATGGCGGCGGGCTACGGCCTCGAGATCGCCGGCTACATCACCAAAGACTGATCCACATGCTGCATGCCAACAAGGGCGCCGAAGCGCCGCTCAACGGAACGGGTCTTCGCATCGGCATCGTGCAGGCGCGCTTCAATGCCGACATCACCGATGCACTGGCGACGGCCTGCCTGGCCGAGCTCGAAACGCTCGGCGTGACGGCCAACGACATCGATCACGTGCATGTGCCCGGCGCGCTCGAAGTGCCGATCGCGCTGCAGGCGCTGGCCGAGCGCGGCGGTTACCACGCGCTCGTGGCGCTGGGCTGCATCATCCGCGGCGAGACGTATCATTTCGAGCTGGTCGCCAACGAGTCCGGTGCCTCGGTGAGCCGCGTTGCCCTCGACTACCGCCTGCCCATCGCCAACGCGATCCTCACCACCGAAAACCTCGAACAAGCCGTGGCGCGCCAGACCGACAAGGGCCGCGATGCGGCACGCGTAGCGGTTGAAATGGCGCGCCTCGTGGCCGACCTGACCTGATCTCCATGACCGACGACACCACCACTCCCGCCGCAGGCGCCCCGAATCACGACCCGAAAGCGCGCCAGTCGCGCTCCGGTCTCACCAGCACCGGCGTGCGCAAGGCATCGGCCAAGTCCAACCGCAGCCGCGCGCGCGAATTCGCAGTGCAGGCGCTTTACCAGCATCTGGTGGGCGGCAACGACGCGGCAGCGATCGATGCGTTCACGCGCGACCTCGCGGGATTCCACAAGGCCGACGCGGCGCACTACGACGCCTTGCTGCACGGCTGCATCGAAAGCGCCGCGCAGCTGGACGTCCTGATTCTTCCGCTGCTCGATCGCGAGATGGAACGCATCTCGCCGATCGAGCATGCGGTGATGTGGATCGGCGTGTACGAATTCCAGCATTGCCTCGATGTGCCGTGGCGCGTGGTGCTCAACGAATGCATCGAGCTCGCCAAGGAATTCGGCGGCACCGACGGCCACAAGTACGTGAACGCGGTGCTCAACAGCCTGGCGCCCCAACTGCGTGCTGCCGAGGTCGAAGCCGACCGCGCCAGCGGCAAAGCCCGTCCATGAGGGTTTCGGGCCGGGCCGAAAAGATCGAGCCGTTCTATGTGATGGAGGTGGCGAAGGCCGCCTCTGCCCTCGCACGGGAGGTGGCACACACCGATCGCCCGATGATCTTCCTGAACATCGGCGAGCCGGACTTCACCGCCCCGCCGCTGGTGCAGGAAGCCGCCGCCCGCACGGTGCGCCAAGGTGCAACGCAATACACGCAGGCCATGGGCCTGGACGCCTTGCGCGAACGCATCAGCGCCTGGTACCGCCAGCGTTTCGGCGTCGATGTGCCAGCCCGGCGCATCGTCGTCACCGCCGGTGCGTCGGCGGCGCTGCAACTCGCCTGCCTCGCGCTGATCGACGTCGGCGACGAAATTTTGCTGCCCGACCCGAGCTACCCGTGTAACCGGCATTTCGTGAGCGCAGCCGACGGCACCGCCGTGCTGGTGCCGACCACGGCGGCCGAGCGCTTCCAGCTCACCGCCGAGAAGGTCGAGGCGCACTGGACCGGCAAGACGCGCGGCGTGCTGCTGGCCTCGCCCTCCAACCCGACCGGCACCTCGATCGCCCCCGACGAACTGCGGCGCATCCACGAGGTGGTGACGAAGCGCGGCGGCATCACGCTGATCGACGAGATCTACCTCGGCCTGTCCTACGACGATGCGTTCGCGCAGACGGCGCTGGCCATCGACGACCAGGTCATCAGCATCAACAGCTTCAGCAAGTACTTCAACATGACCGGTTGGCGCCTCGGCTGGCTGGTCGTGCCCGATGCGTTGGTCCCGGTGATCGAGCGCCTCGCGCAAAACCTGTTCATCTGCGCGAGCACCGTGTCGCAACACGCCGCCCTCGCCTGCTTCGAAGCCGACAGCATCGCCGAGTACGAACGCCGACGCGCGGAGTTCAAGGCGCGCCGCGACTGGTTCATTCCGCAACTGAATGCGCTCGGCCTCGCGGTGCCGGTCATGCCCGATGGCGCTTTCTACGCGTGGGCCGATTGCAGCGCTTTCGCGAAGAAGCTGGGCATCGACGGCAGCTGGGATTTCGCCTTCGAAGTGATGAAGCGCGCGCACGTCGCGGTCACGCCAGGCCGCGATTTCGGCACGGCCGAAACCTCGCGCTTCGTGCGCTTCTCGACCGCCAGTTCAATGGAACATCTGCAGGAAGCGATCGCACGATTGAAGGCGCTGGCCGGATGAGCTTCACGTTTCCGATCCGCATCTACTGGGAAGACACCGATGCCGGTGGCATCGTGTTCTATGCGAACTACCTGAAGTTCATGGAGCGCGCGCGCACCGAATGGCTGCGCTCGCTCGGCGTCGAGCAGCGCAAGCTGCGCGACGAGACCGGCGGCATGTTCGTGGTGAGCGAAACCCAGCTCAAATACCATCGCCCCGCGCGCCTGGACGACGAACTGCTGGTTACAGCCCAAGCAAAGCAAATCGGCGCCGCGTCCTTGATAATCGCCCAGCGCGTGCTATCAAAAACGGAGCAAGGCGTGCTTCTCTGCGAAGGCACGATCCGGCTCGGCTGGGTGGACGCCGCCACTTTGCGTCCTGCGCGCATTCCGGCCCAAGTTTCGGGAACCCTCGAGCGCTCCGGCAGCTCCATGTCTCAACCTCAGAAGCCATGAATCAAGATCTCTCCATCGTCAATCTCCTGCTGCACGCGAGCTTCGTGGTGCAACTCGTCGTGCTGCTGCTCGTGATCGTCTCGATCGCCAGCTGGGCCGCCATCTTTCGCAAGTTCTTCGCGCTGAAGCGCATGCGCGCGCTCAACGACGAGTTCGAGCGCGAGTTCTGGTCGGGCACCAGCCTGAACGAGCTCTTTTCTTCGGCCGCACAGAATGCCAAGTTCGCCGGCCCGATGGAACGCATCTTCGCGTCCGGCATGCGCGAGTACCAGAAGCTGCGCGAGCGCCATGTGACAGACGCCAGCACCTTGCTCGACGGTGCCCGCCGTGCGATGCGCGCCAGCTTCCAGCGGGAGCTCGATGCGGCCGAGCAGAATCTCTCGTTTCTCGCCACCGTCGGCTCGGTCTCGCCCTATGTGGGTCTGTTCGGCACGGTATGGGGGATCATGCATGCCTTCACCGGCCTGGCCTCGCTCACGCAGGTGACGCTCGCCACCGTGGCGCCCGGCATCGCCGAGGCACTGGTCGCCACCGCCATCGGCCTCTTCGCCGCGATCCCGGCCGTGGTCAGCTACAACCGGTTTGCTCGCGAGATCGACAAGATCGCGATCGCGCTCGAGACCTACATCGAAGAGTTCTCCAACATCCTGCAGCGCAACCTGTCGGCCAACGTGAACCCGGCCGCGGCAGCCACGAGCAGCAGCAGCACCGGTCACTGACATGGCGGCAGTCTCTTCCCGCGGCCGCGGCCGCCGCACGATCAACGAGATCAACATGGTCCCGTTCATCGACGTGATGCTGGTGCTGCTGATCATCTTCATGGTCACGGCGCCCCTGATCACGCCGAGCGTCATCAACCTGCCGACGGTCGACAAGGCGAACAAGCAACCCGACAAGCCGATCGAGATCGTCATCAAGAGCGACGACGAAATCCAGATCAAGAAAGACCCGTCGACCGGCACCGGCGGCGCGTCGATCCCGATGACGCAGATCGGCGCGGCCGCCAAGCAGGCGCAGGGCGGGGACGACCAGCGCCCGGTGGTCATCAGCGCCGAAAAGACGGTGAAGTACGAGACCGTCGTGAAGGCCATGAACCAGTTGAAGCGCAGCGGCATCGAGCGCGTGGGCTTGTCCGTCACCGCCACGGGCGCGGGCAAATAAAGGCATGTCGCTCGCTGCCGATCGCCCCGAGTTCGCGCCACCGCCCCCCCGCGGCACGCCACTCGCCATCGTTTTTGCGCTGATCGCGCACGTGCTTCTGATTGCCGCCCTCACCTGGGGCGTCAGCTGGAAGCGCGAGGCGGAAGACGATGCGGTGGAAGCCGAATTGTGGTCGTCGACCGTGCAGCTGGCCGCGCCGCGCCTTTCCGCCCCGCCAACGCCCGCACCGGCGCCCACGCCACCGCCGCCTGCTCCGACGCCTCCGCCTCCACCGCCCCCCCCACCGCCACCTCGGGTGGTGACGCCCGAGCCGCCTGCGCCGCGCGCGCCCGACATCGCACTTGAACGCGAGAAGAAGCTGAAGGAACAAAAGGAGCGCGAGCGCGAGCTGGAAGAAGACCGGCAGGAAAAGCTGAAGCAGCAGCAGGCCGCCAAGAAGGCCCAGGAAAAGAAGGAGCTCGAGGCCAAGCAGCGCGCCGAAGACGAGGCCGAGCGCAAGAAGGACCAGCAGCAAAAGCTGGCCGATGCGAAGAAGAAGCAGGAAGCGGATGCCAAAAAGGCGGAGGCACAACAAGCTGCCGCCGAAGCCAAGAAGGCCGACGCCGCCAAGCAGGCGGCAGCCGATCGGGCCGCGACGCTCAAGCGAATGCAGGGCATGGCGGGCGCGAGCGGCGCGGACGATTCGAAAGGCACTGCACTGAAATCATCCGGACCGTCGGGCGGTTACGGCGGAAAGGTCAATGCGGCGGTTCGGCCAAACGTCGTATTCCCAGGGGCCGACATGGTCGACGGCAATCCTGGCGCTGAGTTCGATGTTCGTCTCGCGCCGGATGGAACCATCGTCGGTACGCCATCGCTGACAAAGTCCAGTGGCCTAACCAGCTGGGACGAGGCAGCGTTGCGCGCACTTCAGAAAACGGGAAAGTTGCCGCGCGATATTGATGGCACGGTTCCGGCGCGATTGATCATCACGCTCCGACCGAAGCGCTGACTGAACAGGCGTTACTTCAGCGCCTGCTTCACCCCCGACACCGCGCCCCATACGCTCGACTTGGCGCCGTCGCGCCATGCGTGCTGACCGACTGGCTTGGGCGTGATGCCGAGACGGCCGAGGAGCCGGCGCGCGTAGTGGTTGAAGGTCATCGCGCGGCGCCAGGCCATGCTTTGCGCCGTGTTGAAGGTGATCGACATCGAGATCGAGACGTCACCGCTGCCGTTGCGCACCTGATGGCCGCCAATAAAGGGCACGTGCAACGCCTCGCCGGGATGAAACTCGAACTTGCTGCCCAGCGTGTCGGCGTCCAGTCGAACGGGCAGGCGCGCGTTCGATTGGGCAACGAAGGCATCGCGGTTTGCCGACGACACCACGCGCTCGTCCCACTGCGGAAACACCGCGATTTCTCGACTCCCGCGGAACTGCATGGAAAACGCGGAATGCCGTTCCATGCGGAACGGGGTGGTGCCGCCCGGTGACGCCATCAGCAGGTGGAGTTGCGGATCGATCGCGTGACGACCCACCCCGAGCCGCTGCATCACGATTTCGACATCGCCGATCAAGTCGCGGTAGAGCGACCTGAACGAAGGATGCACCTCCGGCCCGGTGACCATCACGTAAGAATCGGACACGCGGAGGGTTTCGAGGGTCTGTTCGATCGAACGCTCGACCGGGTGAACCTTGAAAGTCTCTTCGAACCCGTCGCCGTTTTTCAGTTTGCCCAGCGCGTAGGTCACCCGGTTTCGAGGCATGACCGGAATGGTTTCCGACAGGTTCTCCAGGCTCAGCGCCGGATGGTCCAGCAGCTTGTGAGTGAACTTGAAAGCGTCGCGGTCCAGCAGGTCGAGCGAGTCGGAATCGTGAAAGCACTGCATGGCGTCGGACCTGTTTGATTGAAGTCAAGAGACTTACTGTGTTGCCGCGACGAAATGTAGTACTTTTTCGCTAAAAAACCAAATTGTCTCATTCGTAAACGATGGCCGCCTTGCCTGCTTCGGCTTGCGCTGTCCAGCTCGCGAGCGCGGCGTCGGTCGGAAAGAACTTCGCGCGCTCGCCCAATTGCAGTTCGACCTGCGCGCCGCCGCGGGCCATGCTCAGGCGCACCGGCAGACCCTGCACAAGGTCGCCGTGCTCGCTCGATTCGGTGCGCGGCGGAAAGTCCTTCACCAGCCGCGCGATGTCCGGCGCCTTGCCGTTCACCGCCACGCGCAGGAATTTGCCGAATCGGCAGCGGGCCGTCGCCAGGTCCCACACCTGTTGCACCTGGAAGCGCGCTTCGAAGCCGCCACGCCCCGGCTGCAGACGACCGCTGACGATCACGAGCTCGTCGTCTTTCAGCGTGTTGCGGTTGGCGTTGATCAAGGCTTCGTCGGCGGTGGCGTCGATCGCGTCCGAGGTGTCGTCGAGCTTGAAGATCGCGAGGCGCCCGCGCTGCCCGTTGATGACGCGCATGTCGCTCACGATGCCCGCGATGATCTGCGGCTCGCGGCTGTCCATGAGCTCGCCGATCTCGCGCTTGCAGAAGCGCCGAACCTCGTGCGCCACCTCGTCGAACAGATGACCCGAGAGGTAGAAACCGACGGCGGTTTTTTCGAGCGTGAGCCGCTCCTTCACGCCCCAGGGCGTGGCATCGACCAGCGCCGGTTCGGCAGCGGCCGAGCCGTGCTCGCTGTCGCCGAAGATGTCGACCTGCGCCGCATTGGCCTCGGTCGCGCTCGCGAAGTCGAACGCGCGGTCGAGCGATGCGCTGAGCGATGCACGGTTTTGCTGGATTGCGTCGAACGCGCCCGCCTTGATGAGCGCTTCGACGGTGCGCTTGTTGATGCGCTGGCGGTCTACCCGCACGCAGAAATCGAACAGGCTCTTGAACGGGCCGCCTCCGTCGCGCGCCTTGACGATCGCTTCGACGGCGAGCTGGCCTGTGCCCTTGACGGCGCCGAGGCCATAACGGATCGACTTGTCGGTGACCGGCGCGAAGCGGTAGCCGCCTCTGTTGACATCCGGCGGTTCGAACGTGATGCCGAAGTTCTTTTGCGCGTCTTCGAACAGCACCTTCAGCTTGTCGGTGTCGTCCATTTCCACGGTCATGTTCGCGCAGAAGAACTCGGCCGTGTAATGGACCTTGAGCCAGCCGGTGTGATACGCGAGCAGCGAATACGCAGCGGCGTGCGACTTGTTGAAGCCGTAGCCCGCGAACTTCTCCATCAGGTCGAAGATCTCGTCGGCCTTGTCCTGCACGATGCCGTTGACCGCCGCGCCCTTGCGGAAGATGGCGCGGTGCTCGGCCATTTCCTCGAGCTTCTTCTTGCCCATCGCGCGGCGCAACAGGTCGGCGCCGCCGAGCGAGTAGCCGCCCAGGATCTGCGCGGTCTGCATCACCTGTTCCTGGTAGACCATGATCCCGTAGGTCTCGCTGAGCATCTCGGCCACCAGCGGATGCGGATACTCGACCGGCTCGCGGCCGTGCTTGCGCGCCACGAAGCTGGGGATCAGGTCCATCGGGCCCGGACGGTACAGCGCGTTGAGCGCGATCAGGTCTTCGAGCCGGGTGGGCCGTGCGTCTTTCAGCATGCCCTGCATGCCGCGAGATTCGAACTGGAACACCGCCTCGGTCTTGCCGTCGGCAAAGAGGCGATAAGTGGCCGCGTCGTCGAGCTTGATGTCTTCGTAGGCGAACTTTTCCTGGCCCTTGTGGCGCGCGACGATGAAGTCTTTTGCGATCTCGAGAATCGTCAGCGTGGCCAGGCCCAAGAAGTCGAACTTGACCAGGCCCACGGCCTCCACGTCGTCTTTGTCGTACTGGCTCACGGCCGAATCGCTGCCCGGCTGCTGGTAGAGCGGCGTGAAGTCGGTGAGCTTGCCGGGCGCGATGAGCACGCCGCCCGCATGCATGCCGATGTTGCGCGTCATGCCTTCGAGCTTTTGCGCGAGCTCGACCAGCATGCGCACTTCTTCTTCCTTCTCGATGCGCGCGGCGAGCTGCGGCTCCATCTCGATGGCGTAGTTGTTCTTGTCGCCCTCCACCTTCGGGTTGGGCGGGTACTGGATCGTGACCGGCTGGCCGGGCTTGTTCGGGATCAGCTTGCTGATGCCATCGCAGAACATGTAGCTCATGTCGAGCACGCGGCCCACGTCGCGGATGGCGGCGCGCGCCGCCATCGTGCCGAAGGTCGCGATCTGGCTCACCGCATCGCGCCCGTACTTGTCCTTGACGTAGTCGATCACGCGGTCGCGATTGCCCTGACAGAAGTCGATGTCGAAGTCGGGCATCGACACGCGTTCGGGGTTCAGGAAACGCTCGAAAAGCAAGTTGTATTCGAGCGGGTCGAGGTCGGTGATCTTCAGCGCGTAGGCCACCAGCGACCCCGCACCCGAGCCCCGGCCCGGACCCACCGGACAGCCGTTGTTCTTGGCCCATTTGATGAAGTCGCCCACGATCAAAAAGTAGCCGGGGAACCCCATGCCCAGGATCGTGTTGATCTCGAACTTGAGTCGCTCGACGTAGCGTGGCCGCTCGGCATCGCGCTTCGTCGCATCGGGGTAGAGGTGTGCAAGACGCTGCTCCAGGCCCTCAAACGATTCGACGCGGAAGAACTCGTCGATCGGCATGTGCACGCCGTCAACCATCGGCGTCGGAAAGTTCGGCAGTTGCGGCTTGCCGAGGACCAGCGTCAAATTGCAGCGCTTCGCGATTTCGATCGTGTTGGCAATGGCGCTCGGCACATCGGCGAACAGCGCTTCCATCTCGGCCTGCGATTTGAAATACTGGTCGGCCGTGAACTTGCGAACGCGGCGCGGGTTGCCGAGGATTTCGCCCTCGGAGATGCAGACACGGGCCTCGTGCGCCTCGAAATCTTCAGCAACCGGAAACTGCACCGGATGCGTTGCCACCACCGGCAGCTTGAGCCGAGCTGCCAGCTGCACGGCAGCGATCACATGCGGCTCGTCTTCAGGCCGACCGGCACGTTGCAGCTCGATGTAGAAGCGATGCGGGAACAGGCTCGCCAGTTGCAGTGCGAGTTCGGTCGCCCGCTGCGCATTGCCCTGCAACAAGGGGCCGCCGAGCGGCCCGGCCTGCGCGCCCGACAGGCAGATCAACCCGCCCTGCAATTCTTCGAGCCACTCGCGCTTGACGCAGGCGTTGGTCTGGCCGCGGCCCGTGTTTTGCGTCCAGGCGCGTGCGAGCAGCTCCGAAATGTGCAGGTAGCCCTCGTTGTTTTGCACCAGCAGCACGATGCGGGTGAGCGCACCCGGCTCCTTGCCCAGACCGTCCACGAACACCTCGCAGCCCAGCACCGGCTTGACGCCCTTGCTGCGCGCTTCCTTGTAGAACTTGACGGCGCCGAACAGGTTGTTCAGGTCGGTGATCGCCAGCGCGGGCTGCTTGTCTTTGGCCGCGGCCTTGACGACTTCATCGATGCGGTTGGTGCCATCGACGACGGAAAACTCGGTGTGCAGGCGCAGGTGAACAAACATCCCGCCATTGTAGAAACCGAGCACTCCACGATGCGATGTGGCAGTCCCTAAAATCGCGTCCTGTGCAAGAGATTCTGAATATCGCGGCCTACAAGTTCGTGGCCATCGACGACGGCGACACGCTGCGTGAAGACCTGCGCGCGCGGACGCAGTCGCTGGGCCTCATGGGCACCATCCTGCTGGCGCCGGAGGGCATCAACATGTTCCTGGCCGGCGCCGCGGCGTCGGTTCATGCGTTCATCGACGGGCTGCGGTCCGATGCGCGCTTCGCCGACCTCGAAACGAAGGAAAGCTGGTCGGCCACGCAGCCCTTCCGTCGCATGCTGGTCAAGCTGAAGCGCGAAATCATCCGCATGGACCATCCCGCCATCCAGCCTGCCGCGGGGCGCGCGCCTGGGGTCGACGCGCCGACGCTCAAGCGCTGGCTCGACCAGGGGCACGACGACGCCGGCAAGCCGGTCGTCATGCTGGACACGCGCAATGCGTTCGAGGTCGACCATGGCACGTTCGACGGCGCGATCGATTGGCGCATCGAAAAATTCACCGAGTTTCCAGCGGCCCTGCGCGCGAACCGCGACGCCTTCGCAGGCAAGACCGTGGTGAGCTTCTGCACCGGCGGCATCCGCTGCGAGAAGGCGGCCATCCTTATGCGCGAAGAAGGCGTGGACGACGTGCTGCAGCTCGAAGGCGGCATCCTCAAATACTTCGAAGAGATCGGCGGCGCGCACTACACCGGCGATTGCTTCGTGTTCGACGGTCGACGCACGCTCGGACCCGACCTCGTCGCCACCGGCAACGCCGCCAGCGCACGGGCCGCCGAAGACCCGGACATCGCCATCAAGCAGTGACGCCGGGCCTCGCGCCGCTCACTTCAACGTGAAGCGTGCGGTCGAATTCGACTTGCTCGCGCCCGTCACGATTGCGATCGCCTTGGTGCCCGCACCCACCTTGAAGGCGCCCGTGGCTTCGAGCCTGTCGCCGGCCGGCTTGAGTTCGACCTCCTGCTTCTCGCTGCCCGTCAGCAAGGTCACCTTGGCGCTGGCCTTGCTCAGATCGACCGGCTTGCCGTGGTCGGTGAGATAAAGCTGGATCACCCCGGGCTTCGCGACCAGTTCCTGGTCGAGCTGTTTGGTTTCGACGACCACGCCGCCGTGCTTCGGCGCATGGCCGTGGTCATGGTCTTCGCTCGCGAACGCAGGTGCGGAGAGCGCCAGCGCGCTGACGATGATGATCGATTTCAAGTTCATGAGAGTCCTTGGAAGGTTGGAGAAGGAAAAAAGGTCACAGCGCCTCGACGTCGCGGTCGTTCATCAGCCGCTCGGCGGCCTTGCGGCCGAACAGCCAGAACATCAGCGGCGTGAGGAAGGTGTCGAGCAGCGTCGAGCTGATGAGCCCCGAGAAGATCACCACCGCCACCGGGTGCAGCACCTCGGTGCCGGGCTGCTCGGCCTCGAACAGCAGCGGCGCGAGCGCGAAGGCGGTCACGAGCGCGGTCATCAGCACCGGCGCGAGCCGTTCGAGGGAGCCGCGCAGGATCATCTTCTGGTCGAAGGTCTCGCCCTCGAAGCGCATCAGGTTGACGTAGTGGCTCACCTTCAGGATGCCGTTGCGCACCGAGATGCCCGCCAGCGTGATGAAGCCGACCAGCGCCGCCACCGAAAGCGGCTGCCCCGAGAGCCAGAGCCCCAGCACCGCGCCGACCAGCGCCAGCGGAATGTTCGACATGATCAGCGCCGACAACACGGCCGATTGGTAGCGGCTGTACAGCACCACGAACATCAGCGTGAGCGAGACGAGCGACAGCAGGCCGACCAGCCGCGACGCTTCTTCCTGCGCCTGGAACTGGCCGCCGAGCGTGATGAAGCTGCCTTCGGGGAGCTTCGTGTCGGCCACCACGGCGCGGATGTCCGCCACCACCTCCGACAGCGCACGCCCCTGCGCGTTGGCCGACAGCACGATGCGGCGCTTGCCATCGTCGCGGCTGATCTGGTTGGGGCCGTCGCCGTCCTCGATGGTGGCGATCTTCGACAACGGAATGCGGCCGCCGGGCGTCTCGATCAGGATTTGGCCCAGCCCCTCGACCGACCGCGCGGTTTCGGGCAGGCGCACCACCAGCGCAAAGCGGCGCCCGCCCTCGACGATCTGCGCGACCTTCTCGCCCTCGACCAGGCTCTGCAGCGTGGTCAGCACCTGCGGTGCGGGCACACCGTACTGCGCGGCAGCGGCGTAGTCGATGCGCACCTTGATCTGTGGCGCCAGCACCTGCTTCTCGATCTGCAGGTCGGCGATACCGGGGATGGCCGCCAGCTTCGCGCGCAACGCGTCGGCCTGTCCGCGCAGCGCGTCGAGGTCCTCGCCGAAGATCTTGATCGCGATCTGCGAGCGCACGCCCGAGAGCATGTGGTCGATGCGGTGCGAGATCGGCTGCCCGATCTCCAGCGCCGCCGGCAGGTTGACCAGGCGCGCACGGATGTCCGCCCTGATCGCGTCCATGCTGCGCGTGAGTTCGGCCGTCGGCTTCAGACCCACGTCGAGCTCGCTCACGTGCACGCCCTCGGCATGCTCGTCGAGTTCGGCACGGCCGCTGCGCCGGCCCACGTGCGTGACCTCCGGCACTTGCTTGACCAGCACCTCGGCCTGGCGCGCGAGCGCCGAGCTTTCGGCCAGCGTCACGCCGGGGTTCAGACGCAGTCCGACCAGGAGCGTGCCCTCGTTGAACGGCGGCAGGAAGGTCGTCGGGAAGAACGGCACCGCCGCACCGGCCAGCAACACCGCGGCCCCGGCGGCCACCAGCGCCGCCTTCGGTCGCGCCAGCACGGCCACGAGGCCACGGCTGTAGCGCGCCTTCAGCCACGCCAGCACTTTCGTATCGCCATGGTCGAGCGACTTCATGCGCGGCAGCAGGTAGGAACTGAGCACCGGCGTCACCGTGACCGACACCAGCAGCGACGCCAGCGTCGACACGATGAACGCGATGCCGAGCGGGATGAAGAGCTTGCCCTCCAGCCCCGGCAATGCGAACAGCGGCACGAACACCAGCACGATGATGACGGTCGCGTAGAGGATGCCCGAGCGGACTTCCATCGACGCCCGCGCGACCAGCGCGATCGTGTTCTGCCGCTGGTCCGGATGCCGGCTGCGGTTTTCCTTCAGACGACGCAGGATGTTCTCGACGTCAACCACCGCGTCGTCGACCAGCCCGCCGATCGCGATGGCGAGGCCGCCCAGCGTCATCGTGTTGATCGACAGCCCGAAGTACTGGAAGACCAGCGCCGTGATGAAGATCGACACCGGGATCGCGGTGAGCGCGATCACCGTCGGCCGCAGCGTGCCGAGGAAGAAGAACAGGATCACCGCGACGAAGACCGATGCGCCGATGAGCTTGCCCTGCAAGGTCGTGATCGACGCCTCGATGAAGCTGGCCTGCCGGAACGTGACCTTCGGCGCCTCCATGCCGGGCGGCAGCGAGGCTTGGAGCCCGACCAGCGCGTCCTCGATCGAACGCGTGAGCGCGATGGTGTCGGCCGTCGGTTGCTTCTGGATGCCGAGGATCACGGCCGGCTTGCCTTCGAAGCCCGCGTCGCCGCGCTTGGGGGCTGCAGCGAACGTCACGTCAGCGATCTGCCGCAACAGGATCGCCTGGCCGCCTTTCGCGGTCAAGGCGAGATTGCTGAGGTCTTCCAGCCGCGACGTGCGGCCGATGTTGCGGATGAGGTATTCACGCCCGTTCAATTCGAGAAAGCCGCCCGACGTGTTGCCGGAGTAGCCCTTCAGTGCCGCCTCAAGCTGTTCGTGCGTGATGCCGAGTTCGCCCATGCGCACCGTGTTCGGCTGCACCTGGAATTGACGCACCTCGCCGCCGATCGGGATGACCTGCGCCACGCCGGGCACCGAGAGCAATCGCGGGCGCAGCACCCAGTCGGCGTATTCGCGCACCGCCATCGGACTGATCTTCGCGGTGTCGACGGGAATCGCGATCTGCATGATCTCGCCCATGATCGAGCTGATCGGCCCCATGCGCGGCGTCACGCCCGCGGCGATGCCCTCCTCCATCGATGCCAGTCGCTCCGACACGAGTTGCCGGGCGCGAAAGATGTCGGTGCGCCAGTCGAAGGTCACGTAAAGAAACGACAGCCCGGCCGACGAGACGGAGCGCACCGACTCGACGCCGGGCAGTCCGTTCATCGTGGTTTCCAGCGGAAAGGTGATGAGCTGCTCCACTTCTTCCGAGGCCATGCCGCCCGCCTCGGTGATGAGGGTCACAGTCGGCTTGTTGAGATCGGGAAACACGTCCACCGGGGTGCGCGAAAGCGTGAAGGCGCCGTACGCCATCAACACGACGCTGCCGATGAGGACGAGCAGGCGGTTGCGCAAGCTGTTGTCGAGTAGCCACTTGAACATGTCAGTGACCCCGCTTTGTGTTCGCGTTTGCGATGGAGTCGAATGCGTTCGGGGCGCGTACCGAGGCCACGGGGTATCTCCCTCCGCGAATGTCCCCCGGCTTCGGCTCCTCCCTTATTTCGCTGCGGGAGACACCCCATACCCTCGGCACGGGTGACGCCGCTTGGCATCCGCCACTCAACCACCGCTCTGATGGCTCACGTCGATGGCGTGCTCCCCGCAGCGAAATAAAGGAGGAGCCCGAAGGGCGGGGGACATTCGCGGAGGGGAGTACGCCGTCGGCGTGAGCCCGCCACGAGCCTCTAATCGGAATTTCGCGCTTCATTTCAACGCACCTGGTTGATGAGGGTCGCCCCTTGAGTCGCCACGCGATCGCCTGGCTCCAGCCCCGATGTCACCGCGACGTTGACGCCGTCCAGCGGCTCGGTCGTCACGGTGCGCGGCGCGAAGCTTTCGGCGGCGGTCTTGACCCACACGATGGTCTGGTTGGCGGGGTTCTTCATGAGCGAAGCGACCGGCACGGAAATGCCCTTGACCTTCTGCTTCGTCTGCACGAACACGCGCACCGGCTGGCCGACCGCGAGCTTCGACAGCACGGCGCCTTCGGCACGAAAACTCAGCGGCAACGCCTGCTCGCGCAGGCTGCGCGCCGCGCCGATGAAGGTCAGCGGCAGACGCTCTTCACCCAACGCCAGCGCGGCGCCGCCGATGTCGGCGGCCAACGCCGCATCGAAGGCGAGGGCCTCGATGCGCAGGCGCGACGGGTCGACAATCTCGAAGATCAGCTCTCGCGCGTCGACCACCTGGCCGGCCACCGCGTTCGCCGAGGCGATCACGCCCGACACCGGTGCGACCAGTGCATCGCGGCTGTTCAGACCGGCGCCGACGGCGGCAGCGCGGGCCCCGAAACTCGCTGCTTCGCTTTCGGCCGATTCGATGTCCTTGCGCGGCACCGTATCGGCCAGCTCCCTCAGCCGCGCGACACGCTTGTTGGCGAGCGCCTGGCCGGCACGCAGTTCCGCGAGTTGCGCAGCCTGGTTCGATCGCTCGATCGGTGCGGCGCTTGGCGCGACCCACGCGAGCAATTCACCCTTTCGCACGGCTTGGCCTGCCTCCGGCAAGCCTTTCGGCCCCGGCTCGATGCGCCCGGCGACCACGGCTTGCACCTTACCGCCGGCGTTCGGGTCCATCAGGACGCGGCCGTTGAGTTCGACCGTGCGCGGCAACTCGCGGGCCACCGTGACCAGGGTGCGCACACCGAGCTGGCGCTGCGCAGGCTTCGGCAGGAAGACGCTGCCGTCCGCCTGGCGTTGCGGGCCGTTCGTGTTGGCGGCAACCGGCGCGTCGCCGTGGTCATGACCTTCGCTGGCGTGCGAGGGCGAGCCGATCAGCGCCAGCACGAACCCGGTGAGTGCGAAGACGCGCTTCATGCAGCACCGCCGACGCACGACCGGCGCGCGGTTGATGTGCGACGGATAAACGCAGCGAACAAAGCTGCGATGACGACTGCCGCCACTGCGCCGAACCCCCACAGGGCGATGCGCTGCCAAAGCGGCTTCGCCACTGCATCGGCATGGGCTGCCTCGTGGATATCGAGCTCGCCGGCGAGCAGATCGGACTCGTTGCCCGCCACGACGGTGGCGGTGATCGACAGCACGCCCGCCGTCGGCACCTGCGCCAGAACGGCCTCGAATTCGCCCTCGCCGTGCGGCTCGACCTTGACGCCGGCGCCGTCGATTTCGAGTGAAAGTTGCGCGTCTTTCACCGGGCTGTTGTCGGCGAAGCGGTCGAGGTACATCGTGAGCTGCATGCCGTTCAGCACGCCGACCATCTCGAAGGTTTCTGACACGGCCGTGAAACGCGGCAGCGCCGGGCCGCCGGAGGCTGCGGGCGCGTCGTGGTCATGGCCGTCGGCGGCCGACACGGCGCCCGCGAACAGGAAAAGCAGGGCTGCGCAGAGGGCAGCGCGTGAGAAAAGTGGGTTCATGGAACGGTTGTCCTGTGCGTTCATTCGGGGAGCAGACCGAGGGCCTGCCGCCATTGGGAGATCGCCGCGGCGACCTCGATGCGTGCGCTCGCGGCCTGGCGTCGCGCCTCGGTCGCCTCGGCTTCGATGCGAAGGCGGGTCGGCAGATCGGTCTCGCCCAGGCGGAACGACTTGTCGAAAAAGCCGAGCGATGCCTGTGCAAGTGCGGCCCGACGCTCGGCCGCGGCGAGCTGCGCGCGGGCGGAAACCACACGTTGCCCGGATGTCGCCTGCTCCGCGCCGATGCGCTCCTGCTCGAGCGCCAACTCGGCCTGCAGCTCGGTCGCTTCGGCCTGTGCGGTAGCGGTGCGCGCCGCATGGCGGCTGCCGGCGCCGAACGGAATGCGCAGCGCCAACGTGATCGACGGGTCGTAGCGCTCACCCCGCACATCGCGCTCGCGCGTCGTGGCAAGGGTCAATTCCGGGTTGGCGCGGGAACGCACGGTGCCCAGTGCCGCAGCGCTTTCGGCCACGGCCGCGCGGTCTTGCAGCGCCGCCAAGGCGGGGTGCATCGACGGCTCAAGGGTCGTCGCTGCAGCGCCGGACGGTTCCGGCTCCGATGTCGTCGACGCCGCGCCGCCTGCCACCGTGGCGATGCCACCCGAAGCAATGCGCAGCTGGCCGGACGCTGCAGCGAGTGCCGCCACGCCGCGTGCTTCAGCCGACTCGGCCGCCGCCACGGCACCGTCGGCCTGGTGCTGATCGGCCCGCGCCAGGTCGCCCGCTTTCATACGCCGGGTCACATCCGCGGCCAGTGCGCGCGCATTGGCCAACTGGTCGCGTGCCACATCGAGCTCGACCTGCGCGCGCTGCCGCTGCCACCAGGCTTCCCGCAACACGCCCGCCGTGCGCAACTGCGCGGCCAGCGCGCGGCTTTCGACGCCACGGGTTTCCGCATCGGCCAGGGCGCCACTGCGTGCACGTTCGCCGGGCAGCCAGAGCGGAATCGCCACGCCGACTTCAAGCTCGCGCGCGCCCATGTCGCGCTGGAACCGGTCTGTCTTGTTCGACAGCGTGAGCGCCAGCGGCTCGGGCGTCCAGGCTTGCGCGGCCTGCTGCTGCGCCAGCGCGGCATCCCGGCGCAGCGCCAGTGCGATGGCTTCGGGTTGACGCGACCAGGCCGCGTCGAAGGCTTGCTTCAGGGTCTGGGCGCCAACGCCCGACGTGGCGGTCAAGGCGGCAAGGCAAGCCAGGGTCAGGGCCGCGTGGCCCGCTGTTCGTCTTCTTCGGTGCATCCGATTCTCCGGTGATGTGGAAACTCACGAGAGATCGGCAAGGCGCGATCGGGGTGATCGCCGCGAACGGCGCCATGCCGGTCGCGAACGGGAATCAGGGAAGTGAAAGGCCCGCCTCGCCGATCAGGCGAGGCCAACCCATTTCGGGCGATCGAGCGGTGTCGGCGGCCGCAGGCGCAAGGGCCCACTGACATGCGGTGCGGGCCGGCCGTTGTCGTCGCGGCTCAACACCGTCTGTGCGAACACGAACGTGGCGCCGGGGCTGTGGCAATGGTCGCAATCGGAAGCGGCACTGCCGGCGTTGTCGCCTGCTTCGTCGGCATGCTGGTGCGGGTGATGACCGAAGTGCCGCACCTGTGCATCGGGCGTGTGCTCGCAGTAGGCCGCGACCGCGCTCCAGCTCGACAGGAGCGGGACCACGAACAGCAACAACAGGGAGAGCCAACGACGCATCGCGGCGCAGTCTAGCAGCGCGAAAATTGCCCTCTTTCGTTCCGGGTATCGTTGGCCCATGCGTATCCTGCTGGTGGAAGACGAACTCGACATGGCCTCCTGGCTGGTCCGCGCGTTGGGGCAAAGCGGCTTCGTGCCGGACCATGCGCCCGATGCCCGCACCGCGGAGGCCTTCATGGCCGGCACCGAGTACGACGCCGTCGTGCTCGACCTGCAACTGCCCGACCGCCACGGCCTGACCGTGCTCACCGCGATGCGCGCCGCCGACAACCGCACGCCGGTGCTCATCCTCACCGCGCAAGGCGCGCTGCAAGATCGCGTACGCGGCCTCAACCTGGGGGCGGACGACTTCCTCACCAAGCCTTTCGAGCTGGCCGAACTCGAGGCCCGCCTTGCCGCGCTGGTGCGCCGCAGCCGCGGGCGCCAGCACCCGCGCATGCAATGCGCCTCGCTTTCCTACGACGGTGAGAGCCATGCCTTCACGCTGCGCGGCGCCCTGCTCGCGCTCACGCCGCGCGAGCACGCCGCGTTGAGCGCCCTGCTCTTGCGCAGCGGCTCGCCCGTCGGCAAATCCCAGCTCTTCGGCAAGGTGTTCAGTCACGACAGCAGTGCAGGGCCCGATGCGATCGAAGTCGTGCTGCACCGGCTGCGCCGCAAGCTCGAAGGCAGCGACGTGCGCATCGTGACCGTGCGCGGCCTGGGCTACATGCTCGAGGGCATCGGCGATGACGACCTCGCCCGCTGAACCGCGCGGGCCCTTCGGCCTGCGAGCGAAGCTGCTGGCGCTGCTGCTGCCCGGCCTGGTCGCGCTGCTGGCGTTCGACAGCTGGAACGACTACCGCGCCCTCACCGAGACGATGGCCGCCACACACGGCGAGCTGCTCGGCCAGTGGCTGCGCCAGGCGTTGTGGCGCGACACGCGCATGTTGCTCGTCGTGGCCCTGCTGATTTGGCTCGGCGTGGCGTGGACCCTGCGCCCGCTCGAACGGCTGCGCGCCTCGCTGCACCAGCGCCGACCCGACGACCTGCAACCGCTCGATGCCAGCGGCGTGCCGCAGGAAGTGAAACCGCTGGTCGACGCAGTCAACCACCACATCGAGAGCCACCGACGCATGCTCGCCGAGCACGCGCAGTTTCTCGCCGATGCGTCGCACCAGTTGCGCACGCCGCTCGCCATCTTGTCGATCCAGGCCGGCTACGCGGTGCGCGAGACCGACCCCGAGCGCATGCGCGAATCGCTCGACGCCATCGTGGTGCAGCTGGCACGCACGCGGCGGCTCAGCGAGCAACTGCTCGCGCTGGCGCATGCCACGCACGACGACACCGCCGCCCGGCTGCCTGCGCGAATCGATCTCACGTCCGTGGCGCGCGCGGTGGTGCTGCAATACCTGACCCTCGCCCGCGAAAAGCAGCAGGACCTGGGCTGGATGGACGAGGCCGTCGACACGGGAAGCGCGGATGACGGGCCCCCGCCGCTTTCGGTCGATGCCAACGAGGCCGAGTTGCACGAGGTGCTCTCCAACCTCGTGCACAACGCGATCAAGTACACGCCGCCGCACGGCACGATCACGGTGTCGGTGCGGCGGGATGCGGCGAGCGCGATGGCCGAAGTGAGCGACAACGGGCCCGGCATCGCGCCGGACAGACGCACCGCGGTGTTCGAGCGCTTCCAGCGCCAAGGCATCGGGGCCATGGCGGTGACGCAGGGCGCCGGACTCGGCCTCGCCATCGCGCGGAGCTACGCGCGGCGCAATGGCGGCGAGATCGAGCTCACGGCGAACGCAGCAGCCGGCGGACTGCGCGCGACCCTGCGCCTGCCTCTTGCCGTCAGCCCGCCGCCACGCCTTCTTCCGTGACCAGCACAGGCGGCTGCGACTTGCGCAGGTTGCGGAAGAACACGAAGAGCTGCCAGAGCACCACGATCGCGATCACGCCCAGCAGCGTGCCGGCGATCGGCCGCGTGACGAAAGGGCTGAAACTGCCTCGGCTCAGCAACATCGCGCGACGGAAATTCTCTTCCAGCATCGGCCCCAGGATGAAGCCCAGCATGAGCGGCGCGGGTTCCATGTCCAGCCGGAGGAACAAATAACCGACCAGGCCGAACACGGCCGTGGTGTAGATGTCGTCCAGGCTGTTGTTGATGCTGAAGGTGCCAACGCAGCAGAAGAACAGGATCCCCGGGAACAGCACGGTGTAGGGGACCTTGAACACCGACAGCCACAAGCGCACCAGCGGCACATTGAGCACCAGCAGGAAGCAGTTGCCCACCCACATGCTGGCGACAAGACCCCAGAAGAGCTCGGGGTGCGAGGCGATCATGTTCGGGCCTGGCTGAATGCCTTTGACGATGAACGCCGCCATCATCAGCGCCATGACCGCGTTTTCGGGAATCCCGATGGCCATGAGCGGAATGAAGCTGGTGCGCGCCGCCGCTTCATCGGCCGCAGCCTGACCGGCCACGCCTTCGATACAGCCCGTGCCGATCTCGTGCTTGTACTTGCTGAACTTTTTGTCGGCGGCGTACGCAGCGAACTGGGCAATGGTCGGTCCACCGCCGGGCAGGATGCCCAGGACGGAACCGATCACGCTGCCTCGCAAGGCACTCGGGATGATGCGCTTGAACTCCGGCCAGGTCGGCATGAGCTTGATCTTCCCGTTGAAAGGCGTGAGCACGTTCTTGTTGTCGAGGTTCTTCACCACCTCGGCAATGCCGAAGCAGCCCAGCGCGATGCTGATGATCCCGATGCCGTCCTGCAGGAAGGGCAGGCCCATGGTGTAGCGCGCCACGCCGCTGTTCACGTCGGTCCCGACCATCCCGAGCAGAATGCCGACCATGGCCATCGCCAGGCCATTGAGCAAGCTGCCGCTGCTGACGAAGCTCACGCAGAAAAATCCCAGCAGCATCAAGGCGCAGTAGTCGGCCGGGCCGAACAGGAAGCCGACCTCGCCGAGGGCCGGCGCCATCGTCGACAGCACCACGATGGCCACGGTGCCGCCGATGAAGCTCGAGAAACCCGCGGTGAACAACGCCAGGCCGGTCTTGCCCTTGAGTGTCATCTGGTACCCATCGATACACGCCACGATGCTGCTCGCGTGCGGAATCTTCATGGTGATGGCGCTCACACTGTCGCCGTACTGCGCGCCGTAGTAGATGCCGGCCAGCATGATGAGCGCGCCGGTGGTGGGAATCGAATAGGTCAGCGGCAGCAACAGGCTGATGGTGGAAAGGGGGCCCAGTCCGGGCAGCAGCCCGATGAGCGTGCCCACCGTGCACCCGAGAGCGCAATAAAGAAGGTTCGGAATGGTCAGCGCGTGCTCGAAACCGAACGCGAGGTTGTGCAGGACTTCCATCTCAGTACAGCGGCAGGCTCAGGCCGAGAAAGTTCTTGAAGGCAAAGGCGATCGCGATCAGCCCGAGCGAAATCTTGATGTTCCGCACGACCGAGTAGGAAGTGCCGGCGAAGGTGGAGCAAAACACGAGGAACACGATGCCCAAGATCATGTTCACGTATTCGGAAAGCACCGCGAAACCCACCAGACTCAACAGGACGAGCGCAATGTTCTTGACGTTGTAGCTCATCAGAACGGGTTCGACGAAGCGCGACCGGACCGTGATGATCAGGCCGATCACAAAAAGGAATCCGCTCACCATCAGGGGGAAGAGCCCGGGGCCCGAGCGGTGTAACGCTCCGATCGCGTAGCGCGAAGCGAGGGTGCCAAAGAGCAGCGCAATGGCCATCAGCACCAACCCCCGCATGAAGTTCCGATTGTTCAAACCCATCTGCGTCTCCTTTTGATTGGAGCGGATGGTAGGAATCGAGGCTTCCAATCTGCTTTCGTTTTGCAGATCGAGGCCCTAAATACGTGTTATCACTAACTGCCTAAGCGCACGCTTCGCGCAGCCGCCGATGCGCTGCGCTGTCCCGGTCGATGGGCTTCTGGTTCTTGGCCTGCAGGTAGTGATACGTGAACACATCGAGGTAGGCATCGAGTGTTTGCGCGGCGCGCTGATCGCCCGCCAGGTGCATGCACATCGCGGCCACTTCGCTGGTGCAGAAATGGTCTTCGCGGCCCGAGTTACGCAACTTGTATTGCGGCGGCCGGTCGGGCCGCAGGCTCAGCACCGGCAGCGATGCCAGGTACGGGCTCTTGCTGAACATCTTGCGTGCCTCGGCCCAGGTGCCATCGAGCAGGACGAACAGCGGGCGCTTCGGGGCTGCATCGCAAGCGGCGTCCGGCAGTCGCACGGTGTGCACCACCCGCTCGGGCGCCGCGTACTGCCCCGGGAACACCAGGTACGGTTGCCACTGCGGATCGCCGAGCACCGCGAGCAGCGCCGGGTCGACCTCGGTGCGCATCCAGCCGAAGGCAAAGGTGTCGGGCACCACGTCGGCGATCAGCCACCCGGTGTTGGTCGGCTTGAGCGTCTCGATGTCGGCCATGAGCAGGCACACGGCCGCGTTTGTCGGGACGCACGGTCGCAAGGCGCACAGGCAGTGGCTGGGCACCACGCGGCAGCCGGCGCAGCGCTCGCGCTTGAAGCCGCCGCGGGCCAGAAAGGGTTTGCCGCTGCGTTCCATGCGCTCGGTGCGCAGGCGCGAGACGGCGTGCGGAAAACGACCGTCCTCCGGAGAAGACACGTTCAAACGGGCGTGGTCGTGACGTTGGGTTCCTGCACGCCGAACGGGTGCCCGGGCAGCGGGATGAACTCGGTCTCGCCGGGCACATGGCCCATGCGCTGAGCCGCCCAGTCGGCGCCGGCCTCGAGGATGCGTTCCTTCCGGCTCGACACGAAATTCCAGGTGATGTAGCGCGGGCCGTCGAGCGGCTCGCCGCCGATCACCACGATCTGCGTGGCAGCGGCCGCCTTCAGCATCGCGCCGCCACCGTCCGGCAGGAACGCCATCGTGTGGGCGGGTACGTCGGTGCCGTCCACCGACACCGCGCCGTCGACCACGTACACCGCGAGCTCGGGTGCCAGTGCGGGCAGTTCGAATGGGCCGCCCGCGGGCAACTGCACATCGAGATAGACCGTGGGCGCGAAAGTCTTGACCGGCGACGTGACGCCGAAGGCTTCGCCGATGAGCACGCGAACCTTCGCGCCCTGCACTTCCAGCGCCGGAATGTCGGCGGCCGCCGTGTGCGCGAAGCTGGGCTCGACTTCCTCGAAGGCCACAGGCAACGCGGCCCACAGCTGCAGGCCGTGGTTGGTGTAGGTCTCGTTTTTGAGCTGCTCGGGCTTGCGTTCGGAGTGCACGATGCCGCGGCCCGAGGTCATCCAGTTGATCGCGCCGGGGCGGATTTCCTGGTTGTTGCCGAGGCTGTCGCGATGCATCATCGCGCCCTCGAAAAGATAGGTGACCGTGGCGAGGCCGATGTGCGGGTGGGGCCGCACGTCGTGCGCGCTGTCGGGCACTTCGGTGGCCGGCCCGAAATGGTCGAAGAACACGAAGGGCCCGACCGAGCGCCGCTTGGCCGATGGCAGCAGACGCCGCACCGTGAAGCCACCCCCCAGGTCCTTGTCGGCGGGGCTGAGCAGTTGCAGTGCGGTCATCGAGCGATTCCTTCGGGGGTCGGGGTCTTTCAGCCGCGCGATCTTGCCACTTCGGCGATGCGCTCGCCGAAGGCACGCGCGGTGTCGAGGTCGCCCTGCGACATCTCGGCGGGGCTCGCATCGGACGGCGATTGGGTCAGCAGGCCGCCGTAGCCGCCGACGTAGTTGCGGTCGTCGCGCGCCGCGGCCTTGGTGTTGCTGGGCATCATGCCCATGCTCGTCCACTGGCCGCCGTGCTGCATCGCCAGCGTCCACAGGCCGATCATCGTGGTGCCCTTGTCGCCGCTCATGCTGGCGCTGTTGGTGAAGCCCGCGAAGAGCTTGTCTTTCCAGCCTTGCGTGAACCAGACCTTCGACGACGCGTCGGCGAATTTCTTGAACTGCCAACTCGCGCCGCCCATGTAGGTCGGCGTGCCGAACACGATGGCGTCGGCCGCGGCGAGCAGTTCCCAGCCGCCTTCGGGCAGGTTGCCATCGGCGTCGATCGCGAGCAATTGGGCGTCGGCGCCATCGGCCACGGCTTGCGCCACGCGCTGCGTATGGCCGTAGCCGGAATGGAAGACAACAACGATGTCGGTCATGGGATGCTCCTTTTAACGCTTGTCGACGCTGAGGCGACCGGCGCCGAAGGCGACGAACGCGAGCAGGCCGCCGGCAATGGCGATGTTCTTGTTGAAGTTGATCTGCTGCATCATTTTCATGGCTTCGGGCACCGCCCAGAAGTTGTGGAAGATCACGGCGGTCGCCACGGTGAAGACGGCGAGCACCACAGCAGCGATGCGCGTCTTGAAGCCGACGAGCAGCGCGATGCCCAGGCCCAGTTCCACGAGGATCGCAATCACGGCGCCGACTTCAGGCAGCGGCAAGCCCTTCGAGTTGATGTAGCCGACCGCACCGGCAAAACCCATCAGCTTGCCGAAGCCGGCAGGAATGAACAGGTACGCGATCAGCACGCGGCCGACGAGCGCAAGCACGTCCTGCATCGAGGTGGTGGTGACGCCCGAGGACGACAAGGGTGCAGTGGTGGTGGATGCCATGGAGTAACTCCTGAGTTGAAAAAAAAGACCGAAAAAAAGACCGCTCGGAGGCGGTCTGGAAGACATCAGGCAGCGAGGTCGAACACCAGCACTTCGGCGTCGTTGCCGGCGGTGAGCGTGAGCGACGATTCGCCTTCGAGCATCGCCGCGTCGCCGGTGGCGAGCTTCTGGCCGTTCACTTCGAGCTCGCCGCGCACCAGGTGCACGTAGCTCTTGCGCGACGGGTCGAGTGCGAGGCTGGCTTTCTCGTCGCCGTCGATCAGGCCGGCGAAGAGCCGCGCATCGGCGTTCATCGAGACCGAGCCTTCGGCGCCGTCCGGCGATGCCACCAGGCGCAGCTTGCCGCGCTTTTCGACGACGCTGAATTCCTTTTGCTCGTACCCCGGCGTCACGCCGATCGCCTTGGGCTGGATCCATATCTGCAGGAAGTGCGTGGTCTCGTCGGCCTTGTGGTTGAACTCGCTGTGCGTCACGCCGCGCCCTGCGCTCATGCGCTGCACGTCGCCCGGCGGAATGGACTTCACGTTGCCCATGCTGTCCTTGTGCGCGAGTTCGCCCGACAGCACGTAGCTGATGATTTCCATGTCCTTGTGGCCGTGCGTGCCGAACCCGGCGCCCGCTGCCACGCGGTCTTCGTTGATGACGCGCAGGTTGCCGAAACCCATGTGGGCCGGGTCGTAATAGCCTGCGAAAGAAAAGCTGTGAAAGGACTTGAGCCAGCCGTGATCGGCGTAACCGCGTTCCTGTGATTTACGGATTTGCAACATTGTTGAACTCCTGACCCCTTCGGGTCGCTCTGCAAGCCGCGCCGGATGCGCAGCGGATGAGAAGAACTTTAGGCCTTGCGACCCGCCCTGAAGAGCGCGGCATTTGATGGCACCATTCAAATTATTTGAATGATGATTCGCCATGCCCAGCGCCCGTGACGTCCTGACTCCCGATGCCCTCGCCATGCTGCAAACGGTGGCGAGCACCGGCAGCTTTGCCGGGGCGGCCCGCGCCCTGAACCTGGTGCCCAGCGCGCTCAGTTACCGCGTGCGCCAGATCGAAGACGCGCTCGACGTGCTGCTCTTCGATCGCAGCGCGCGGCAGGCGCGGCTCACCGAGGCCGGCGCCGAGTTGTTGCGCGAGGCGGCGCGGCTGCTGACCGAGATCGATGCGGTGGCCAACCGCGTCAAGCGCATCGCCACCGGCTGGGAACCGCAGCTCACGATCGCGGTCGACAGTGTGATCGCACGCGATCCGCTGCTCGACCTGGCCGGCGCCTTCTTCGCGCTGACGCCGCCGACGCGCCTGAAGCTGCGCGACGAAACATTGCTCGGGACCATCGAGGCGTTGACGACCGGCGAAGCCGACCTGGCGATCGGCGCCGTGCTGGATGCGGCGAGCCTGGCCTTCACCGCCACCGGCATTCGCAGCAAGCCGCTCGGCGAGCTTGCCTTCGTCTACGCCGTGGCGCCACACCATCCGCTCGCCAGTTTCAACGGCCCGCTCACCGAAGCCGTGTTGCGGCAGCACCGCGCGGTGGCCGCCGCCGACTCGTCGCGCACCGGGCCGAGCATGACGGTGAACCTCGTCGGCGGACAGGACGTGCTCGCCGTGGCGACGATGCAGGCCAAGCTCGCGGCGCAACTGCACGGCCTGGGCGGCGGCTACCTGCCCGAACCGATGGCGCGGCCGTACATCGAGGCCGGCCACCTTGTCGAATGCCGCACCGAGCGGCCGATGCACACCGTGAGCCTGCACTGCGCGTGGCGCGTGCGCAGCGCCGGCAAACCCGGCCGTGCGCTGGAATGGTGGCTCGCGCAGTTCGAACACGAAGGCACCCGCAAGGCCCTGCTCGAGCGCCATCGGGGCCGCTGATCCCGATGTAGAGTGGCAGCCAGCCTGAAACCAACGATTCGAAAAGAGGAGACCCCCATGACCCCACGTCCCGCCGCAGAGCGTCACCGACCCCCTGCCGCCGCACCGCGTCACTATGCGGTCGTTGGCGCCGGCATCGCCGGCATCGCCGCTGCGCGCACGCTGGCGCAAGCCGGCCACCAGGTGACGGTCTTCGAGCGGGAATCACAGGTCGGCGGACGCATGGCGAGCGAGGCCACGCAGTTCGGTCGCTTCGACTCGGGCGCGCAGTACTTCACCGTGCGCGATCCGCGCTTTCAGCGGGCGATCGAGACCACCGCGCCGGGCCTGTGCCGCCCCTGGAGTGCGAATGCCGTTCGCGTGCTCGACCCGCACGGTCGCGTGGCCGAAGCCGCGCTGCCGACGCGCGAGGCGCACTGGGTCGCGCAGCCAGGCATGGATGCACTGGTGGCGCAGTGGGCCGCGCCGCTCGGTGCCAGCGTGGTCACCGACACGCATGTCGCGAAGATCGAACGCGACGCGCTCAACGACAAGCAGTGGCAGCTGCACACCTCGGGCGCAGACGATTCGCTGCATGTGTATTCGGGCTTCGACGCGGTGCTGCTCGCGGTGCCGCCATCGCGTGCGCGCCAGTTGCTGGGCAGTCATGCGGCCTCGCTCACGAAGGCGATCGAGAAGGTCAAGATCGCGCCCTGCTGGACGCTGATGATCGCGTTCCCGCAGGCCAACCAGGCCAACATGTCTCACCTCGGCCCGCAGTGGAACGCGGCGCGCAGCACGCACCACCGCGTGGCCTGGCTCACGCGCGAATCGTCCAAGCCGGGCCGCGACCGCATCGAGCGCTGGACACTGCAGGCCAGCGCACCGTGGTCGCAGGAGCACCTGCGCGACGACAGCGCACGCATCGAAGCCAAGCTGCTGCGCGCCTTCTCGGAGATCACCGGCATTCGCACCGAGCCGAGCTTTTCGCGCACGCGATGCTGGGCCGAAGCGCAGACGCAGGTGCCGGTCGGCAAGCCGCATCTGTGGGACGCGAAGACGCGCTTCGGCATCGCCGGCGACTGGTGCATGGGCCACCGCGTCGAAGACGCTTTTCTTTCGGGCCTCTCGCTCGCCCTCGCGGCGTTGTGAACACCGGCGGGGCCGCCGTCCGGACCGGCCGGTTCGCGCCCTCGCCGACCGGCCCGCTGCACGCGGGCTCGCTCGTGGCCGCGCTCGCGAGCTGGCTCGATGCCCGCGCGCAAGGCGGCCGCTGGCTGGTGCGCATCGAAGACGGCGACACCGAGCGCTGCCTGCCGGGGTTGGGTGAACGCATCCTCGCGCAACTGGCCGCCTGCGGCCTGGTGCCCGACGCCACACCGGTCTGGCAGACGCAGCGTCTCGCGCGCTATGAAGAAGCGCTCGCCGCGCTGGTTGCAGCGGGCCTTGCCTACCCCTGCGGCTGCACCCGCGCGGAGATCGACGACGCGCTCGCGCGGCAAGGCGTGGTGCACGCTCGCCACCAGGAGCGCGTGTACCCCGGCACCTGCCGCGACGGGCTTCACGGCAAGCCGGCGCGCGCCTGGCGATTCGCCACCCACAAGGTCGACGCCGACGTGTCGTGGACCGACCGGCGCCTCGGTCCGCAGCAGCAGGACGTGACACGCGAGGTCGGCGATTTCGTGCTGCGCCGCGCCGACGGTCCGTGGGCCTACCAGCTGCGCGTGGTGGTCGACGATGCCGCCCAGCACATCACCGACGTGGTCCGCGGCGAAGACCTGACCGACAACACGGCGCGCCAGATCCTGCTGCAGCGCGCGCTCGGACTGCCGACGCCGCGCTACCTGCACGCACCGCTCGTGCGGGGCGCGGACGGTGAAAAGCTGTCCAAGCAACTCGGCGCTGCGGCGTTCGACACCGACACGCCGTCCGCTGCGCGGGCCGAGCTTTCGAAAGCCGCGCGCGTGCTCGGTTTGCGGGCAGCCGACCCCACCGATGCGCCGGCCGATGCGCTCGCGCGCTGGGTGCCCGAATGGGCGGCTCTCTACAATCCGCCGCCGTGATGTCCCTTCCTGAAACCGATCCGCCGCCAGGCGACGCCCCCTCCGACAACGGCACGCCCGCAGCGGACGAGCCGCACCCGCTGCACCGGCGCCTGAAGAGCTTCGTGCGGCGCGCCGGCCGCACCACCGACGGCCAGGCCCGCGCCTTCGCCGAACTCGGCCCGCTGTTCCTGCTGCCCTACAGGGCCGAACCGATCGACCTCGCCGCCACCTTCGGCCGCGAGGCGCGCACGGTGCTCGAGATCGGCTTCGGCATGGGCGAAGCCACGGCCCACATCGCCGCGCTGATGCCCGAGACCAACTTCCTGTGCTGCGAAGTGCACGAACCCGGCGTGGGTGCGCTGCTCAAGCGCATCGGCGAACAGGGGCTCGCCAACATCCGCATCTGCGCGCACGACGCGGTCGAAGTGCTCGACCACATGCTGCAGCCCGACACCCTCGACGGCGTGCACGTGTTCTTCCCCGACCCGTGGCACAAGAAGCGCCACAACAAGCGGCGCCTGTTGCAGGGGCCGTTCGTCGCCAAGCTCGCCGCACACCTGAAGCCCGGCGGCTACCTGCACTGCGCGACCGACTGGCAGCCCTATGCGGAGCAGATTCTCGACGTGCTGGAACACGAGCCGCTGCTGCGCAACACCGCGACCGATGCGAGCGGCTATGCACCCAAGCCCGACTACCGCCCGCTCACGAAGTTCGAGAACCGCGGCATCAAGCTCGGCCACGGTGTGTGGGACGTGGTGTTCGAGCGCCGATAGATGACGCCGTGGCGGCCGAAGGCCTCGACCGCTCGCGGGGTTGGTCGCGGATGGGCCAGGAGCCGGACTCGATGGGCGGCAAGGACGTGGTCGCGCCGCTCGACGCGCTGCCGATCAGTGCGCGCTGACACGGGCATACCGCCCGCATCAAAGAACACATCGTCAGGATCAAGATGACCTCCCCTCGCACTGTCCAGTCAGAACTCCTTCGCACGTTGGTTCTGACGCTGGTCTCTCTCTTCGTCATCCCGGCTGCGACCCTGTTCTTCACGCACTACGTCGCGCGCACCCAGGACGCAGCCTTCCTGCAATCGATCGAGCAACGGATCGCGGCCAGCCCGAAGCTGTCCGGCCCGGAGCGGGAGGAGGCGCTGGGCTTCTACCGCAGCCATCCGCTGTCGGGCGCTTGCGACGCCACCGCCGACGAAGACCGCGATTTCCACGACAAGGTTTGTGAGCGCTATGGCTTCCAGTGGCAGTTTCACTGGGTCGAGCGCCTCGCGCTCTGGACGATCATCGGCGGCGGGATTTTGCTCGCCACAGCGCTGGCGCTGGGAGCCATCGCTTTCGTCAACCGAGGCCTGCAATACGCGAGCTTCGTGACCGGGTGGCGGTTGATGACGGCATCGAGCGCGGTCGAAGTGCTGGTGCAAAGCGTGATGGTGGTCTGGCTCTCGTTCTGGGTCACGGCCTATTTCTGGGAGCGCTACTACATCAAGCTGGTTGGCGTCGCTGGCATCGCTGCGGCCGTTGCCGTTTTCTATGCCATCTGGACACTGTTCAAAAAACTCCCCGCCCACAACGAGATCGAAGGCGAACTGCTGGCGGAACAGGATGCACCGCGCCTGTGGCAACGCGTGCGCGAGTTGGCGGCAAAAGGCCAAACCGCGCCGCCCGACCAGATCATTGCAGGCATCGACACCAACTTCTTCGTCACCGAATCACCCGGCACGGTCGGAGACAGCGCGGTGCGGGGCCGCACGCTGTTCGTGAGCGTGCCGCTGCTTCGCGTGTTGAGCACTGCGGAAGCTGATGCGGTGCTCGCGCACGAGTTGGCTCATCTTGGCGGTGGCGACACCCGCAGCAGCGCGCTGCTGGGGCCCAAGCTGCGCCAATTCGATCAGTACGCGTGGCAGATGCGCAGCGGCGGTCTGACGATCGTGGCGCATTACGTGTTGCGGCTCTACCGCATGATTTTCGAGTTCGCGCTGGCGCGTGACAGCCGTGAGCGTGAATACATGGCCGACCGCGCTGCGGCGACCCTGACTGCACCCGAATCGATCGTGCAATCGCTGATCAAGATTTCAGCCTATGCCAGCTACCGCAACGACGTTGAGCGCAGGCTCTTCGCCGAAAGCCGCCGGCATGAGGGCGACCTGGGCATCGCACGTTTCGTCGCCGAAGGCCTGCATCCCTACGCTGGCTCTCCAGACTTCCTCGAGACCATGAAAACGGCCAACGTGCCGCACCCGTACGACAGCCATCCGCCATTGCTGGAACGGATGCGCAACGTCGGCCACAGCGTCGACGAAAGCCGCTACGCAGCCGTCGTGACGGCGGTGCCGGCAGCGACCTGGGTCGAAGAGATGCCGACCGCCGCTGCCATCGAGGCGCGCTTGTGGAACGTGTACGAGCAACGCTTCGCGGCGAACCACGAATACAGCCTGGCCTATCGTTACGAGCCGTCCAATGACGAGGAGCGCGAAATCGTGCTTCGCTACTTTCCGCCTGTCGTTTTCGATCTGTCCAAGGGTGCCCGGATCGAAATCAGCTATGCGGGCATCCACGCCGACGCCAGTGAGTCGGGCGCTGTGTCGTGGGACGATGTCGGCGGTCTTTCCTTCAAGGACGGCAACTTCGGCGCTTCGCTCGTGATCTCGCACCACGACAAAGGCGTGCTCGGCGCACGCAAGACCAAGATCTCGCTGAAGGGCATCGGCAAGCACAAGGCCGCCTTCGACGCCACCGTCAGCGAATACTGGCGGCGTCACCAGATCATGCGGGCGCAACAAGCCGAGGCGCGTGATTTGAAGTGACGACCGCCAGCAGCAGCCTTCAACCCGCTGCTGCGATCGCGGCCCCCGGCTGCCCATCGGGCGCATTGCCCTGCAGGACGAAGGCTTCGGCCTCTGCATAGGAGCGCACGACCAGATCGACGTGCTGCTTCACACGCTCTTCGTCGCCCACGTCGTCCCTGAACAGGCGAAGCTTGATGGTGGCGAGGATCGCCTGGGGAAGCGCGGCGCGCAACTCGGTCGCGATGGCGCACCACTGATCGATCGCTTCCTGCTGCGGATACACGAGAAATGCAGTGCCCACCAGGATCGACTTGTCAGCCGCGGCCGGGTCTTGCGGATCGTCGAGCGACACGCTGCGCGCATCGACGCCGTTCTCGCGCAGGGCGCGCACCGTGAGCTCCATCAGAAGCTCGTCGCGTTCGGTGCCGAAGCCCAGGCACAACACGATCGACCGTGAAGGCACGTCCAGCCGGCCCTGCCATTTGCCCATGCGCGCTTCGCGCATCTTGCGCAGATGCGCGCCGATGTTGGCGTCCACCAGCGACACCGGTGGCCGGCGCCGGCTCGCACGGCGCTCGGGCTGCGTCGCCGACAGCGATTCCGCCAACCGGACGATGTTGGCCTGGACCCGCTCGCGCTGAGGGCCGTCGATCCGGCCGACACTGAAATCGGCCGCACTGAGCGCCAGCCCCGGCAGCAGCACGTGATCGCAGTATTTCGCGAAGCTGCCGCGCCGCAAATAGAGGCGCGCATCGCGCAAGATCGCTTCGGAGTTGCCGGAGAGCGCCCGCTGATAGAAGCGCTGCCCCGCCGTGAGGCCCGGCGCTTCGCTCAGAAGAATGGTCAGCGGCTCCAGCGCGCGGACGTGACGGCCGATCACGACGAGGCACAGCGTGAGCGGCGTGGAGAGCAGCAAGCCCACCGGCCCCCACATCGCGCCCCAGAACAAGGCCGACACGATCACCGCCAGCGGTGCGAGTCCGGTGCTGTGCCCGTACACCTGCGGCTCGACGACGTGGGCGACCAGCAACTCCAGCGCGAGGAAGAGCCCGAGACTCCAGATCACGAGCGACCAGCCCGGATCGACCGCGGCGCTGAAAACCCCGATCAAGGCCGCGGCGCCGAAGACGCCGACGTACGGAATGAATCGCAGCAACGCACTGACCACGCCCCACAGCGCGGCATGCGGCACGCCAAGCGCCCACATGCCGAGCGCGACGACCAGGCCGAAGGTCGTGTTCACGAGCGCCTGCGACAAAAAGAACTTCGACACGCCTTCTGCAGCTTCGGTGAGCGTCTGCACCGTGACGCCGAGTTCCGCCTCGCCGACCAGCCGAATGACGCGATCGCTCAGCGACTCCCGCTCCATCAGGATGAAAACGAGCAACACGAACACGATGCCGGCCTCGCCCAACGGGCCCCACAGCGCAGAGACGAGCTTGGAAACCATGTCGCCGGCGGATTGCGGCACCTGGTGGATCTGCACGGCCATGAGCGTCTCGACGGCTTCGGCCGCAGGCAGTTGCCGGTCGGCCGATCGGGCGGTGCTCGGACCCTGCGGAAGCACGCCTTTGAGTTCGGCCTCGATCTGCTCGAAGGGTCTGAGCGTTGACGCCCGGATCGACTCGACCTTGGTGGCGATGGCCGCCTTGTACTGCGGCAGATCCGCGGCCACGGCCACCAGCTGGATGGCCAGCACCGCGCTGATCCACACCACCACCGCGCCGACGAGGAGCACCGACACCAGCGTGGAGACCGTTCGGCCCAGGCCACTCGCAGCGAGCTTGCGCGCCAGCGGCGTGATGACCAGGCTCAGGATCGCAGCGACGGCGATCGGCTTCAGGAAGTCCTGCCCGAAATGCAGCAGCGCGAGCGCACAGGTCAACGGCACGATCCGGCCGAGAACGATGCGGGTGTCGACGGTCGGAACATTCATACGGGACGCTTGTACCAGCAGTCCCGGCGCTTCGCGCAAGACGCAGACCACCCTGTCCAGCGGTTCGATCGGTTGGCGACCCCGGTGCACAAACGACCCGGCGTGGTGTTGTCTTACGTCTAAAGTACCCATACTCCACGGCAAGATGAGTAGTAATGTTTTAGTATTGTCATTTTCCGCCCCATTTCGGTGCATTACAGCGATCCTCCAACGTCGCTTCCCCTTCTTCAGAAACTCAATCGCCGTGTCGTCTTCCACCCGTCTCCCTTCTTCCATTCCTTCCGCCAATCAATCTGCATCGGCCTCTTTCGCGCGTCGTGCGGTAGCGCTTGCATCTCTTGTCGCGATTTCGGCCTTGTCGGCCCACGCCAACGCACAAACGACCCTTACCTTCGGCGGCGGTTCGGGCAGCAAGGCGGCCATCACTGAAGGGCAAGGCGGCCTCGCCGGACTCGCCGGCGGTGGTGGCGGCGGTGGCGGTGGCTATAAGGATGACCCCAATTCCGGCATCGGCGGCAGCGGCGGTGCTGGCGCGCGGGAAAGCGCGCCAGCACAAGCCGGCGTGAATGGCGGTGACAGCCGCATCACCAGCGGCCTGGGCGCGCCGGCGGGCGCACCGGGCAGCTCCGACCTCAGCGCAGGCGGCGGCGGTGGCGGCGGTGGCGCGCTTGGCGTGGCGAACGGGACCGCTGGCGGCGATGGCGGTGCAGGCAGCGAAAGCGGGGCGACATCGACCACGCTGGGCGCTGCCGTCAACGGCACGGCCGGTGGCGAATCCCGTCCCGTGCTCGGCTACGCGGGCGGCGGCGGCGGCGGCGGTGGCGCGTTGGTCCTGACAGCGGTCGGCGCCGTGATCGACACCAACGGTCAGACCGTGACGGGCGGCGCCGGCGGCGGATCGCCGATCGATGGCGGCGGCGGGGGCGGTGCCGGGCTGGTGCTGGTGAACGGCGGCAGCATCGCCAACGCCACCGGTCGCATCGTGGCCGGTGCGGGCGGCGACGGCTATGCGGGCGGCGAAGGAGGCACTGGCGTCTTTCTTTACAAGGGCGGCACGCTCGCGAACGGCGCCAATGGTGTGTTGAGGGGCGGCGCAGGCGGCGCCGGTGGAACCTTTGCCTCCCTCCCTGACATCGGCCGAGGCGGTCAGGGCGGCGACGCGGTGCGCAGCAACGGCGGCCAGATTACCAATGCCGGATTGGCGCAAGGCGGTGACGGTGGCGCCGCCACGGTGGGCGGCAACGGCGGCAACGGCATCGTGGTGAGCGGCACGGCCACGGTGACCAGCAGCACGACCGGTCGGGTGATTGGCGGCGCTGGCGGCGCTGGCGGCATCGTCGTCGGCCTTGAAACCGTCTCAGCGGCGGGCCGTGGCGGCAGCGGGGTCGTCCTGCTGGACACCGGCGCCACGCTGGTCAACAGCGGCACGGTGACCGGCGGCAACGCCGGCGCACGGGGTGTCGGCACCTCCGCAGCGGGCGGCGTGGGCGTCACAGGTTCGGCCAACGGCGGCACCACGGTGGTCAACGCCGGCCGCATCGCGGGCGGCCTCGACAGCAACGCGGCGCGCGCCAATGCCGTGCAGTTCCAGGGCGGTGGCAACACGCTCGAACTGCGCTCGGGCGCTGTGTTCGACGGCAAGGTCGTCGTGGCGCCGGGCAACACCGGCAACACGCTGGCACTCGGCGGCGACGCGACCACGGACAGCTTCAACGTCGCGACCATCGGCGCGGACTACCAGGGCTTCGATCGCTTCAACAAGCGCGGAACCAGCGTGTGGACGCTGTCCGGCAGGCAATCGGCCGTCACGCCCTGGACGGTCGACGGCGGCGTGCTCGCGCTGACCGACAACGCCAACCTGGGCGACGCCGCCGGCAAGCTCACGCTGAACGACGGCACGCTGCGGCTGTCGGCCGACAACCTGCGGATCGCGAACGCGGTTCAGCTCGGAAGCGGCCAGCCCACGGTCGACACCGGCGCCTTCAACGGCACGCTCGCCGGTGCCATCGACGGCAGCGGCTCGCTCACCAAGATCGGCGCCGGCGCGCTCGTGCTGACCGCCGCCAACACCTACACCGGCGCCACCAATGTCGGCCAGGGCACGCTGCGTGCCGGGGCGGTCAACACGCTGAGCGCCGCATCGGCGCACACGGTCGCGACCGGCGCCACGCTCGACCTCGGCGGCTTCAACCAGACCGTCGCCTCGCTGACCAACGCGGGCACCGTGTCGCTGCTGAGCGGCGCACCGGGCACCACATTGACCGTGAACGGCGCCTACGTCGGTAACGGCGGCGTGCTGCGTCTGGGCACGGCGCTGGGCGGCAACGGCAGCGCGACCGACCGCCTGCTGCTCAACGGCGGCAGCGCCAGCGGCAACACCACGATCCAGATCACCAACCTCGGCGGCCTGGGTGCGCAGACCACGGGCAACGGCATCGAAGTGGTGGCGGCGCGCAACGGCGCCACCTCGACGCCAACCGCCTTCGCGCTGGCCAACGGCCACGTCGACGCCGGCGCTTTCGCGTACACGCTGCACGGCGCCGACCAGAGCTGGTTCCTGCGCTCGGACACCGGCGCGGTCACGCCCACCACGCCTGTGACTCCCGGCACGCCCGCTATTCCGGGCGTGCCCGGCTCGACCCCTGGCGGCGCCTTCCCGCAGATCACCACGCCGACGTACCGCACGGAAGTTCCGCTGTTCGCCGCGTTGCCACAGCAGCTTCGCCAGGCCGACCTCGCGATGCTCGGCAACCTGCACCAGCGCATCGGCGATGAGCCCGTGGCCGGCGCCGGCACCCCGGCCGCCAATGGTTCGCGCAATGCGTGGGGCCGCGTGATTTCCACCGACATCGACGTGCGCCAGCAAGGCACCGTGTCGCCCGCGAGCAAGGGCCGTGTCGACGGCTTCCAGGTCGGCACCGACCTGTACGCCGACGCCCACTGGCACGCCGGCGTCTACGTCGGCCAGCTCGACGGCGACGTGCAGACCAGCGGCTTCGCCAATGGCGTGCGCGGCAACGTGGGCAGCAACGACCTGCGCGCGCGCTATCTCGGCGCGTACGCCACCTGGATGAACGGCAACGGCTTCTATGCCGACGCCGTGCTGCAGGGCGGCGATCACCGCTACACGCTGCGCCCGCAAGGCAACGCCCAGGTCACCGGCAAGGGCGACAGCCTGCTGGCGTCGATCGAGGTCGGCCAGGCGTTCGCGCTGGGCCAGGGCTGGACGATCGAGCCGCAACTGCAGCTGATGCACCAGCGCGTCGACCTCGACGACGTGTTCATCTCGGGCGCCCGCGTCCAGCAGAACCCCGACAACGGCTGGATCGCGCGTGCAGGCGTGCGTGTGAAGGGCGAGATGAGCACCTCGCTCGGCGCGCTGCAGCCGTACGGCCGCGTCAACCTGTACCGCGCTTCCAGCGGCACCGACATCTCGCGCTTCGTCGGCCCGGCCGGCACCACCGACATCGCAACGCGCACCGGTGGCAGCTGGGGCGAAGTGGCCGCCGGCGCGACGCTGGCCCTCAACCCGACGTGGGGCGTCTACGGCGAAATCGGCCGGCTCTTCGCGATGGGCGGCGACGCGCGGGTCAAGAGCGGCCTGCAAGGCTCGCTGGGCCTCAAGGCCCGCTGGTAAGCCAGCCACTGAATGCCCGGCCGTTTACCGGGCATTCAGGCTGTCAGGCCGCTCGACCCTTCGAGCGCCGCGACAGCATGTTGAGCACTTCGACCAGCGTGGAGAAGGCCATCGCGGCATAGATGTAGCCCTTGGGCACATGAACGCCGAAACCGTCCGCGATCAGCACGGCACCGATCATCAGCAGGAACCCGAGCGCCAGCATCACGACGGTCGGGTTGTGGTTGATGAAATTGGCCAGCGGCTCGGCTGCGATCAGCATGACGGCGACGGCGGTGATCACCGCGATGACCATCACGGCCAGGTTGTCGGTCATGCCCACGGCGGTCAGGATCGAGTCCACCGAGAACACCATGTCGAGCAGCACGATCTGCACGAGGACCGACGAGAAAGCGATGGCCGCGGCACCGGCGGCACCACCCGCTCCGGTGGCCGGTGTCGGGTCGACGTGATGGTGGATTTCCTTCGTGGCTTTCCAGATCAGGAACAGGCCGCCGGCGATCAGGATCAGGTCACGCCACGAGAACTGCGTTTCGAAGCTGGGGGTGCCGTTGGCATCCAGCGCGCCCTTCAGGCCGAGATCGAAGACAGGCGCCGTCAGCCCGACCAGCCACGCGATCATCGACAGCAACGCGAGCCGCATCACCAGTGCGAGGCCGATACCGATGCGGCGTGCCCGCATGCGTTGGTGCTCGGGCAGCTTGTTGGACAGGATCGAGATGAAGATCAGGTTGTCGATGCCGAGCACGACCTCCATGATCACCAGGGCGACCAGCGCCGCCCAGGCAGTCGGGTCGGAGAAAAGGGCTTGAAGGCTTTGCACGGTGTTCCTAGGCTGAAATCGGGTCGCCGGATGATGCCCGCTGCCGGTTCGCCACGGCCTATTTCCAGCGTTTGAATGGGCCTTTTCGAGGCGCGCGCATTGACGCGCATGTCGGAGAGCCCTCCGGCGTTGGACAGCGCAGGTCGCGACCTTCGAAAACGTCGATGAAGGCCTTGAACTGGCCGACCGTCACTTCATGCCGGCCCATCCATAACGCGCGAGCGATGCGCACCCCGAGCACCGGGCGCTCGTCTGAAAATTCACTCAGGCGCCCTGCGGGCAACTCCACGCGACCGAAGCGTGACGGCAGCAAGGGGCTCTTCATCCGGGAACAATGTCGGGATTCCATGAAATCAGCCAACTCGCCATCGTTCAAGGGCAACAAGCGATCGCTGCCGAGCAAGCCGTGCGTCGCCTGCGGCCGACCCATGACCTGGCGCAAGCGCTGGGCGCGCACCTGGGACGAGGTGAAGTTCTGCTCGGATGCCTGCCGCAGCACGAGTAAGAACAGCAAACCGTAAATAGTGGCCCTACACCGCCCTCACCAGGAGATTCACCATGCCATCACCTTCCCTCAGCCGTCGGTCGCTGCTAGGTCTCCTTGCGCTGCCTTTGCTGAACGGATGCAGCTCGCCGCTGCCGCTGGTGGCCGCACCGCCCAGCCAGGCCGACGCCACGCGCATCCTGCGCGAGAGTGCGGAGGCGCACGGCCTCGCCGCCTACCGTCGACTCACCGACATCAACATTGCCTATGACGGCCAGTGGCGACCGCTGATCGGCCGCATCCAGCCCGAGGTCACCGACACCGGGTTCCGTGGCAGCTCCCAGGAGCGCCTGATGCCGAAGATCGGCGCTTCGGCACAGGCGTACACAGGCGCGATGGGGCGCAAGCAGGTGACGTGGCGCCGCGGCAGCGGCACCGCCGACGACCTCGGCGAAGTCGCCGTCTGGTTCAACGGCATTCGCAGTACCGACGCGGCTGCGCAGCAAGCCGCGGCGTTGGTCGCCGAAGGCTACGGACTCTTCCTCTTGGGACCGCTGTGGCTCATCGACCGCGACCTGCCCGCCGCACTGGCCGGCACCGAACGCGTCGACGGGCGGCTCTGCGATGTCGTCGAGGTGTGGATGTCGCCGGGCCTCGGCCGCGTGCGCTCGGACCGCATCGCGCTGTGCGTGGACCGCGCCGACCGCATCACCCGGCGCATTCGCTTCACGCTCGAAGGCTTCGGCAACACGCAAGGCGCGGTCGCCGAAGTCGACACCTTCGACCACCAGCGCCGCTTCGGCGTGATGTGGCCGATGCGTTCTTTCGAACGCGTGGTGCATCCGATCGCGCTGCCCGCGCACGACTGGCACATCACCGGGCTGGACGTGAACCGGGGCTACAGCGTGCAAGCACTGACAGGGTCGGATTTCACCGCTGGCGCCGCGGCGCCCGCTGCGCCGCTGTGACCGCGATCCGTGGCTCTCGCCGGCTGCGCGGCCCATTTGCGCCGCGCCGGCCGAAGGCGGATTCGCCAGTTCAGCGGGCCTTTGTCGGGCAGGCCGCGCGCAGCAGCCGGCTGGTCGGGTTGGGCACCATGTCGCGGAGCAGCATGGGTCGCGGATCGCCGCGATATTCTGTCTCGACCGCAGCCTCACCGCCCCACAGCGCCTGCGTGTAGTAGCGCACCTGCACATAGTCGGCACGGCGCGCCTGACAGTCGAAGACCACACGCGATTCGAAGGAACGGTACGGCACGTCGTCCCAGTTCAGTCGCGACGCGGCGCGATTCACCCGCACGTTCATGGTCTTAGACCGTCCTTCAACGGACACCGCCACCGGGTCGACCTGCACGGTGTCGACCGACCCATCGGCCGCGTCGCCCATCACCGTGAACCACTCGCCCTGCGCATGCGCAGGGGCACCCATGCAACCACCCAGACAGAGCACCGCCATCCACGATTTCATGTCACGTATTTCCTCGAATTTTTTGCGCATTCTAATAACGCAACAGCCCATCACGGCGCGCTGCCCAGCCTTTGCAAGGCATCGAGCGAACGCAGCTCGATGTAGCCGTAACCCAACCCGACGACCTCTTCGTGCGCCAAGGCGTTGAGCTCTTTCGACAACGTCTGACGCGTGATGCCGAGCATCATGGCCAGCGCCTCTTGCGGGAGCCTGACTCTCTGGCGCGGTTCTGCGGATTGGGTGGCGTCGCCGCGTGCCAGCGTGAGCAGGCGGCGCGCCACGCGGGCACGCAAGCCCCGCAGCGTCGCGTCTTCCATCAGGCTGTAGAGGCCCCGCACGCGCGCCGCGAGCAACGCAGACATGGCATTGGCGAAGGCGTTGTCGCGCATCTGCTGCGCGAAGGCTTCGGGCGGCACGACCAGCAGATCGAGCGCGCTCAGCGCCGTGGCGTCGTGCGTGCGTGGCGAGCCGTCGATGAGCGTGATCTCGCCGAACCAGTTGCCGGGCTCCAGCACCGCGAGGATCGCCTCGCGCCCGTCTTGGCGCAGTGTCGAAATCTTGATCGTGCCAGCCGCCAGCCCGTAAAAGCCACCGCCCGCCACCTGCAACGGATCGCCTTGGCGAAACACCATCGAGCGCCGCGGCAAGTGGACCAGATCCGCCGATGCGAGCAGCGCTTCGCGCTGCGCGCGCGGAATGGCGGCGAACCACGGGTTGCCTTCCATCGCGCGACGATGCGGTGGCGAAAGACGGGCTTTAGGGGGAAGAGGCATGGGGTTTACCAGAGCGGTCTATTGTCAAATTTCTGACAGTTGCGCGTCAAGCCCGGGTCTACAGTGGCCGCACCCCACAAGAACGGAGACACACGATGAGTGCACGAGCGAATTTCGTCCGCATGCAGGACAGCACCCGCGAGGACTGGCAGGTGATCGGCGGCGAATTCATGCAGTTCGCAGGCGGACTGCCCGAGCGCGTCGTCAAGCACCTGCAAATCCTGCAGGGCGACTACGGCGGCTTTCCGGTCGACCGCTACACCCATTCTCTGCAGACCGCCACCCGCGCGCTGCGCGCGGGCCGCGACGAGGAATACGTGGTGTGCGCGCTGCTGCACGACATCGGCGACACGCTCGGTTCCTTCAACCATCCGGACATCGCGGCCGCCATCCTGAAGCCGTTCGTCGGCGAACAGAACCACTGGATGGTGCAGAACCACGGCATCTTCCAGGGCCACTATTTCTTTCACCACATCGGCCTGGACCGCGACATGCGCGAGAACTTTCGCAGCCACCCGAACTTCGACCACACGGCCGAGTTCTGCGAGCTCTACGACAACCCGGCGTTCGACCCGAAGGCCGAAACGCTGCCCATCGAGGAATTCATGCCCATGCTCAAGCGCGTGATGGGCCAGCCGAAGCAGAGCATCTACAAGGCCGCGCTGCAACCCGCATCTGCCGCCATTCCCGAAACCGTTTGAAGGACGCCGCCATGAACGCCACCACCCAATCCGAAATCCAGCAGCTTGTCTCCGCCGAAGAATGGCAACTGCGCGTCGACCTCGCAGCCTGCTACCGCCTCGTGGCGCTGTACGGCTGGAGCGATCTCGTCTTCACGCACATCAGCGCGCGTGTCGCCGGGCCGGAGCACCATTTCCTCATCAATCCCTACGGCCTGATGTTCGATGAGATCACGGCGTCCAGCCTGGTCAAGGTCGACCAGCAGTGCAACAAGGTGATCGACTCGCCCTACCCCGTGAACCCGGCCGGCTTCGTGATCCACAGCGCGATCCACGCGGTGCGGCACGACGTGCAGTGCGTGCTGCACACGCACACGCGCGCCGGCATCGCCGTGAGCGCACAGAAGAACGGCGTGCTGCCGATCAGCCAGCAATCGACCTTCGTGCTGGGCTCGCTCGCGTACCACGACTACGAAGGCGTGGCGATTCGCGACGACGAGAAGTCGCGGCTGCAGGCCGACATGGGCGAGGCCAACTTCCTCATGCTGCGCAACCACGGCCTCCTCACTTGCGGCAAGACGGTGGCCGATGCGTTCCTCTCGATGTACACCTTCGAGAACACCTGCCAGATCCAGATCGCCGCGCAGTCGGGCGGCGGCGAACTGACGCAGGTCAACCCGAAGATCGTCGAAGGCGTGGGCCTGTCGATGAAGGTGCAGACCGGTGGCCTCGGCGGCAGCTTCGTCTGGCCTTCGCTGATTCGCAAGCTCGACCGCATCGACGAGAGCTACAAGAACTGATGAATTTCGCGCCCACCGGCACACTGCGCGCGGCCATCAACCTGGGCAACCCGATCCTCGCGACGCGCGACGAGCACGGTGCGCCGGTCGGCGTTTCGGTCGACCTGGCGGAAGCTTTCGCAGCGCGCCTGGGCATCGGCCTCGAACTGGTGGTGTTCGAGAAGGCCGCAGCATCGGTCGACGCGGTGCGCGCAGAGCAAGCCGACATCGGCTTCTTCGCCATCGACCCGGCCCGCAGCGAAGGCCTGCGCTTCACCGCGCCGTACGTGTTGATCGAAGGCAGCTACCTCGTGCCGGATGCGTCTGCACTTCAGGACAACGCCGACGTCGATCGGACCGGCACGCGCATTGCCGTCGGTGCCGGCAGCGCCTACGACCTGTTCCTCACGCGCGAGGCCCGGGCCGCGGAGATCGTGCGGGTGCAGGGTGCGCCGGCGGTGATGAGCGCGCTGCGCACCGGTGACGTCGAAGTCGCAGCGGGCATCAAGCAATTGCTCGAAGCCGAAGCGCGCAGGGCACCCGGCGTGCGCCTGTTGCCCGGTCGTTTCATGGTGATCCAGCAAGCGATGGGCACGCCTGCCAGCCGGGGTGCGGAGGCGCAAAAGCTGCTCGGTGATTTCGTCGAAGAGATGAAACGAAGCGGCTTCGTCTCCGACGCGCTGAAGCGGCATCGCATCGAGGGCGCGGGCGTCGCGCCCTGAAGGTCGACCAGGCGGTCAGGCGTAGCGCGCGACCGTCAGCCCTTCCATGTCGATCTCCGGCGCGCGGCCATCGATCAGGTCGGCCATCACGCGGCCGGTGCCCGCAGCCATCGTCCAGCCCAGCGTGCCGTGGCCGGTGGAGAGCATCAGATTGCCAATCGGCGTGGCGCCGATCACCGGCGTGCCGTCGGGCGTCATGGGGCGAAGGCCGGTCCAGAAGCTTGCGTCGGCCACGTTGCCGCCGCGCGGGAACAGGTCGGTGACCACGTGCTCGAGCGTGTCGCGGCGGCCTTGGTCGAGTGCGAGGTCGAAGCCCGACAGCTGCGCGGTGCCGCCGACGCGGATGCGGTCGCCCAGGCGCGTGACCGCGACCTTGAAGGTCTCGTCCATCACCGTCGATTCGGGTGCGCCGCTCGCGTCGGTGATCGGCACGGTGATGGAGAAGCCCTTGACCGGGTAGATCGGCAAGGCGATGCCGAGCGGCTTGAGCAACATCGGCGAGTAGCTGCCGAGGGCGACGACGTAGCGATCGGCCGTGAAGGTGCCCGCGTCGGTGCGCACGCCGGTGAGGCCTTTGGCGTCGCGTTCGATCGACTGGATGGTCACGCCGAACTTGAACATGACGCCGGCCGCTTCGGCCAGCTTGGCGAGCGCGTTGGTGAACTTGAAGCAGTCGCCGGTCTCGTCGCCGGGCAGCCGCAGGCCGCCGACGAACTTGTCCTTGACGCCGGCGAGCGCGGGCTCGTATTGCACGCAGCCTTCGCGGTCGAGCACCTGGTAGGGAACGCCGGACGCCTTGAGCACTTCGATGTCCTTGGCCGTGCCGTCGAACTGGTGCTGGGTGCGGAACAGCTGCAGCGTGCCGAGCGCGCGTTCGTCGTACTGGATGCCGGTGTCGGCGCGCAACGTCTTCAAGCAGTCGCGGCTGTATTCGGCCAGCCGCACCATGCGCGCCTTGTTGATCTCGTAGCGGGCCTCCGTGCAGTTGCGCAGCATCGACAAGCCCCAGCGCCACATCGCCGGATCGAGGATCGGCTTGATGACCAGCGGGCTGTGCTGCATCAGCATCCATTTGATGGCCTTGAGCGGCACGCCCGGTCCGGCCCAGGGCGCCGAATAACCGGGAGAGACTTCGCCGGCATTGCCGAAGCTGGTTTCCAGCGCCGGGCCGGCTTGCCGGTCGAGCACCGTGACCTCATGGCCGCCGCGTGCGAGGTAGTACGCCACGGAGGTGCCGATGACGCCGCTGCCGAGGATCAAGACTTTCATGCAGACCTTGTTGGTTGTGCCGAACGGCTAGAGACCCAGCACACTCTGCAATTGCTGTGCCGACCAGCGCTGCGGTTGCGCTGTCGCGGCCTCCAGCAGCGCGACCATCTCTGCATTGCGCGGCGCGCGGGCACCGTGGGCGCGCGCGAGCCGCACCACCTCGCCGCTCAGCGCATCGATCTCGGTGCGGCGGCCGAGCGCGAGGTCGTCCGCCATGCTCGAGCGCGCCCGGGGATCGATCTTCAGCATGCGCGCCGCGACGATCCTGAAAAGCCAGTCAGGGAGCCGCAGCACCGCAAGCAGTTTCTTCGGCGGCAGGGCCGCGACCTGGGCCGGCGCGATGCCGGCTGCAGCGAGCGCGACGAGCGCCTCGTCGATCAGCGCGGCGAAGCAGCGGCGGTAGCCGCGCTGCATCAGTTCGTCGCGCAGCGGCAGCCCCGACAGTGCGTTGACCGGGTTGTTCAAGTTGAGGAGCAGCTTGCCCCATTGCACGGGCAGCAGGTCGCCATGCAGGTCGAGTGGCATGCCGGCGCGCTCGAACACCGGAAGCCACGCCCGCAGCGCCGGATGGTCCTGTGCAGCGAGGCGCCCCGGCGTGCCGCGATGAAAGGCGCCGGGTCCGACTTCGGCCACGTTGTAGGGAACCATGGCCGGCAGGAACCGGAGCGCCTGCGCGGCACCGGCCGCCACCGTCGCGTTGGAGATGCCGTTCTGCAGCGACAGCACCAGCGTGCGTTCCGGCAGCACGGCCGCGAGCGAAGCGGCGGCTTCGGCGGTGGCGCCGCTCTTCACGCAGAGCAGCACCAGCGCGGGACGTGCGTCGCCGGGGACCGATTCGCTCGCCGCCAGCGAAGCGGCCGGCAGATGACGATGGACGCCATCGAGGTCGGTGAGCGTGAGGCCGTGTTCCGCAAGCCCTTGCAGCACGCGCGGCCGGCCCACGAAGGTGACGGGCACGCCCGCTGCCGCGAGGCTGCCGCCGATGAAGCAGCCGATCGTTCCCGCCCCCATCACGAGGATTTCACCGGGCACGACGGTCATCCTGAAATTGGTTGCGTCGCTTCAGATACGACTTACGCAAATGGCACGCTCACAGCGGCGTCAGCCGCCCAAGATGGTCAACCCATGAAGCAAAGTGTTTGCACTGAGCAACGATGGTGGAAAGACCCATCTTCTGCCCGATGAGCGGCGCATGCGTTGTCTTCCTGTACCTAGGTTGCAGCAAGGTCGCGAGGCGAGCCGACGGTTTGGTGTCGTAGCCATCGTTGATGTGCTCCGGTGTCTCGAAACTCTGACGGACAGCTTTCAGGCTCTCGGCCGCAACGGTCCAATCCGGTACGCTCTGCGCCAACAGTTCCGTGTTGGAGAAAAATAGGCCTTCCAACTCATATGGCTGGATATACACAAACAATCGGTCGGCACGGAAGTCAAGCTTCTGTCGTAACGCCGCATGAAGTTCCGCCTCGATTCGCGCAGCCTTCAGCAACGGATTGTCCAAGTTCCGCGAAGCCGCAATGCCAGGCATCTCGGAATCAAGCGCATACAGATCGAAAAAGGTAGTGAGGTAAGTCTTGGCACTCTGCCTGAGCGTATTGCGCACGTTGTGGCACAGGCGGTCGAAATTGATCGCACCGCCCGTGCTGTCGCGCGACGTGTGCAAGGTCTGCGGCTTGAGGAAAATCTGCCGCCCATGCAATGCCGGCGCCACGACCCGCTTAAGAAACTGCTCGTCACTCGGCCCCTCCGCAAACACGATCACCTCAAGCATGCTCAAGGCCTCCCGCCCAGAACATTGCGAAGCCAAAGCTCGCCAAGCGGCGTATAGCTTTCGAGCCATCCAGCCAGTTCGGTGCTATCGAGTCGTTGAAACCTGGACTCATCTCCCTCGCGATCAACCACCACGACGTCTTCCGGTGAGAGCGCATTGAGCAGTTCAACCGACTGAGTGGAAACAATAAGCTGCCGCTTCTCGGAGACCTGCTTGAGGAGGTCGGCCAACACCCCGATGGCATAGGGATGCAACCCCAACTCAGGTTCGTCGATCAAGACTGTGTCGGGCAACAGCCACCAAGGTTGCAGCAACAACGTGGCCAGACAAATGAATCGAAGCGTTCCGTCAGAAAGAGCGGCGGCACCATAAGGTGTGTCCGGATCCACCTTTTGCGTCCACTCTAACTCGACGGTGTCTTCTGCCTCGTCTCGCTGAACAAAATCACCAAAAAATGGCGCGACCAATCGGACTGTTTCGACAATCTGTTTGTAGTGCTCCAAATGCTGCCGGCGCAAGCGGCCCAGATACGCCGCCAAGTTTCCTGCGTCGGTCTTCAGTCGCAAGGTGTCTTTGGCACTATGCGCTTGCTTCACGGCAGCCAGATCACTAGTGTCATGAAAGTGATACTGACGCCAACTTTGCATCATCGAACGGACGTAGCGGCCCACTTGAGTCGCATCACTTCGAACCAAAGCCTCCTCGTGATTTCGGCCCAGCGAGTAGACCCGCCCACCCTTGGGAGTTAGCGGGCCGTCTACCCAAGTCTCTTCCCTCGTAAAGATGAACCGGTTGTCGTTCGTGGCCTCCAACGTGATCAAGTAGCCGTTAGAAAAATCCCCGTTCGGTTGCCCGAAAACCTCAAACTCCATCGTCTGGGTTTGCTTGCGCCCGCCGTACAGCAAGGCGCCAGGCTTGCCTTGTTTCTGAACGTAGCCCGGGAAGTTGTCGCCGGCAACTTCCGACAGAAAACGTAAAGCGCCGATGAAATTACTCTTGCCCGCGCCGTTCGGTCCAATCAGCACATTCAGCGCACGCAACTCGAAAGTTTCAAGTGATCGAATCGACTTAAAACCCTTAACGGTAATGGTCTTGATCTGCGCCACTGCAATTCCTTAGGCGCGCTCGGCGACCCATCCGTGCACGGACGCCAGCGCGGCCGGCAGTGCCGCGGCATCGGTGCCGCCGGCCATCGCCATGTCGGGCTTGCCGCCGCCCTTGCCGCCGACCTGCTGCGCGACGAAGTTGACCAGCTCGCCGGCCTTGACTTTGCCCGTGGTGTCGCTCGTGACGCCGACCGCGATTTGCACTTTGGCGCCATCGGCGGCGGCCAGCACGATCACCGCGCTCTTGAGTTTGTCCTTGAGCTTGTCCATGGTGTCGCGCAGCGTCTTGGTGTCGGCGCCGTCGAGCTTGGCGACCAGCAGCTGGATGCCATTCACGTCGATGGCCTGCGTCACCAGCTCGTCGCCCTTCGACGACGCCAGCTTGCCCTTGAGCGTCGTCACTTCGCGATCGAGGGCCTTCAACTGGTCGAGCATCTGCGCGAGGCGCGGTTGCAGTTCGCTCGGCGGGGTCTTGAGCGCCTGGGCCACCGAATGGACGGTCGACTCGAGGTCTTGCAGATAGGCCAGCGCGTGGGCACCGGTGATCGCCTCGATGCGGCGCACGCCGGCGGCCACGCCGCCTTCGCTCGTCACCTTGAACAGGCCGATGTCGCCGGTGCGGGTGACGTGGGTGCCGCCGCACAGCTCGCGGCTGGAACCGATGTCCAGCACGCGCACGCTCTCGCCGTACTTCTCGCCGAACAGCATCATCGCGCCGGTCTTCTGGGCCGATTCGATGTCCATGGTGCGCGCTTGCGTCGCCACGTTCGCCAGGATCTCGGCATTCACCCGCTTCTCGATTTCGAGGATCTGCGCCTGCGTGACCGCCGCGTTGTGCGCGAAGTCGAAGCGCGTCTTGTCGGCATCGACCAGCGAGCCCTTTTGCTGCACGTGCGTGCCGAGCACTTCGCGCAGCGCCTTGTGCATGAGGTGGGTGACGCTGTGGTTGCGCATCGTCGCGGCGCGGCGCTCGCCGTCGACCGCTGCCTTGACCCCATCGCCGACCTTGAGCGTTCCCTGCGTCTGCGTGCCGTGGTGACCGAACACGTCGGCCTTGATCTTCTGCGTGTCGTCCACACCGAACTGGACGCCTTCGGCGCTCAGCACGCCCTGGTCGCCGATCTGGCCGCCGCTCTCCGAATAGAAGGGCGTGGTGTCGAGCACCACGATGCCGGGTTGGCCCTCGGTGAGTTCCTGCACAGAGGCGCCTTCGAAGTACAGCGCCTGCACGGTCGCCGTCGATTCGAGGTGTTCGTAGCCGGTGAAGGTGTTGCCCGCGCCGGCGTACTCGACGTTGCGGTCCATCTTGAACTTGCCGGCCGCGCGGCCGGCGGCCTTTTGCTTTTCCATCGCGGCGTTGAAGCCGGCTTCGTCGACTTCAACGTCGCGCTCACGGCAGACGTCGGCCGACAGGTCGAGCGGAAAGCCGAAGGTGTCGTGCAGCTTGAAGGCGACTTCGCCGGGCAGCACCTTGGCGCCACCGGCCAGCGCTGCATCGAGGATCTCCATGCCGTTGGCCAGCGTCTCGAAGAAGCGCTCTTCCTCCGCCTTCAGCGTGTCGGTGATGTGCTTCTGGTCGGCCACGAGCTTCGGGTAGGCGTCGCCCATGGTCGCCACGAGGTCGGGCACCAGCTTGTGGAAGAACGGCTTCTTCTGGCCGAGCTTGTAGCCATGGCGAATCGCGCGGCGAATGATGCGGCGCTGCACGTAGCCGCGGCCTTCGTTGGACGGGATCACGCCGTCGGCCACGAGGAACGCGGTGGCGCGGATGTGGTCGGCGATCACGCGCAGGCTCTTGTTGGCCAGGTCCTTCTCGCCGGTTTCGCGCGAGGCCGCCTTGACGAGCTTGTCGAACAGGTCGATCTCGTAGTTGCTGTGCACGTGCTGCAGGATGGCCGCGAGGCGCTCCAGGCCCATGCCGGTGTCGACGCAGGGCGCCGGCAGCTTCTTGACCGAGCCGTCGGGCTGCATGTCGAACTGCATGAACACGTTGTTCCAGATCTCGATGTAGCGGTCGCCGTCTTCATCGGGCGAGCCGGGCGGACCGCCGGCGATTTCAGGGCCGTGGTCGAAGAAGATCTCGGAACACGGGCCGCATGGGCCGGTGTCGGCCATCATCCAGAAGTTGTCGGACATGTAGCGCCCGCCCTTGTTGTCGCCGATGCGTACCACGCGCTCGGGCGGCAGGCCGATGTCCTTCGTCCAGATGTCGTAGGCCTCGTCGTCCTCGATGTAGACGGTGGCCCAGAGCTTTTCTGCGGGCAGCTTGTAGACCTCGGTCAGCAGCTCGAAGGCCCACTTGAGCGACTCGCGCTTGAAGTAGTCGCCGAAGCTCCAGTTGCCCAGCATCTCGAAGAAGGTGTGGTGGCGCGCGGTGTAGCCCACGTTCTCCAGGTCGTTGTGCTTGCCGCCGGCACGCAAGCAGGCCTGCACCGACGCCGCCCGCACATAGGGGCGCTTGTCTTCGCCGAGGAACACGTCCTTGAACTGGACCATGCCCGAGTTCGTGAACATGAGCGTCGGGTCGTTGCCCGGCACCAGCGAACTGGTCGGCACCACCGTGTGCCCCTTGGACGCGAAGAAGTCGAGGAAGGTCTTGCGGATGTCGGCAACGGAGAAATTGGGCTGGCTCATCTGGGGAATCTGGTTCTGCCCCAAGTGCCGGAATGCACCCGATTGGCAGCTGAATGCGTGATCGCACGGAACATTCGATTATAGGTTTTGGCCTCTTCTCCGACCGGCGTGGGGAATGCCGGGCGCCTATGCTGAGGCCATGATCAACCGACTGCTTGCCGATGCCGTGCTGGTGGTGCACGGCCTCTTCATCGTGTTCGTGCTGCTGGGCGGCGTGCTCGTATGGCGCTGGCCACGACTCGCCTGGCTGCACCTCCCCGCCGTCGCGTGGGCGGCGTGGGTCGCCTGGGCCGGCTGGATCTGCCCGCTGACGCCCATCGAAAACGCCCTGCGTCACGCCGCCGGCCAGGCCGGCTACAGCGGCGGATTCATCGACCACTACATCGCAGCCGCGATCTATCCGGAGGGACTGACACGCGGTGTGCAGATCGGCCTGGGCGTGTTCGTCGCGCTGCTGAACCTCACGGTGTACGCGTTGCTGTGGCGACGCGTTCGACATCAGCGCCCGCGGGGCGCTACCGCGTGACGGCCGCGGCCGCTCTGCTTTGCCGCGTACATGGCCTTGTCGGCGGCATCCATCAGCGATTGCGGTGTCGCACCGCCGCCCGCGACCGCAACGCCGATCGACACGCTGACGACGGCCTGGACACCGCACACCTGGAGCGGTTCGGCGACCGCGGCAATGCATCGCTCGGCCAGCGTCAGCAACGCCTGTTCCGCAGGCTCTTCAAGAGCAGACGTCAATAGCACGAACTCATCACCGCCAATGCGGGCGACGGTGTCCGTCGGACGCACGAGGCCAAGCAGCCGGCGCGCAATTTCGCAGAGGGCCTGATCGCCAGCCTCATGACCGAAGGTGTCGTTGAGCTGCTTGAATCCGTCGAGATCGAGATAGAGAACCGCGACAGGCGCAGCTCGCTCTCTGGCCTGTGTCAGTGTCTCTCGAAGCCGATCAACCAGCAGCTGCCGATTGGGCAAGCCGGTCAAAGTGTCGTGTGTGGCGAGACGCTTCAACTCGGCCTGGTTGTCGGCCAGCCTGGACAACAGTCGATTGAAGGCGCTGGTCAAATGCCCGATCTCATCGTCTCTCACCACCGGGAAAGGCGCCAGTTCGACTTCGCCGCGTGCCATCCTCTCGGCTTGAACGGCAGCCCGGCTCAACGGGCGCAGCAGCCAAGCCAGGATCAAGCCGATCATGCACAGCACCGCCAGCACGGCGGGGGCACGTTGCGTCAGGATGAACGATTGCATCCGCGCGACAGGCGACAGTGCCTCGGCCATAGGCAAACGCGCCACCACGAACCAATTTGAGCTGGGCACCGATGCGATCGCAGAGATCTCCTCGATGCCTTGTGCATTGCGGGTGGTCCCGCTGCCGCGAAATCCTTGCATCGCCTGGTCGTGCAGCAAATTGATGCCGGCGGGCGGCGTCGACTTGAGGGACATCGTGGTGTCGGTTGATGCGACGAAGAGCTGGTCGCGCGGCGACACCAGCAGAATGCCGCCGGTTTCTCCCACACGGCCGCCCTGCAAATGGTCCAGCAGGCCGTCGGCCGAAAGGTTCGCGGTCCCGACCAGCACCGCGACGACCCGCCCCGCGCTGTCTTGCACTGGCGCGGCGATCGGCAGGCCCACATGGTTTGCGACCGCCAGCGGTTTTCCGACCGTGGTTCGACCGCCCAGTGCGCCCACGAATTCGACCGCGCCAACGACGGGTTGGTCGGCACCCGCCAGCCAGTTGCCTTTGTCGTCTGCGACGACCAGACCGAGCGAAAAAGCAGTGCTGTCTTTGGTGCGTTCGGCCAGCCAGGCATGGAGCCGTTCGGGCTGCGTCAAAAGCCCCTGCGGCAGCCCCAAGGCCACACGTTGCAAAAACGACAGCTTTTCACGCAGGTAATGGTCTACATCGCGGGCGATGTAATTGGCCAGAGCCGTCTGTTGCAGCTGCGCCGACTTGGTCAGGTCCGCGCGCAAAAACCGGGTGAGCTGGAAATAGCTGGTCGCCGTCCCGACGATTGCCATGAGCAGGCCGAGAAGAAGCAGCCGCGTCAACAGACTGCTGGTGAATTTTTTGAAGATCACGTGTTTCGCTGGGTGCTCAGCTTTTCTGGATGCCACTGCGAAGGCGCATCACTCAAGGTCTGCGAACGCGCGGAGCATAAAGCAAAGCGACTGCGTGAAATGGCGCGGGGCGGGCATTCGATCAGCCTCCGGCAAGTGGAAGGAAATCGTCTCGTGCTAGACGGTTTCGCTCAGGCGCCATCAGGACGGACGCTAGAATCCGCAGCCACTGCGGGTGTAGTTCAATGGCAGAACGGCAGCTTCCCAAGCTTCATACGAGGGTTCGATTCCCTTCACCCGCTCCATTGGTTTCCTCGATAGCCAGACCCGTCAAGGGCTTGGCGGGAATCAAATGGTTCGCCTTGCTGTGTCAGTCCACAGCGAACTGCCGTCACATCACCTCGGCACCCGGGACTGCGCAAGCGCAACGGATCGTCGCCGCGAGCCATCCGCATTTGCCCTAGTCCCGGAGGTGACGGCGGCACGGCCCAATTTCGTCCATTGTCTGCGCTGCGCCGAAGCTCTCCCAGAGCGGTCGGCGCCAGAACAAAAACGGAGACGCCATGGATCTTTTTCTTCAGCAGGTGCTCAACGGGCTGACGCTGGGCGGTATCTACAGCCTCGTCGCTCTCGGGCTGACTTTGGTGTACGGCATCCTGCACGTGCCCAATTTTGCGCACGGCGCGTTCTACATGGTCGGCGCCTTCGTCTCCTTCCATCTCATGGTGGCCTGGGGATTGAACTACTGGGTGGCGATGGCGGGGGCCGCCGTGTGCGTGGCGGCACTCGCCACGCTGGCCGAGCGGCTGGTGTTCCATCCGTTGCGCAACGCCGGCGGGCTGCATCCGATGATCGCGGCGATCGGCTTGCTGCTTTTTCTGGAAGCCGGCGCACAAGCCCTCTGGGGCGCGGACTTCCATCGCATGCCGACACCCTATGGCGGGATGGTCGAATTGGGCGGCGTCACCGCCCCGGTGCAGCGCCTGCTGATCATCGGCGCGGCGTTCGGGCTGATGCTGGCGCTGCACCTGTTCCTGACACGCACCGTCATGGGCTCGACCATCGTGGCGATGGCGCAGAACCGCGATGGCGCTTCGCTCGTGGGCATCGATGCCAACCGCGTGGCGATGCTCACCTTCGCCATCTCGGGCGCCCTCGCCGCCATTGCAGCGGCGCTGTTCGCCCCGATCAACCTGGTGTTTCCATCAATGGGCAATCTGGTCATCACCAAGGCCTTCGTGATCATCATCCTGGGCGGCATGGGAAGCGTGCCGGGCGCCATCGTCGGCGGGCTGATCATCGGCTTCGCGGAGAGCTTCGGTGCCTTCTACATCTCGACCGACTACAAGGACATCATCGCCTTCGCCATCCTGGTGATCATCCTGTCGTTTCGCCCGCAAGGCATCTTCTCGAAGGGGGCGCACTGATGAGCGCGCGCGCCGCGCGCATCGGCTGGGCCCTGCTGTTCCTGGCCGGCATCGCATTCCCCCTGCTGGCCCGAAACGACTACCACCTCACGGTGATGTCGACCGCCTACATCTTCGCGCTGGCCACTTTGGGTCTCAATTTGCTGGTGGGCTACACGGGGCAGTTCAACCTCGCGCACAGCGGCTTCATGGCCGTGGGTGCCTATACGGTGGGCATCCTCACCGTCGACCACCACGTTCCGTTCTGGATCGCCTTTGCGCTGTCGGGTGTTTTCGCCACGGTGCTGGGCTTCTTCGTGGGCATCGTGTCGTTGCGACTCAAGGGCCATTTCTTCTCGATCTTCACCCTGTCGGTCGGCTACATCATGTTTTTGGTCATTGAGAAATGGGACAGCCTGACGCATGGCGCCGTCGGCATCATCGGCATCCCGGTGCCCACGCCGATCGGCCCGCTCCACTTCGACACGCCGCTGTCGCTCTACTACCTGGTGTTCGCGGTGCTGGTGGTGGGCGTGTGGCTGATGCAGCGCATCACGCGCTCGCTGCTCGGGCGCACCTTTATCGCCATTCGCAACAGCGATGCGCTGGCCGAGTCGCTGGGCATCAACCTGATGCGAAACAAGTTGCTGGCGTTCATGCTGTCGGTGTTTTACGCGGGCATGGCGGGTGGCCTCTATGCCGGCTTCGTGCGCTTCCTCGGGCCCGGCCTCGCCGGCGTCGAAACCACCTTCGACATGACCGTGTCGATGCTGGTCGGTGGACTGGGCACCGTGCTCGGTCCGCTGCTCGGCGCGATCATGATGCCGTGGCTCGCGCAGTACCTGCAGTTCCTGCAGGAGTACCGTTTCATCGTGTTCGGGCCGATCCTCATCCTGCTGGTGATCTTCGTACCGCACGGCATTGTCGGCACGTTCGTGGCCTGGCGCGTGCGGCGTGCTGCGGCACAGCGCTCGGCCACGCCGCCAGCGACGACTGCGGCTGCGGCTGAAGGAGCGCGTCGTGCTTGAAATCAGTCATCTCACCAAACGCTTCGGCGGGCTCGCGGCGGTCAACGACGTGAGCACCACGATCGAAGCCGGCCGCATCAACGCCATCATCGGACCCAATGGCGCGGGCAAGACGACCTTCTTCAACCTGATCAACGGCGTGCACCGGCCCACGAGCGGCAAGATCGTGTTCAAGGGGCAGGACGTCACCAACCTCCCCGCCGACCAGATGGCACGGCTGGGCATCGCGCGAACCTTCCAGGCCACGTCGCTGTTCGACGTGGCGAGCGTGCTCGACAACCTGATCGTCGGCCACCGCCTGCGCACGCACTCCAATCTCTGGGATGTGCTGATCGGCTCCAGGCGGCTCAAGCAGGAGGAGCACATCTGCCGCGAGAAGGCGCGTGCGGCGCTCGACTTCGTCGGGCTCGCGCACCTGGAGCATCGCGTGGCCGGCGACATCTCGCAGGAAGAACGCAAGCGGCTCGCGTTTGCGCTGGCGATCTCGACGGAGCCCTCGCTGGTGCTGCTGGACGAACCCGCCGGTGGCGTCAATCCCGACGAGACCGTCGGCCTGGCCGACCTGATCCGCAAGATGGTGAAGAGCGGCCTCACCGTCTGCCTGATCGAGCACAAGATGGACATGATCATGAGCCTTGCCGACAAGATCCTGGTGCTGAACTACGGGGAGCGAATCGCCGAAGGCACGCCGGCCGAGATCCGCGCCAACCCGGCCGTCATCGATGCCTACCTCGGCACCGATCACGAGGGCATCGACCACCTGGAGGCCGTCGATGCTCGCGCTTGACAACGTCAGCCTCAACTACGGGAGCTTCCGTGCGCTCGACGGCGTGACGCTGCACGCGCGCGAGGGCGAACTGGTGGTGCTGCTCGGCGCGAACGGCGCTGGCAAGAGCTCCATCTTCCTGACCGCCAGCGGCCTGCAGAAGGCCGCCGGCGGAAGCATCAAGTTCCACGAGCGCGAGCTGGTCGGCATGAAGCCCTCGCAAATCGTTTCGTCGGGCGTCGTGCAGTGCCCCGAGGGACGCAAGCTCTTTCCGCAGATGTCGGTCATGAAGAACCTCATGCTGGGTGCCTACGTGCACCGGAGCGACCGGGCCGGCAACCAGAAAGTGCTGGAAGAAGTGCTCGGTCTGTTCCCGATCCTCGACGAGAAAAAAGACGATCCGGCCGGCTCGCTGAGCGGCGGCCAACAGCAGATGGTGGCGATCGGACGCGCGCTGATGGGGCGACCCAAGGCGCTGCTGCTCGACGAGCCGTCGTTCGGGCTCGCTCCGCTGGTGGTCAAGATGGTGTTCGAGGTCATCAGCCGCATCAACAAGGCCGGCACGACCGTGTTGCTGGCGGAGCAGAACGCGTTCGCGGCGCTTCGCATCGCCCATCGTGCGTACGTGCTGGAGCGCGGGCGCATCGTGCTCGAGGGCAACCCCGAAAGCCTCCTCAACAACGAGGCGGTGCGGCGCGCATACATCGGCGCTTGAGCGGCGCGGCGCCGGCCCGCGATGAGTTTTTTCAACACACGAAGGAGACTGACATGAGCTTGAAATTCACCCGTCTTGCCACCGCATTGGCGGCCGGCCTGGCACTCACCGCCCCCGCACTGGCCCAGGAGGTCGTGAAGATCGGCTTCTCGGGGCCGCTGAGCGGCGGCGCCGCGCTTTACGGCAAGAACGTGCTCGACGGCATGACGATGGCGGTGGACGAAATCAACGCCGCCGGGTTCGAGGTGGCGGGCAAGAAGTACAAGCTCGAAATCGTCGCGCTCGACGACAAGTACAACCCGTCGGAAACCGCCATCAACGCCCAGCGCCTCGTGCAGGAAAGCAAGACGCCGGCGATTCTGGTGCCGCACTCGGGCGGCATCTATGCGCTGCAGACCAACAACGAAGCGCAGAAGTATCTGGTGCTGGCCTACAGCAGCACGCCGCAGATCACGGCCCGCGGCAACAAGCTCACGCTGCGGATTCCGCCGGACTTCACCACCTACATCGAGCCGTTCATCAACTACACGACGAAGAAGTTCGGCAAGAACGTCGCCATCGCCGATGCCGACCACGACTATGCGAAAGCATGGAACGCCGCCTTCAAGCCACTGCTCGAAAAGGCCGGCGGCAAGGTAGTGGCCGACAACCCCATGAGCTACACGCGGGCCACGGACTTCTACAGCGGGGTCAGTCGCGCGCTGGCCGGCAAGCCGGACGTGATGTTCATCGGCGGCCCATCGGAGCCGACCGGGCTGGTGGTCAAGCAGGCGCGCGAGCTGGGCTTCAAGGGCGGCTTCATCCTGATCGACCAGGCCAAGCTGGACGAGGTCGCCAAGGTCAGCGGCGGCTACGCCTCGCTCAACGGCGCCATCGGCGTGTTGCCCGTCATGGAAGACAAGCTGCCCGAGTCGGTCGCGTTCGTGCAGCGCTTCCAGAAGCTCTATCCGAACCGGCTCGCGACCTCCGAAACCTCGCTGAACTACAGCGCGGTGCAAGCGACCGCGCGGGCCATGAAGCTGGCCGGCACGGTGACGGATGCCACCGCCATCCGCGCCAAGCTCAGCGAAGCGTTCAAGACGATGCCGCGCAAGGAAAACATGTTCGGCGTGTCCGGCGTGGACGCCACCGGCAGTTCGGAAGCCGACGGCCGCGCGGGCGTGGTCGAGGACGGCAAGATCCGGGAAGTCATGCTGAACTCGTTCAAGTAAACGCAGCGTCGCCGGCCACGCGCCCGGCGACGCCTAGCGGCAACTCGCCGCCGCGACCCAGGTGTCCCGCATGAACCTGCACGCCGCCCGGACCTCCGGCTCCCGGGCCAGCCACGGCGGGAATCGGCAATCACTTGCGCCGTCATGGCGACCTCCATTTCTGATGCCGTTGTCGCCGGGGCTCACGCCACATGGACCGCGATGCGTCGCGGCTTCGCATGCTCTGCCCTGGGGATCGTCAGCTTGAGCACGCCGTGGCTCATCTCTGCCGCCACACGGTCGACGTCGAGCTCCTTGCTGAGCGTGAAGCTGCGCCGGAACCGCTGGAAGCCGACCTCGGTGTGGCTCGACTGCAGTCCCTGCGGCAGCGACAGGTCGAGCCGGGCATCGATCTTGAGCGTCCCGGCCTCGATCTCCAGATGAAGCGCTTCCCGGTTCACGCCTGGCAGGTCGGCATAGAGCGTGATGGCATGGGCGTCTTCCACCACATCCACCGGTGGCATCAGCGTGGACTCACCTTGGGGGTTGCGGTCGTCGACCTCGCGGCCCTGCACCGCGCGAGCGGCACGATCCTGGTTTCGAAGTTCGTTCATTGGCGTCTCCTTCAAACGTTGGGTCTGGATGTCACTGGACCGGGATGCGCCGCGGTTGCGCCGAAGCGCGGCGCGGCACCGTGATGCGCAGGATGCCGTTCTCGTAACGCGCGTTCACCGCTTCGGGGTCGGCGTCTTCGGGCAGGCTCAGCACACGCTGGAAGCGCCCCGCGAACCGCTCGTTGATGTGGACGGCGGCCTGCGCGTCGCGCTGCACGCTGGCTGGGCGCTCGCCGGACACGGTCAGGATGCCGCGGTCGAGGGAGATGTCCAGGGTGGCCGGATCGAGGCCGGGCGCGAAACCATGCACATGGATCGCGTCGCCGGTGCTGCCGACATTCAGGGCCGGGAAGCCGCCCCTTCCGAAGCCTCGGATGGCGGGAGAGAGTTCGAGCGCTTGCTGCATGTCCCGCTGCAGCTGCTCCAGTTCAGCGTACATGTCCCGCGGGAAGAGAGATCGGTACATCGCAAATACCTCCATTCAGGGTTGAACAGGGCACCAGAGGCGTCCTCCGGCGCATCCGGCATCTGAACTAGAGGCGGGCAAACGCTTTTCAAGGGGCTTTTTTTTCAGCCGCCCCGCGGCCGGACTAATCCCGACTTTTTTGCCGGTGGCTCGACTCGGCGAGTGCCTCGATGCGCGTGTATTGCGCCACTGCGGCCGCCAGGTCTTCGCCGCGGATGCCGTGGGCTGCGGCGCGATGGCGCATCTCGTCGGTCAGCGCACGCGGCGCATTCGCGGGCGCGCTGGCGAGACGCGTCGTAGCGTTGCAAAAAGTTTCCGCGAGATCGCGGACTTCCTGCGGAAAGCGGGCCTTGTAGGCAAGTAGGAGCTCTTCGAGAGTGGGTTCCATGGGTCGGTACAAAAAGTGTTTGAGAGCCTTTGCATGGTGACGGCAATTCAGCCCTTCATTTGCGCAAAGAGCGCTCGTCCTGCAAGGCGTCGCTGCTTGTACCGGGATCGACAGTGGCCGCCCGACAGGAACGTCAGCCTCTCTCTCGAGGGAAACACATGGCCGACGACCTCGACAACAGCGGCGTGCAGGTCCGCATAAAGCAGTGACGACCCTCAAGCCGGATCGGCATGCGCCACCGCCAGCGCATGCCTTTTTCCGCGTGCGCCGCGCGCAAGTACAACCTTCAGAACGTCGACGGCCTGCCGCCGGCCGTGGCGCTCCAGCAGCAGCGCGGCACGCCGAGTACGCGCTCGTCGCTCGCCGGACCATCGCACATTTTGTAAGGCGGTGTGCGACGGGTAAGGCCATGTAGTTTTCGCATCCGTTCGAACGGGCCCCGCGTAAACGGCGCATGAAATCTGCCTTGAATCCGAAACCCGACCTGATGACCAAGCCCCAAGATCTGCAAGACGATGAATTGCTGGCGCTCTCGTTCGAGTGGCGTCGTCGCGTGCTGCGCGGCGTGAAGGATGCGCGCGCTTACGCCAACGCGCTTGCGAGCGAAGTCCGTTCGCGCTTCGGCCCGGCACGTGACGCCTGAGACGATCCCCACGAGGGTTGGGCATGCGCCTACGCACCGATCCCGGTATGCCCCACAGACAGGCGGCGCCGCGCGCGGCACAGTTCTTTTCACGCTGGCGCGGTGCCGGCGACAACAAAGGAACTCTCATGAACGACTTCAACAAATCTCCGGAACAGCTTGTCGACGACGCCGCAGACACGGGCCGCGCCTATGCCAAGGACGCCGTCAACGCGACGGGCAAGAAAATCGACAGCGTGAAGTCGCAGTTGAGCCAGACCACCGATGCCCTGACGAAGGCGATCCACGATGAGCCGGTGAAGGCGGTGCTGATCACCGCCGTCGTCAGCTCGGTGCTCACCGCGCTCGTCATTGCCGCGATCCGTGGCGAAGACCATTACTTCTGAGCAGCGCCGTGATCCATCCCATTTTCATGACGGCGTTGCGCCGTCCTGAACTGCTGTTCAACCACTTCGCGAACTACGCCGAACTGGTCAAGTCGGAGGTCACCTCCATCGGCTCGTCGCTCGCGATTCGGGCGGCCAGCGCGGCCATCGCGGTGGTGGCCCTGCTGCTGGCGCTCGGCCTCACCGGCGTTGCCGTCATGCTGGGCGTTCTTCGCGCCGAATTCCATTGGGTGCTGGTGATCGTTCCTGGCGTGGCATGGCTGCTGGCGCTGATCGGCGCAACGCTGGCGATGCGTTCGACCATGAAGCGCAAGGTCGACGATGTCACCGACGAAGTCGAGGCCGACATGACCATGCTGCGCCTCATCCAGAAAGCCAAAAATGATTGATGCTGCGACACCCCTCACTGCCAAGGCCAAGCTGGCACTGTCGAGGGCCGAACTGCTGGCGGCCATGGGCTACGAAGCGCTGGACAGCGCGACCGATGGCGAGGCGGCCGTGGCGCCTTTGCCCAAGCCCGCGTCGACCTCGGCTGGTGCCTCCATCGCCGCGAAGGTCAGCCAGAGCTTCGTGGGGCAGTGGTGGCATCGCCATCCGCTCAACAGCGCGGTGCAGCTCGCGCAGCCATTTCTCGAAAGCTACGCCGACAAGAATCCCGGCAAGCTGATCGCCTATGGCGCCGGCACCGGCGCGCTGCTGTGGGTCATCAAGCCGTGGAAGCTGCTCTCGGCCGCGACCGTGGTGACGCTGGTTCTCCGCAGCTCGAACATCGCCGGGATCGTCGCGAACGCGGTCACCAACGTGGGCCGTCCACGGGGTCCTGGCGCCTGACCGACGCCCCTGCCATGTCGTGAGCTCAGCAGAAGGATCCCGTCGATGCCGTCCCCCGCAGAAAAGCCACCGAAGCGCATGAATCTCTGGCTGCGTGGCGGCCTGGTCATCGGGACCGCGACCGCCGTGGTGTGGGTCTGGCCCTACGTGCTGCGCCGGATGTTCGAATGAGCGCTACGCCAGCCTGCGCAGCGGCAGACTGATCGTGAAAACGCACCCCTTGCCCGGCAGGTCTCGCACGGTCAAGCGTCCACGGTCCGCCTCGACACTGCGTCTCGCGATGGACAACCCCAACCCGAGGCCCCGCTTGTCGTCGAAGCCTTGCTCAAAAGGCTTGAAGAGCGTATCGGCGCTGCCCTTGGGAAGTCCGCCACAGCAGTCCTCGACATCAATGTCGATCGAATCAGAGGACGAATGCACGTGGAGCTTGATCTCGCTCCCCGGGCGGGTGAACTTGAAGGCGTTCTGCAGCAAGTTACCGAGCGCCGCCAACAAGAGTTCGCGATTGCCTTCGATGGCGAGTGGGGCTTCCACTTCCGCAATACGGAGCGTGCACCCCGTGTCGGCCGCGTAGAGCTCGGCGACGCGACCGGCATCCGCCACGAAAATTGCGAGCGAGAAGAGGCGCGGATTCAAGGGCCCCAGAGCCGCATCGCGGACAGCCGCCAAGGATTGGTTGATCAAGCCTTCCATCGAGCCGAGGCTGCGCTTGAGCACCGCACCCGTCGAACCGCCCACCGGAAGCCTGCCTGACTCCAGGGCTGCAAACGCGAGCTTGGCGACATGCAGGTGGTTGCGCAACTCGTGCGCGAGAAAGCCTAGCCGTTCGTTCTCCTCCTCGGCCTGTCGTCTCGCCACTTCCACGTCGCGCTGGGCAGCGAACTCGGTCACTGCGTCGGCGATGGCGTTGTCTAGGCAGCGGTTCAACGTGCGGAACTGATCGACCGAAAATGGCGCGTCGCGCTCGACGGCGAGGTCCGTGATGGCCTGGCACAGATCGCCATAGTCATGGACGACTTGGTCAACGGTGTAGCCGAGCCCGAGCAGCTCGCCGCCATGAATCGTCGCCGAAACGCCCATCTCCGAGAGCGCCGAACCGTCGCCTCCCGACGCCCCTGAAATTTGAAGTCCACCGGCAGCGTCACCCTCACCCTCGGCTTCCAGCGTGCGCGCCAGTTGATCGAGAAACATCGGGACGCCGTGCGACAGCTGCTGCAAGGTCGCGTCTCGCAACGGCCTCAACGCGACCTTGGCCTTGCATCGTCGAATGAGTTCGTCGCGATTGTTCAGTAGGAAACGGCGCATGGCGATGGCCCTGGTGGGCTGCGGCGTGGCGCCGGTCGCAGCAGGGTGGTGGCGGAATCGTCTCGCGTCGCCGGAATTGGATTGCAGTATGCGCCAAGGTCGAGGGGTGGCGACTCACTACCGATCGCGGAGTGCACAGAGAGTGCGGATCGGCTCTCGGTCGCCGTTGTCGAGATCGCTGCGAGGACTTTGGCGGGGCTGTGCGCCGCCGGCCTACGCCGATGGTGAGAGCGCGACGACACGGGCGTTCCGTTCGCAAGGAGACATTGACGCTTCCTTTTCATTCTCAGGAGACTCAGATGGCAACAGACGACGGACAACTCGGCAACGGCGAACCGAATCGCGACCCCCTCACCGGTGCGCGCGGTGCGCATCCGGTCGGTACGGGTGTCGGCGCCACCGGCGGTGCGGTGGCGGGTGCCGCAGCCGGCTCGCTCGCCGGCCCCGTCGGCACGGTGGTCGGCCTGGTGGCCGGCGCCGTGGTGGGCGGTCTGGGTGGCAAAGCCGCCGCGGAAAGCATCAACCCGACGATGGAAGAAGCCTACTGGCGCGAGAACCATGCCAAGCAGGATTACGTGGTGGGCAACCGCCCGTACGACGACTACGGCCCGGCCTACGAGATGGGCTGGAGCGGTCGCGCAGAGCGCGGAACCGATTTCGCCGCCGTCGAACCGGCAATGGCCAGCGAATGGGAAACGCGTCGCGGAAGTTCCAGCCTGGACTGGGCCGACGCACGCCCCGCCACGCTCGCGGCCTGGGACCGTGTCGACGACACCTACTACGGCAAGCAGGCGAACGGCAGCGACATCGTGAACCACGAAGACCTGTCGAACGACGACGTGGTCGACATCCTGAACGACCTGCTGGAAAACGCGCGCGACGGCGAGTACGGCTTTCGCGCATGCGCCGAGCAGGTCGAAACGGCCAACGCGAAGCAGCTGTTCGCGAGCCGCGCCGACGGCTGTCGCAAGGCGGGCGAAGAACTGATGTCGTTGATCCGCAGCTACGGCGGCGAACCGGCTTCGGGCGGCACGGCAGCCGGCGCGCTGCATCGCGGCTGGGTGCAAATCAAGGGCAGCGTCGGCGCCGACAGCGAACTCTCGATCCTCGAATCGTGCGAGCGCGGCGAAGACACCGCCATCGCGCGCTATCGCAAGGCACTCAAGCAGAGCCTGCCGGCCGACGTGCGCGCCGCGGTGCAGGAACAGGCCGATGGCGCCCAGCGCAACCACGACCAGATCCGCGACCTGCGCAACGCTGCACGCGAACGCGCCTGATCGACAGCCCATTTAAAAAGGCCCCTCGGGGCCTTTTTTTCGTCTGGGGTCTCAGGGCAGCGGCGACGCGACGCTGGCCGGTGGCGCGTGCCGCCATGCCGGCGGCAGTCGCCCATCGAGCCAGTCCATGCGCCACGCCAGAACCGCGAGCGCGCAAACGAGCACCACGACCGCGCCGAGGCAGGTCTTGCCATGGCGATCGCGGTAGCGATTGCCCCCGACGCGCTCGGCGCCGGCCGGCATGCGCGCGGTTTGCGAGAGCATGCCGCCCAGTCGCACGTTGACCTTCATGCGCCCGTTGATCGCCCACCCGCTCGCATCGAGGATCGGCCCCAGGCTGCGCTGCCGCAGCTTGAGCCACGCGATCAGCATGCTCGGGCCGGAAATGGCGATGACGATGCCGAGCAACGCCACCGGAATCCATTGCCCCAGGTCGATGAACTTCGCAAAGATGCCGACCATGACCGCGCTGATGCTGCCCATCGCCACGCCGATTGCGGCGACCGTGCCGACATCGATGCGGCCGCCCGGTGCCATCGCGACCGGCTTCGCCGCGGGGGTGCCGGCGGCGCCCGCTTTTCCTGGCACCGCCAGCGTGCTGGCGAGCGATTGCAGCGAGCCCTGCGCGCTCGCATCGCTCGCGGCAGCGCGCTTGGCCACCTGCTCCTCGATCATGCGAACGAATTTCTTGTAGGGCGAGAAAAATGCCTGCGCCACGCTCGTCGGGTTCTCGATCAGCTTGGTCACGGTCGCGTCCCAGTCGCGGCCCCGCCGGTCGTAGAACACGCCGTTGCGCCCGGCAAAAAGAAAGTCGACGTCGCCTGCGGTGAAGGCCGCGACGATGCTCATCTTTTCGCCCTGCCGCGTGCAGTCGCAGTACGCCAGGCAGGTCTTGGCAAGACCGGCCAGTGCCGCGTGTCTGGCCGTGTCTTGCACCTGCACGGTGAGCTCGCAACTGCGGCCGTCCAGGTACAGGGTGCCGGCCTGGAAGATCGCCCCTTCGCGCTGATAGAACGCGCGAAACGACACGAAGTTGTTGAGCAGCACCACCAGGTCGCGCTGCAGCCGCACCAGCTTTTCGAGGTCGACCAGCATCGTGTTGTGGGCCTCGACCGCCAGGTCTTCGTCGATCAGTGCGCGCACCGCGTCGCGTGAGCGCAAGGCGTCGTCGATCGCCTCCGCAGCCCACGCCGACAGCGCCCCGACGGGCCGCCGGGCGCGCCAGCCGTCGCACGGTGCGAGCCGCGCCTGCACCGCCTGCCACTGCGCATCCGACAGGCTCTCGCACGGCCCGAGCAACGGCACCACGGCGGCCTCCACAAAGGCATCGAGTGCGTCCGTCCAGGCCGGGTTGAGACTGCTGCCCGCGAGCGGCAATGTGCGGCCCGGCGTGACCGGTGCCAGCGGCAGTTCCGCGATGGCGCCGGCGCCCAGGTCGAGGGTCGACAACGACAGTGCATCGTAGTTTTCGGGCGACGGGTTGAGTGCCGTCACGGCCTGGATGTCGTAGGCCGCGACACGGCAGCGCGCAAAAAAATCGTCGACTTTCGCGCGCACCGCATGCAGGGCTTCGGAGGCCGCCTGCGTGCGGTCGCCGAGCGGCATCGAGGCCGCGTCCTGCAACACGGCGTCGGTCTGCCAGGCGTGCATGGCCTCGGCGGCTTCGAAGAAGGCGTCGGCACGCGCGCGGTCGATGCCCGGCCGTGCGTCGTGGCGATCGGGGACACCGCCCTGCGTGTCCAGAATGCGTTCGATCGTGGTGCGCACCGCCGCATCGTCGGCGGTGTCGGGCGTGACGATGCCGTCGCCGTTGAAGCGCATCGCAGCGAGCCATTCGCTGCGTCCCGAAATATCGGCGAGCGTGAACGCCGTGGCAGCCGGTTTGCCCAGCAGGTCGAGCATCCGCCGCGCCTCGCGGGCGAGTTGCGCACCCGCCGCCGTGTTTTCGTCCAGATCGGCCAGCGCCACCGTGTCGCCACCGGCCAGCAAGGTGTCGGGGTTGCGCAATCGTTCGCACGCCCACAGGCACGCCGCGATGAGTTCGGGCGGACGCACGCGTGCATCGCCGTCGGCATCGATCAGATCCAGCGTGCGGCCGTCGACCTGCAGGCCGCGCGTCGGGCAGGCCAACGCGACCCACAGCTTCTGGTCGAGCTCGCCGAGGCGGGCGATGTCTTGGCCACTGCGAAAGACGACCTGGTCGACACCGCCGGCGCGCATGAACTGCCACCGGTGCGGCGCGATGGTGGCCGGCACTGCGGCGTCTGTCAGCTCGCGCAAGTCACGATCTGGAATTCGACGCGGCGATCGGGCGCATCCACCACGTCGTCGGTGCCGGTGCCCACGATGGTCTGCCTGGAACCCCTGCCCTCGGTGCGCAGCCGGCTGGCGAGCTCGCTCGATTCACTCGACAGGCGACGCTTGATGTACTGCGCACGCCGCGAAGACAACGAATCGTTCACGGCCTCGGTGCCGGTACTGCTGGTGTGCCCCAGCAAGTCCATGCAGATCTTGGCCGCGCTCGCCTGCCGCGCGATCTGGCGCAACCACATGCTGTATGCGCTGCTCACCCGCGCATCGGACCAGAATTCGGTGCTGCCGGGGTTGAACAGGAACTTGACGCTCAGCGCGTTGTTGGCGAGTCCATACGTGACGAGCCGTCCGAAAGCTTCTTCAGCCTCTGCCGATTGCCCCAGCTTCATGAGGCTCAGGTAGATGCCGTTGAGCACCCGGATCTGGTCGCCCGCTGGCATTGCCAGGGCACTGCGGTAGCCGCCCAGCGCTTCGCGATACCGCGCCGCGTTGTAGAGCAGGGTCGCGTCGTTGATGACGGCCGCCGTCGCGATGCGCGCGAGGTAGTCGGCATCGGCTTTCTGGCCGGGCACCGTCGTGCTGGTGCGCACAAGGCCGTCGACCACCTTGTCCTTCACCAGCACCGGGCTGTCGCGGTAGTACGCGAGCGGCGCCATGTCGACGCCTTCCGGCCGGGCCAGTGCCGACGACTGGGCGATCACCGTGCTCGCCTTGAGGTCGACCAGCGCGAGGTTGATCCGGAAACCACCTTCGGCCCGCGTCAGCGTGCCCGTCATGACATACGGTGCTTTCCCCAGGTTGGCCGCCTCGAACGCGAGCAATTCCACCTTCGGGAAGTTCTGCTTGGCCCGGTCGGCGATGAGTTGGTCCAGCTGGCGCGTCGCGTTGGTCTGCTGGCCGCTGGCGGCGTCCAGCGTCGGGTCGAGCACGACGGTGCGGGTGCTCGTGCCGGACAGCAGCGTCGAGGGCGTTTGAAGAAGACCGTCGGTTGCGGTCGCAGCGGCCTGCGCAAACGGTTGCGCGACGTTGTCGACCGCAGGGGCGGTGGGTGCGGTGCTGCAACCGGCCACGGCGGACACCAGCAAGGCGGTCAGGAAAACGGAGAACGCGTTGCGGGCGGTGGGTCGGAGGCGGTCTATTTGCATGTACTTCGCAGATATGCGATGTCGTCGGGACTGAGGGACTCCAAGGATGCTTTCAGCACGAGTTCTGCGCACCTAGGTGGCCGGCGCCTTTCCACGTAGGAAGGCGACGGATCCGCGCGCTCTTCGACAGGGCGGTCGACGGGCGGCGAAGCAAGCGGTGCGGCCACTGGCGCGATGGCACCCGGAGGCTTGGGCGTGCGCTGGGTGCGTGGTTTGGCGGTGGCGACCGGCGGCGATGCGGGTGCGGGTGCGGGTGCGGGTGCGGGTGCGGGTGAGGATGCGGGCGTCACGATCGCAGGCGGGGCCACCACGGCGGGTGCCAACGGCGTCGGCTCAGCCGGCACTGTTTCAACTGGCGCCGGCGCCCTTACCGTGGCCGGCGCGACCGTCGTGGCTGCGGGCGTCGCGGTCGGCGTCGGCGCGCTGCGCAGCCCCCACCAGAGCGCGGCGCACAGAACGAACGCGAGACCGCCCGCGATGGGCGACCATCGCACGGAACGGCGCGTCACTGGCCCATCGGCCAGGCCGCCGAATGCCGACGCGACGGGTTCCGGTGCCGGGCTTTCCGCAGCTGCCACGGCCAGAGGCGCAGCAGCGACAGCAGCCGCCATCGGTTCTTCTCCGAGCAGCGCGAGCAACTGCGTCACGTCCTGCGGCCGGCCCTCCGGCCGAACCGCCAGCACCGCGTCGATCGCGCGCAGGAACTCGTCGCTGTAGCGGGCCGCCCAGGTCCTGGCGAGCGAGGGCTGCAGGTCTTCCACCACGCGCACGACCGCGGCCACGGGGGCGCGGCCGGTGATCGCGTAGTGCACCACGCCGCCCACCGCGTAGAGGTCGGTCCATGGGCCCTGCGACTGCGCGCCGCCGTACTGCTCGATCGGCGCGAAGCCGGGCTTGAGCATGGTGGTGAGCACCTGCGTGCGATCGCTGATCACGCGGCGCGCCGCGCCGAAATCGAGCAGCAGCGGGCCGGTAGGCGTGAGCAGGATGTTGTCCGGCGCGATGTCGCGGTGATAGCACTGCTCGCCATGGATCAGCGCCAGCGCATGGAGCAGCGGGCGCAGCCACGACCGCAGCTGCGCTTCCGACGGTGGCCCGTCCATCGCCGCCAGCGCCGCCTTGAGCGTCGGGCCTTCGTAGTACGGCATCGCCATGTAGGCGGTCCGGTGGCCTTCCCAGAAGCGCAACACCTTGACCAGCGCCGGGTGGTCGAAGCGCGCCAGCAGCCGCGCTTCGTTCACGAAGCTGCGCAGGCCCGCGTCGAAGGTCTCGCGGTCGCGCTCGGAGCGGGTCGTCACCTCGAGCGAGAACGCCCCGCGCATGCACAGCGACAGCGGCATGTACTCCTTGATGGCCACGTGCCGCTCGAGCGCCACGTCCCAGGCCAAGTAGACGACGCCGAAGCCGCCCTCCCCGATGACCCGCACGATCCGGAAGCCTTCCACCAGGGTGTCGACCGGCAGGAACGCGCTGGTGAGGGTGTCGGGACGCGCGCTCGGCTCGAACGCGGTCGCCATGTCGGTATCGCGGATCGGCGGCACCCGCAACGTCCGTTCGATCGCGGCGTTGTCTGGCGTGGACGCCATGGGCGCGACGCACTCCATGCAGAACTTCGCAGCCGGCCGGTTGCGGGTCCCGCAGCGCTGGCAGACGGTGTCCATCCGCATCAACCGAGCGCAGCGCGCCGTGTCATCACGCGCACTTCTGGTCGGTGAGGATGGACGCGGCACGGTCAGGTTGCGATTCGTAGCGCGCCTGGTCGAGGGCGGCCAACGCCGTTGCGAGCCGCGGGGGGTCTGCGAGGCGATCGATCATGAAAAGAGGCAACGGGACATGGAAAAAACAGGCGGTGCAAAGCCGCTACATTCGCTAACAATCTCGAATATAGGTCGGATGTTTGTGCGCTCGGCATTTTGCGGACACAACTGTCACGAAGTGCCAAATGTTGCGCAATCTGATGTGGCGCGGGCACGTCGACGCGCTCTTGTGGCGGCACCGGGCTCGAGCGCCCCGGCAACGCCCCATGCCACGCCACGGGGTCCGTCAGCGAGGCCGACGCAGGTCGGCTGTCACATCTGGCGGAAAACGTCCCGCATGTAGTCGACGAACACCTTGATCTTGGGCGCGTTGCGTCGCCCGGGAACGTACAAGAGGTTGATTTCGCGCGGCGACAAGCCCAGTTCGGGCAACACTGCGACCAGCGCCTGCTCATCCAATTGTCGTGCCACGAGCAATTGAGGAATCAATGCGATTCCTTTGCCAACGACCGCCAGCTTCACTAAAAATTCCGGGTCATTGCTTCTGAGGACACCGTGGCCCCGGATGCGATGGATTCCATGGGTGCTGCAAAGCATGATGGCCTTGTCGCGGGCCTGCGTCTCGGTTGTCAGAAAGAAATGACGGGCCAGATCCGGCAAATCGTGGATCTCCGGGTGTTGGGCCAGATAGGCCGGCGCGGCGCACAGCACCATTGGCTCGGTTCGCAGGCGGCGCGCCACCATTTCCTCGCAGCCTTCACGACCGCAGCGGATCGCAACGTCGGCTTCGTCGCGGAAAAGGTCGACCGTGTCGCGGCACGACTCGATGCTGATTTCCAGGTTCGGATACAGCGCCATGAAGCCCGGCAGGTGCAGTGCCAGCAGGTCGCGGTCGACACCGTTGGCCATGGCAATGCGCAAGCGCCCGGTGACGGCGTCGCCTTCGAAAGACAGGTTGGAGAGCGTCTGGTCGAGTGCGGCGAGCACGGTCTGGGCGGTCGAGAGGAAGGCACTGCCCTCCTCCGTCAAGGCGAAGCGCGTCGACCCGCGGTGCAGCAGCACATGGCCCAGGGTGGCCTCGAGCCGCTGCAGCTGGCGAGAGGCGGAGGCTTTCGGCACCTTCAGCACGTCGGCCGCGTGACTGAGGCCACCCAGTTCCACCGCCTTGGTGAACAGTCGTACGTCGGACAACGAAAAATCTCTCATGGCGCTGAAGCGTTCTTTTCTTCCCTTGCCGCGGATTTTCCCGGAGCGCGCAGGTGCGGCGGCGGCGATGGCCGCCGCTTTGTCGCATCGAAGACCTTTATTTGCATTGCCGCGTGAATGTCATCACGGCGGCCCGAGCGCGCAGGCTCAGCGCGCGATGTGCGCGTACACCAGCATCGCCGCGGCTAGGTCTTCGAGGGCCGTGCCGACGGATTTGAAAACGGTGCGCTCCTGCGCGCGCTGGCGTCCGGCGACCGTGCCGCGCGCCAGGTCGGCGAGCGTGCCTGAGACGTCGCCGGCCGCGAACACGCCGCGCGACATCGGCCCGAGCAGCTCACCGCTTTTCTGCAGCGCCTCGGCGGTGTCGACGTAGAGGCGCGCGCCGTCGGCGAAGCAGGCGTCGTCGGCCTCGCGCATCTGCGGCGTGAAGCTGCCGATGAGGTCGAGGTGGGTGCCGGGGCGCAACCACGCACCCTGCACCAGCGGCGCGGTGGCGAGCGTTGCACAGCTGACGATGTCGGCGTCGGCCGCGGCAACGTGCAGTTCACCGGCCGGGTGTGCATCGATGCCGTCGGCGCGCAGCCGCTCGACCAGGGCCTCTGCACTGGCGGGTGCGCGGTCCCACACCGTCACCCGCTCGATCGGCAACACCGCGCGGTAGGCCGACGGCAGCAGGCTGCCGACACGGCCGGCGCCCACCACCAGCAGATGCCGTGCGTCAGTGCGCGCCAGGAAAGAAGCGGCCAGCGCCGAGGCCGCGGCCGTGCGGCGCGAGGTGATCTCGTCGCCATCGAGCTGGGCCAGCGGAACGCCGGTCTGCGCATCGAACAGCAGGTAGGTCGAGTGCAGGCCCGGCAGGCCGCGCCCGGCGTTGCCCGGAAAGATGCCCACCGTCTTGATGCCGAGACAGGCCCCGGGCTGCCACGCCGGCATGATCAAGAGCGTGCCCGCGGCGTCGCCGCCAGCGTCGGCCAGCGTGTGCGTGTGCCGCAGCGGCACCTCGCAGCCGGCCACGAACATGGCGCGCAGCGCAGGGATGAGGCGGTCGAACGGCAGGGCCTCGCGCGTGGCGGCGGCATCGATGATCTTCATGGGCGGTGCGCTTCTTTCTTCGTCGGTGAGGTCATGCGTCGAGCACGATATCTTCCAGCGGAATGGCCTGGCAGGTGAGGCAGGTGTCTGGGTCGGCGGGCTCGGTGCCGTGCAGATGCCGCACCCGCCCGGACAGCAAACGGACCGCGCAGCTCTCGCATTGTCCGACGCGGCACCCGCTGGGCATGGCACGGCCGAGCGATTCGCCGAAAGTCAGCAGCGTCCCCTCTGCCGGCGACCAGGTTGCGGGGGCGCCACCGGAACGCGCGAAGCGCACGGCGAAGCGCTGATCGCCCACGAGCGTCGGTGCTGCCGGTGAGCGGAACACCTCGCTGAAGATATCGAAGCGCGGCACACCGCGTGCGACCAGTCCCGCGACGAGCGCGTCCATCATCGGCGCGGGGCCGCAGAGATAGAAGCGGGCGCGGCGCGCGATGAGCGCATCGCTCACGACCGACGCGTCGACCAGCGCCTGCGACGCGAAGTCGACACCGGCGCGATCGTGCGGCAGCGCGGCGCTGTAGTGGTCGGTCACCCGCAGGCACGGCAAGCGCGCCGCATGTTCGGCAATGCGTTGGCGGAAGGCGTGCGTGGCGCTGTTCTGGTTGGCCCCGTAGAGCCAGATCTCCGGTCCGTCCGCCCCGTCGGGCAGCGATTCGAGCAGGCTCAGAAAGGGCGTGATGCCGATGCCGCCGGCCAGCAGCACCAGCGGCTGCGGCGATACGCGCGGCAGCACGAAGCCACCCGATGGCGCGCGCAACGAGGCGACATCGCCCACCTGCAACGCGCGATGCAGATGGCCCGAGACATGCCCTTCGTACGGCGCGCCATCGGCCGTGCGCCCGCGCTGGTGGCGCACCGCGATGCGGTAGTGCGTGCGCTCGGGCACGACCGCGGCGCCGGTCAGCGAATAGGCGCGCGTCACGGCCGGTGCGCCGGCAGAAGGCTGCACCTGCAGTTCGATGTGCTGGCCCGGCCGGTAGTCGGGCAGCAGGCCGCCATCGACCGCTTCGAAGGTGATCCCCAGCACGCCGTCGGCCTCGGCCTGCAACGCGCTCACCCGGAACGGCCGCCAGCCGGGCCAGCGCCGCTGGCGCGCTTCGGTGGCCGGGTCGCGCGCGATGTCGCACAGGAACGAGCGATGCGGCACCGAGCCACTGACCGGGTCGCTCGCATCGGCCGACACCATCGCATTGAAATTGCTGCCGAGCGCGCCTTCGACCGGCTGCGCTTCGCGGTCGAGTTCAGGGCAGGCCTGCCACCAACCGAACTCGGCCACCACCACGTCGTCGGCCAGCCCCGGCACCAGACGCGCCACGAAGCGCGCCGCGCCGGTCCGCGTGGTGATCCGCACCCAGTCGCCTTCGGCGATCTGCCGCGCCGCAGCGAGCGCAGGGCTCAACTCGACCACCGGATCGGGCGCACGCTTGCGCAGCGACACCAGGCTGCGGTGCTGGCTGTGGCAGTAGAGGCCGTTCTTGGCCGAGCTCAGCACCAGCGGGTAGCGCCCGCCGCGCGTGGCTGCGGCGTCTCGCGGGGAATCGGCCGGTTCGACAAAGCGTGCGATGGGTGGCTGCCCGTGGCGCAGCAAGCGCTCGGAATACAGCTCGACGCGGCGGGTCTCGGTGTCGAAGCCATTCAGCCGGCCCTGTGCGTCGGGCAGCGCGTACTTGCGCTCGCGCACATCGATCGCGCAGTTCGCGCCAGCCGGTTGGGCGCGCAGCTGCGCCACGCTGAGCCCCGTGGGCGCCAGCATGTGATCCCACCCGGCTTCGAGGCTGCCGCCGAAGAAGTCGCCGCCCATGCCGAGGCGCACGGCGAGGTCGAACACGATGTCGTTGTCGCTGCGCGACTCGCCGCGGGTCGTCACCATCTGCTGGCGCAGCTGCACCCGCGCGGCGGCTGCGTCGTCGATCTCGAAACCCATGCGCAACCCTTCGCGCTCCCACGGCGTGTTGATGGGCAAAAGGATGTCGGCGTACTGCGCGGCAGGCGTCTCGAAGAGATCGCAGTGCACATGAAATTCCAGTGCGCGCAGCGCCTCGTGCGCCATGGCCGTGTCGGCTTGCGACACCGGCAGATTGGTGCCGAAGGCCATCATCGCGCGCACCGGGTAGGGCTTGCCGTCGAGGATGGCGCGGTAGGTATCGCGCGCCGTCACCCAGCCGTGCGCGGGCGGGCCGAGCGGGCGTTCTTCGAGGCCGAGCGCCTTGGCGCGCTGCGCCTCGGACAGCAGGGACAGGGGGTTGATGCTGCGCGTCTCGGGCGGCGTGCGCACCCGGTTGCCACCGACGGTGTCGAAGCTGCCGGTGAGCGCGTAGAGCGTGGCGACGGCGCGCTCCGCCTGCGTCGCGTTGGTGTGCTGACCGATGCCGGTCCACGCGTGATAGGCCACGCGCCGGCCTTCGCCGAAAAACGTGGCCGCCGCGCGCAGCGGCACCTCGGTCACGCCGGTGATGCGTTGCACCTCGGCCGGTGTGTACGCAGCCGCGGCCTGCGCCAGCCATTCGAACGCGGGAGCGCACGGCAACGACTGCGCGCCGGCCCGGCCTTCGGCCAACGCCACGATCACCTCGCCGCGCAGCCGGAAGTTGTCGGCGCCCTGTGCATCGGCTGGCACTTCGGCATCGAAGGGCACGGGGCCTTGGCGCGCGTCGTCCCACACCATGTAGCGGTTGCTCGCAGCCCTCGGCCACAGGTCGCGTTCGCGAAGGAAGAGGCCGTTGTCGCTGCGCACCAGCAGCGGCGCGTTGGTCCATTCGCGCACGAAGGCGTGGTCGAAGCGGTCGTCGGCGATGAGCAGATGGATCAGCCCGAGCGCGAGCGCCGCGTCGGTGCCGGGGCGCACCGGCAGCCACACGTCGGCCTGGTTGGCCAGCGCGGTCGGCCTCGGATCGATCACCACCATCTTCGCGCCGCGCGCGCGCCCGCGGCCGATGGCATGCGCCTGGGCCAGCCAGGTATTGGCCGGGTTGTGGCCCCACAGCACGATGAGCTCCGCGTTCGCGTAATCGGCCGGCGGCATGCCGCAGCCGAACGTGAACGCGTGCGCAAAGTCCTTGTGCCAGTTGCACACCTCGGTGGCGTAGCAGATGTTGGGGCTGCCGAAGAGGCGCACGAAGCGCTCGATCCAGTCGATGCTGTCGCTCAACGGCGTGCCGCTCGGCGTGGTCACGGCGAAGACCACCGATTCGGCCCCGCTCTCGGCGCGGATCGCACCCAGGCGCTGCGCGGTTTCGGCCAGCGCCTCGTCCCAACCGATGCGTACCCAACCGGGGTCCGAATCGCCCTTGGGGCGCGTGCGCCGCATCGGGTAGTGCAACCGGTGCGGGCTCTCGACCAGCTCCGGTGCGGCCCGGCCCTTCATGCACATCGCCTGGCCCGTCGGGTGCGACGGGTCGGGTCGCACCGCGATCAGTCGATCGTTCTCCACGGCGTTGAGCGTGCCGCAGCGCGATCGGCACAGCGTGCAGTAGCCCTGTTTCTCTTCGATGGCCATGAGCGGGCCGCAGGGTCAGGGGAAGACAGGTGCGACGTAGGTCAGCGTGCGCGCAAAGAACCACAGCATGAACAGCACCAGCGGCGTGTGCACGATGAGTTGCAGGAAGGTGAAGCCGACGATGTCGCGGGCCCGCAGCGCGAGCACGCCCAGCAACGGGAGCATCCAGAACGGATTGATCAGGTTGGGCAGCGCTTCGGCGGCGTTGTAGACCTGCACGGCCCAGCCCAGGTGCACCTTGAGGTCGTTGGCCGCCTGCATGACATAGGGCGCCTCGATGATCCACTTGCCGCCACCCGAGGGGATGAAGAAGCCCAGCACGGCCGAGTACGCCCCCATCACCACGGCGAAGCTGTCGACGGTGGAGATGCTCACGAAAACATGCGCGATGCGGTCCGACAGCGTGATGCCGCCGTCACCCTTGGCAGCCGTCAGCATGGCGGCGATCGCGCCGTACAGCGGGAACTGGATGATCACACCCGAGGTGGCAGGCACGGCGCGCGACACCGCATCGAGAAAGCTGCGCGGACGCCAGTGCAGCAGCAGGCCCAGCATGAGAAACAACAGGTTGTAGGTGTTGAGCGAGGAGATCGCGATCAGCGGACTCTTGCTCGTGAATTCCTGCACCAGCCAGCCGAAGCCCAGCGCGCACAACAGCAGCGTGATGAGCGGGCTGCGCTCCAGCCACTCGCCGGGGCGCCGCGGGCCCGAGGGCGCAGCGGCTGTCGGCTCGGCCAGGTCGATGCCCAGATCCTGGGCCGTCACGGCGCGGTTGGCGCCGGGTGTCGACCACCATGCCACGGCGACCGAAACGACCATCAGGACCAGCGCCATCACGGCCGACTGCCAGAGAAAGATGGTCTCGGTGAAAGGAATCACGCCGGTGATGGCAAGGATGCTCTTGGGCAGACTGCTCGCATTGGCCTGCAGCTGCGCGGCCGAGGAACTCAGCCCGAGCGCCCACGTCGCGCCCATGCCGAGGTAGGCCGCGGCACCGGCGGCGCGGTAGTCCATGCGCAATTCGGGCCGCCGCGCCAACGCGCGGGCATACAGCGCACTGAAGATCAGGCTGATGCCCCAGTTGAAGAGCGACAGGATCACGCTGATCGCCGCCACATAGGCGATCGCCTGGCGGGCGCTGCCTGGCACGGCGGCAAGGCGCGCGATGAGCCGTGCGGCCGGCGGCGAACTCGCGACCACGTAGCCACCGATGGCCACCAGCGCCATCTGCATCGTGAACACGATCAGGCTCCAGAAGCCGTCGCCGAAGGACTTGGCGATCACTTGCGGACTCGACCCGTTGGCCAGCGCAGCGATGGCGACCACCGCGACGGCGATGGCCGCGAACACGAAGGCATCGGGAAACCAGCGCTCGGCCCAGGCGGTGAAGCGCAAGCCGAGCTGCGTCAGCACGCCGTCCCGTTCGGGGGCTTCGACAGGGGCGGTTGGACGGGAGGAAGAAGTCGATGGCATGGGTTACTCCTGCGGCAGGCAACGGGGGTGTCGGACGGTGGCGGCCCGATCCTAGCGAGCGCCGTTCGCAATCCCTAATCTCAATTTTTGATATGACGATATAGACTGAATCTATGTCCATCACCCTCAAGCAACTGCAGCACTTCGTCGCCGTGGCGCACACCGGCCAGGTGTCGCGGGCCGCGCTGCGCTGCTATGTGAGCCAGCCATCGCTCACCACTTCGCTGAAAACATTGGAGACGGCGTTGAAGGTTCCGCTCTTCACGCGGCACGCGGACGGGCTGCGGCTCACGGCGCAGGGCGAGAGCTTCTTGCGACATGCAGAACACATGCTCAGCACGCTCGAAGCCGCGGTGGCGGAAACGCGCGGCAGCGCCTCGTCGGTGACCGGCCATGTGCGCATCGCGATCACCGACACGGTGTCCGAATACCTCTTGCCGAAAGTCATCGCGGCGGTGCGACGTCAACTCCCGCTGATCGCCTTCGAGCCGGTAGAACGCAACCGCATCGAAATCGAACAAGGACTGCGTGACGGCGAGTTCGATCTGGCGGTGGTGCTGGTGTCGAACCTGTCGACCGCGGCCGACATCCGGCGCGAGAACCTGCTGAAGTCGCCGCGCAGGCTCTGGACCTCACTGGACCACCCGCTGGTACAGCAGAAATCGGCGTCGCTGCGCGAGATCTCCGCCCTGCCCTACGTGCTGCTCGACATGGACGAGCATGTCGAGACGGTCGACCGCTACTGGAGCGCCATGAAGCTCAAGCCGAAAGTGGTGTTCCGCACCAAATCGATCGAGGCGGTGCGCAGCCTGGTGGCGCAGAACGTGGGCGTGACGATTCTGTCGGACCTGGTGTTCCGGCCGTGGTCGCACGACGGCGGACGCATCCGCCGCACGGCCACGTCGACCGCCGTGCCGTCGATGGACCTCGGGCTGGCCTACCGCCGCGGCGCGACCTTGTCGGAGGCGACCAGTGCGTTCGCCGGCGCACTCCGCTTGCTGGCCAGGACGCTGACGCGCGAATCGCAGTTCCAGGCGATGGAAGAATGCGGGGCCTGAGCCATTCACAGCGCGCGCAATGTGCCCGGAGCGCTGAGCGAAGAGATGCGGATGCCGCGCGATGGCGAGTCGTGCGCCACGGGCGAGTTGCGGCGCCTGTCCCGCCTGCTGATCATCGCCATGAACGACGATCAGCGTGCCCTCCTACGCCGCGGCACCTGAGGTTTTTTCGCCAGCCAGCTGCAGGTGCCACCACGGCGGCAGCAGGCTGCGGATTTCGGGCCTCGCGAAGCGGTCGTCCAGCAGGTGCAGCACCCCGGCGTCTGCCTCGGTGCGGATCACCCGGCCGGCCGCCTGCACCACCTTGCGCAGCCCCGGATAGAGATAGGTGTACTCATAGCCCTGTCCAAAGGTCGCGTCCATGCGCTCGCGCATGACTTCGTTCATCTCGTTGTGCTGCGGCAGGCCGAGGCTGGCGACGAACGCGCCGATCAGCTGGTCGCCGGGCAAGTCGATGCCCTCGCCGAACGCGCCGCCCAGCACCGCGAATCCGACGCCCTGCCCTTCGGCTGCGAAGCGCGCGACGAACGCTTCGCGCTCGGGCTCGCGCATGCCGCGCGACTGCGTCCACACCGGCACGTTTGGATGGCGCCGTGCGAGCGCATCGCGCGCCGCGTCGAGGTAGTCGAAGCTGCTGAAAAAAGCGAGGTAGTTGCCGGGCCGCTCCGCGAACTGTGCGCCGATGATGTCGGTGATGCGGTCCAGCGAACCGGCGCGGTCGCGCCAGCGCGTCGACACGTTCATGGCGACCTGCACCCTGAGCTGTTGCGTGCGAAACGGCGAGCCCACCTCGAGGCCGACTGTGTTTTCGGGCAAGCCCAGCGCGTCGCAATAGAAGCGGAACGGCGCGATGGTTCCCGAGAAACACACGGTCGACATCGACGCCTCGAAACGCGGTCGCAAGAAGGTGGCGGGGATCAGGTTGCGGATCGCCAGGTGGTCCTTGCCTTCCTCGCCCACGCGGCTCTCGAAGACCGAATGGTTCGCGAAGGAATCCGACAGCCGCGAAAAGTGCAGCACGTCGAAGAAGAACGCCTGCAAGGGGCCGTGCGCCGCATCGGGAAAGGCCGCGAAATGCTCGGCCAGCACGGCGACGGTGTCCTGCAAGGCGCGTTGGAACGCTTCGGGCACCGCGTTGGCCGGAACGTAGGGCGCGGTCTGCAAAGCCTGCACCGCGCGCCACTCGCGATGCAGATGGCCGATGACGCGCCGGAGGGTGCCGGGCGCGACCCGGCGTGCAGCATCGAGCGCCGCCTCGTCGAGCTCGGCCGAGTACATGCCGCGCGCGCGCTCCAGCAGGTTGTGCGCCTCGTCGACGAGCACCGCGACCTTCCAGTCCTCGTCTTTCGTGAGCGCGTAGAGCATCGCGCTGCCGTCGAAGTAGTAGTTGTAGTCGGCGACCACCACGTCGCTCCAGCGCACCATTTCCTGCGCGAGAAAGTACGGGCAAACCGCGTTTGCGAGGGCCACTTCGCGGATCGCTTCGCGACCGAGCCACGACCGCTCGACGGCGTGCTGCCGCGCGACCGGCAAGCGGTCGTAGAAGCCCTGGGCCAGCGGGCACGCATCGCCATTGCAGGCACGGCCGGGGTATTCGCACACCTTCTCGCGCGCGACCAGCTCCACCACGCGCAACGATGCACAGCCTTCGCCGAGCACGCGCAGCGATTCGAGCGCCACCCCGCGGCCGGAGGTCTTGGCCGTCAGGAAAAAGATCTTGTCGGTCTGCCGCGCGGTCCAGCCCTTGAGCAACGGAAAGATCGTCGCGACGGTCTTTCCGATGCCCGTCGGCGCCTGCGCGACCAGGCAGCGCCGCGACGCGGCGGCGCGAAACACGCCTTCGGCCAGCTCGCGCTGTCCGGCACGAAAACCGCCCGCGTGCGGGAAGCCCAGCGCATCGAACGCCGATGCGAGCGCAGCCCGATGTCGCGCCTCCTGCCGCGCCCACAGCGCGAAGCGGCCGCACAGCGCTTCGAAGCCCTCGCGCAACGCCTCGCGGGTGCAGTGTTCTTCGAGCACTGTTTCTTCGCCGCTGTCGAGGTCGAGGTACACGAGCGCCACCATGAGGGCCGGCAGCCCGTGCAGATCGCACAGCATCGCGCCGTAGGTCTTGGCCTGCGCCCAATGCAGCGCGCGGTGGTTGCCCTTGATGCGTTCGAAGTCGCCGCGAAAGGTCTTGATCTCTTCCACGCGATGGCGCTTCGGGTGGTAGCCGTCCGCGCGGCCGCGAACGCGCAGCCCTTCGAAGATCGTCTGGAGCGAGACCTCGCTCTGGTAGTCATCCTCGCGCCGCGACTGCACCAGGCTGTGCCCGGCCACGCCTTCCTGTGCGCTGGGCGCCGGCACGAATCGCAGATCGAGATCCCCGGCCTTGGCACCGAACGCGCAGAGCGCCTTGACGGAAACGGTCCACTCGAAACCCGGCGTCATTCAGGTGCAGGTCCGGTCGCCGTCGATAGCGGAATCTGCACGTCCTCCTCGAAGCCGGCCACCGGCTGGGCCTTGGCAAGCGCCATCCAGACCGCAAACGGCAGGCGTGGCAAGGCGCGGTGCACCGCGGCGCGGGCCACGACCAGGCGGCCCGCTTCGGAAATGAGCACGCCGCACTCCGGGGGAATCTCGTCGGGCGCGCCGATCGGCCGACCGCGCGCATCGCAGCCCAGCACGTACCAGCACTCGCCACCGAGGTCGAGGTAAGCGGCGCGCTTGTCGGGCTTTTTCAGGTCGCCCAGCAGGTCGGCCCGGCGCACCTTGATCTCGTGGACGATCGGCTGCGCATACGCTTCGACGCTGGTGTTGCGGATCGAGAAGACATCGGGCCGCGCGATGCACCAGCGCGGCTTGCCGCCCTCTTCCGGCGGCGCGAGGCGCGCGCGCAGGCTGAGGTTGCGCCAGGCGATACGGCCGGCCCGCGTCATCTCGCGCGCGACTTGCTCGACCAGCGCCTCGTGCGCCGACATCGCTGCCCGGTTGACCACCAGCGAGCTCGCGATGTGCGCGATGCCGGCATCGGTCACGCGCAGGGTTTCGTGGCCGAGCCCCGAGCGCACGCGTTCGAGCAGGCCGGCTGCGAGCAGGTCGACCTCGATCGCATCGCAACACGGCCAGCCGGACGAGCGGTACACCTCGCGCAAGCGGCGCGCATGGATGCGGCCGAGCGCCGGTGCAGCAGGCGGGATGTCGTGTTCGAGGGGAGCGAGCATGGGGCGAAAGGTTAAGGGCTAATGGAAGTCGCGGCTCGTGTGGTTGTGCGCCAGCCGGCCCATCAGCGGGGTCAAATCCTTGAAGCCGGTCGCGACCAGGTGGCACACCTTGCCGCCGGTCGCGGTGTCGCGCTGCCAGGTGCCCTGCACCGCCAGCAGATGCGACTGCAGCAACGGTCCGCGCCAGGCCTCGACCACGCTGTTCCAGACGATCACGTTGACGTTGCCGGTCTCGTCTTCGAGCGTGACGAAGATCGTGCCCTTGGCCGTTTGCGGGCGCTGCCGCCCCATCACGATGCCGCAGGCGCGCGCCGTCACGCCATGGGGCAACGCGAGCAACTCGTTCGCGCTCAAGAGCTTCATGCGCGCGAGCCGCGGGCGCAGCAGCTTGAGCGGGTGGCTGCGCAGCGTGAGTCGCAGCGAAGCGTAGTCGCCGACGATTTCTTCGCCCTCGGGCGCCGCGGGCAGTTGCAGTGCGTGCTCGAGGATGGGAACACCCTTGAGCAAGGCGGGTGAACGGCGTTGTGCTGTGGCGTCCCACACCTGTTGCCGACGGTGCCCCGACAGCGCCATCAATGCGTCGGCGCCGGCCAGCGCGGCCATGTCCTTGCCCTCGAGCCCCGCGCGCACGGCGAGGTCTTCGGTGCTGGTGAAGGGCGCCTGGCCACGGGCTTCCAGCAGGCGTTCAGCGCCGGCCTCGCTCAGGCCCACGATGCGGCGCAGGCCGAGGCGCACCGCGGGTTGATCGGGGCGCCCGGAACGGTTCAGAAAGCGCGGATCGACGTCGGGCTCGCCGGCCGAGCGCGCTTCGATCGTGCAGTCGAGTTCGCTCACCGTCACGTCGACCGGCCGCACCTCGACGCCATGGCGCCGCGCGTCCTGCAACAGCTGCGAGGGCGAATAGAAACCCATCGGCTGCGAATCGAGCATCGCGGCCAGGAAACACGCAGGCTCGTGGTACTTGAGCCAGCAACTCACCACCACCAGCAGCGCGAAGCTGGCCGCATGGCTCTCCGGAAAACCGTACTCGCCGAAGCCTTCGCACTGCTTGAAGATGGCTTCCGAAAACGGCCGGTCGTAGCCGTTTTCGATCATGCCTTCGACCAGCTGCTTCTTGAACTTGTCGATGCCGCCGCTGCGCTTCCAGGCGGCCATCGCGCGGCGCAGGCGGTCGGCCTGGTCGGGCGTGAAGCTCGCCGCGATCATCGCGATCTGCATCACCTGCTCCTGGAAGATCGGCACGCCGAGCGTGCGGCCGAGCGCCACCTTGAGCGCCGGATAGCGGTATTCGATGGCAATGCCCTTGCGCTCCTTCTCGCGGTTCTTCAGGTACGGATGCACCATGCCGCCCTGGATCGGCCCGGGCCGCACGATGGCCACCTCGACCACCAGGTCGTAATAAACGCGCGGTTGCAACCGCGGCAGCATCGACATCTGCGCGCGGCTCTCGATCTGGAACACACCGACCGTGTCGGCGTCGCAGATCATGTCGTAGACCTCGGCGTCGTCGTCGGGCACCTGGTGCATCTCGAGCGTGCTGCCGCGCCACTGGTTGACGAAGTCGAGCGAGCGCCGGATGGCGCTCAGCATGCCGAGCGCGAGCACGTCGACCTTCAGCATGCCCATGGCTTCGAGATCGTCCTTTTCCCACTGGATGACCGAGCGGTCTTTCATCGACGCTTTCTCTACCGGCACCAGCCGGGTGAGCTTGGTCTGCGTGAGCACGAAGCCGCCCACATGCTGGCTCAGGTGACGCGGAAAGCCCTTGATCTGCTGCGTGAGCGCCAGCCATTGGCGAAGGCGCAGCGTGCTCTCGCGCACGCTGGCGACCGCCATCGCTTCCTCGAGGCGCGTGTCGAGGATGTCGGTGTCGAACCAGTGGTGGTCGCTCGCGAACGCATCGATGAGTCGCTCGTCGATGCCGAGCGCACGGCCCACGTCGCGCAGCGCGCTGCGCGTGCGGTAGCGGATGACGACAGCGGCGATGGCGGCGCGCTCCCGGCCGTACTTGTTGTAGATGTACTGGATGACTTCTTCGCGCCGCTGGTGCTCGAAGTCGACGTCGATGTCGGGCGCCTCCTTTCGCTCGCGCGAGAGGAAGCGCTCGAACAGCATGTTGCCGACCATGGGGTTGATCGCGGTGATGCCCAGGCAATAGCAGACCGCCGAATTGGCCGAGGAGCCGCGGCCCTGGCAGAGGATTTTTTTCTCGCGCGCGAAGCGCACGATGTCTTCGACCGTCAGAAAGAACATCTCGTATTCGAGCTCGGCAATGAGGTCGAGCTCGTGGTGCAACTGGCGCCGCACCTTGTCGGGAATGCCCGCGGGATAGCGCCCCGCTGCGCCTTCCCAGGTGCGCCGCACCAGCGTTTCTGTCGGCGTTTCGCCGCCGCCGACGAGTTCGAGCGGGTACTTGTAGGTGGTGCGGATCACGTCGGGATCGAAGCGGCAGCGCTCCATCACCACCAGCGTGTTGGCGAGCATGTCGGGCGGGTACAGGTCGGCCAGCCGCCGGCGCGAGCGCAGGTGGCGTTCTGCGTTGGGTTGCAGCGCAAAGCCGCAATCGGCCACCGGCCGGCCTTCGCGGATGGCAGTGACCACGTCCTGCAGCGGCTTGCGCGAACGCAGGTGCATGTGCACGTCGCCGCTGGCCACCAGCGGGACGCCGGTTTGCGCCGCCAGCGTCTGCAGCGCGGCCAGCCAGAGGTCGTCGTCGAGTTCATCGAGCAGCTCGACGGCGATCCAGAGTTGCGAGGCGAACAGGGCGACGGCCTTTTCCACATCGGCGCGCGTGGCTTCCATGTCCATCGCCATTCCTGGGTGGCGGCGTGGCACGAACAGCACCTCGCAGCGCTGCAACGAGGCCACGTCGCTGGCCTCCCAGTCGACCTGGTATTCGCCCTTGGGCGCTTCGGTGGTGCGTGCGGCGGTGATGAACTCGCACAGGTTGCCCCAGCCTTCGAGGTCGTGCGCGATGGCCACCAGCCTGAAGCGGCCGAAGTCGAATTCGCTGCCGAACAGCACGCGCAGATCCGGGTTGCGCGACTGCCGGGGTTCGTCCGGGTGGTCTCGCTCGAATTCGTTGAGCGCCTCTTCATGCTCGCGCTTGGCCAGATGGGCCCGCACGATGCCGGCGACCGAACACTCGTCGGTGATCGCCACCGCCCGATAGCCCAGCTGGTAGGCGCGGGCGACCAGTTCCTCGGGGTGCGACGCGCCGCGCTGGAAGCTGAAGTTGCTCAGGCAATGCAGCTCCGCGTAGTCGGGCAACCGGGCCGGCGGCACAAGCACCGGCTCGCGCACGGGCAGCACGTGCAGCTTGGACGGCTGGCGCGCGGCCAGTTGCTTGTCGCTGAGTTCAGGCATAGAGCCCCTGCAGGTACCAGCGGTGGCCGTGCTGGCCTTCCTGCGCCTCGAAGGGGCGCTCGCAGTAGATCCACAACAGGCCGGCCCCGGGACTTTCCGCGATGTAGTAGTCGCGCACCGATGGCGAATGGTCGGCTTGTTCCACCGCGTCCCACCAGCCCGTCTTGAAGCGCTGCGGGCCGACCAGCCGACGCAGCTTGCCGCGGTAATGCGGATGATCGCCGCGCATTTCGAGGGGCACGGGCTGGCGCAGGAGCCACGGCGGATAGAGGCTGTCGGGCTGCACCGCGGGTGGGCTGCGGCTCGGGGTCAGGGCGGGTCGCCAGCCCTGCATCGCTTCGGGCCGGTGGTCGGCCTGCGCGACCTGCACGACGACCTGCTGCGCACCCAGCCGGGCACTGAGCCGCTCGACCAGCTCGTGCAGCTTGTCGCCCTTGCGGTTGTCTTCGGGCAGGAAGCTCGTGCTGGCGCCGGCCCAGGCCGAGGTTTCGAGCGTGCGCAGCCGCAGCCAGCTGGCGGGCGCGGCGAGCTGCGTGAGCGCCAGCCGCTCGCTCATGAGGCGACGCAGATGCGCCATGTCCTGCGTCGGCTCGGCCGTGCGCACCGTGATGCTCTGGTGCGGCGGCAGGTCGACGCCGTTGTAGCGCTTCAGGTCGAGCGTCCATTCCAGTTCGAGCGCCACCGCACCGCGCTGGCGGGCGCGCAGCCAGATCTGCAGCGCGGCGAGCAGGCGATTGGCCGACCACATGAGTTCGGGCGCACCTTCGGCCAGCGCGGGCAGTTCGAGCTTTTGTTCGAACACATCGGGCAGCGTGAGCCAGCGGTGCTGCTCGGGCGCCAGGCCCCAGGCCACGTCGAGCGCCTCGCGCAGCGTCTTGCCGAAACGCCGCGCCAGCCCGCCGCGCGGCAGCCGCGCCACGTCGCCCCAGGTGCGGCAGCCGAGGCGTTCCAGCACGTCGAGATGGCCGCGCGCCGCGCTCAGCGTGTGCAAGGGCAACGCCACCGGCACATCGGCCGGTGGCTGGACGCCCGCCGCGTACAAGCGCAGCCGCGCCAATGCGATCAGGCTGGTCGCGCCCTGCGCCTGCTGGATGGGCGCCTCGGCCGGGCTGGAGGCCTGGATTTGCCGCATCAACGCGCGCTTGCCGCCCCACAGGCGCTCGCACGCTTCCACTTCGAGCAGCAGGCCTTCGTCGAGCCAGGCGACGCGCGGCGTGAATTGCAGCGCCCACCAACCGAGCGCATCGAGGGGCGGCAAGGGCTGCCCGGCTTCAGGCTGCCATCGAAGTGCGATCCAGTGCATGCGACGCCTCCTTTCTGCGCAGGTCGAGGCGCACCACCGTCGAACCGGATTCGACCGGCGCCACGCCCTGCTGCTGCCCACGCGCCTTGCGGCGCAGCTGGCTGGCGGCCAGCAGCGCGGTCAGCCGTTCGTTGCGCGCCGGCAAGGTGAGCGGCGCTGCCAGCGGCGGCCCCCGGCGCTTGAGCAAATGCACGTCCATCTGCCCGCCCCCGGCCGACACCACCTGCAGGCGCAAGCGCGCAGGCGATGCCGACTGCGCGACCGACTCGGGCCGGAACACGAAAAGCACCCCCTCGTGCTGCGCTGCCGCCAGCTGCAAGCGCCGCAATTCCCCCACGCGCGCTTGCGGCAACCAGGCCAGCACGGCCGCCACGTCGGCGCAACGCAAAGCCTGCTCACAGGCCCAGAGCCGTGCCGCCGAGGCCTCGCTGCGCACCCACATCAGCGCCTCCACCGGCAGGCCCGCGGCGGCCAGCGACGGCCCGAAAGGCTCGTGCGGCGCGCCGACCAGCACCACCGGCCCGCCCCGCGTGTCGACCGCCTTCGCCAGCGCGGGCAGCAACAGCTGCCACACATGCGATTCGGGTGAGGACTGCAGCACCTCCGTCATGGCCCCGACCGGCCAGCCGCCCCCCGGCAGCTCGGCATCGAGCGCGCCGTGCCCCGTGCCGAGCACCTGCGCGTCGGCACTGCCCAGCGCATCGCCGCGCCAGACGTTGTGCCCGGAGGACACGGAGGAAGGATCGAAGGAAGGGAGGCCCATGATGGTTGAATGACTGTATTTTTATACAGTATTCACCATCGCGAACTTTTTGTTTTTGCATGCCCGAGTCGATCGCTCGGCAACAGCCGTGCCGCTACACCACAAGCCCTTCTTCGATCACCACACGCGCCAGCGCCTGCTCCAGCAGCGTTCTGGCTGCGCCCGTGACTTCATGAAGATGGCGATGCAATGCGGCGTCGTTCGGATTTCGCACAGCGCATTGCGTGTTGTAAAGCTCGAAGCCCACCAGCAACGTGACGATCTCGGCCAGATGACGCGGGCACTCGCAGGCGACCATCGACGGCATCTCCGTCAGCGTCACCAGTTCGGCATCGCTGAAGCGCCTGCTGTCCGCAGGGGTTTTGCTTGCAACCGATGGCACCACCGGTCTCGATGCACTGATCAGCCGTGCCAACTCCTTGCCGGACACCGGCTCGCGGCACACCGTCATGCCGGCCGTGCGCAGGGCTTCGGCGAGCGCTTCCGTGCCAAAGGTATAGACCACGATGACATGGGCGGCGGGCAGGCTGGCCTTCAGTGTCATCAGGCGCTCCGGTATGGACGCGTCCAGTGAAGGCACGTGAATCACCAGCACATCGGCGGCACCGGCAACGGCCACTTCGAGTTGCGCGTGCGCCAGGTCGTCGAACACCTGAGCCGGCACGGGTCGCAGTCGGCCTTCGAGCTTCCTCGCGGCGGACTGACCGACGACGAAAACCTTCTGCGCGCCTTGTAAAGCGGTCTGGCTGCCCGCAGAAAGCGCGACAAGCGCATCGATATCGAGACGCGCCACCGTCCCGACCGCATGGCCCTCCAGCGTGAGCCGCTTGACGAGCCGCAGGCGCTCGATGTCCTGCATGGAGTACGTGCGCTGGCCGGAGGTGGTCTTGGGAGGCGCGACCACGCCATACCGGTGCTCCCAGATGCGCAGTGTCGAGGGGGAAAGTCCGGCGAGGCGAGCTGCGGTTCCGCTGCGCATCAGCGTTTTTGCGTCCGACCGATCAGCGGAGTTCGATGCGTTCATGGCGTCCTTTTTCGGATGTTCATTCATTCCAGATATTGTGTGCCAACGTGTTTGACACGGTATTGAAACGCAAACATGAGCGTTTAAGTCGATATTTCTGTTTCATATACGTTTCGTTTTGAAAGATCGACCTACACTCGATGCATGTCAACGAAACCACTCCTCGACTGCGCTCCGGCCGCAGGGCAGCGCAGCGAAGAGCTCACCATTTATTTCGACGGCAGCTGCCCGGTCTGCTCGCGGGAAATCGCGATGTATCGGCGCCAAACAGGCGCCGATCGATGTGCCTGGATCGACGCGGCCACATGCCCTGAATCCGACTTCGGGCCCGGGCTATCGCGGAACCTGGCGCTCGCGCGCATTCACGTTCGACGTCGGGACGGCGTGTTGGTCGATGGCACCCGGGGATTCGCGCTCTTGTGGCGCACATTGCCGCGCTTCGCCTGGGCAGGTCGCTTGGCGTCGGCCGGGCCTTTTCCTGTGCTGCTCGAAGCGGCGTACCAGCTCTTTTTGCGCGTCCGCCCGCTCTGGCGAAGGCAGCGTCCGCCGGTCGATGTGTCTCCCGGCCATCGCCATCCAGCGTCACGCCGATTGGCTCCACCCGTTCGTGGTGAGCCAGCCGGTTCGCAGGTGCAGGACTGAATGTCTCGCACCGCATCTTGTTCGGCCATCGCTGAACGTATTCACTCCCATCAGAAAGCAAACCATGCACGACATCATTGACACCGCCGTTGCGGCCGGAAGTTTCAAGACCCTCGCTGCGGCATTGACCGCCACCAATCTCATCGACACGCTCAAGGGCCCAGGCCCGTTCACCGTTTTTGCGCCGACCGACGAGGCCTTTGCCAAGCTGCCTGCAGGCACGGTGGAAAGCTTGCTCAAGGACATCCCCACGCTGACCGGCATCCTGACTTACCACGTGGTCGCCGGCAAGGTCATGGCCGCAGATGTGATGACGATGGACGGCCAGTCGGCCAAGACGGTCAACGGCGCCGAACTCGCGATCGGCACCCAGGGCGGCGTCAAGCTCAATGGCAAGTCGACCGTGACCCAGACCGACATCGAATGCACCAACGGCGTCATTCACGTGATCGATGCCGTATTGATTCCTCAATAACTCGCGCGGCGGCGGAGTGCCGCGAAGCGCGCTCCGCCGCCCGATGTTCAACGAGCGCCTTGCTCACTTACTCAAGAGACACCATGAACAACGTGATGAATTCGCCGGAAGGGTTCTGGCACAAGAGAAGGTTGGCGGCCATGGGAACCGCGCTGGTCGGGGCCGCCCTGGCAGTGGCCTCGCGCGCTACGCAGGCAGCCACGAGCGAGACGCTGAAGCAAGACGACTTCGTCGGCATTTCGTTCTGGATCATTTCGATGGCACTGATCGCCTCGACGGCATTCTTTTTCCTTGAGCGCGACCGAGTGTCGGCCAAATGGAAGACTTCGCTCACGGTGTCGGGGCTGGTCACGCTGGTGGCTGCGGTGCACTACTTCTACATGCGCGAAGTCTGGGTGACCACCGGTTCGACGCCTACGGTCTTCCGCTACATCGACTGGCTCATCACGGTGCCTTTGTTGATGATCGAGTTTTATCTGATCCTGGCTGCGATCACCAAAGTCCAAAGCGGGATTTTCTGGCGCCTGATCATCGGCACGCTGGTGATGCTGATCGGTGGCTACCTGGGTGAAGCGAGGTATCTCTCCGCCTGGCCGGCATTCATCATCGGCATGGCGGGCTGGGCGTTCATCCTCTACGAGATCTTTTTCGGTCAAGCCGGAAAAATCAGCGCAACCGATGCACCGCCGTCGGTCCGGTCGGCCTTCAATACGATGCGCCTGATCGTGACGTTCGGGTGGGCGATCTATCCGATCGGCTACTACTTCGGCTACCTGACCGGCGCCACTGCTGCCGACAGTGCCAACGCGCTCAACATCATCTACAACGCCGCTGACGTGTTGAACAAGATTGCCTTCGGCTTGATCATCTGGTCGGTTGCGGTCAGCGAATCCGAGAAGACGAAGGCCTGAGGGCCCAACAGGGGGTCGAGGCGAGAGCTTCGACCTCGTGACCAGGATGCCTCCCATGCCGACCTTGGCTGATTTGCGTCCGGTGCCCGTCGGTCGGGTCACGGATGAAGCGCTCGTCGCGCTCGAACGACGGATGCTGACCGTCGTTCGCAGCAACGACGCGTTCGACGCCGACGCGCCCTGCCAGGCGGTCGTCGCAGCCCTGTATCACCTGGCGTCGGGTGGGCGGCGTGTGAGGGCCACGCTGGCTTTGCACGCCGGCAATAGCCTGGGCCTGGGTCGAAAGGACAGCGAGACCTTGGCGGCCACGTGCGAACTGCTGCACAACGCCTCGCTGGTCCACGATGACCTGCAGGACCGCGACACCCACCGCCGGGGACAGGCCAGCGTGTGGCACAGATTCGGCGACGAGGTCGCGATCTGCGCTGGCGACCTGCTGCTTTCTGCGTCCTATCTGGCGCTCTCGCAATTCGACCGGGTGGCCTGCCTGCCGGAACTTTTCGCCCTCGTGCACGCCTGCGTGCGCGACGCCGTCCGCGGCCAATGCGCCGAATTCGGACCGCCCCCGGGCAACGGGGCGACGACCCACGATTTCGAGAAGATCGCATTGACCAAATCCGGGGCCCTGCTCAGTCTTCCGACGGAATTGGCGCTTGTCGCCGCTGGCCAGCATCGCGCACTGGGCCAAGCGCGCCACGCCGCCGAACAATTCGCGCTGGGCTACCAGATCTACGACGACTTGCTGGACGTCGAAGACGACGCCGCACGCCACGCCCTGGAAAGTCGATGGCAGCAGGGCGATGCCCATGCCAATGCCTGCAACATCGTGTTGGTCCTGCAGGCCGACATGACCCGCGCCGACGCCAGGAATGTAGCTGCGCAGATCGGCTTGCAACATCTTCAGCTCGCCGCCTCGGCCAGCGCAGAACTGCCTTTTCATGCCGGGGGTGCCCTCCACACCATCGCCATGCAGTTTCATGAAAAATTGAGAGCCATCGAATGAAAGCCATCGTGGTCGGCGCCGGTTTTGGCGGCATTGCGGCAGCGCTGCGCCTGCGCGCCAAAGGCTACGAGGTCTCGCTCATCGATCGATGCGCCGGTCTCGGTGGGCGGGCGCAGGTCTTCGAACGCAACGGCTTCAGGCACGATGCCGGGCCCACTGTCATCACCGCGCCGTTTCTGTTCGAAGAACTGTTCGGCTTGTTCGGGGAAAAGTTCGAAGACCACGTGCGACTGGTGCCCTTGACGCCCTGGTACAGGTTTCACTTCTCCGACAACACGCAATTCGACTACGGCGGCACGCTCGACCAGACGCTGGCCGAGATTGCCCGCATCGAGCCTGACGATCGCGAGGGCTATCGCAGTCTTCTTGTGCAATCCGAAAAGATATTCAGAGTCGGCTTCACGCAGCTCTCGGCCGTGTCGTTTCATCGCTTCAGCGCGATGGTCAGGCAGATTCCGGCACTGCTGCGGCTGCGCAGCCACGACACCGTCTGGCAACTGGTGTGCCGGCACCTGAAGAACCCCAAGCTTCGACAGGCGTTTTCGATCCAGCCGTTGTTGGTGGGCGGCAACCCGTTCGACACCACCAGCATCTATGGCCTGATTCACTACCTCGAACGTGCCTACGGCGTGCACTTCGCGATGGGCGGTACGGGAGCCATCACGGCTGCGCTTGGCGACCTGATGTCGAGGCATGGCATCGAGGTGAAGCTCGACACGACCGTTCGTCGCATCCATGTCGACGAGGGCGTCGCGACCGGCGTGACATTGGCCGACGGGCAGACGATGGCGGCCGACGTGATCGTGTCCAACGCCGACCCCGCGCACTTGTACAGCGCCATGATCCGGCCCGAGGATCAGGCGGCCCCGACTCGTCTGAAACTTGCCGCTGCCGAGTTTTCGATGGGCCTTTTCGTCCTGTATTTCGGGACGACTCGCCAGTATCCGGACGTGGCACATCACACCATCTGGCTTGGCGAACGGTATCGCGAGCTGCTGGCCGACATTTTTCACGACAAGTTGCTGTCCGAAGACTTCTCGCTCTACCTGCATCGTCCGACGGCCACCGACCCCAGCTTTGCACCCGCGGGTTGCGACAGCTTTTATGTGCTGTGCCCCGTGCCCAACCTGAAGGGGACGGTCGACTGGGGCGTCGAAGGGCCGCGACTGCACCAGCGAATCGTCGCCGCGCTCGAAAAGACGATCCTGCCGGGCCTGGGTGACTGCATCACGAGCGAGTTCACCATGACGCCCGAGAACTTCCGCAGCGACTACCTGAGTGCCTATGGCGCGGGATTCTCGGTTGCGCCCCTGTTTCGCCAATCGGCGTGGTTCCGGTTCCACAACCGGGCGGAGGGCATTCGCAACCTCTATCTCGTCGGCGCCGGAACCCATCCAGGCGCCGGGTTGCCGGGCGTGCTGTGTTCGGCGAAAGTGATGGACTCCCTGGTGCCAGCCGCGGACGTCGCAGCGATCCGGTCATCGAGCCGCAGCCAGACCCCTGCATTGCGCAGCGCGGACCGGGTGCTTGCGCAGAAGGGCAAAAGCTTCCACTGGGCCCGTCACTGGATGGCGGCTTCCCACGCGGCACGGGCGACACGCCTCTACGGTTTCTGCCGTTACGTCGACGACATCGCGGATGAAGACTGTGCTGGTCAGGACCCGCGCACGGCCCTCGCGCTCGTTGCGAAGGACGTCACACGCGGCGCCTCGAACAACCCGATCGTGGCGGACGCGATCGCGTTGATGCGCGAATGCGACATCCCGCCCGCGCTCGTCCTGACCTTCATCGACGGCATCACGTCCGACTTGGATACCGTCCGCTTGCAGGACGAAAGCGCGCTGCTGTGCTACTGCTATCAGGCCGCCGGGACGGTGGGTTCGATGATGTGCAGGGTGCTGGGTTGTGACGACCCGGTCGCGTTGCGACACGCGGTCGATCTGGGCATCGCGATGCAACTCACGAACATTTGCCGCGATGTCGCTGCCGATGCGACAGCCGACCGCCGCTACCTCCCGGCCTCGCTGATCGGAGACATCGCGCCGGCAGAACTGGTCGACCCGGCGTCGCCGATGCGGCCCCGGCTCCAGGCCGCGATCGCGCATCTGCTGGACACAGCCGACCGTTACTACCGAAGCGGCGAGGCGGGCCTGGCCCACCTCCCGCTCGGCGCGCGCTGCAGCATCCTGGTCGCCGGGCGCGTCTATCGCGCCATCGGGACGCGGCTTCGCGAGCGCGACTGCGCCTACTGGCTTGGCCGCACGGTCGTCCCGCAGCGAACGAAGGGCCTGGTGACCTTGGGCGCACTGTCGTCGACCCTTGTCCTTCCGGGCTTCTGGGTGCGCGCACGGCGCCACGATGCAGCGCTGCACGGATCCCTGTCGTCCTTTCTCGGCGTGGAAGAACCACTCGAAAACCCTCGTGGCTGAGACGTTCGACCTGGCGGTGCTCGGCGGTGGGTGTGCCGGCCTCAGCCTTGCCATGGACCTCGCCGCGCATGGCGCGCGTTGTCCGCGCACACTGGTCGTCGAGTCGCGCGCCGAATACACGAACGACCGGACATGGTGCTACTGGACCGATTCCGCGACGGCCCCGCCCTACCCGATCGTGCATCGGTGGCAAACGATGCGGGTCGCCCATGCCGGCCATAGCGTGTCGCTCGACTGCGCCTCGACGCCGTATCAGATGCTGGCAGCGCAGGACTTCTACGCCGCCGCACGGGCGTCGATCGATCGTCGACCGGAGATCACCTTGCAGCGCGGCACGACGGTCGTCGCTGAGCCGTTTCGCAGCAACGGTCTGTGGCTGATCCCCACGAGCCACGGCACCGTCGCGGCCCGTTCGGTCGTGGACACCCGACCGCCGCAAGGGTCGCGCCGCGGCGCCGCCACGCTGTGGCAATCATTCTCTGGCCAGGAGATCGAATGCAGCGCAGCGATCTTCGACCCGTTGTCGATGGACTTGATGAACTTTCTCGCCCCGGACCCACGACACGTGGCCTTTGTGTACGTGTTGCCGGTGACACCGACGCGAGCACTCATCGAGGTCACAGTGTTCGGTGCAGCGCCACTCACCCCCCGGGAGCTGGTCGACCGGCTGGCCGCCGCGGTAGCGGAGCGTGTTGGCGACGCTGCCTTCACAACACTGCGTCGCGAGCACGGCGTTCTGCCAATGGGCCTGAGCGAGAACTTAAAACCGGCGCTCGAGCGCTTCGTCAGGGCGGGTGTGATGGCGGGCGGCGCTCGACCCAGCACGGGCTTTGCCTTTCAGCGCATTCAGCGCTGGGCCCGCGAGTGCGCTCAATCACTGGTGAGCAACGGCCGACCGATCGGGCACAAACCCGACCCCTTGCCGTTGCGTGTGATGGATCGAATCCTTCTCGAAGTGTTGCGCGCCGATCCGAAGCGCGGCGGTGCGCTCTTTTTCTCGCTGTTCAACCGCGCCGAGCCGAGCCGTGTCATTCGATTCCTGAGCGGCGACGCAGGCGTGGTCGACAGCTTGGCCGTGATCGCTGCGATGCCCGTTTCGCCATTCGTTCGCGCGGCCCTCGCACTGACGCTTCGACAAAGCCGCATCAGCGAATCGAAGGGGATCGCATGACCCTCAGGTTCCAGGGTCTCGCCTTCAGTGCATTGGCCTGGCTCTTGCTCGGTGCAAGCCTGTGGCTCCCGGACATCGATGCGCAGACGCAGCTCCTGGTGCTGTCACCGGTCATTTTGTTGCTGGGCGTGCCGCACGGTGCGTTGGATTTGGTCTTTGCGAGGCAACTCGGTGTAGCGCGATCGGCGTTGGGATGGAGCCTGTTCACGATCGTCTATATCGCAGCGGCAGCGGCCGTCGTCGGTCTGTGGTGGTTTGCACCGGGCGTCTTTCTGGCCGCCTTCCTGCTGCTGTCGGGGCTTCATTTTTCAGGAGACCCGTTGGGCGAGACCCCGGCGCCGTTTCGAATGCTGTATGGCGGCGCGCTCATCTTCTGCCCGATCGCGCTGCATGCGGTGGAGGTCACTCGACTGTTCGCGCTGCTCGCCGGTATGCCCGCCGCACAATTGATTGTGTCGGCCGTGCAATGGGCCGCCTGGCCGTGGATTGCTGCCATCGGCCTTGCCGCGATCACCGGTGCGAAGCACGACCTTGCGCGCAGCACCGAACTGGTGTCGGTTGCGGCAGTGCTGACCCTTGCACCACCGCTCATCGGTTTCACGTTTTTTTTCTGCGGCATGCACAGCGCCCGGCATGTGTTGAGAACGCGGGACTATTCGAATGCGGGCACGTTCGCGCACCTGCTGGGCATCGCCGCGTGGCCGATGCTGTTCACGGTGGCCGGCGTTGCCGTCGTTTCGTGGCTGTCTGGAGGGAAGTCGGTCGACGCGCGCTTCGCGCAGCTTTTATTCGTCGGCCTCGCCGCGCTCACCGTGCCGCACATGCTGGTGGTGGAGCGCGTGCGGTTCACGGGTTGGACGCTGGGCCGCAGAACGTCAACGCCCCCTTCGCGCACGGCGCGCGTCGCCATCGGCAAGACTGTTGATTGAGACCGCAATGACCGTGATCGCTTCCGAGATCGAGCGCTTCGACCGTTTGAGCGCGACCTGGTGGAATCGCCGCGGGCCCATGCGCGCGCTCCACGTGGTCAACACACTGCGGCTGCGCTACATCGAGGACCGCATCGAGCGGCACTTCGGACTGGCGCGCGGCGCGCCGCTGAAGGGGCTGCGAATCCTTGACCTCGGCTGCGGTGGCGGGCTGCTCTCGGAGCCTCTTGCCCGGCTCGGGGCCAGCGTCGTGGGCATCGACGCTTCGATGGGCAACATCGCCGCAGCCCGACTGCACGCCGGGCGAGGGAATGTTTCGGTCGAGTACCGGATCGGCGAGCCTGAGGCCGCCTTGCGGAATGAAGAGCGCTTTGACGTGGTGCTGGCGCTCGAGGTGGTCGAGCATGTGAGCGATGTCGACGCCTTCGTCGCGACAGCGGCGCGTTGCGTCGCTCCGGGCGGCATGCTGTTCGCGTCGACCATCAATCGCACATGGAAAAGTTTCCTGCTTGCCATCGTCGGTGCGGAATACGTGCTTCGCGTACTGCCGCGCGGCACGCATCAGTGGCAGCGCTTCGTCCGGCCTGCGGCGCTGGCTGCGCCGGTCCGGCGGGCCGGGATGGTACAGACCGACTTGATCGGCATGCGCTACCTGCCACTTTTGCACCACGCGTCCTGGACGCCGGACACGCAGGTCAACTACCTCTCGGTCTTCATCCGCGAGCTCCCGGATCGGTCGCCACGCACCGGCACCCTCGAAACCAAGGATCACCGATGACTTCATTTCCTCCCACACGGCCTGAATCCCGGGTTGCGATCGTCACCGGAGCGCGCGGCGGTATCGGCCGCGAGGTGGTAGCGCGCTTGCGCGCCAGCGGCCACCGAGTGGCTGCCGTCGGACGCAGTCCGGAGACGCTGGTCTCGGTCGAAGCCGACGCCCACATCGCCGCCGACACGACCACGCCCGAAGGCGCTGCGGCCGCAGTGGCTGCATGCCGGGAGCAAGTGGGCAGTGCGCCATCGCTGTTGGCGCACTGCGTGGGCAGCACGCTGATTGCGCCGCTGCACCGCAGCACGGCCCTGCAGATCCGCGAGGTGCTGCGCATCAATCTCGACAGTGCCTTGTTCATGCTTCAGGCATGGATCGAAGCCCTGCGCGCCGTCGGCGAACCGGGTTCGGCGGTGCTGGTGTCCAGCGTGGTCGCGCGCATCGGCGTGGCCAACCACGAGGCGATTGCCGCGGCCAAGGGCGGCGTCGAAGCCCTCGCGCGCAGCGCCGCAGCCACCTATGCGGCGGCGGGCTTGCGGATCAACGTGGTCGCGCCCGGCATGACCGAGACACCGCTGACCGCCAGCATGCTGCGCGCCGACGTCGTGCGCGAAGGCGCGGGCAGGCAGTACCCACTGGGCGGCGTGCAGACAGCGGCTCAGGTGACCGACACGATCGCCTGGTTGCTGTCGGATGGCGCAACGCGCATCACCGGTCAGGTGATTGCCGTCGATGGAGGTTTCACCACGGTGAGGCCCCTGGTGCGGTGAGCGTGGCCCGGCCCAGCGCGAACCCCTGAGCCCGGAGGCTTTCAGGGCAGCATGCGCTGCAGTTCTTTTTCGCCGTCCAGGAACTGGTGCTTGAGGGCGCCCAGCACATGCAGCGCGAAGATCACGTACAGCACGTAGCCCGCCCAGGTGTGCAGCGCGCCGAACGCGTCGTGCAGCATCTCTTTGGTCGCAGGCTCGATGGCCATGATCCAGCCGATGCGCGGCCACGGCACCAGACCGAAGAGTTGCATCGGGTGCGTGGCGGCGTCTTTCCAGGCCGAGTCGTGCATCCAGCCCGAGAGCGGCAGCAGGATCATCAGGAGGTACAACACACCGTGCGCCGCATGTGCCGCGAAGCGCTCGAGCCGGCCGTAGCTGCCGGGCATGGCGGGCGGCTTGTGCGTGGCGCGCCACAGCAACCGCACGATCACCAGCCCCAGCACCGTGATGCCGATCGACTTGTGCGTGTCGACCACTGGCCGCACCCACTCGTCGGGAAACTGCTCGACGGTGAGGATCAGCACGATATTGAGGATCATGAGCGCCGCAATCACCCAATGAAGCAGGATGGCGGTCTTGGTGTAACGATCGGGAATCATGGGCATGGGGAATTCTCGCGGATGAAACGAGTCCATCGAAACCATCGGGCCGTGGTTTGCGTATCTGTTGTCTCCACCTGGATTATCTTTTGACCGACCTTCCCGAGCGCGCACGCTCCGCTGAACTGTCCGCGGCCTTCGCCGCGTCCTCCCCGCGCCTGTCGCCGCCACCCACGCCGGCCCGCACCGTGCTCATCCACGGCGGCGTGCTGCTGCTGTGGATCGCCCTCTTCGCCATGGCCTTCCAGCATGGCGGCCGCATGTCCGTGACGGGCGGCAACGTCTGGTCGTGGTCGGTCGGCGTGGCCTACGTGCTGTACGACACGGTGCTGCTGCTGTTCGTCGGGTGGAAGACGCTGTCGATCCTGCGGCCGCCGACACCGGCCCTCATGGACGCCGCACCGCGTGCCACGCTCGGCGTGATCGTCGCATCGCACAACGAGGCGGCCGTGCTGCCCGTGACGCTGGCCGCGCTGCTGGGCCAGACCGACCTGCCCGACCGCATCGTGATCGCCGACGACGGCTCGACCGACGGCACGGCCGAACTGCTGACCACGCGCTACGGGCTGGTCGCGCCCGCGCTGGGGCAGCTCAGCGCCGCCAGCACGCTGCACCCGTCGCTGGCCTGGCTGCGTTTGCCGCACGGCGGCAAGGCCGTGGCGCTGAACGCGGCCATCGTGTGCATCGACACCGAGACGGTGCTCACCGTCGACGGCGACACGCTGCTCGAACAGGGCGCCATCGCCGCGGTGCGCCGCGCCTTTTCGGCCGAACCCGAACTGGTGGCCGCCACCGGCGTCATCACGCCGGTCTGCAGCCGAACGCTGGCGGGGCGCTGCTTCCAGTGGTTCCAGACCTATGAATACATCCGCAACTTCCTTTCGCGCTACGCGTGGATGCGCGTCGACGGCCTGCTATTGATCTCCGGTGCCTTCGCCGGCTTCCGGCTCGACGCGGTGCGCGCGGTCGGCGGCTTCGACACCGACTGCCTGGTCGAGGACTACGAGCTCATCCACCGCCTGCACCGCTACGCGCAGGCGCACGGTCTGCCCTGGACCGTGCGCGTGCTCGGCGACGCCCAGGCGCACACCGATGCACCGAGCGGCGTGATGCCCTTTCTGCGCCAACGCCGTCGCTGGTTCGGCGGCTTCCTGCAGACGCAGTACTGGTACCGCGCGATGGTCGGCGACCGGCGTTACGGCTGGCTCGGCACCGCCATGCTGCCGGTCAAGGCCATCGACACACTGCAGCCGTTCTATGGACTGGCCGCCTTCTTCCTGCTGCTGACCTACCTGGTGCGCGGCGACCTGGGCATCCTGGCGCCGGTGGCCGGCGTGATCGGCGCCAAGATCGCGCTCGACCTGCTGTTCCACCTGTGGTCGGTGCATCTCTACCGGCGCTGGATCGGGCAGCAGAGCGACACGAACATGGTGCAGGCCTTCCTGGCTGCGCTGGTGGAGCCCTTCACCTTCCAGATCCTGCGGCACACCGGGGCGGCGATGGGCTGGTGGATGTTCCTCACGGGCAGCAGCACTTGGGGTCGTCAGTCCCGCGTGGGGCTGGTGGACGACGACGGCGTGCGGCGCAGCTGAGCTGACGGAATCGCGGCGCTGCGTCCTGGGTCGCGCAGCAAATTGCAGAACCATGAGAGCACGATTTCAGTAACAAGTCTTCACACGTCATTTAAATACTAACTGGTCACTATTTGTTCAATTGAGTATAAAAACGACGGCGCCGACTTGGCGCACGGGCGGTCCCCCTTCGTCGATCCTTCAATCCTGGAGTTGCTCATGAAAACCGAAATGCCTCGTCGGTCCTTTGTTCTCACCGCTGCCACCCTCGGCGGCGCGCTTGTGCTGCCTGGATGCGGCGGCGGCGGCAATGACAATGGTGTTTTCTTTCCGTCGCCAGCGCCTGCCCCGGCGCCCGCGCCCGCGCCTGCACCTGCACCTGCACCCGAGCCCCCAAAAAATATCGTTCAGCTCGCGGTTGCGACGCCGCAATTGAGCCTTCTTGCCGAGGCGGTGGTCGCCGCCGGCCTGGTCGACACGCTGTCTGCCACCGGGCCCTTGACGGTTTTTGCACCGAACAACGACGCTTTCAGCGCACTCCTGGGCGAACTCGGGGTGAGCAAGGACGTGCTGTTTGCCGACAAGACCCTCCTCACCGCCGTCCTGACCTACCACGTGCTGACTGGCAAGGTGCTCAAGGCCGACATTCCGCTGGGTCGCGCGATCGAGCCGGTGGGTGGTGGGTTCTTCAAGATCGAAGCCCTCGCCGATGCGGTGAAGATCACCGACGGGCGAAACCGTCTGACCACCATCCTCAGCACCGACACCGTGGCGTCGAACGGCGTGGTGCATATCGTGGACCGGGTGCTGCTGCCCGCGAACAAGGACATCGTCCAGACCGCGCAGGCCACGCCCTCGTTAAGCATTCTGGTGGAAGCCGTGGTCGCGGCAGGGCTGGTCGACACACTCAAGGGCAAAGGCCCGTTCACGGTGTTCGCGCCGACCGACGATGCTTTCGCCGCGCTCCTGGTCGAGCTCGGCGTCACGAAAGACGCGCTCCTGGCCGACACCGAACTGCTCTCCACGGTGCTGACTTACCACGTGGTCCCGGGCCGCGTGCTCAAGGCCGAGATTCCGCTCGACACGCCGATCACGACGGTTCAGGGTCAGGCGATCCGCATCAGCGCAAGCCTGCAGATCACCGACGCGAGCAACCGTGCCTCCGGCATCACGGCGACGGACATCTTCAACACCAACGGCGTGGTGCACCTGATCGACAAGGTGCTGCTGCCAGCGGCTTGAGGAAGGGCAAGCGGCCGGCGGCCGCGTGCCGCGGTCGCTACCCGAACCGGAAGCTCGACACCACGAGCCCGCCCATGAACATGTCCTCGTGATAGACGCGTTCGCCGACGTCGTCTTCGGCGGCGCCCACCGCCACCATCAGCGGAATCAGGTGCTCTTCGCGCGGATGCGCGATGCGTGCGGCGGGCGCGGCAGCCCAGTTGACGAGATGCGCCGCGCGCTCGCCGGGCGCACCCTGCACCACCGCGGCGTCGAGCCAGTCGTCGAACGCCTTCGAGACGTCGTGCGCCTGCGGGCCGAAGTTGCGCAGGTTGTGATAACTCAGGCCGCTGCCGACGATGAGCACGCCTTCGTCGCGCAGCGGCGCCAGCGCACGGCCCAGCGCGAGGTGTTCGGCGGGGTCGAGGCCGCGCCGCAACGAGAGCTGCAGCACCGGCACATCGGCTTCGGGATAGATGGCGCGCATCGGCGAAAACGTGCCGTGGTCGAAGCCGCGCTCAGCGTCGATCGCGGCCGGCAGGCCGGCGGCCTCGACGAGCTGCTGCACCCGGCGCGCGATGTCCGGTGAACCCGGCGCGTCGTAGTGCACTTGGTAGGTGTGCGCCGGGAAACCGCCGTAGTCGTAGATCATGGGCGGCTTGGGGTTGCCCATCACGGTGAACACCGTCTCTTCCCAGTGTGCGGACACCATGAGGATGGCGCGGGGCTTGCGGCCGACCTGGCGCGGCATGTCGGCGAGCGCGGCCTCAAGCCGGGCGTAGGCATCACCCATTTCCTTTTTCATCCACGGCCAGGGGCCACCGCCGTGCGAGATGAAGTAGGTGGGCAGGCGTACGTGGGTTGTCATGTGGGACTCCTTGATCGCCTCGAATGTAGACACTTCACTGGCGCTGCGCCGGCCCCGAAGACCGCGCGGAACGATCGGAAGGCCGGATGTCCCAGAATCCGCCTCGCGCCATTCGCTGGAGACACCCCGCCTTGTTCCGTTTTTTCGAGAAGCTTCTCACCCCTTATCCCCCCGCCGAACCCACCCTGCCGCCCGACGGTTTCTTCGCCTTCGTGTGGGCCTGCACGACTGGCGTGCGCGGCAAGATCGCCACGATGGCGCTGCTCACTGCGGCGATGTCGGCCTTTGAGGCACTGCTCTTCGCCATGCTCGGGCGCATCGTCGACTGGCTCGGCGGCCAGGTGCCGGCGCGCCTCTGGGAAGACCGCGGCACCACGCTCCTGTGGCTCGGCCTCGCGCTGGTCGCGAGCATCGGCGTCGTCGCGCTGCAGACGATCGTCAAGCACCAGACGCTCGCCATCAACCTGCCGATGCGCCTGCGCTGGAACTTTCACCGCCTGATGCTCGGCCAGAGCATGGCCTTCTACCAGGACGAGTTCGCCGGCCGCATCACGGCCAAGGTGATGCAGACCGCGCTCGCGGTACGCGACACCGTTTTCGTGCTGGCCGATGTGCTGGTCGCGATGGGCGTCTATGTCGCGACCATGATCGTGCTGGCGGCCGTGCTCGACAAGCAGCTGATGCTGCCCTTCGTTGTCTGGCTGCTGCTCTACGTCGCACAGATCGCGTGGTTCGTGCCGCGCCTGGGCAAGATCGGCAAGGCGCAGGCCGACGCGCGCGCCAACATGACGGGCCGCATCACCGACGCCTACACCAACATCGCGACGGTCAAGCTCTTCTCGCACACGCAGCGCGAGGCGGGTTTCGCGCGCGACGCGATGCGCGATTTCATGCACACGGGCTACGGTCAGATGCGGCTGGTGAGCCTCTTCGAGATCACCAACCACACGCTGAGCATGGGCCTCACCGCCGGCATGGCCGGCATGGCGCTGTGGCTCTGGTCCCAGGGCGCCATCGGCATCGGCATCGGCGCCGTGGCCGCGTCGACCGCGATGGCGCTGCGGTTGCAGGGCATGTCGCACTGGATCATGTGGGAGATGACGAGCCTGTTCGAGAACATCGGCACGGTGCAGGACGGCATGAAGACGTTGTCGCGCCCGCGCACCGTGCTGGATGCGCCCGACGCCACCCCGCTCGCCGTGCCGCGCGGCGAGGTGCGCTTCGAGCACGCCAGCTTCAAATACGGCGATGCGGGGCGCCGGGTGATCGACGACCTGACGCTGACGGTCGCACCCGGTGAAAAGATTGGGCTGGTCGGCCGCTCCGGTGCGGGCAAGTCGACGCTGGTCAACCTGCTGCTGCGCTTCCACGATCTGGATGGCGGTCGCATCCTGATCGATGGCCAGGACATCGCACAGGTCACCCAGGACTCGCTGCGCAAGCACATCGGCATGGTCACGCAGGACACCTCGCTGCTGCACCGCTCGGTGGCCGACAACATCGCCTACGGCCGGCCGGATGCAGGCGAAGCGGCGGTGCGCAATGCGGCCGATCGGGCCGAGGCGCACGACTTTATCCAGACGCTCGGCGACGCCAAGGACCGCCGTGCCTACGACGCGCACGTGGGCGAACGCGGCGTCAAGCTGTCGGGAGGCCAGCGCCAGCGCATCGCGATCGCCCGCGTCGTGCTGAAAGACGCGCCGATCCTGCTGCTCGACGAAGCGACCAGCGCGCTCGACTCCGAAGTCGAGGCGGCCATCCAGCAAAGCCTCTATACGCTGATGGAAGGCAAGACGGTGATCGCGATCGCGCACCGGCTGTCGACCATCGCCGCGATGGACCGGCTCATCGTGCTGGACGAAGGCCGGGTGGTCGAAGACGGCGACCACCAGACCCTGCTGGCCAAGGGCGGGCTCTACGCGCGGCTGTGGGCTCACCAGAGTGGTGGCTTTCTGGGCGACGGGATCGACAGCTGACCCCGGTTCACTTCGGGCGTCCTACAGCGCACGCCGACCGCCGCCGACAGGTCGGGCGCGTCCTCCCGACGAAGCTCTCTATGTCTTAAACAAAGAGGAGTGCTTGCCGTGAATTCCATCATTTACATCGTCGGCCTGGTGGTCGTCGTGGTTGCCGTGCTTTCGTTCTTCGGCCTGCGCTGAAACACCGCACGAGAAAAAAGGGGCCGCTCGCGGCCCCTTTTTTCGTTTCGGTGCGGCGCTAGCGCGGGAGGAGCACGCGGGCATAATTTCCGCGCCCCCGCAGTCCGCGGTGCGGCTTCATGTTTCGAAGGGACTCGGTTGAACGCCGCATTGCGAGAGCTGACTTTTCCGGATGCGGTGGTCACCGAATCGATCCGGTGGGTCGAGCAACAAGGCCCGCTCGACGATGCCGAAGCCATGCGTACCGCGGTCGCACAATCGAACGAACCCGAGCGCTGCGTCGCGCGACGCGCCGCGATGCTCGGCGAACGGCTCGGACTGCAGGCCGAATTGGCGCGCATGCGGCACTGGGCGCCCTGGATGTTGCTGGCCATCGTCGTGCTGATCGTCATCGCGGGTCTGGGCGCTGCGGGCAATGTGATCGGCGGTGGCGAGCGGCGGATCAACGTCATCGTGGCGCTGGTCGGCCTGCTGGGCGTGCATCTCCTCACCCTGCTGGTCTGGCTGCTCGGCCTGGTGGTGTCCCCGGCTTCGTTCGCGACGTCGCTCGGCGGACTCTGGCTTGCGCTGACCGCACGCGTTGCCGGCGGTCGGCGCGGCCAGGCGCCCTTGCTGGTGCGCGCGGCCACGGGGTTACTGACACGCGCACGTCTGCTGCCCTGGACGCTCGGCTTCGTGAGCCACACGATCTGGGCCATCTCCTTCGCCGTGGTGCTGGCCGCCCTGCTCTTCGCGCTGGCCTTCCGCAACTACACGCTGACCTGGGAGACGACGATCCTCGATCCGGCGTTCTTCGTGAACGGCGTGCGACTGCTCGGCGTGGTGCCGTCGTGGCTCGGCTTTCCGGTGCCCGACGCGCAAACCGTGCTGTTGCCCGCCGCGGGCGCCAGCGGCCAGCGAGTCTGGGCGCTGTGGTTGACCGGTTGCGTGCTGGCCTACGGCCTGGTGCCGCGCATGCTGCTGGCCGCGCTCTGCCTGGCGGTGTGGCAGACGCGCAAGCAACGGTTGCGCCCCGATTTTTCCGACCCCTACTACCGCAAGCTCATCACGCGCTTCGATGCATTGCGGCCGCCGACGGTGCTCGACGCCGACCCGGGTCGCGTGCGGCACGCCGCGACGACCGGCCTGGCCGCTGACCGGACGCGCGATGCGTTGTGGGTCGTGGGTTTCGAACTGCCGGACGACATCGCCTGGCCGCCAACCGGCTTGCACGCGACGGTCGCCGAACTGGCGAAGGTCGATGGGAGCGCAGCGCAGCGCACCGGGCTGCTCGATCGCCTGACCGTGGCGCGGCCCGCCCGCGTGCTGCTGGCTTGCCATGGACTCTCGAGCCCCGACCGCGGCACCGAACGCTTCCTGCGTGAAGTGCAGGCGCAGTGCGGCGAATGCCGGCTTTGCCTGCTGGGCGCCGCCCAAACGCCCGCGCGCTGGCGCGACTGGCTGACCGATGCCGGTCTCGGTGCGCTCCAGGTCGATGTGCAACCGGAGGCCTTGTTGAACGGCTGGCAGCCATGAGCGCCGACCTGCCGGTTCGCATCGCCGTGGTCGGCCATACCAATGCGGGCAAGACCTCGTTGCTGCGCACGCTCACGCGCCGCGTCGACTTCGGCGAGGTGTCCGACCGACCCGGCACCACGCGCCATACGGAAGCGGTCGACCTGCAGGTCAATGGCCGTGCCGCCGTGCGCTTCGTCGACACACCCGGGCTCGAAGACGCGGTCACGTTGCGCCAGCACTTCGACGCCTTCGACCCGGCGCTGACCCCGCCCGACCGCATCCGCCAGTTCCTGCAAAGCCCCGAAGCGCACGGCGTGTTCGAGCAGGAGGCCAAGGTGCTGCGCGCCCTGCTCGAAGCAGATGCGGCTTTTCTCGTCATCGACGCGCGCGAACCGGTGCTGCCCAAGTTCCGGGCAGAAATCGAACTGTTGAATTCCTGCGCACGGCCCGTGTTGCCGGTGCTCAATTTCGTGCGCGACGGCGCGAGCCGCGAACCGGCCTGGCGCGAATTGTTATCGGCCTATGGCCTGCACGTGGTGGTGCGCTTCGACGCCGCCGCACCTTTCGTCGGCGCCGAGCGCGAGCTCTATCGCGACCTGGCCACCCTGCTGCGCGACCGGCGCGAACACTTCAGCCGGGTGATGGACTTTCTCGAAGGAGAAGTCGATCGGCGACGTCAGGCAGCGGCGACGCGCATCGCCGATCTGCTGGTCGACGCAGCGGCGCTCCGCCGGCCCGCGTCGGCGGAACAATTCGCGGACGCCGCACGACGCCAGACTCTGACGGCCGCACTTCAAAAGGCAGTGTTCGACAAAGCACAGCGATGCACCGACGACCTGCTCGCGCTCTACGGTTTTCGCGAGGGCGATGCCGACGAGGCGCCGCTGCGCGCCATCGAAGGCCGGTGGACGATGGATTTCTTCCAGCCCGAGGCGATGAAAGAGGCCGGCGTGCTGCTCGGCAAGGGTGTCGCGGTCGGTGCGGCGGTGGGCGTCGTCGCCGACCTCGCACTGGCCGGCTTGTCGCTCGGTGCCGGTGCGGCACTCGGTGGCGCGATCGGCGGTGCCGTGTCCCAGGGCTGGGGCCCGTTCGGCCGCAAGCTGGTCAACAAGCTGCGCGACGTGCAGGAGCTCACGGTGGAAGACGGCGTGCTGTTCGTTCTGGTGGCCTGGCAGGTTCGGCTGGTGCAGGCGCTGGCCCAACGCGGGCATGCCGCCACCGGACGCATCGCGACGGTGACGGACGAGGGCGCGCCCCCCTCGGGCGACACGTCGACGCGCGCCATCGCGCGTGCCATTCGCGGCGCGCAGGCCGCGCGAAGCCATCCCGATTGGGAGACGGGCACGCGCTTGCGCTGGCATGCGCCGGCCGGGCGCGAGGCCTTCGTCGCGAATCTCGCACCGCCGCTGCAAGAAGCGATCTCGCTGCATCAGACACCGACTACACCACCCGCAGGCGCTTTGCGCTAAGGTCAAACGCATGGTCAAGAAGCACTTTTCGATGATTCGCGAGTTCCACCTTGCCGATGCGTTCACGCTCGGCAACGCAGCCTGCGGCGTGGGTGGCGTGTTCCTCGCCATGGCGTACATGGCGAGCGCCGACTTGCACCTCTTCTACTGGGCCGCCGCGCTGGCGCCGGCCGCGTTCATCTTCGACGTGTTCGACGGCCGCATCGCACGCTGGCGGCAAACGCATTCGGCGCTCGGCCGAGAACTCGATTCGCTGGCCGATGTGATCTCCTTCGGCGTGGCGCCCGCTTCGCTGGCTTTCGCGGCCGGCGCCAGCGGGGGGTGGGACGCCCTGCTGCTCATCTATTTCGTGTGCTGCGGCGTGAGCCGGCTGGCGCGCTACAACGTCACGGCCGAGTCGCTCTCAGAGGGGGCCGACAAGGTCAAGTATTTCGAAGGCACCCCCATCCCGACGAGCGTCGTGCTTGTGGGCCTGCTCGCGCTGGCCGCCTGGCAGGGCCACATTGGCGACACGCTCTGGGGCGGTGTCTGGACCATCGGGCCCTGGTTGCTGCACCCGTTCTCGCTCTTGTTCGCGCTCTCGGGCACGCTGATGATCAGCAAGACCCTGCACATCCCAAAGCTCTGAGCAACGGGCTCAGACGTTTGCCGGCTTCCGGCTCAACAGGTCGCTCGCGAGCCGTTCGTAGCGATGCGCGATGCGCAGCAACGCCAGATCGGCCTGGGGCCTTCCGATCAGCTGCAGGCCCATCGGCAGGCCGTTGGCGCCGAAGCCGGCCGGTACGCTGATCGCAGGCAGCCCGGCCAGGGTCGCGTAGATCACGACCTCCATCCAGCGGTGGTACGTGTCCATGGCGCGGCCGGCCACCTCGCGCGGCCAATGCTGTTCGACCGGAAACGGCCAGACCTGTGCGACCGGCAGCGCCAGCACGTCATAGCGCTCCAGCAAGCGCCGCATGTGCTGGTAGAGCGCCGTGCGTTCGGCACACGCAGCGAACACGCGCGCGGCGAGCAGGCCCTCGCCTTGCGCAATTTCCCACAACGCCTCAGGCTTGATCTGGCTGCGCTGGGCGTCGCCCGTGGAAAACGCCGACAGCTTGCCTGCGACCATCCAGGCGCGCAGCGTGATCCAGGTGTTCCAGGCGCGCACCGGGTCGTAGCCGAACGCGATGGATTCGACGTCGCAGCCATCACCCGCAAAGCGTCCGAGCGCCGATTCGCACACCGACAGGATGCCCGGCTCGATCGCCAGATAGCCCTCGAGATCGCCCAGCCAGCCGATGCGCAGCGCACCGGTGTTGCGCGCCAAGTCCATGGTCTCCCCCGGCCACCGGCCTGCGACCGACAGCGGCGCACGCGAATCGCGCCCGGCCTGCACGGCGAGCAGTTGCGCCAGGTCGTCGACGTTGCGCGCCATCGGTCCTTCGGTGCCGAGTTGGCTCACGAACTGTTCGTCGAGCGGGCCGTGCGGCACCAGCCCCTGGCTGGGCCGCAGACCGAACACATGGTTGAAGCCCGCCGGATTGCGCAGCGATCCCATCATGTCGCTGCCGTCCGCCACCGGCAGCATGCGCAGTGCCAGCGCCACGGCCGCGCCGCCGCTCGAGCCGCCGGCGCTCAACGCCGGATCCCAGGCGTTGCGCGTGGCTCCGAACACGGGGTTGTAGGTATGGGAGCCGAGACCGAATTCGGGCGTGTTCGTCTTGCCGATCACGATGCCGCCCGCCGCCTTCATGCGCTCGACCAGGATGCTGTCGGCCTGCGGCACGTTGCGCGCGAGCAGCGGCGAGCCGAAGGTTGTCAGGATGCCGGCCGTGGGGCTCAAGTCCTTGATCGCCATCGGAAAGCCGTGCATCCAGCCCAGGCTGTGGCCGGCGTCGAGCTGACGGTCCCGCTGGTCGGCCTGCGTGAGCAGCTGGTCGGGGTCGACCCGGCTCACGATGGCGTTGTGGGTCGGATTGAGTCGGTCGATCTGCGCCAGGAAGGCACTCATCACCTCGCGGCAGGACAACGCCCTGGCGTGGATGGCTCGGCTGAGCGCGCTGGCAGGCCAGTCGACCGGCGAGGGGTGCAACATCTGTGTCCTTGAAGTGGTCTGAAAAAAAATGCTACCACCGCGACACGCAGAGTCGCCCAGTCGCGCGACACTGCGGAGCAGGCCCGACGTCCCGCCGATGGCCCCAAGCAAAAGAACATCCATGACACCCGAGACAACTTCCACACGCTCCTCCCGCTTTCCGCGGGCCGCAACCTCGCTCGCACTCGGCGCGCTGATCGCGGGTTGCGCGAGCGCACCACCACCGACCGGCCGCGCCGTCACCATCGAGCGCACCACATTCGGCATTCCGCACATCACCGCGCCCGATTGGGAAGGCATCGCCTACGGCACGGCCTACGCGCACGCGCAAGACAACGTGTGCCAAACGGCCGAGCATCTCGTCACGCTGCGCGGCGAACGTTCGCAGTTTTTCGGTGCGCAAACGCCCGGCGACTTCGGTCTGGGAAAGCTGCCGAACGCGCAGATCGACCTGTTCATCCGTTATCACATGAACGATGCGGCGCTCGCGCAAGCCGCCACCACCACGTCGCCGCAGGTGCAGCAGGCGCTGCGCGGCTACGTCGCGGGCTACAACCGCTTCCTGCAGGACGCCGGCCCGGGCGGCCTGCCCGAAGCCTGCCGCGGCAAGCCTTGGGTGCGCCCGATGACGCTGGCCGACCTGTCGCGCGCCACCGAGCAATCGATGATCCAGGGCGGTCTCGGCGCGCTGGCCGGTGCGGTGCTCGCCGCCACGCCACCCGTCACCAAGACCACCGCGGCACCGGTCGACCTGCAGCAAGCCGCCGCCGAGATCGCGCGCTACAGCTTCAATGCCAACCCCGAAGGCGGCGAGTTCGGCTCCAACGGCTGGGCCTTCGGCCGCAATGCGACGCCCGACGGCAGGGGCGTGCTGCTCGGCAACCCGCACTTTCCGTGGACCGGCACCAACCGCTTCTGGCAACTGCACCAGACGATTCCCGGCCAACTCGACGTGATGGGCGCCACCGGCGGCCTGAGTCCGGTGGTGTCGATCGGCTTCAACAAGGACGTGGCGTGGACGCACACCGTGTCGACCGGCAAGCGCTTCACGCTGTACGAACTGAAGATCGACCCGAACGATCCGACCGTGTACTGGGTCGACGGCCAGCCCAAGCGCATGGCGGTCCGCACCATCACCCTGCCGGCCGTCGCGGGCAGCGCCACACCGCCACAGCACACCTTCTATGCGACCGACTGGGGCCCTGTCGTCTCGCTGCCGCGCGCCGGCCTCGGCTGGACTGCGCAGCGCGCCTATGCCCTGCGCGACGCGAACACGATGAACGTGCGAAGCGCCGACAGCTGGATGCGCATGGGCCAGGCCCGCAACGTCGCCGAATTGCGCGCCGCGATGGGCAACCAGGGCATGCCGTGGATCAACACCCTCGCGGCCGACCGCGACGGCAACGCGATGTACGCCGACCTGTCGGCCGTGCCCGACGTGTCCGCCGCCATGCTGCAAAGCTGCACCCCGACGCCGCAAGCCGCCGCGCTGCTCAATGCCGCGGGCCTGCCGGTGCTCGACGGCTCGCGCAGCGTGTGCGCCTGGAACCGCGATGCCGCCGCCGCGCAACCGGGCTTGATCCCGGCCGCGCGCATGCCGGTCGTCATCACGCCCGACTACGTGCAGAACAGCAACGACAGCTTCTGGCTCAGCAACCCTGAAACGCAGCCGATGCCGGGCGTGTCGCCGCTGGTCGGCTTCATCGGCACGCCGCAGCGCCTGCGCACGCGCAGCGCCATCCTGGAAATTCGTGGCCGGCTCGCCGGCACCGACGGCCTGCCGGGCAACCGCATGGGCGCAGCCGAGGTGCAGAGCGTGATCTTCCGCGACAAGAACCTGGCCGGCATGCTGGTGATGGACGACCTGCAGGCTGCCTGCGCCGCAAGCGCCACCGCGCTCACGCCCGACCAGCAAGTTGGCTGCCGCATGCTGTCGGCCTGGGACCGCACGAGCAACAGCGCATCGAAGGGCGCGCCGCTGTTCCGCGAGTTCTGGCGCAAGACCAAGGACGTGCCGAAGGTGTGGCGCGTGCCGTTCGATCCGGCGCAGCCCGTGACCACGCCGGCCGGCCTCGACATGGCGACGCCGGCGACGCGCGATGCGGTGTTCAAGGCGCTCGGCGAAGCCGTCGGCACGCTGCGGGTGGCCGGTTTCGCGGCCGACGTCGAACTCGGCGTGCCGCAATCGCGCCTGGTGCGCGGCCAGAAAATACCGCTGCACGGCGGCGACGAATTCGAGGGCGTGCTCAACAAGCTCGAATCGCAGGGCCAGTCGCTCATCGACCCGAAGGGCTACGCCATCAACTACGGCAGCAGTTACATGCAGGTCGTGACTTTCGATGCGCGCGGCCCGGTCGCAGAGGGCTTGCTGACGTACGGCCAGAGCAGCGACCTCGCCTCGCCGCGCGCCTACGATCAGCTGCCGCTGTTCGCGGCCAAGCAGTGGCACCCACTGCCCTTCCACCCCGCCGACGTGCAAGCCCAGCGCGAAGGCAAACCGGTCCAACTGGCCTACTGAACACCATGAGCGCTGCACCCCATTTCACCGTCCAGCACCCGGCCGGCTTCGACGAGCTGGTCCGCCTCGCGTCGGCGGCGCCGCTCTCGCCGGCCTGCGACCACTTCTACTTCCTGCGCCACGGCCAGACTGGCGGCAACGCCCTGCGCATCTTCCAGGGCGTCGACGAGCCTCTGAGCGAACTTGGCTTGCAACAGGCTGCGCGGGCCGCCACGCTGCTGGCCGGCGAGCCGATCCGCACGCTGGTGGCGAGCGACGCGCACCGTGCGCTCACCACCGCCAAGGCCGTGGGCGCCGCGCTCAAGCTGGTGCCGCTGGAGCGCGAGAACCTGCGCGAGCGCCACTTCGGCGATCTGATCGGCACCTCGTCCGCCAACCTAGACTGGGCCTGTGCGCCGGCCAATGGCGAGACGCTGCCCGGCTTCGTGGAACGCAAGCGCGCCGCGCTCGACGCCGCGCTGGCCGAGCCCGGCCCGGTGCTCGTCGTTGCGCATGGCGGCACGCTCTACGTGCTGGCCGCGTTGCTCGGCGTGCCGATCGGCCCCGACGTGCTCGGCAACGCCCAGCCATTGCGTTTCGAGCGCAATGGCCCCACATGGACCGTGCGCGCGCTGGCACAGGATGTGGACGGCGGCGCCGCCATCGCCTGAACACCACGCCACCGGACCCCATGGACTTCAAGGACTACTACAAGACCCTCGGCCTCGCGCACACCGCGTCGGAAGACGAGGTGCGCAAGGCCTACCGGAAGCTGGCGCGCAAATACCATCCCGACGTCAGCAAGGAAGCCGACGCCGAAGTGAAGATGCGCGACATCAACGAGGCCAACGACGTGCTGCGCGACAAGGAAAAGCGCGCCGCCTACGACGCGCTCGCCGCGCGCGTGGCCCGCGGCGGCAGCGCCGATGCCGGCGGCGGGTTCCAGCCGCCACCCAACTGGGACGAAGGCTTCGAGTTTCGCCGTGGCCCCGGGGGCGGACCGGCCGACCAGGCGGACTTCAGCGAATTCTTCTCGTCGATGTTCGGTGCCTCCGAACGCCGGGGTGCCGAGCGACGCCAGCACCGCGCGCGCGGCGAAGACCACCATGCCGCCATCGAGATCTCGCTCGAAGACGCGCTGAACGGCGCCGAGCGTGAGATCACGCTGCGCGCGATGGACACCGACGCGCAGGGTCAGCCCACCTTCGTCAACCGCACGCTGAGCGTGAAGATTCCGGCTGGCGTGCATCCGGGCCAGTTCATCCGCCTCACCGGCCACGGCATGCCGGGCCACGGTGGCGAGCCGGCCGGCGACCTGTACCTCGAAGTGCGCATCGCGCCGCACAAGCTGTACCGCGTCGAAGAGCGCGACCTGTACATGACGCTGCCCATCACCCCGACCGAAGCCGCACTCGGTGCGCAGGTGCAGGTGCCCACGCCGGGCGGCGGCGTGGTCGAGGTGACGGTGCCGCGCAATGCGCGCAACGGGCTGAAGCTGCGCCTGAAAGAGCGCGGCCTGCCCGGCAAGCCACCGGGCAACCTCTACCTGCTGATCGACATCGTGCTGCCGTCGGCCGACAGCGACGCGGTGCGGCAGGCCTATGAACAACTCGCGACGGCGGCGTCTTCTTTCGACCCGCGCCGCCACCTGGGAACCTCGGGAGCCTGACGCCATGGCGCACTACACCGTCACCACTGTCACCACCACCTCGACCGCGATCGGCAACGCCCGCCCGCTGGCGGCCGCCGAACTCGCGCACGCGGTCGGCGCTGAAATCGATTGGGTCGTCGAGCTGGTCGAGGTCGGCATCGTGCACGTCCCGGCGCCGCGTCCGGCACCGGCCGAATGGCGCTTTCACAGCGCCGACCTGCAGTGCGCGCTCGAGGCGAGCCGCCTGCAGCGCGACTTCGGCGTCGGCCTGGACGCGGCTGCGTTGATCCTCGACCTGCAGCACGAGGTGCGCCGCCTGAAGTCGGTGCTCGGTGCGCAGGGCCTCGGCCGCGACCTCTAGCGTGATGGTCACGCCCGCGCGCTGCGCCTGGGCCGAGAGCGATCCGCTGCTCGCCAGCTACCACGACACCGAATGGGGCGTGCCGGAGCACGACAGCCGCGCTCTGTGGGAAAAGCTCATGCTCGACGGCTTCCAGGCCGGCTTGTCGTGGCTCATCATCCTGCGCAAGCGCGATGCGTTTCGCGCGGCGTTTCAAAATTTCGATCCCGAAAAAGTCGCGCGCTTCGGCGAAGAAGATGTCGAGCGGCTGGTGCAGGACGCCGGCATCGTGCGCTCCCGCTCGAAGATCCAGGCGGTCATCGGCAACGCCCGCGCCTATCTGGCGATGCAGGCCGCCGGCGAGGATTTGTCGGCGTTCGTCTGGACGATGGCGGGCGGCACGCCGGTGCGCAACGCGAGCGCCGAGCGCCTGGTGAAAAGCCCGCTGTCCGAAGAGATGTCGGCAGCGCTCAAGAAGCGCGGTTTCAAGTTCGTCGGGCCGGTGATCGTGTATGCGTGGTTGCAGGCGGTCGGCGTGATCGACGACCACGATCACCACTGCTTTCGGCACGTCCCGCACTGACGCCGCGCACGACAAAAAGCCGGCCCGACGCTTGCGCGCGGGGCCGGCTTTTTCAACGGGCGCCTCGGCGCCCGGGCCGATTACAGGCCGGCCTGGCGCGGCGCCGGCTGGCTGGTGTACTGCGCGGGCACGGCGCTGTTCACGAAGGCACCGCGGCTCAGATTCTGGTTCGGAGCCTGCGCAGCCGCCGTGGCTTCCGCATTGATGCGCGAGCGGTCGGCTGGGCTGGTCAGCAAAGGCGTCACGCGCGAGCCATTGGTCACGTTCTGGTTGGGTGCCGACGCCGCGGCGACCGCTTGCGCGTTCATTTCCGAGCGGCTCTTGACGCTGTTGAACGCCTGCGCGCCTTCATAGGTTTCGGCGTGGGCGGCGCCCGTTGCGGCCATGACGGCGATGGCAATGGCAATGGCGGAGAGGATTTTCGAGACGGTCATTTCAGTTCTTCCTTCATTGTTTGTTGTTCACGCAGACCGCCCTTGCGGGCCGGTCTGTGGGATGAAGTTTGAGCCGCAAGCGTCCGTAAAAACTTTCAGAAAATGAATCGCGGTGTTCGCGCGGCGGAAACAATGACACGGGCCGATCCTTTAGATCAGGCCCCGCCGCGCGCGGCCGATTTCCAGACCGCCTCGACGAGGCCGCCCAACCGGCGCTTCGGCCGGTAGAGCCGCACTTCCATCTTGACTTCCATCCGCCGGTCGCCCGCCAGCGCGAGCCGTCCTGCCTTGCATTCGCCCTGGACCATCGACCACGGCAGCCAGGCAATGCCGAAGCCTTTGTGAACGTATTCGAGCAGTGCATCGGCGGAGTCGCATTCGATGCGGCGCTCGACCTGAGGCACAAGCGGGTTGTTGGCGAGGTGGTCGTCGAGCAGGCGTGCCAGCGCGAGCCCGCGGCCGTAGTCCAGCAACGGAACAGGACGGCTGCCGTTGATCGAGTGGATGGGCAACCCGTCGGCGCCCGCGCGTGCGACCGGCACCAGCTTGTCCGACGCCAGAGTCACATGCGAGAACTGTCGCGCGTCGAGTCTCACGGTGAGCACCGGGTGGTGATACACAACGGTCAGGTCGACCTCGTTGCGCTCGAGCAGGTGCGCGGTGTCGGCCAGGCTGCCGGTGACGATCCGAACCCGCGCATCCCGCACCACCGGCTGCAATCGCACGAGCCAGTCCGCGACGACGGTGCGGGCCAAGGTGCGGCCGGTTGCAATGGTCACGGTGCGCGCAGAGCGCCCTGCCTCGCCAAGCAGTTCGAGCCGCGCGCTCTCCAGGCCGCGCACGGTTTGCGTCGACGCTTTGAGAAACCGCTCACCGGCAGCGGTGAGCGCGACCGGGCTTGCGCCGCGCTCTACCAACGCCGTGCCTGCCCAGGCCTCGAGCGCCTGAATGCGACGTCCGAACGCAGGATGCGTGACGTTGCGCAGTTCCGCCGCACGGCTGAAGTTGCGCGTGAGCGCCAACGCCATGAAGTCTTCGAGCCACTTGATCTGCATGTCGATGCTCGCTTGCCGAATGAGCAGGAGATTGTGCCGTTTCGGCACAGGACGAACGACTACCGGCTTTGAGAATGTCTGCACATTCCACCTCGAGGTCCCCATGCAAAAACCCGCTTTCGCCCCTGCACTGAGCCTGCTGATCGCCTTGGCGGTACCCGCGTCGCAAGCCATGGCGCAAGCCGCGCCCTACCCGCAGCGCCCGATCACGCTGGTGGTCGGCTATCCCGCCGGCGGCAGCACCGATCTGGTCGCGCGCACGCTGGCGCTCGATCTCGCGGCACGGCTGGGCCAACCCGTGGTCGTCGAGAACGCAGGCGGTGCCGGCGGCTCGATCGGCGCACAAAAAGTCGCTTCGGCCACCCCCGACGGCTACACGTTGCTGGTCGGGGCCAACAACGAGATGGCCATCAACGGACTGGTCCGGAAGTCGGTGAAGTATTCGCTGAAGAACTTCACCCCGATCGGCCTGCTCGGTTCTCAACCGCTGGTGCTCACCACGACGCCCACCAGCGGCATCAAGTCGACGGCCGACTTCCTGCGCAGCGCCAAGTCGCGGCCCGGCCAGATGACCTACGGCAGTTCCGGCGTCGGCACCGCGCTGCACGTCGCCGGCGAAATGGTGAAGCAGCAAGGCGGCGTGTTCCTCACGCATATCCCGTACCGCGGGACAGGCCCCCTGACCACCGACCTGATCGGCGGCAACCTGGACCTCGGCGTGTTCGTGATGTCAAGCGCGCTGCCGCTCATCAGGAGCGGCAAGCTGGTCGCACTCGGCACCACGGAATCGAAGCGCTCGGCGGTCTTGCCGAATGTTCCTGCACTCTCGGAAACGCCCGCCCTCAAGAACGTCGACATCGGCGTCTGGTTCGTGCTGGTCGGGCCGTCCGGCATGCCGGCGCCAGTGGTGGCGCGGCTCAAGACCGCGTTGACCGAAACGCTCGCCGCGCAGGACTACCGCAAGACGATGGAAGCTTCCGGCTCGGTGGTGCCGACCGGGCAACCCGACCTCGACAAGTACCTCGTCTCGGAAACCGAAAAGTATCGGAAGATCGTCGAGTTCGCCAACATCAAGGACGAGTGACGATGCAGCAGGATTCACCGCCTTTCGCGCTTCCCGCACCGGACATCGCGCCATGGCGCGCAGGCAACACCGGCACCGAAGGCGTGTGGCGCTTCGCGTCCAGCGCGCCGGGACGCCAGGTGCTGATCACCGCACTGGTGCACGGCAACGAACTCTGCGGCGCCTGGGCGCTCAAGGGGCTGCTGGAAGCCGGGCTGCGCCCGCGCCGGGGCACGCTGACGCTGGCGTTCTGCAACCTTGCTGCGTTCGATCGATTCGACGCCGCCGACCCCGACGCGTCGCGCTTCGTGGACGAAGATATGAACCGCCAATGGTCGCCCGACCGCCTCGCAAACGCCACGAGTCGCGAACGCCGTCGGGCGGCCCAACTCGAACCGCTCGTGCGCGAGGCCGACTGGCTGCTCGACCTGCATTCGATGCACGAACCGGGGTTGCCGCTCACGTTGAGCGGCATGCAGCAGGAGAACATTGCACTGGCCGTGCAGATGGGCTCGCCCGCCCATATCGTGGTGGATGCCGGCCACAAGGACGGCACCCGCATGCGCGACTTCGGCCGCTTCGGCGACCCTGCGGCGGTTGCGGCCGGGGCGCGCTCGCTGCTGGTCGAATGCGGCTTTCATGGTGCAGCGGGCAGCCGCGACGTGGCGCAAGACCAGTGCCTTCGCTTCCTGCTGGCAGCCGGCACGATCGAGCAGTCCGACGCCCGGCAACGCATGCCAGGCTGGCATCTGCCCGACGCGCCCGATCCGTGGATTCTCGACGTGACCGGCGGGGTGGTCGCACGCGACGCGAACGTCGCGTTCACGCGCCCGCTCAGTGGCCTCCAGGTGATCGCCGATGCCGGCACCGTGATCGGCCACAACGGCGGCGAACCAATCGTCACGCCGTACGACGACTGCGTGCTGGTGATGCCTTCGCTACGCCAGGCGCGCGCCGGTGTGACCGTCGTGCGCTTTGCGCGACGACGCTGAGCGCGACCGACGCCGCCTTCTCAAGCCGCCTTCAACAACCGTCGCAACACCTTGCCGGTGCCCGTGGCCGGTAGCGAGTCGCGCAGCTCGAGCTGGCGCGGCACCTTGTAGTGCGACATGTTCTCCCGCGCCCACCCGAGCAGCGTGTCGCTGTCGAAGGGTTTCGCTGCGCCACCACTCGGCACGATGAACGCCTTGACGACCTCGCCCTTGTCGGCATCGGGCACGCCGATCACGGCGACCTGTCCCACGTCCGGATGCAGGATCAGGATCGACTCGACCTCTTCCGGGAACACGCTGAAGCCCGACACCTTGATCATTTCCTTGATGCGCCCGACGAAGGTGAGATAGCCATCGTCGTCCAGCTTGCCGATGTCGCCGGTGTGCACCCAGCCGTCGCGCAGCACTTCGGCTGTGGCTTCAGGCTTGTTCCAATACCCATGGAACACGCCACGACTGCGCACCACGATCTCGCCGGTCTGGCCATTCGGCACGGTCTCGCCGTCGAGGTCGATGATCTTGAGATCGACGCCTTTGCCAGGGACGCCGTTGGTGCCCCAGCGGATGCCGTCGCGTGGCATCAGCACGTCGTTGGTGTGCGTCTCCGACAGCCCGTAGCCCGCTTCGTAGACCAGGCATCCGTTGGCGAACGCGCTCCACTTGGCTGCCAGCTCTTCGGTCAGCTTGATGCCGAAGCTGGTGCCCATGGTGGTTTGCAGCGACGAGAGATCGAAGCGCTTCGCATCGGGCTCGTTCATGGCGGCCACGAGCATCGGTGCCATCGCGTACCACCAGGTCACCTTGTGGCGGTCGATCGCCTGCAGCACCGCGAGCGGGTCCATCTTGTTGAGCAGCACCACGGTCGCGCCGGTGTAGGCGAGCAGGGTCACGCCGCAGATCATGCCGGCGATGTGATAGAGCGGCGCGACAGCCAGCATCACGTCCTCGTTGCGGATGCGGAACATCTCCTCGCCCACGGCCGTCTTGTAGAGCGCGTTGCGGTAGCTCAGCATCGCGCCCTTGGGCATGCCGGTCGTGCCCGAGGTGTACGTCATGAGCGCGACGTCGTCCATCGCCAGTTCGACGCTGGGCGCAGGCGCACCGGGTGCGGTGATGACGGCATGGAAATCGATCGTGCCTTCGGGCAACGGACGCCGGGCCGCGACCTCGTCGGGCACGCGAAGGGTCGGCTCGGCGGGCAGCAGGTCGGCATAGCGCACGCTGAACACATGCGGCACGTCGACCCGGTCGCGCACCGACTGCACGATCGGCACCAGGTGGTCGGCCACCACCAGCGCCTTCGCGCCGAGGTCGCCCACCTGGTAGGCGAACTCGTGGGCCTTGAACATCGGACTGCACGGGCTCACGATCGCGCCGATCTTCTGGATGCCGAAGTGCGCCACCTGGTACTGCGGGCAGTTCTGCATGAAGAGCGCGACGCGGTCGCCCTTGCGCACGCCGCGCGCATGCAGGTCGTGCGCGAACGCGTCGCTGAAACGGTCGAGCTCTGCGTAGCTGATTTCGCGCCCGTACCAGACGATGGCCGTCTTGTCGGGATGGCGTCGCGCATGTTCGCGCAGGTAGTCGTGAAGTGGCTTTTCGCCTTGAAGGTAGTCGATGTCGTCGGTCATTTTTAAAGGCCGAGCGTGTGCTTGGCCATGATGTTTTTCTGAACCTCGGTGCTGCCGCCGTAGATGGTCATGGCGCGGCAGAAAAGATAGGTCGCCACCGGGCCGAGCGCGTACTCGGGGCCGATGAGCGCCGCGTCGCTCTGGTCGAACAACGGGCCTGGCTGGTAGCGCTGCGCATCGGCGCCGCTGGCCTGCACCAGGAGCTCGGTGATGCGTTGCGCGATCTCGGTGCCGCGGATCTTGATGAACGACGATTTGCCGGCCCCCACGGTCGCGCCGGCGTGCATGTCGGAGAGCGTGCGCAGCAGGCCGATCTCGAGCGTCTTGAACTGGATCTCGACCGCGCTCACCGCCGCCGCGAAGGCCGGGTCTTCGATCAGCGGCCGGCCCTTGCTCCGCACCTCGCTCGCCACCTTGCGAAGCTTTTGCAATTCCTGCGTGATGAAGCGAAGGTTGGCGTTCTCGACGCGTTCGTTCTCGAGCAGGAACTTCGCATAGGTCCAGCCGCGGCCCTCCTCGCCGATCAGATTCGCACGCGGCACCTTCACGTTGTTGAAGAAGACCGCGTTGAGGTAGTGCCGCCCGTCCATCATGCGGATCGGCTGCACTTCGACGCCGGGCGTCTTCATGTCGATGAGCAGGAAAGAGATGCCCTCCTGCTTTCGGCCTTCGCGGCTGGTCCGCACGAGGCAGAACATCCAGTCGGCGTGGTGCGCGAACGACGTCCAGATCTTCTGGCCGTTGACCCGGTAATGGTCGCCGGCATTCTCGGCCTGCGTCTGCAATGCCGCGAGATCGGAACCGGCACCGGGTTCCGAATAGCCCTGGCACCACCAGATCGACGAATCTCGGATCGCCGGCAAATGCTGCGACTGCTGCTCGGGCGTCCCGAAGGTGTAAAGCACCGGACCGACCATCGCCGGCCCGAAAACCTGCAGCTCCGGGCAATGCATCTCGCCCGCGACGCGGTTGAAGATGACGGTCTGCATCGGGCTCCATTCATGGCCGCCGAAGGCCTTCGGCCAGGCACCGGTGAACCAGCCCTGCTGGCCGAGGATCTGCTGCCAGCGCATGAAGTCGTCGCGGCCGAGGTGACGGTCAAGGCGCACCTTCTCGCGGATGTCGTCGGGCAAGTTGTCTGCGATGAAGGCGCGCACCTCGCCTTCGAAACGCTGCTCGTCGGGGGATAGCGTGAGGTCCATGGCGACTCAGCCCCCGGCGTAGCGGCGCAGGTGCCAGTCGCGGTCGCCGAAGCTCACGCCGATCATCGACAGCCGCTTGAAGTAGTGGCCGACCGCCAGCTCTTCGGTGACGCCCATCGCGCCATGCAGTTGCACCGCTTCCTGCCCCACGAGGCGAGCCGTGCGATCGATCTCGATCTTGGTGGCCGAGAGCGCCTTGCGGCGTGCGGCAGCGTCGGGCTCGGTGAGCATCAGCGCGCCGTAGAGTGCCATCGAACGCGCCTCGTCGAGCGCGATGTACATGTCGACCATGCGGTGCTGCAGCGCCTGGTTGGTGCCGATCGGCCGGCCGAACTGCTGGCGCGTCTTGAGGTAGTCGAGCGTCATGTCGACCAGCGTGGCCATCGCGCCCACCGCTTCGGACGCCACGGCGGCGATCGCCTGGTCGATCACGAGCTCCAGCGACGCGAGGGCCTGGCCCTCTTCGCCGAGCAGGCGGGCCGCATCGACCCGCACGCCCGCGAACGCCACATCGGCGGCGCGCTGGCCGTCGTGCAGCGCATACGGCGTGATGCCCAGGCCCGGCGTGCCGGCATCGACGACGAATGCAGAGAGACCGTCGCGGTCGTCGAGGTTGCCTGCGGTGCGCGCGATCACCACGAAGGTGTCGGCCTTGCTGCCGCCGTACACGAGCGACTTGCGGCCGTCGATGACCCAACCGCCGCCGTCGCGACGCGCAGTGGTGGCGCAGGTGCTGATCTCGTAGCGCGCGCCGGGCTCGCTGTACGCAAGCGCGAGCTTGCGCTGGCCGAGCATCATCGGTTGCAGCCATTCGGCCTTCTGGCCCGCATTGCCCAGTGCGCTGATGACACCACCGGCCAGCACGACGTTCGCGAGGTAGGGCTCCAGCAGCAGGCCGCGGCCGACGCCTTCCATCACGATGCCGGTGTCGGTCGCGTCGCCACCGATGCCGCCTTCTTCTTCGCTGAAGGGAATCGCGAGCCAGCCGAAGTCGGCGTACTGGCGCCAGCAACTCTCGTCATGGCCGGCATCGCTGGTCACCAGCTTGCGACGACGGGTGAAGTCGTATTCATCGCGCACGAAGCGCTCGACGCTTTCGCGCAATTGGTTCTGTTCGGGGGTGTATTGCAAATCCATGGCAAGGGGCTTGAAGCTGAATGGAAAAAATGAAGGACTCAGAGCGCGAGATAGCGCTGCTGAACATGCGGGTTGCGGTCGAAGGTGTCCCAGTCGCCTTCGAAGACGATGCGGCCGGTGTCGATCACGTAGACGTAGTGGGTGCAGCGGCGGGCGAACCAGATGTTCTGCTCGCACAGCAGGAGCGCGACGTTCTTGTCGGAGCAGGTGCGCACCACGTCGTGCGCCATCTCCTCCACGATGATGGGCGCGAGCCCCTCGGTCGGCTCGTCGAGCAGCAGCAGCGACGGGTTGGCCGCCATCGCGCGCGCCACGGCCAGCAGTTGCTGCTGGCCGCCGCTGAGCTGGCCGCCGTAGCGCTGCTGCAGCGGCGCGAGCATCGGGAAGCGCGTGATGATGTCCGCCACCGGCACGGCCGGCCGGTCTTGCGCCGCACCGTAGCGCGCCATCGAAATGTTCTCCGCCACCGTGAGGTGGGTGAAGATGCGCCGGTCTTCCGGCACCAGCGAAAGGCCCATGCGCGTGCGCTTGTGCGTCGGCAGGTCGCGCAGGTCCTGGCCGTTGAAGCGCACGATGCCGTTGACCCGGGGGCCCGCGTTCATCACGCTTTTCAGCAGGGTGGACTTGCCGGCGCCGTTGCGCCCGAGCAGCGCGACGCGTTGCCCGGCTTTCACCGAAAGCTGCAGGCCGAGCAGGATGTGGCTGTCGCCGTAATAGGCGTCGAGTTCGCGGACTTCAAGCACCGACCATCTCCTTGCCGAGGTAAACCTCGCGCACCTTCGGGTCGTTGCGCACCTCGTCGACGGTACCCGTCGACACGACCTCGCCGTAGTTCATGACCATGATGCGATCGGCCAGGCCGAACACCACGTCCATGTCGTGTTCGGTCATGACAACCGTGATGCCGCGCTCCTTGCGGGTGCGCGACACCAGCTTCGCGATGTCGGCGCGGTCGCTCGGCGACATGCCGGCGGTGGGTTCGTCGAGCATCAGGATGGTCGGACGCCCGGCCAGCGCAATGACGAATTCGAGGCGCTTCTTGTCGCCGTGCGAAAGGAAGCGCGCGGCGCCGTCAGCGAGCGCATCGAGCTTCACGTCGGCCAGCAGGGACATCGCCTCGTCGCGCACATCGGTGAACGGCGCGCAGTGGCGCCAGGAGCCGAGCGGCTCGCCGGTGTGGCGGCGACGCGCCTCGATCGCGACGATCACGTTGTCGAGCACGGTGAAGTCGTGGAACACGCGGGCCACCTGGAAGGTGCGGCCGAAGCCCAGGCGCACGCGCTCGTGCGACGGCATGCGGGTCACGTCCTTGCCATCGAAGTGGATGGTGCCGCCATTGGAGGCGACCTCACCGGTCATGACCTTGAACATGGTGGTCTTGCCGGCGCCGTTGGGACCGATGATCGCGAAGACCTCGCCGCGCGTGACCGACAGGCTCACGCCGTGCAACACCTGGATCGGGCCGTAGCGCTTCTTGACCGCGTCGACGCGCAGCAGTTCGGTGGTGGCGCTCATCGCACACCGCCCGCTTCGAGTTTGCCGACGCCCGGCTTGTCGGACGCCTTCTCGCCGGGCAACGCCGGCCGGCGGCCCCAGATGCGTTCTTCGATGTTGCGCCAGACCCCGACCGCACCGTTGGGCGCCAGCAGGATGATGGCCAGCAGCCCGGTGCCGACGATCAGCTCCGACAGGCCCATCATGGTCCGCGTGGCATAGGTGATCGCGGCGAACAGGCCAGCGCCGACCACCGGGCCCCAGAACGAGCTCACGCCGCCGAGCAAGGTATTGAGCATCGGCTGCGCGGAGGCGAGCCAGTTCACTTCCTCGACCGTGACGATGCGCGACCACGGTGCGTACATCGCCCCCGCCACCGCCGCCACCGCGCCGGAGATCACGAAGGCGGCCAGGCGGTAACGGGCCACGTCGGTGCCCATGAACGCCGCGCGCTCCGCGTCCTGGCGAATGGTCTGCAACGTTCGCCCGAAGCGGCTGTGCAGCAGCCACCACAGGAAGCCGGTGATCAGCACCGTCGTTGCCAGCAGGAACCAGTAGTACGCGGTCGAACTCGTCAGGTCGATGCGGAACAGGCCGAAGTCGAGCGCCGGCCGAGGGATGTCGGTGATGCCGTCTTCCCGGCCGAGGAAGGTCGAGAACCCGATGATGAGGCGCAGCGCTTCGGCCAGCGCCACCGTCAGCACGGCCAGGAACACGCCGGTCATGCGCCGCAACGCCAGCACGCCGATGCCCCATGCCGCGATCGCGCCGAACACCGCCGCGCAGGCCAGAACGCCGAGGAACGGCACACCTTCGATGTGCCGCAACGCCAGCGCCGTGAGGTAGGCGCCGATCGCGAAAAAGCCCGCATGGCCGAATGAGACGAGACCCGTGTAGCCGAAGAGGATGTTCCACGAGAGCGCGAACACGATCTGGATCAGCACGGTGCCCACCACGTACAGCGGACCGGCGTTCACCCACAGCGGCAGCGTGGCGAGCAGCACCACGGTCGCGGTGCCGAGCGCCTGCCACACCGGCCGCGAGATGCGCGGGCGATGCAAGCCGCCGGAGCCGTGCGCTTCGCTGCCCGCCTCGGCTTGCGCGCCGACCGCCGGGAACAGGCCGTTGGGCTTCCACAGCAGGAAACCGGCGAGCACCACGTAGATCGCGAGACCCGGCACCGCGGGCAGCAGCACCGTGTTCAGGCTCTGCACGAGGCCCAGCACCAGCGAACCGATGAACGCACCGCGGATATTGCCGAGGCCGCCGATGATGACCGCGAAGAAAGCGAACATCAGGTACGAATCGCCCAGTCCTGTCGACAGGCTTTGGTTGGGCAGCAGCAGCCCGCCCGCGAGACCCGCCAGGAAGAAGCTGGCCATCACGCTCAACGCGATGCCGAACGACACGTTCAGGCCCAGCACGCCCGACATCCATGGGTCGGCGGCGAGGGCCTGCATCAGCTTGCCGAACCACAGGCGGTGGATCGCCACCTCGAGGATCAGATACACCACGATGCCGGAGCCGATCACGAAGAGCTGGTAGGCCGAGAAGAACAGGCCGAACGGATTGAGCGGCTGATCAAGTCCGGGTGGCGGGTTCACCGAGAAGAAGTCGACACCCCAGATCAACTTGGTGACGCCGGTGCACACCATCATCAGCGCGAAGGTGGCGATCAGTACGTAGTGCGGGTCGACGTTGCGCAGGCGCTTCAACACCAGTCGGTCGGTCACCAAGCCGAGCAGCGCGACGACGACGCCGCCGACCAGCGACGCGAAGAGGAACATGCCGAGCGACTGCACGTCGCGGCCCATGACCGAATACGCCGTGTAGGCGCCGATCATGAAAAAGCCGCCCTGCGCCATGTTGAGCAGGCGCATGAGCCCGAAAATCAGCGTCAGGCCCGCGGCGACCACGAAGATCGCCATGCCGAACGCAGCGGCGTTGAACACCGCGAACATCAGTTCATTGACCACGCTCAGCCCTCGTACTTCTTGCCAGGCGTGGGCGGCTCGACGATCTCGGATTCATTGATCGTCACCACTTCTTCAAGGCCGTAGCCCGGCGCCGCATCGCGCGCGCCGATCTTGGCGAAGTACGCGGTGCCGATGCCCTGGTGGTCTTCCTTGCGAATGCGGTAAGGACCCGCCGCGCTGTCGAACGCCAGCCCCTCCAGCGCCTGGATCAGCGCCTCGGGGTCGGTCGATCCGGCTTTCTTCAGCGCGTGGAAGATGGCGAGCGCCGAACGGTGCGTGGCCTGCACGATGCCCGGCGGGTACTTGTCGCCCGTCACCTTGACGATGTTTTCCATGAGCTTGGCGCTCTGCGGATACTTGCTCTTGAACGGTTCGAGCTCGGGCGCCCAGAAGGTGGTTCCCCAAAGGTTCTTGGGCGTGGACTTCTGCATCGCCTTGGCGATCAGGAGTTCGGTCCCGGCTTCGCCGATCACCTTGAACTTCTTGTCCATGCCGACCGCCCGGCCCTGCTGCAGCAGGCTGACGCACGGTGCGGCGGTGAGGCCGATGAAGAGGCCCTCGGCCCCCGAATTCATCAGGCTGTTGATCTCGACCTTGTAGTCGGCCTTGTTGAGCGAGGCGTAGATCGGCTCGATCACCTTGGTCGGCTTGCCGGTCTTGGCGGCCGCGCGCTCCACGCCGAGCTTGAAGTAGCGCACCACGTCGCGCCCGTTCTCGCTGTCCGGGGCGATCACGGCCCAGCTCTTCACGTCGGAGAAACGCGTGGCCATGATGTTGCCGATACCGCCGTAGAGGATCAGCCCGTTCGATGCCGCACGGAAGAAATACTTGCTGAAGTTCTCGTGCGTGAGCGACATCGCGGTGGGCGCCGGCGCGACCACGACGGTCTTGAGTTCCGCCAGGATCGGCGCAATGGCCAGACCCATCGGCGACTGCCCGGCACCGATCGACACGGTGATGCCCTCGCCCGCCAGCTCGCGCGCCGCGGCCACCGCACCGGCGCTGGTGAATTTGTCGTCGCGCACCACCAGCTCGATCTGCCGGCCGAGCACGCCGCCGGACTCGTTCCACTGGAGCTGCGCCGCCTTGATGCCGGACAGCCACGCAGTGCCCACCTCGGCGCCGATGCCGCTCATCGGCAGCATCACGCCCACCCGGATGGGTGCGTTCTGCGCGCGCACGATGCGCGTCGCGCCGAGACCGAGCGCTGCGGAACCTGCAGCACCCTTGAGGAGATCGCGTCGTTTGAAGTTCATGGTCGTGTCCTTAGAGTTCCAGCGGTTTGCCGGGCGATGGCGGCTCGGCCACTTCGGCTTCGTTGTAGGGGATCGCGTCGATGATTCCGTAGCCCGGATCCGCATCGCGAACACCCACGTTCGCGATGTAGGCCGTGCCGAGACCCTGGTGGTCTTCCTTTCGGATGTGGTACCTGCCGACGGCCGTGTCGAAGTCGAGGCCCTCGAGCGCGGTGATGACCGCATCGGTTTCGGTGCCGCCGGCTTTCTGGATCGCGTTGAACAGCGCGAGCGCACAGCGGTGGCTCGACTGCACGATGCTCGGCGGGCTTTTGTCGTTGGTGAGCTTCACGTAGGCGTCGTAGAGCGGTGTGCTCAGCGCGTTGCGCTTGCCCACGTCGGTGCCCGGCACCCAGTAGCTGATGCTCCACAGATTGGCCGGCGTCGACTTCTGCATCGCCTTGGCGATCATCAGTTCGGTGCCGGCGTCGCCGATCACCTTGAACTTCTTGTCCATGCCGACCGCGCGACCCTGTTGCAAGAGGCTGATGCACGGCGCCGCGGTGAGGCCGACGAACAGCCCTTGCGACGGGGCGTTCATCAGGCTGTTGATCTCGACCTTGTAGTCGGCCTTGTTGAGGCTTGCGAAGACCGGGTCGAGCACCTTCACCTGACGGCCAGCCTTGGCCGCTGCACGCTGCACGCCGACGGTGAAGTAGCGCGCCATGTCGCGTCCGTTCTCGCTGTCGGGCACGATGCACGACCAGGTTTCGACCTCCTTGAAGCGGGCCGTCAGCATGTTGCCGATGCCGGCGAACGCGATGTACGCATTCCACGAGAGGCGGAAGAAATTGCGCTGGAAGCCTTCGTGCGTCAGCGTCATCACCGTGGGGCACGGCGCGACCATGACTGCCTTGAGTTCCGGGAGCAGCGGCGCGGTGGCCAGCGCCATCGGCGATTGCGAGCCGCCGATCAACAGGTTGATGCCGCTGCCCGCGAGGTCGCGCGCGGCGGTCACGGCGCCGGCGCTGCTGAACTTGTCGTCGCGCGCCACCAGTTCGATCTGGCGCTTGAGCACGCCGCCCTTTTCGTTCCACTGCGCGACACCGATCTTCGCGCCGGCCAGCCAGGCGGCGCCGGCTTCGGCACCGATGCCGCTGAGCGGCAGTATCACGCCGATGCGGATCGGCGCGGTCTGCGCGTGGGCGGCGCGCACGCCCGGCAGGCCCATCACGCCAGCCGCCGCGGTGGCTTGAAGAAAGTTGCGTCTTTTCATGGGCATCGTCGTCTCCTGGTGCGCATCACTTTCGCAAAGCGCTATTTGTTATAACAGATTTGCGATGTTGGGAGTCCAGGGCGTTGTTGTCATTGGCACAAACCCGCATGCCCGTCGGCTCGCCGGTTTGTCCACGGCTGCTACCGTCGGGCATCCCCGACTCACGCTTCGCACCGATGTCCGAACTCCTTTCAAGCCCTGCCGCCGAACGCAACAAGCGACCCATCCTCGAGGCCCTGCGCGACGTGCTGGGCTCGCATGGCGTCGCGCTCGAAATCGCTTCGGGCACGGGGCAACACGCGGTGTGGTTTGCCGCGGCGCTGGCCGGTTGGGCCTGGCAACCGACCGATGCGGACCCCGCGCTGCTGCCCGTGATCGCGAGCCACATCGCACAAAGCGGATTGCAGAATCTGAGGCCGCCCGCCTTGCTGGACGTGATGTCGGAACGCTGGCCGACAACCGGCGACGCGTTCAACGAGCGCTTCGACGCCCTCTTCTGCGCCAACATGCTCCACATCGCGCCCGCCGCCACCTGTGCCGCCCTCATGCAAGGCGCGGCCCGCCACCTGAAGCCGGGCGGCGTGCTCATCACCTACGGCCCCTATCTGGAAGACGGCCCGGTGGCGCTAGGCAACGAGGCGTTCGACCAGAGCCTCCGGGCACGCGATCCGGCCTGGGGCATCCGCCGACTGGACGACGTGGTGCGCGAAGCCGCCTGGTCAGGGCTTGACTTGCGCGCAAGGCGGGCGATGCCCGCGAACAACCTCTTGCTGGTCTTCAGCAACTCCCCCGAAAGCACCGCGCCATGCCATTGACCGGAACGCTGCGCGGCATTGCCGCGATGCTGCTGGCCTGCGCTTTCTTCGCCTGCATGGACGCGCTGCTCAAGAACCTGGCCGGGCACTACCCGCCGGTGCAGGTGATGGCGCTGCGCGGTCTCACTGCGCTGCCCCTGGTGTGCGCGTACATCGCCTGGCGGCGCGAGACTGCGGGCGTGTTCAACCGCCGCCTGCGTTGGCGCCTGCACCTCCTGCGCACCACGCTCAACATGGCGATGCTGGTGCTCTTCGTCCAGGGCCTGAAGACGCTCGGCCTGGCCGAGGCGTACACGCTCAGTTTCATTGCGCCGTTGCTGATGGTGCTCATCGCGGTGCCGATGCTCGGCGAGTCGGTCCAGCCACGGCACTGGTTCGCCATCGGGCTCGGCTTTGTCGGCGTCGTCATCGCGCTGCAGCCCGATCAGGATGCGTTTCTGTCGACGGGCGCGTTGGCCGTGCTCGTCGCGGCGGTCTGCTATGCGCTGTCGAACATGCTGGGCCGGCTGATCAGCCGGACCGAATCGAGCGCCGCCCTCGTCTTCTGGACCACGGCCGGCATGGCGTTGGGCGGCAGCGTGCTGGCTGCACCGCACTGGGTGCCGATCCAGCCCGCGCACCTGTGGGTGCTCGGCGGCCTGGCCATCAGCGGCTTTCTGGGCCAGATGTGCATCGCCGAGGCTTTCCGCCACGGTCAGGCCGCCGCCATCGCGCCCTTCGAATACAGCGCGCTGGCCTGGGCGCTTGTGCTGGACTGGTTGTTCTGGCAGGCGACGCCCGATGCGTGGACCCTGGGCGGCGGCGCGCTGATCATTGCGAGCGGGCTGTGGTTGGCGCGCAGCGAAGCGCCGAAGGGTGCGAGCCGCAAGCAGCGCACTGCCTGAGCGCTGTCGCCGTCATCGATGCGGCGATCAACTCCTTAACGGTTGCATCGATCCATCTATTCAACAATAATTGAATGATGGAAGAAGACAACGTCGTCAGAGCCCTGGCCGCCCTCGCTCAACACAGTCGCCTGCGTGTGTTCCGCGCCCTCGTGATTGCAGGGTCGGACGGCCTGACCCCCGGTGCGTTGAGCGATGCACTGGCACTCCCCGCGACCAGCCTATCGTTCCATTTGAAGGAACTCACCCATGCCGGCCTGGCCTCGCAAGAGCGCCAGGGCCGCAATCTCATCTACAGGGCGGCGTTCGACCAGATGAACGGCCTGCTCGCGTACCTCACCGACAACTGCTGCCAGGGCGAGGACTGCGCGCTGGAGACGCCCGTCGCCTGCGGCTGCTGACCGCTCCCATGCTGACCGCCATTCTCCTCTTCATCTTCACGCTCGTTCTGGTCATCTGGCAGCCGCGCGGCCTGGGTATCGGCTGGAGTGCATCGCTCGGCGCGGTGATCGCTTTGCTCCTGGGCGTTGTTCACCTGGCCGACATCGCCGTGGTCTGGGGCATCGTCTGGAACGCGACCGCGACTTTCGTGGCCGTCATCATCATCAGCCTGCTGCTCGACGAGGCCGGCTTCTTCGAGTGGGCTGCGCTGCACGTCGCGCGCTGGGGCGGTGGCCGAGGGCGGCTGCTGTTCGCCTTCATCGTGCTGCTCGGTGCCGCCGTGTCGGCGCTGTTCGCCAACGACGGTGCAGCGCTCATCCTCACGCCCATCGTGATGGCGATGCTCATCGCGCTCGGCTTCACGCCGGCCGCGACGCTGGCCTTCGTGATGGCGGCCGGCTTCATCGCAGACACGGCGAGCCTGCCCTTGATCGTGTCCAACCTGGTCAACATCGTGTCGGCCGATTTTTTCAAGATCGGCTTCAACGAATACGCCTCGGTGATGGTGCCGGTGAACATCGCCGCGGTGCTGGCCAGCCTGCTGGTGCTGATGCTGTACTTCCGCCGCAGCATTCCGACCACCTACGACGTGAGCCAACTCAAGCCGCCCGGCGACGCGATCCGTGACCCCGCCACCTTCCGCGCGGGATGGGTGGTGCTGGTGCTGTTGCTCGTCGGCTTCTTCGGGCTGGAGCCGCTGGGCGTGCCGGTGAGCGCGGTCGCCGCGGCGGGCGCGGTGATCCTTCTGGCCGTGGCGGCGCGGGGTTCGGTGATCAGCACGAAGAAGGTGTTGCGCGGTGCGCCGTGGCAGATCGTCGTTTTCTCGCTGGGCATGTACCTGGTGGTCTACGGGCTGCGCAACGCCGGGCTGACCGATCACATCGCGTCGCTGCTCAACGTTTTCGCTGAAAGCGGCGTCTGGGGAGCCGCGATGGGCACCGGCTTCCTCACCGCGATCCTCTCGTCGGTGATGAACAACATGCCGACGGTGCTGATCGGCGCGCTGTCGATCGACGCTTCGAACGCCAGCGGCATCGTCAAGGACGCGATGATCTATGCCAACGTCATCGGCTGCGACCTCGGCCCGAAGATCACGCCGATCGGCAGTCTCGCAACGCTGCTATGGCTGCACGTGCTCGCCAAAAAGGGCACGACGATCGCCTGGGGCTACTACTTCAAGGTCGGCATCGTGCTGACCGTGCCGGTGCTGTTCGTCACCCTCGCCGCGCTGGCGCTTCGGCTCGGCGTTGCCTGAGCCGGCCGTGCCTGCGTCTTCACTCACCCCTTTCGCTTCGACCATGACCGACATCACGATTTATCACAACCCGGCCTGCGGCACATCGCGCAACGTGCTCGCGCTCATTCGCAATTCCGGTGAAGCGCCGACCGTCATCGAGTACCTCAAGAATCCGCCGGACCGAGCCACTCTTCAGACGTTGATCGCCGCGATGGGCGTGCCGGTGCGGGAGGTGCTGCGCCAGAAAGGCACGCCTTACGACGAACTGGGTCTGGCCGATGCCAAGTGGACGGACGCGCAGCTGATCGACTTCATGCTGCAACACCCCGTCCTGATCAACCGGCCGATCGTTGTCACGCCGCTCGCCACGCGTTTGTGCCGGCCGTCGGAGGTCGTGCTGGAGATCCTGCCGCAGCCGCAGCCGCAGCAGGGAGCGTTCGCCAAGGAAGATGGCGAAGCCGTGGTCGACGCGAAGGGCCAGCGTGTCGCCAAGCCCTGACCTTCCCAACGTCGATGCGGCGCTGTTCCAGCAGCCCGACATGCAACGGCTGCTGCCTGCAAGGCGAGCCGCGCATCCGCCGCGGATCCTGCTGCTCTACGGTTCGCTGCGTGAACGCTCGTACAGCCGGCTCGTGACCGAAGAGGCTGCGCGCCTGTTGCAGGCGATGGGCGCCGAAACGCGCATCTTCGATCCGGGCGGCTTGCCGCTGCCCGACGCCGCGCCCGAGGATCACCCCAAGGTGCAGGAGCTGCGCGATCTGGCGCAATGGTCCGAAGGCATGGTGTGGTGCTCGCCCGAGCGTCACGGGGCCATGACCGGCATCATGAAAGCGCAGATCGACTGGATTCCGCTGGCCATCGGATCGGTGCGGCCGACGCAAGGCAAGACGCTGGCGGTGATGCAGGTGTCGGGCGGCTCGCAGTCCTTCAATGCGGTCAACCAGTTGCGGGTGCTCGGCCGGTGGATGCGCATGATCACCATCCCGAACCAGTCGTCGGTCGCCAAGGCCTTCATGGAGTTCGAGGAAGACGGCCGCATGAAGCCGTCGCCCTACTACGAGCGCGTGGTCGACGTGATGGAAGAGCTCGTCAAGTTCACGCTGCTCACGCGCGATTGCGCCGACTACCTGGTCGACCGCTACAGCGAGCGGCGCGAGAGTGCCGAGGCGTTGTCGAAACGGGTGAACCTGCGCAGCATCTGAGCGACCGCTCTGCAGCGGTGCCCTTGCGCCTTCAATGCCCGCAACAACGCAGCATCACCGAGCGCAACCAGCGGTTTGCCGGGTCGTTGTCGGTGCTGGCGTGCCAGTAGAGGTACGCGTCCATCGAGGACAGTGGTGCCGGCATCGCGAGCACCTGGTTGCCGAACTGCTTGTTGGCCATGTGCGCGTAGCTCTCGGGCATCGTCAGCACCAGATCGGTCTGCGACACGGTGCGGCACGCGGCAAAGTAGAACTGGCAGCGCAGCGCGATCTGCCGCTGCACGCCGAGGCGCCTGAGCTCGATGTCCTCGAAGCCCGGCCCCTGGCGACGCGAGGTGACGAGCACGTGGCGCTGGGCCAGGTAGGTCTCGAGATCGACGTCACCGCGGATCGCCGGATGGTCCTTGCGCGCAACCACGGCCAGCCCGTCGACGCTGATGCGCTTGACCTTGACCGCGTCCGACAGCGGCAGCAACACGTCGAGCGCCAGGTCGAGCGTGCCGGCCGCGAGTTCACTTTCCAGGCTGCCGCGATTGGCGCGCACGCTCGAGACTTCGATGTCGGGCGATTCGGTGGCAAGCGCCCGCATGAGCGGCGGCATCACGGTCGATTCCATGAAGTCGCGCAGACCGATGACAAAGCGCTTCTTGGCGGTGGCCGGCTCGAAACTCTGGGTGTCGTTGAGCAGCGAACCGATCGATTGCAGCGACCCGCGCAACGGATCGATCAACCGTTTGGTGAGCGGCGTGGGCACCATCTTGTGGCCCTGTCGCTCGAACAGCGGGTCGTTGAAGAGGTCGCGCAGGCGCGCCAGCGCATGACTGATCGCCGGCTGGGTCAGGTGCAGTTTTTCGGCGGCCTTGGTGATGCCACCTTCCGTGTAGATCGTGTCGAGCACGACCAGCAGATTCAGATCGACTCGCGAGATATGCATGTGCTGTATCCAGATCCATTCCAAGCATTCATTGGCTCACCGGGCGCGGCCCTTAGGCTTGGTGCATCGAACGCGCGCCATCATGCGCGATAACTTCTGCACGCGCATTCACCGAGGAGACAACCGTCCATGGCCGCATTCCACCCTTCCGTGCCCGCATGAGCGAACAATTCAGCGGCACCATCGAAGTCCAGGAGCGCCAGCGCTTCGACGAGGCAGCGCTGCAGCGCTGGTTCACGCAACAGGTCGGTGACAGCGCGGCGCGGTCGTTCCGCATCTCGCAATTCAAGGGCGGGCAATCCAACCCGACCTTTCTGACCGAGACGGCTTCGGCCCGCTACGTGGTGCGGCGCAAGCCCGCCGGCGTGCTGCTGCCATCCGCCCACGCGGTGGAGCGAGAGTTTCGCGTCATGCAGGCGCTGGGCGGCACCGACGTGCCGGTGCCGAAGGTGCATGCGCTGTGCGAAGACCCGTCCATCATCGGCACGAGCTTCTACGTGATGGCCTTCGTCGACGGCCGCGTGCTGTGGGACCCGCATCTGCCGGGCGTCAGCGCCGCCGAGCGCGCGGCCATTTGCGACGAGATGAACCGCGTGCTTGCCGCCTTGCATGCGGTCGACCCTGTCGCTGTCGGCCTCGGCGACTACGGCCGCACCGGCAACTACATGGGCCGGCAGGTCGACCGCTGGAGCAAGCAGTACCGAGCCAGCGAAACCGAACCCATCGATGCGATGGAGCGGCTCATCGCATGGCTCCCCGCGCACCTCCCGCCTCAGGCGACGACGACCATCGTGCATGGGGACTACCGGCTCGACAACCTGGTGTTCGCGCACGATGCGCCGCGCGTCGTGGCCGTGCTCGATTGGGAACTGTCGACACTCGGCGACCCGATGGCCGACTTCGCCTACCACTGCATGGCGTGGCATCTCGCCCCACCGTTCCGCGGCCTGGCCGATCTCGATGCCGCAACCCTGACCGAGCTCGGCCTGCCGACCGAGCAGGCCTATGTCGACGCCTACTCGCGCCGCCGCCAGCTGCCGCCTGTCGACCCGGTGCACTGGCGCACCTACATGGCGTTCAACCTCTTTCGTGCCGCAGCCATCGCGCAGGGCATCATGGGCCGCGCGCTCGCGGGCAACGCCTCCAACGCGCACGCGCTCGAAGCCGGCCAGCAGGCGCGCGAACTGGCCGAGCTCGGCTGGGCGCAGGTCGCACAGGACTGACGCCGATGTGGCCCGCCCTCGACCGGCCGACCCTGCAAGGCGTGCAACTGGCCGTGCCGGACCTCGACGCGGCTGTGGCATTCGCCGAGCAGGTTCTGCGACTCGAGCGCACAGCACCCGACGCTGCGTGCTTTCGGCTCGGTGCGCAATGGCTCGCGTTCGTGCAGCACCCCTCTGCTGCGTCGGCGGGCAATGTGGCGACGCTCCATTGGCGGTGCAGCGACCTGCGGCGCCAGCGCACGTTGCTCACGCAACTGGGATTCGATTCCCAGGGCGATTCCGAGCCGGACGACGTGACGCCCCTGCGCGTCGTCGCGGCGGACACCGGCGCATGCGCCTTGCAATGGGTGGCCGACAACGAGCGCAAGACCAATGAGCGACCGCCCTCCTCTTCCTCGCCGGGCATCACCGCGCTCGTGCTGCACGCGCGCGCACCCGAGCGCGTCGCGGCGCACTGGGCGCAGATTTTCCAGGTGTCGGTCGAGCGGCACGCGGCGGGCCTTCCGCGCCTGGTGCTCGACGGCATCAGCCTTCAGTTCGTGTTCGTCGAGGAAGGTGCCGGCGGCGTGGGGCGCATCACGCTCGCGCTGGACGATGCCGGCGCCGTGCGCGAACGCGCCATCGCCTGCGGCACGACCGTCGACGGCGATGCGCTCACGCTGCCCGGCCTGACGATCGGCCTGCCGGGCGCCTGAGCGGCGCGCGCCTAGTCGAAGCTCTTCCCCTCCCCCACCAGTTTCTGGATCAACGCCGCCGGCTGCCAGAACGCCGCATCGTCGCGCGGGTTCTTCGCAAAGCGCTTCATCGACTCGGCCACGTTGTACAGACCCACCTGCCCTGCGTAGTGCATCGGGCCCCCACGGAAGATCGGGAAGCCGTAGCCCGTCAGGTACACCATGTCGATGTCGCCCGCCTTGCTGGCGATGCCGTCTTCCAGGATGTGCGCGCCTTCGTTGACCAGCGCATAGACCAGGCGCTGGACGATCTCTTCGTCGGAGATCTTGCGCGGGGTGATGCCCAGTTCCTTTCGGTGGTCCTCGATCATCTTGGTGACCAGGTCGCTCGGGATGGCGTCGCGCTTGCCGGCCTGGTAGTCGTACCAGCCGGCGCCGGTCTTCTGGCCGAAGCGCCCGAGTTCGCAGAGCTTGTCGGCCGTGCGGCTGTATTTCATGTCGGCGCGTTCGCTGGCGCGGCGCTTTCGGATGGCCCAGCCGATGTCGTTGCCGGCCAGGTCGCCCATGCGGAAGGGGCCCATGGCGAAGCCGAATTTCTCGACGGCCTTGTCCACTTGCTGGGGGGTGGCGCCTTCGTCGAGCAAAAAGCCGGCCTGGCGGCTGTACTGCTCGATCATGCGGTTGCCGATGAAGCCGTCGCAGACGCCGGAGACGACGGCCGTCTTCTTGATCTTCTTGCCAATGGCCATGACGGTGGCCAGCACATCCTTGGCGGTGTGCTTGCCGCGCACGACTTCCAGCAGTTTCATGACGTTGGCAGGACTGAAGAAGTGCATGCCGACGACGTCTTGCGGACGTTTCGTGAAGGCAGCGATCTTGTCCACGTCGAGGGTGGAGGTGTTGGAGGCGAGGATGGCGCCGGGCTTGGCGACACGGTCGAGTTCGTTGAAGACTTTTTCCTTGACGCCGAGTTCTTCGAAGACGGCTTCGATGATGAGGTCGCAGTCCTTGAGGTCGTCGTAGCTGAGGGTGGTGGACAGGAGCGCCATGCGCTGGTCGTATTTGTCTTGCTTCAGCTTGCCGCGCTTGACCTGGGATTCGTAGTTCTTCTTGATGGTGGCGAGGCCGCGGTCCAGGGCTTCCTGCTTCATTTCCAGGATCTTGACGGGGATGCCGGCGTTGAGGAAGTTCATGGAGATGCCGCCGCCCATGGTGCCGGCGCCGATGACGCCGACAGTCTTGATGTCGCGCTTGGGGGTGTCTTCGGGGACGTCGGGGATCTTGCTCGCCGCACGCTCACCGAAGAAGGCGTGGCGCAGCGCCGCGCTCTCCTTTGTCCACACCAGTTCGGTCACGGCTTCGCGCTCGTAGGCCAGCGCGGCATCGAAACCCATGCGCGTCGACTGCGCCACACAATCCAGGCAGCGCAGCGGCGCCGGATAGTTCTTCGAACTCGCCGCCACCATGTTGCGTGCGAACTGCAAGTACGCCTCGGGCGCCGGATGCTCGACACGAAGGTCGCGCACGCGTGGCAGTGGCCGGCGTTCGGCGATGCCACGCGCGAAGGTCACGGCCTCGGCGACCACGTCGCGCTCCACGAACTTGTCGAACAACTTCTGCCCGGGGAGCTCCGCGAGCACTTCGCTCATCACGGTGTCGCCGGTGACGATCATGTTGAGCGCCATCTCCAGGCCGAGCAGGCGCGGCAGCCGCTGCGTGCCGCTCGCACCGGGCAGGATGCCGATGCGCACTTCGGGCAGCGACACCATCGTGCCGCGCTGCACCACGCGGTAGTGGCACCCCATCGCGAGCTCGAGCCCGCCGCCCATCACGATGCTGTGGATCGCGGCGACCACCGGCTTGTCGCAGCGTTCGATCAGGTTGATCACGTCGATCAGGTCCGGCGCCATGGTGGCTTCGGGCCGGTTGAACTCGCGGATGTCGGCACCGCCGCAAAACGCGCGGCCGTGGCCGGTGAGCACGATCGCCTTGACCGACGGGTCGTCGCTCGCCCGGGCGATCGACGCCGCGATGAAGCGCCGGTTGCCGATGCCCAGGCTGTTGACAGGCGGGGTGTCCATGGTGACGACGGCAATGCCGTCCTGTACGTCGTAGCGCGCGGTCACGGGTGTCCTTTCGGTGTGGATGCCGGGTCATGTTCGGCCCGCCACCGGGCGAGCGCATCAACAACCCGCATGCGGCCGATGAAAAGGCTGCATGCCCGCACGCGTCGCACGCCGACGAGTCGCGGCACCATTGCCGCACCGTCACTTTTTTCCCTCCTTGCCATGCCCATGCTGACCCGAGACAACCTGCAGCAATCCGTCGGCCAGTCGATCGGTACCTCGTCGTGGATCGAGGTGCCGCAGTCGCGCATCGACGCCTTCGCCGAGTGCACCGAAGACCGCCAGTGGATCCACATCGACGTCGAGCGCGCCCAGCGGGAGAGCCCCTTCGGCGCGCCGATCGCGCACGGCTTTCTCACCTTGTCGCTGCTGCCCATCACGACCTATGAACTGCTCGGTGGCCTGAAGGCGACCAAGTCGGTCAACTACGGCCTGGACAAGCTGCGCTTCATGTCGCCGGTGGCCGCCGGCTCGCGCGTGCGCAACCACGTCAAGCTGCTGGCCGCCGACCAGCGCGACGACGGCTGGACGATGGTCCGCACCGAAAACACCGTCGAGATCGAAGGCCAGCCGAAGCCGGCGCTGGTCGCCGTGTCGCTCGGCCTGTTCTCCTGGGACTGAGTCGCCCACCCCCACCTTCATCGAAAGCACGAAACACCCATGGATTTCGAATTCACTCCCAAGGTCCACGACCTGCGCAAGCGCCTTCTCGCCTTCATGGACGAGCACATCTATCCGAACGAAGAGCAGCACGAACGCGAGGCGAAGAAAGCCGCACGCGACGCTGAAGGCGGCGGCAGCTACACGACGCTGCCGATGATGCAGGGCCTGAAAGACAAGGCACGCGCCGCCGGCCTGTGGAACATGTTCCTGCCGAAATCGGCGCACGTGCCCGACGGCCTGACCAACCTCGAATACGCGCCGCTGTGCGAGATCATGGGTCGCCGCCTCTGGAGCACCGAGGTGTTCAATTGCAGCGCGCCCGACACCGGCAACATGGAAGTGTTCGAGCGCTACGGGACGCCCGAGCACCAGGAGCGCTGGCTCAAGCCGCTGCTTGCCGGCGAGATCCGTTCATCGTTCGCGATGACCGAACCGGCAGTGGCTTCGTCCGACGCGACCAACATCGAATGCAACATCCGGCGCGACGGCGACGACTACGTCATCAACGGCCGCAAGTGGTACATCACCGGCGCGATGAACGAGCGCTGCAAGGTCTTCATCCTGATGGGCAAGACCGACCCCGACAACGCCGACCGCCATCGCCAGCAATCGATGATCGTGGTTCCGCGCGACACCCCCGGCGTGACGGTGGTGCGCGACATGGCGCTGATGGGTGTGTACGACCCGCCGTACGGCCACCCCGAGGTGCTGTTCGACAACGTGCGCGTGCCGGCATCGAGCATCCTGCTCGGCGAAGGCCGCGGCTTCGAGATCGCACAAGGCCGCCTCGGCCCGGGACGCATCCACCACTGCATGCGCATGATCGGCATGGCCGAAGCCGCGCTCGAGCTGATGTGCCAGCGCGTGGTGTCGCGCGTGGCCTTCCACAAGCCGCTGGCGGAACAAGGCGTCTGGCGCGAGCGCATCGCCAAGGCCCGCATGCTGATCGACCAGACCCGCTGGATGGTGCTGCACACCGCCTGGCGCATGGACACGGTGGGCAACAAGGTCGCCGCGAAAGAGATCGCAATGATCAAGGTGCTGGCGCCCAACAACTGCGTGCAGGTGATCGACGATGCGATGCAGGCGTTCGGTGCGATGGGCCTCAGCCAGGACACGCTGCTGGTGTCGTTCTATGCCTATGCCCGCCACCTGCGCGTGGCCGATGGTCCCGACGAAGTGCACCGCAACGCGATCGCCAAGCACGAGCTCGCGAACTACCGCGCGCCGATTCCGGCGACGGTCAACGCGCGCTGAGCGCGCCGCACGATCCCGCGCGGCCGATGCGTCGGTCGTTCAGTTGGCCGACAGCGAGGCCACGGGGTCGTGCAGCATGCGGCGCAAGAGCTTGCCGCTTTCCGACGCCGGCAGGCCGCTGCGGAAGATCACGGTGCGCGGCACCTTGTAGTGCGACATGTGCTTCAGGCACCACTCGATGATCTTCTGGTCGGAGCGGTCTCGCACCTGGCCCGCGCGGTCGATGGAAAGGCGCGCCGCCGCCTCCGACTTGAGCACCACGTAGGCCTGCAGCGACTCGCCGCGGTCGGGGTCCGGCATGCCGACCACCGCCGCCTGGCGCACATCCGGGTGCGTGGCGAGGATCGCCTCGACCTCTTCCGGAAACACGCTGTAGCTCCACACCTTGATCATTTCCTTGGTGCGGCCGAGGAAGGTGAGATAGCCCTCGTCGTCGAGCACGCCGACATCGCCGGTGCGGATCCAGCCATCGACGAAGAGCGTCTGCGTCGCCTCCGGCCGCAGCCAGTAACCCTTGTAGGTGACCGGGCTGCGCAGCAGGATCTCGCCGCGGGTGCCGACCGCCGCGTCGACGCCGGTGACCGGATCGACGATGCGCACCTCGACACCCGGCACCGGCTTGCCGTTGGTGCCCCACTTGATCGCGTCCGCCGGCATCAGCGTATCGCAGGTGTGCGTTTCGCTCAGGCCGTAGCCGGCTTCGTACACCAGGCAGTGGTTGGCGAAGCGGCTCCACTGCCCGGCCAGCTTTTCGGTCAGGCGAACGCCGAAGCTGGTGCCGACGGTGGTCTTGAGCGACGAGAGATCGTAGGTGGCGGCATCGTCGGCGGCCATGGTCGACGGCAACGAGGGTGCCATCGAATACCACCAGGTCACCTTGCAGCTCTCGATCGCCTGAAGCACGGCCGTGGCGTCGAAGCGCTGCAGCAGCACCACGGTGGCACCGCAGTAGATCGGCAGCGTCAGGCCGGTCATCATTCCGGAGATGTGGAACAGCGCGACATCGGCCAGCATCACGTCGTCCGCCCCGAGGCGAAAGCCGTCGGCGCTGGTCGCGGTCTTGTAGAGCGCGCAGTCGTAGCTGATCATCGCGCCCTTGGGCAGCCCGGTGCTGCCCGAGGTGTAGGCCATCAAGGCCACGTCGTCCATCGCGATGGTGTCGACCGGCTCGAACGCGCCGGCTTGCGCCAGCGCCTCGCTGAAATCGATGACGCCGGCCGGCAGCGGCGGCGCGGGCTCGTGCGGCAGCCGGATCGAGCGCGGCACGTCGATGGCGAGCACACCCGGCAGCATGTCGCCGTAGCGCACCGCGTAAACGTGTTCGATGCTGCGCCTGGCACGCGATGCGAGCACCACCTTGAGCAGTTCTTCGCCGGCCACGATGGCCTGTGCGTCGAGGTCGGCCAGCTGGTGTTCGAGTTCGTAGGCCTGTGCATGCGGGTTGCACGGGCTCACGATCGCGCCGAGTTTCTGGGCGCCGAAATGCGCGATGAGGTAGTGCGGGCAGTTCTCGAGAAACAGCGCGACCACGTCGCCCTGCCCGATGCCGCGGTCGCGCAGGCTCTGGGCGAAGCGGTCGCTGAGGTCGTCGAGTTCGGCGTAGCTGATGCGCCGGCCGTACCAGACCAGCGCCGCCTTGTCGGGCGTCTCGCGCGCATGGTGGCGCAGGTAGTCGTGCAGCGGCCTCTGGCCGTGGCGGTAGTCGATCATCCTGGCTTGTCTCCGTATCGGTCGGGCCGGTGCGGGTTTGCCATGGCAGTCGGCATCCCGCTTGTGTCCACGATGATGACGGCAAGGCCAGCAGTCGGCAACCGGGGCGGATGAATATTCGGCATGCAGGTGCATCGTCCTGCTGCATGCGGCGCGCGCTGCGCCTGCGAGCAACCCAGATTTACTCGATCGCCAGATTGCCTTGCTTGACGATCTTGGCGAACTTGACGGTTTCGTTCGCGATGCGGCTCGCGAACTCGGCCGGACTGCTGCCCAGCGGCTCGCAGCCAGCGTCCTTCATGCGCGCGGCGAATTCCGGCGACCTGATGACCTTGAGCATCTCGGTATTGAGCTTGGCGACGATGGCCGGCGGGGTCGCCACCGGCGCGAGCACGCCATACCAGGTCTCGATGTCGAAACCCTTCAGGCCGGCCTCTTCGAGCGTCGGAACGTCGGGCAGCATGGGCGTGCGCTTGTGTGTGGTGACGGCCAGCGCGCGCAGCTTGCCGGCCTTGATGTGCTGGATCACAGGCGTGATGCTGTCGAAGGACATCGTCACCTGGCCGCCGAGCAGGTCGGTGGTCAGCGGGGCGCTGCCCTTGTAGGGCACGTGCAGCAGGCTCGTGCCGGTGTCGAGCTGAAACAGGGTGCCGATCAGATGCTGGGCGGTACCGTTGCCGTTCGAGCCGAAGGTCAGCTGGCCGGGCGAGGCCTTGGCCAGCGCGACCAACTCGGCCACGCTCTTGGCAGGCGTCAGCGCTGCATTGACAGACAGCACATTGGGCACCATCGCCACGGTGGTGACCGGCGCGAGATCCTTCTGGAAGTCATAGGGCAGCTTCTTGTAGACGCTGGGCGCCACGGTGTGATGGACCGCACCCATCAGCAGCGTGTAGCCGTCGGGCTTGGCCTTGGCCACGTAGTCGGCGCCCAGCGTCGTGCCGGCGCCCGGTTTGCTTTCGACGAGGACCGGCTGGCCGAGGCTCTTGGACAGCGATTCGCCGAGCGCACGCGCCACCGCGTCGGTGGTGCCGCCGGCCGGGAACGGCACGACAATGGTGATGGGCCTGGCTGGCCAGTCTTGCGCGAAAGCCAGCGTCCCGAAGGCGCAGCTGCCCCACACGGCCGCCTGAAGGGCGATCGTGAGCGCCAGGCGGCGTGGTCGCCGAGAGAATGAAGCGGTCATGGTGTTTGTCTCCGACATCGTTGTTGTGAAAGCAGTGTTCAGTGCGGCGCGCGGTGGGCCAGATGGGCGCATACAGCTTGCGTCACGTCGGTCGTTCCTGCGCTACCGCCGAGGTCGCGGGTGTGCAGCGCCTTGTTGGCAGTGACGTGTTCGACAGCCGCCATCACGCGTTGCGCCGCAGCGGTCTCGCCGAGGTGCTCCAGCAACATCACCACCGACCAGAAGGTGCCGACAGGGTTGGCCAGGCCCTTGCCCATGATGTCGAAGGCCGAGCCGTGGATCGGCTCGAACATCGACGGGTAGCGGCGCTCGGGATCGATGTTGCCGGTGGGCGCGATGCCCAGGCTGCCAGCCAGTGCGGCGGCCAGGTCACTGAGGATGTCGGCGTGCAGGTTGGTGGCGACGAGCGTGTCGAGCGTGGCCGGCCGGTTGACCATGCGCGCGGTGGCGGCATCGACGAGTTCCTTGTCCCAGCGGACGTCGGGAAACTCCTTGGCAATCTGCACCGCGATCTCGTCCCACATGACCATCGCGTGGCGCTGCGCATTGCTCTTGGTGACGACCGTCAGCAGCTTGCGTGGCCGCGACTGCGCGAGCTTGAAGGCAAAACGCATGATGCGTTCGACCCCGGCGCGCGTCATCATCGACACGTCGGTCGCCGCCTCGATCGGATGGCCCTGATGCACGCGACCGCCGACGCCCGCGTATTCGCCCTCGGAGTTCTCTCGCACGATCACCCAGTCGAGGTCGTTGGGGCCGCAGCGCTTGAGCGGGCCGTCGATGCCGGGCAGGATGCGCGTCGGCCGGACATTCGCGTACTGGTCGAAGCCCTGGCAGATCTTCAGGCGAAGGCCCCACAGCGTGATGTGGTCGGGGATGTCGGGGTCGCCGGCCGACCCGAACAGGATCGCATCCTTGTCGCGCAGTGCGTCGAGCCCGTCGGCGGGCATCATCTCGCCGTGCTCGCGGTACCAGTCGCCGCCCCACCCGAAGTTCTCGAACTCGAAGGCGAAGTCGCTTCCCGAACCGGCCAGCGATTCAAGCACCGCGCGGCCGGCGGGGATGACTTCCTTGCCGATGCCGTCACCCGGAATGGTGGCGATCTTGTAGGTTTTCATGGGTGTCTCCTGGGTCAGCCGCGCGAGGTCCGCGGGTATGCGGGCATGTCGAATTCGACGCCACGCAAGGCGGCCAGGACGACCGCGGCAGCGGCCTCGTCGAGCGCGACTAGCGGTGGCCGCACGCTGGACCAGCCCGGGTCCTGTGCAAACTCGGCGACCACGCGCTTCATCGCCGGAATCATCGGCGCGGCCTGGAAGATCAGCCGCACCGCGTCGGCCTCGGCCTGCAGCGCTTCGCCCTGCGGCGTGTTCCAGCCGTCGAACAGCGCACGGATGCCGCCCGGGTTCATGTTGATCGTGGCGCTGATGCAGCCGGCACCACCGATGGCCAGCGACTTCGACAGCAGCGACTCGCTGGCTGGGAACACCGCGAAGCCCTCGGACGCATAGCCTTCGATCATGGCCTTCGAGTTGTTCCAGTCGCCCGAGGAGTCCTTGGCGCCGCGCACCGTGTCCGGATAGCGCTTGAGCAGACGTTCGATCAGGCTCAGCGTGATCGGCACCTGCGTGAACTGGGGGATGTGATACAGGTAGATGCCCAGCTTGTCGCTGCCGACCCGCTCGATGATCTCCGCGTAATACGCGAACACGCCGTCGTCGGACACGTTCTTGAAGAAAAACGGGGGCAGCATCAGCACGCCCGGCGCGCCGCTGGCCACCGCGTGCCGGGTAAGCGTGACCGCGTCGGTCAGCGCGCAGGCACCGGTGCCGGGCATCAACCGGGCCGCCGGGATGCCGGCCGCCAGCAGCGCGTCGGTCAAACCGATGCGCTCGTCGACCGACAAGGAGGCGGCTTCGGAATTGGTGCCGAAGACGGCCAGGCCGGCACCACTGTCGACGACCCATCGGCAATGTGCAATGAAACGGTCGACGTCCGGGGCCATGTCTTGATCGAACGGCGTGAGGACGGGCGCATAGACGCCGCGCAGCGGGGAACTCATGGCTCTCTCCTGGTGGGATCGCCTGAGTATGAAATCGCCTCCCGACAACAAACAGTACGGTTCGCCGCCGTCAGAACATAAGATTATTGTTGTTCGCCCATAGGGAGATCAAGACAAGGGCGTTTCCATGGATCTGCGTTACCTGCAAAGCTTCGTCACCGTCGTCGAGTTCGGCTCGCTGGCCGAAGCGGCGCGCCGGCTCGACCTGACGCCGGCCGCCATCGCCGCGCGGGTGCGGGCGCTCGAGGACGATCTCGGCACCGCCCTGGTCAAACGCGCGGGGCGTTCCGTCAAGCCGACCGAGGCCGGCGTGAAGATCCTCGACCATGCGCGCGCGGTCCTGCGCGACATCCGCGACCTGCGCGCCGTTGCGGCCGATGGCCAGGCACTCGGCGAGTTGCGGCTCGGCGTGTTCGTGTCGGCGATGACCAGCGTGTTGCCGCCGGTGTTGAAGGGGCTGTACGACAAACATCCCGAGCTGAATGTGTTCATCGCGACCAGCAGCTCGGTGGAGCTGTGCCGCCAGGTGACCAGCGGCGCGCTCGATGCGGCCATCATCGTCGAGCCGCAGTTCGCGCTCGGCAAGAACTGCGACTGGTGCGCGCTGGTCGAGGAGCCGCTGGTCGTCGTCGCACCGGCGGCGCTGGCCAGCCGGGCCGATGCGCATGAGCTGCTGCGCACCCAACCCTTCATCCGCTACGACCGCTCGGTGCTGGGCGGCCAACTGGCCGACCGATACCTGCGCGACCACGGCATACGCCCGCAGCAGCGGCTCGAACTCGACGGCTTGATGGCCGTGGCCGCGCTGGTCGCGCAGGGGCTGGGCGTGGCCCTGCTGCCCGACTGGAAGCCGATGTGGAACAGCGGCATGGCGATCGCCCGCATCGCGCTCCCCGAGCGCGCGCCGGTGCGCCGGGTCGGCCTGGTCTGGGCGCAGCACGGGCCGCGCGCCGCATTGGCGCAGGCGTTTTTGCTGCAGGCTCAGGCCGTGTTCGGCAACCCGGCCGACGGCAACTCGCGGTCGAGGAAACGCTGAGGGCGAGCGCTATGGCGTCTTGCCCACGGTATGCGCGGCGCGCAGGAAGTCGAAATCCACGCCCTTGTCGGCCTGCATCACGGTCTGCAGGAAAAGGATGCGGTTTGCCAGGTCTTCCATGTTCTCGAACACCTCCGCGCGGCCCTCGTGCTCCATCCGTTTGGCGTCGGCCGCCGACTGCTTGATGATCGCGCCGCCCGGCGCCAGATTGCCGTTCAGCGCCAGACGTTCAGGCCGCGACGCGCGCCACCTTGCGCGCCGGCGATTCGGCGATCGCGCTGCGCTCGCGCAGGTAGGCCAGGATCGGCGCGCTGGTGCGGGCGATCTCTTCCTCCACGCCACGGCGCGCGACTTCACCGTCGCGCTTGCGCAGGCCGCGCAGCATCAGGTGGTGGGGATGCTGCTTTCTCGGCTGGGCCAACGCGTGCGTCTGCAACGCCTTCATGAGCGGGCCGCATTGCAGCCAGAGGCCTTCGACCATGCGCTGCAACACCGGCATGCCGGCCAGCGCATAGACGGCCATGTGGAAACGCTCGGCTTCGAGCAGTTCGCCGGCCGTGTCGCTGGCCTCGTGGCAGGCCGCCATGCGTTCATGGATGGCTTCGAGGCGCTTCACATCGGCGGCGTCGGCATGTCCGGCGGCATGGGCGGCGGCCCGGCCTTCGAGCAGCAGGCGCAGTTCACGCACCTCTGCGAAGCGTTCTTCACTCATGACCGGCACGCGCACCGAATGGTGCCCGATCTGTTCGAGTGCCTGCTCCGAGATCAGCCGGGCCAGTGCCTCACGCACCGGCGTGGGGCTGATGCCCATCTCGGCGGCGAGATCGCGCAGCTTGAGTTTTTCACCGGGCGCGAAACGCCCCGCCTTGAGGTCGCGGCAAAGGCGTGCGTAGGCCTGCGCGTTGAGGCTGTCGCGGGTGATCGGGGTGTCGTCCATGGTGCGTGCGGGCGATGCCCGGATTTGAAATAGGTTATATCGTATTCAAAACACAAGCAATTTCAGCGCCCGGTGAAGGCCGGCGTGCGCTTTTCGAGGAAATGCGCCACACCTTCACGGAAATCTTCGCTCGTGAAGGAGGCTTGCATGTCGGCGTCGGCCCGCGCCCACGCCTGGTCGAGGTCCTGGAACAAGCTGTCGTACACCTGCCGCTTGATGACACCAATGGAGCGCGGCGAGGCGTGGAAAGTCAGGTCGCGCGCCGTCTTCTGCACGGCGGCCAGGAATCCCTCCACCGGCAGCGCCTTGACCAGCCCCAGCGTGGCCGCCTCGGCCGTCACCAGCGTGCGTGCCGACATCAACAGGTCGAGCGCATTGGTCAATCCGACCAGGCGCGGCAGCATCCACGATGCGCCGTGTTCGGCGATGAGCCCGCGCTTGGCGAAGGCCGTGGTCAGCTTCTGGCCCTCGGCCATGTAGCGGAAGTCGCAGAACAGCACCATGCACAGGCCGATGCCGGCGATGGGGCCGTTGATGGCCGCGAACACGGGTTTGCGCACGCGCAAGAGGTAGCTGAAGCGCCACGCATAGTTGCGCTCGATGCCCTCGGCTTTCGGCGTCAGTTCGCTCGTGCTCGCCGTGCCCTCGCCGCCCGACGCCGCACCGGCCTCCAGAATGTCCATGTCGGCGCCGGCGCAGAAGCCCCGACCGGCACCCGTCACCACGATGGCGCGCACTGCGTCATCGGCTTCGGCGGCTTCGACGGCCTGGCGGAATTCCTTCTCCATGCGCTCGGTCCACGCATTGAGGCGCTCCGGCCGGTTCAGCGTGATGGTGCAGACGCGCTCGTCGGTGGCAACGGTGATGTCCTGGTAGTTCATCACTCGCCTCCGATGGTGGCGCCGCCGTCGATCACGATCGTCGTGCCCGTGATGAAGCGACCCGCGTCAGAGCCCAGCAGCAGCGCCGCACCGGCGATGTCTTCCGGCTCGCCGATCATGTTGAGTGGGCTCGACTTGAGCGCGCCGGCCAGCGTCTCGGGGTTGTCCCAGAGCGCCTTGGCGAAATCGGTCTTGATGAGGCCCGGCGCGATGCAGTTGGTGCGGATGCCCTGCTTGCCCCATTCGAGCGCGAGGCTGCGCGCCAGCGAGATGTCGGCCGCCTTGGAAATGCCATAGGCGCCCAGCACGCGCGAGCCGGTCAGCCCGGCGATCGAGCTGATGATGACGACCGAGCCCTTGCCCTTTTCGGCCATGCCCGGCGCCACGCGGTTGATGAGCCAGAGATTCGACTTGATGTTCACGTCGAGCACCTTGGTGAACGCTTCATCGGAGATGCCCGACATCGGCCCGTAGTACGGATTGACAGCCGCGTTGCACACCAGCACATCGACCGGACCCCATGCCTTCTCGGTCTGGTCGACCAGCGCGGTGATCTCGTCCTTGCGCGAGATGTTGCAGGCGATGGCCATCGCTTCGAGGCCTTCGCCGCGCAGTTGCTCGACCACGGCGGCGCAGGCGTCCACCTTGCGGCTGGTGACGACGACGCGTGCGCCGGCGCGTGCATAGGCCACGGCGATCGCGCGGCCGATGCCGCGCGAAGAGCCGGTGACGATGGCGGTTTTACCCTTGAGAGAGAAGCTGTCCATGGTGGTTCCTTCAGCGATTGACAAACTTGGGCGCGCGCTTCTCGACGAAGGCGTGCGCCGCTTCCAGGTGGTCTTCGGTCATGCCGCACCGGATGTGGCGGATGGCCTCGTGGTCGAGCGCCTGGGCGAGCGTAGCGCCCTGCTCGGCTGCGTTCAGATTGGCCTTGATGTGGCCCAGCGTGATCGTCGGGCCCGAAGCGAGCTGCAGCGCCAGGGCACGGCCTTCGGCATCGAGTTCGGCATCAGGCACCACGCGCGTCACCAATCCCATGGCCAGCGCTTCGGGCGCCTTGACGATGGGCGACAGCAGCGCGAAGGCGCGCGCACGCGGCCCGAGCAGCTGGGTCAGGAACCAGGTGCTGCCGAAGTCGCCCGAGAGGCCGACCTTGACGAAGGCCGAAACGAGCTTGACCGTGTCGCTCGCGATCAGCAGGTCGCACGCCAGCGCGAGCGACAGGCCGGCGCCCGCGACCGCGCCGCGCGCGACGGCGATCGTCGGCTTGGGCATTTCGCGCAGCAGACGCGAACATTCCATGTGCTCGCGCAGTTGCAGCGTGCGCGATTCCAACGTGCGGTTCGCGTCGTCGTCGTCGGCCATCGACTTGACGTCGCCACCCGCGCAGAAGCCGCGGCCGGCACCAGTCAGCACCACCGCGCGCACTTTCGTGTCGACCGCCGCGCGACGCAGGGCATCGAGCAGTGCATCCGTCATCGGCACCGTCAGTGCATTGAGGCGCTCGGGTCGGTTCAGCGTGAGCGTGAGCACGCCGTCTTCGAGTTGTTCGATGAGTTCAGTCGTCAAGTCTTGTCTCCTTGTTGTTGTGATGGCTCAGATCGCGCCGCTCGTTTTGAGCGTCTCGACCTGCGCGGCGCCATAGCCGAGCCAGCCGGCCAGCACGTCGGCGTTGTGCTCGCCGACCTGCGGCAGCGGCTTGCGGATGGTGAGCGGCGTGTCCGACAAGTGGATGGTCACGCCCTGCATCGGCACCGAGGTGCCGGCGAACGGGATGTCGACGATGCCGTTGCGGTGGTGCAGCTGCTCGTTCTTGACCACCTCGTCGATGCGCGCGATCTTGGCGCAGGGCACGCCCTCGGCTTCGAGCTTCGCCACCAGATCGTCGGCGTCGTTCGCCGCCATCCAGTCGGCCACGATGCCCTCGATCGCATCGCGGTGTTCGACCCGGCTGGCCATCGTGGCGAAGCGCGGGTCGTCGATCAAGGTCGGGCGCGCCATGGCGCGCAGCACGCGCGGGAACATGTTGTCGTCGCCACCGACGATCAGCACATGGCGGCCGTCGCCGGTGGCGAAGGTGTTGGACGGCGCCACGAAACGATCGCGGCTGCCGACGCGCGTCATGGTCGTGCCGAACATCAATTGCTGCGGAATCGCGGTCATGAGCATGGAGGCTGCGCTTTCGAGCAGCGACACGTCGACCATCTGCCCCTTGCCGCTCGAATGGCGCGCATTCAGCGCGGCCAGGATGCCGAGCGCCGCATACATGCCGGTCGTGTAGTCGCACATGAAGGCGCCGATCATGGTGGGCGGGCCGTCGATCTGGCCGGTGAGGTCCATCAACCCGCTCATGGCCTGCGCCACGCCGTCGAAACACTGCTTCTCAGCGAGCGGGCCGTCCTGCCCGAACCCGGAAATGCGCGCCATGACGAGCCGGGGATTGAGCGCATGGATCGCCTCCCAGCCGAGGCCCATCTTCTCCATGGTGCCGGGCCGGAAGTTCTCGACCAGCACGTCGGCCTTGACGATCAGTTCCTTCAGCACCGCCAGGCCGTCCGCGTTGCGCAAGTCGATCGCGAGGCTTTTTTTGTTGCGGTTGACGATGAAGGTGTAAAGGCTCTGGCCGTCGACCGCCGGCATTGCGCGGCGGGCATATTCGCCTTCGCCCGGCGGCTCGATCTTGACCACCTCGGCGCCCATGTCGCCGAGCATCATGGCGCAGTACGGGCCGGCGATGAAGCGCGAAAGATCAAGGACGCGCAGTCCCTCGAGCGATGTCATTGTTCCGGCCTTTGTCTCTTTGTTGTCGTCATTTGTTATATCATATTTCCTGATTTAGAAAAACCGGCAACGAAGGAGACAAGGTGACCGAAAGCTATCTGCGACTGCGACAAATCTGCCTGGTGGCGCGCGAACTGGAGCCCGTGGTCGACGATCTGTGCGCCGTGTTCGGCGTCCAGGTGTGCCATCGCGATCCCGAGGTGGGCCAGTTCGGCCTGCACAACGCGCTGATGCCTTTCGGCACCAGCTTCATCGAAGTGGTGGCGCCCACGCGCGACGGCACGACGGCCGGCCGCTACCTGGAACGGCGCCAGGGCGACGGCGGCTACATGGTCATCCTCGACAGCGAGGCGCTGCCGCGCTGGCGCACGCACGTGGCGGAAATCGGCGTGCGCATCGCCGCGCCGCTCACGCTCGGTGACTACGAAGGGATGCAGCTGCACCCGCGCGACACCGGCGGCGCGCTGCTGGAGATCAACAGCACGCTCGGCGGTGCCGACCTGCAGCATGGCGCGTACTGGCCGGCCGGACCACACTGGCGCGACCACGTGTCGACGGAACGCGTCGAAGGCATCGCGGGCGCGGTGCTGCAGGGCGCCGACCCGGCGGCCCTCGCCAGGCAATGGGGCCGCATCCTGCAGCGCCCCGTGACGCAGGCGACCGATTGGCAGCTCGACGTCGACAACGCGACGCTGCGCTTCACCGACGCCACAGACGGTCGTGGCGAAGGCCTCGCCGCCGTGACCGTGCAGGTGCGCGACGCCGAGGCGATCCGCCGCGCCGCACAGGCGCGCGCCCTGCCCTCCGACATCGACAGCGTGACCGTCTGCGGCGTGCGCTTCGAACTGGCTTCCCACCCCCAACGGAACTGAGACACACCATGGAACTGGCTTTTTCCCCCGAAGAGCGCGCCTTCGCCGACGAGGTTCGCACCTTCATCCAGAACAACCTGCCGCGCGATATTTCCGAGCGCGTGGAGCACGACCTCCACATGCAGCGCGACGACTCGATGCGCTGGCAGCAGATCCTCGCGAAGAAAGGCTGGCACGCCTACACCTGGCCCGTCTCGCAAGGCGGCCCGGGCTGGAACGCGACCCAGCGCTTCATCTTCGAAGTGGTGAGCGGCGAGCTCAACTGCCCGACCATCCAGCCCTTCGGCCCGCGCATGGTCGGCCCGGTGATCTACAACTTCGGCACCGAGGCGCAAAAGGAACAGCACCTGCCCGGCATCCGCGATTCGACCGTGTGGTGGTGCCAGGGTTATTCGGAGCCGCAATCGGGTTCCGACCTCGCCTCGCTCGCGACGCGCGCCGAAGACCACGGCGACCACTACGTGGTGAACGGCCAGAAGATCTGGACTTCCTACGCGCACTTCGCCGACTGGATGTTCTGCCTCGTGCGCACCGGCCGCGAAGCGCGCCCGCAAAGCGGTATCTCCTTCCTGCTCATCGACATGAAGTCGCCCGGCGTCGTGGTGCAGCCGATCCCCATGCTCGAAGGCACGCACTCGTTCAACGCCGTGTTCCTGACCGATGTCAAGGTGCCAAAAGCGAACCTCGTCGGCGAGGAAGGCAAAGGCTGGAGCTACGCCAAGTTCCTGCTCGAGCACGAGCGGGTCGAGAACTCCAACATCGGCTTCTCGACCTTCGCCCTGCGCCGGCTGCACCGCGTCGCGTCCGAAGTGAAGAGCCAGGGCAAGCCGCTCATCGACGACCCGCTGTTTCGCGGCAAGGTGTCGACCGTGGAGGCGCAGCTGAAGGCGCTGGAGATGAACACGCTGCGCGCGCTCTCCAGCATGGGCAGCGGCAGCTCGCCGGGCGCGGGCATTGCCTCGTCGCTCAAGATCCGCGGGACCGAGATCGGCCAGCGCATCACCGAACTGCTGTTCGAGGCGGCCGGTGCCGAAGGCCAGCACCTGGACCCGGCGCTGATGCACGGCGAGGGCGACCTCTCGGGCATCGAGGCCAGCGTGCGCGGTGCGCCGGCCAACTATTTCTGGCGTCGCGCCATGTCGATCTACGGCGGCAGCAACGAGATCCAGCGCAACATCATCGCCAAGCACGTGCTGGGCTTGTAAGCTCGCTCCCCTTGCAAGGAGCATCCATGTCGCGTCCCCTCTTCAGTGCCACCATCGCGGGCAGCCTGCCCAAGCCCGCGTGGCTGTCCGAAACCCAGAAACTCTGGCCCCAGTGGAAGGCCGAGGGCGCCGACCTCGCGCAGGCCAAGGCCGACGCCACGATTCTGTGGATCAAGGCGCAAGAAGACGCGGGCCTCGACGTGATCGGCGACGGCGAGCAGTCGCGCCAGCACTTCGTGCACGGCTTTCTCGAGCAGGTCGACGGCATCGACTTCGATCACAAGGTGAAGATGGGCATCCGCAACAACCGCTACGACGCCATGGTGCCGCAGGTGGTGTCGGCGCTCAGGCTCAAGGGGCGCGTGCACGCGACCGAAGCCCGCCTGCTGCGCAAGCACACCGACCGCAAGATCAAGTTCACCCTGCCCGGCCCGATGACCATCGTCGACACGGTGGCCGACAAGTTCTACGGCGACCGCGTGAAGATGGCCATGGCGTTCGCCGAGCTGCTGAACCAGGAAGCGCTGGCGTTGCAGGCGGACGGCGTCGACATCGTGCAGTTCGACGAACCCGCGTTCAACGTCTACATGCAGGACGCGGCCGATTGGGGCGTGCAGGCGCTGGAGCGCGCCGCCCGGGGCCTCACCTGCACGACCGCCGTGCACATCTGCTACGGCTACGGCATCAAGGCCAACACCGACTGGAAGGCCACGCTCGGCGAGGAATGGCGCCAGTACGAGACGGTGTTCCCGGCGCTGGCCAGGAGCAGCATCCAGCAGGTGAGCCTGGAGTGCTTCCACTCGCACGTGCCGCCGCACCTCATGGCGCTGCTCGAAGGCAAGGACGTGATGGTCGGCGTGATCGACGTGGCGAGCGACACCGTCGAAACGCCCGAGGAGATTGCCGACACCATCGGCCTCGCGCTGCAATACGTGCCGAAGGCGCGTCTCCTGCCTTGCACCAACTGTGGCCTCGCTCCAATGGACCGCGAGATCGCACTGCAGAAACTCGAAGCGCTCGCGAAAGGTGCGGCCTTGGCCCGCGCGCGCTACGCCTGAGCCGCATCCGGGCGTCAGTGCGGTTTTTGAAACAGCTTCAGCACGCTGGAGAAATCGAGACCGCCGTGGCCGGCCAGGCTGTGCGCCGCGTAGAGGTTGCGCGCCATGCCACCGAGCGGCGTGGCGGCGCGCACCGCGGCCGCGTTCTCCTGTGCAAGCCCAAGGTCCTTCAACATCAGGTCAGTGCCGAAGCCGCCGGCATAGCTTTTCGACGCGGGCGACGTTTCCATCACGCCCGGCATCGGGTTGTACTTCTCGAGCGCCCAGTTGCCGCCCGAACTGCGCCGCATGATCTCCGATAGCACCTTGGCATCCAGCCCGTTCGACACGCCGAGCGCGAGCGCTTCCGACGTGCCGATCATCAAAATGCCGAGCAGCATGTTGTTGCAGATCTTGGCGGTCTGGCCGGCGCCGGCAGCACCCGCGTGGAAGATGTTGGCGCCCATTTTTTCGAGCAGGGGGCGCGCGCGTTCGAGGTCGGCCTCCGCGCCGCCGACCATGAACGTCAGCGTGCCGGCGATCGCCCCGCCGGTGCCGCCGGACACCGGTGCATCGATGACGGTGATGCCGCGCTTCGCGGCCGCCTCGGCCACCTTGCGCGAACTCGCGGCGGCGATGGTGCTGCTGTCGATGACGAGCGTGCCGGGTGCGATCTTCTCGAGCAGACCGTCGGCGCCCAGATAGAGCCCTTCGACATGCGCGCTGGCGGGCAGCATGCTGACGACCACCTCGGCGCCGTCGAGCGTGGCCGCAGCCGACGCGGCGATCGGCAGCCCGTCGGCCGCGAACTTCGCGCAGGCGTCTTTCGACAGGTCGAACGCCGACAGCGTGTGGCCCGCCTTCAGCAGGTTCATGGCCATCGGGCCGCCCATGTTGCCGAGGCCGATGAATGCGATCTTCATGGTGTCTTTTCTCCGTGATGTTTTTGTTCGTCAGACCAGCGCTGCGAGCTCGGGCGCCATCGCGCCGCGCTCGCGCAAGTGGTCGGCAATGAACGCGGGCGTGATCTCCTCGATCGTCGCGGGGTTCCACTTCGGGTTGCGGTCCTTGTCGACCAGCACCGCGCGAATGCCTTCGGCGAAATCCTTGTGCGCGCAAAAGCCCAGCGAGGCCCAATACTCCAGGCGGAACACCTCGGCCAGCGACATGCGGTGCACGCGCTGCCACAGCTCGAAGCTCAACGCCGCCGAACTCGGCGCACCTTTGACGAAGGTCTTGGCCGCCGTCTGCAGCCACGCATCGTCGCTCTCCAGTGCGCGCAATCGCTTCGCGATGTCGAGCAGGTCATCGCCCGCCATGAGCGCGTTGATCGCGTCGAAGTGCTCGCGCACCTTGGAGGGCGGCGCTTCGGTGCCCTCGCCGGCTTTGGCCAGGATGCGCGAGAGCTGGGCGCGGTCCGACTTGGCGTCGCCGGTCCACTGGGTCGAAGCGATCGCGTCGAGCACCTGCGGCTTCTTTTCCTGCGGCACCAGCACGTCGGCGAGTCCGCAGAACATCGCATCGCTCGCGTTGAAGTTGGCCGCCGTCAGCGCCAGGAACAGCCCGACGCGGCCCGGCATGCGGCGCAGGAACCAGCTGCCGCCCACGTCGGGGTAAAGGCCGATGTTGATCTCGGGCATGGCCAGTCGGCTCTGCAACGTGACCACGCGGTGCGAGGCCCCTGCGATGAGACCGATGCCGCCGCCCATCACGATGCCGTGGCCCCAGCACAGAAAAGGCTTGGGAAAGTTGTGGATCAGGTCGTCGAGTTCGTACTCTTCGCCGAAGAAACGCTCGGCGTATTCGTTGCGCTCGGGGCCGCAGTCGAGCAGCGTCTGGTAGAGCTGGCGCAGGTCACCACCCGCGCAAAAAGCCTTCTCGCCGGCCGCCTGCATCACGACGCCGACGATGTCCGCATCGGCTGCCCACTCGCGCAGCTTCGGGGTGAGCAACCGCACCATGGCGACCGACAGCGAATTGAGGGAGGCCGGCGCATTGAGCGTCGCCACGCCGAAGCGCTGGCCACCTGCCGTCTTGATTTCATCGAACAGAACCACAGAGTCGGTCATCGGATATCGCTTTCGCCTTCGAGTAACTTGCGCGCGACGATCACGCGCATGATTTCATTGGTGCCTTCGAGGATCTGGTGCACGCGCGTGTCGCGCACCAGCCGCTCCAGCGGAAATTCGCTCAGGTAGCCGTAGCCGCCATGCAGCTGCAGCGCATCGTTGCAGACGTTGAAGCCCACGTCGGTCGCGAAGCGCTTGGCCATCGCGCAGTAGGTGCTGGCGTCGGCGTGGCCGGCATCGAGCTTGCTCGCCGCCAGGCGCACCATCTGGCGCGCGGCCACCAGTTCGGTTGCCATGTCGGCCAGCTTGAACTGCAGCGCCTGAAAGCTCGCAAGCGGCTTGCCGAACTGCTGGCGGTCGTGCAGGTAAAGCCGCGCCGCGTCGAGCGCGCCCTGCGCCGCACCGACCGAACAGGTCGCGATGTTGATGCGCCCGCCGTCGAGCCCCTTCATCGCGATGCGAAAGCCCTCGCCTTCGCTGCCGAGCAAGTGGTCGGACGGCACGCGCACGTTGTCGAAAGCGATGGTGCGCGTGGGCTGGCTGTTCCAGCCCATCTTGTGCTCCTTCTTGCCGTAGCTCACGCCCGGCGCATCGGCCGGCACGGCGAGCGCCGAGATGCCGCCGGCACCGCCGCCGCCGGTGCGCGCCATGAGCACCAGCACGTCGGTCGCGCCCGCACCGCTGATGAAGGCCTTTCCGCCGTTGATGACGTACTCGCCACCCTGCAACTCGGCACGCGTCTTGAGCGAGCCGGCGTCCGAACCCGCGCCGGGTTCGGTCAGGCAGTACGACGCCAACTTGCGCCCGCTCGTGAGCTCGGCGCCCCAGGTCTTGCGCACGGCCTCGGTGCCCCAGGTGCCAAGCATCCAGGTCGCCATGTTGTGGATCGTGATGAAGGCGGTGGTCGACGGGTCGACCGCGGCCATCTCCTCGAACACCAGCGTGGCGTCGAGCCGCGGCAACGCAAGGCCGTCGATACTTTCCGGCGCGTACAGGCCGCAGAAGCCGAGCTCGCCGGCCTTGCCGATCGCCTCGCGCGGGAAGACTGCCTCGGCGTCCCAGCGTGCAGCGTGCGGCGCGAATTCGCTGGCGGCGAATTCGCGCGCGGTGTCGGCGAAGGCGCGCTGCTCTTCAGTGAGTTCGAAGTCCATTCGAACGAGGTTACTTCAGGCTGATCGTGGTGTTGACGCCGTGGCTCACGGTGCTGTCGTCGAACCAGCGCGCCGTGACCGTCTTGGTCTGCGTGTAGAACATGATGACCTGCTTGCCGTAGGGCCCCAGGTCGCCGAGCTTGGAGGCGCGCGAACCGGTGAACGAGAACATCGGCACGGGCACCGGGATCGGCACGTTGATGCCGACCTGCCCGACATCGATGTCTTCCTGGAACTTGCGCGCGGCCGCACCCGACTGCGTGAAGATGGCCGTGCCGTTGCCGTTCGGGTTGGCGTTGATGAGCTCGATCGCTTCTTCCATCGTCGCGGCATTCATCGTGCAGAGCACCGGACCGAAGACTTCCTGCTCGTAGATCACCATGCCGGGTTTCACGTCGGCGAACACCGTCGGGCCGACGAAGTTGCCCTTTTCAAAGCCAGGCACTGTGGGCTTGCGCCCGTCGAGCGCCAGCGTGGCGCCGTCGGCGATGCCGCGTTCGATGAGGTGGTTGACGCGGTCGTAGGCGGCGCACGACACGAGTGGGCCGACGTCGACGGTCTTGTCGGTGCCGGCGCCGATCTTCAGCGTCTTCGCCTTGGCGACGAGGTCGGGCACCCACTTCTGCGCATCGCCCACCAGCACCGCGACCGACACCGCCATGCAACGCTGCCCGGCGGCGCCGAAGCCCGCGCCGGCCAGCGCATTGAGCGTCTGCTCCTTGTTGGCGTCGGGCATCACGATGGCGTGGTTCTTCGCGCCCATCATGCATTGCACGCGCTTGCCGGTCGGGATCGCGCGGTTGTAGACGTGGGTGCCGACCTTGGTCGAACCGACGAAGCTGATCGCCTTGATGTCCTTGTGATCGCAAATCGCGTTGACCACCGCTTCGCCACCGTGGATCACGTTAAGCACACCCGGCGGAATGCCAGCTTCGAGTGCGAGTTCGCACAGGCGCATCGTCACCATCGGGTCTTGCTCGGACGGCTTCAGCACGAAGGTGTTGCCGGTGACGATCGCCATCGGGAACATCCACAGCGGGATCATCGCGGGGAAATTGAACGGCGTGATGCCGGCGCACACGCCGAGCGGTTGCAGCAGCGTGTAAGTGTCGACGCCGTTGGCCACGTTGTTGGCCATCTCGCCGAGCTGCAGGTTGCCGATGGCCGATGCGTGCTCCACCACTTCGAGGCCGCGGAACACGTCGCCTTCGGCGTCGGGCAAGGTCTTGCCCTGCTCGGCGGTGAGGATCGCGGCCAGCTCGGCCATGTTCTCGCGAATGAGTTGCTGGTATTTCAGAAAGATGCGGGCGCGCGCGCCGATCGGTGTCTTCTTCCAGGTCTTGAAGGCTTCCTTGCCCGACGCCACGGCGGCATCGACTTCGGCAGCGGTCGCGAACGGCACGCGCGCCAGCACTTCCTGCGTGGCCGGGTTCACGACATCGCGCCACTCGGTCGTTTTGGATTCGATGAATTTGCCGCCGATGAGCAGCTTGACGGTGGCGACTTGCGTAGCGGGTTTGACTTTGGCGTCCATGGATTTGTCTCCTGTTTGATTCGATGCAGCCGCGCATGCTAGCTTTGCAAAATTGCCATGGCAATAGACAAATACGCACCCGCGATCTGCATAATTGCAGACCATGGACTGGGACAACCTGCGCTACTTTCTCGAGCTGTCACGCTCCGGCACGCTGCAGGGCGCGGCGCGCCGTCTGGCGGTGGACCACACCACCGTGGCGCGGCGCATCCAGGCGCTCGAAAAGCAGGTCGGCACGCCGCTCTTCTCGCGCGAGGCGGGCGGGCACCGGCTGACCGAGGCTGGCCGGCGCCTGCAGCCGCAGGTCGAGGCCATGGAGGGCGCGTTCCTCGCTGTCGAAAGCGCGACGCCCGCGTCGGCGCAAGGCCTGTCCGGCCTGGTGCGCATCGGCGCGACGGAGGGCTTCGGCACGGTGGTGCTCGCGCCGCAACTCGCGCTGTTCGCAGGCCAGCATCCGCACCTCGTGATCGACCTGCTCGCGCTGCCACGCCTGGTGCACCTCTCGCGCCGCGAGGCCGACATCGTGATCTCGCTGGAGCGACCGGCGCGCGGGCCGGTGGTCGTCACCAAGCTCACCGACTACAGCTTGCGGCTCTACGCATCGAAGCGCTACCTGGCACGGCACAAGCCGATCAGGGCGCGCGAAGATTTGCGCGGCCATACCTTCATCAGCTACGTGGACGACCTGCTCTTCAGCAAGGAGCTGCAGTACCTCGACGAGCTCTACAAGCCCGATGCCTTCGCGTTGCGCAGCACCAGCGTGCTCGCGCAGTACGAGGCGACGGCAGCCGGTGCCGGCATCGCGGTGCTGCCGGCCTTCGTCGCGGAGCGCGACAAGTCGTTGCGGCGCGTGCTGCCCGACCAGCCGCAAACGCAATTCACGCGCACCTTCTGGATGTCGATGCCGGTGGAAACCAAGCACCTCGGGCGCATGCAGGCCGTGTGGGCCTTCCTGCGCGCGACCGCCGAGCAGCAGCGCGCCGTGCTGCTGCCCGACGCCTGAGGCCGCGTTCTCAGGGAAGCAGTTCGAACGACGCTTCCTGCACGTCGCGCGAGTTCAAACCGATCTGCACATTGAAACCACCCGGCTCGCTGACGCGCTGGAGCTGCTGGTTGTAGAAGCTCAGCTGCTCGTTGCCGATGGCGAACTTGACGACCTGCGTCTCGCCCGGCTGCAGCATGAGTTTGCGGAAACCCTTGAGTTCTTTCACCGGCCGCACGACCGAGGCCGCGACGTCCTGGATGTAGAGCTGCACCACCGTTTCGCCCGCGCGATCGCCGGTGTTCTTCACGGTGACGCTGGCTTCCACGGTGCCGCCGGCCTTCACGGTCGACGCCGACAGCACGGGCTTCGAGACCTCGAATTCCGTGTAGCTCAGGCCGTAGCCGAAGGGATATAGCGCGCCTTGCGGCTCGTCGAAATACTGCGACGTGTAGTTGCCCGGCTTGCCCGGCGTGAACGGCCGGCCGAGGCGCGGATAGTTGTAATACGTGGGGATCTGCCCGACCGAGCGCGGCAGCGAGAGCGGCAGCTTGCCCGACGGATTGGCATCGCCGAACAGCACGTCGGCGATCGCGTGGCCGCCCTCGGTGCCGGCGAACCAGGTCTCGAGCATCGCGTCGGCGTTGGCCTGCTCCCAGCCCAGCGTCAGCGGCCGTCCGTTCATCAGCACGATCACCAGCGGCTTGCCCGTGGCCTTGAGCGCCTTCAACAGCGCCTGCTGGCTCTCGGGCAGGTCGAGCCGCGTGCGGCTCGACGACTCGTGCGACATGCCGCGCGATTCGCCGACCGCGGCGACCACGACGTCGGCCTGCCCTGCCGCCGCGACGGCCTCGTCGATCATTTCCTGCGGCGAGCGCTTGTCCTGCACGACCTCCGGCTCGTCCCAATTGAGGAAGTTGAGGTACTCGACGACGGCCTTGTCTTCGCTCACGTTGGCGCCGCGCGCGTAGAGCATCTTTCCCTTGCCGGCCAGCGCCTGCTCCATGCCGCTACGCAGCGTGACGGCCTGCTTCCAGACCGCCTGGGCGGACCACACGCCGATCATGTCGATCGGCGCATCGGCCAACGGGCCGACCAGCGCGACGCTCGCGCCCTTGGCGATGGGCAGCGTGCGGTTGCGGTTCTCCAGCAGCACCAGCGAGCGGCGCGCCACGTCGCGCGCCGGGGGCCGGTGCAGGCGGCTGTCCGCCTTGAGGTCGGCCGGGTCGTCTTCGGCCTTGCCGATGCGCAGGAACGGATCGTGGAACAGGCCCAGGTCGTACTTGGTGCCCAACACTTCGCGCACTGCGTTGTCGAGCGTCTTCATGGGCACCTGCCCCGACTTGACGAGGCCCGGCAGTTCCTTCAGATAGACCTGGTCGGCCATGCTCATGTCGACACCCGCGGTGATGGCCAGCTTCGCGGCTTCGCGCTCGTCGCGCGCGACGCCGTGGCGCATCAGCTCGGTGATGGCGCCGTGGTCGCTGAAGGTGACGCCCTTGAAGCCCCAGTCCTTGCGCAACAGGTCTTGCAGCAACCAGGTGTTGGAGGTGGCCGGCTGCCCGTTGACGGTGTTGAGGGCAATCATCACGCCGCCCGAGCCGGCATCGATCGCGGCCTTGTAAGGCGGCAGGTAGTCGTTGTACATGCGCATCGGGCTCATGTCGACGATGTTGTAGTCGCGTCCGCCCTCGACCGCGCCGTAGAGCGCGAAGTGCTTGACCGACGCCATGATGCTGTCGCGCTGGAGCACCTCGCCCCGCCGGGCGCCGTTCTGGAAGCCCTGCACCATCGCACGCGCGACCTGCGACACGAGGTGCGGGTCTTCACCGAAGCCTTCGGAGGTGCGGCCCCAGCGCGGGTCGCGCGAAATGTCGACGGTCGGCGCGAAGGTCACGTCCACGCCGTCGGCGGCTGCTTCGACCGCGGCGGTGCGCGCCGTGAGGCGCACCGCGTCCATGTCCCAGGTCGAGGCGAGCCCCAGCCCGATCGGGAACGAGGTGCGGTGGCCGTGCAGCACGTCGTAGGCGAAGAGCACCGGAATGCGCAGCCGGCTCTTGCCCACGGCGGCCTCCTGCAGCGGGCGCTGTTCCTTGTGATTGATCGAGTTGAAGGTGCCGCCCACGCGGCCCGCCGCGATCTCTTCTGCGAGTTGCGGCGCCGGCATTTCGGGCCCGATGCTGATGAGCCGCAACTGGCCGACCTTTTCTTCCAGCGTCATCTGGCGCATCAGATCGGCGACCAACGCGGATTTGTCGGCGAGCAGGGAGGGCTTGGGTTGGGCCCAGGCCAGCGGCGCGACCAGGGCAGCGGTCGCGATGACCGTGACGGCAAAACTTTTCATCGGCAGGCGATCCTCGGGGATGTGCAGAACGCAAAGCGGGCCATCTTAAGGTGCGCATCCAGAGGGCCTGCACAGGGGCTTTATTGACGGGTGCTAAGCTTTCGACGTCTCGCCCACGGCGCCGCTGCGTCGCGGCTTCTCGGGTGCCAGCGCATCGCCTGCCACCTCAACGATTCCGACTCCGTCCGTCCATGATCGCCAGACTCGCACGCCTTGCACGTTGTTCATTTTTTCTGGCCTGTGCCGGCCTCCTTGCCGCCTGTGCCTCACCCAGCAACGTCAGCACGCCGCGCGGGCCCGAAGGCAACGTGACCTTCTCGCTCGAAGACGTCACGGCACGGGCCCGCGAGCTCGCATCCAAGCCTTATGTCGCCCCGGCGAGCAACCTGCCGCCGGCCTTCGGCACGATGCAGTTTGCCGACTACATGAAGATCCAGCCGCGCTCGGACCGCTTCGAGTGGCGCGACCTTCAGACGCAGTTCCGGCTGAACTTCTATCACCAGGGCATGCAGTTCAACTTCCCGGTGAAGATCAACGAAATCGTCGGCGGGCAGGTGCGCGAGATCAAATACGAACCGGACCGCTTCGACTTCGGCAGCCTGAACTTCGACCGTGAAGCGACGCGGCAGCTCGGGTACGCGGGCTTTCGCGTGCTGTTCCCGGTCAACCAGGACGGCAAGTTCGACGAAGTCATGAGCCTCCTGGGCGCCAGCTACTTCCGCGTGATCGGCAAGGACCAGGTGTACGGCCTGTCGGGTCGCGGCCTGGCCATCGACACCACCTCGCCGGGCAAAGAGGAATTCCCGAACTTCCGCGAGTACTGGATCCAGCGCCCCGGCCCCGACGACAAGCAACTGGTGATCTATGCCCTGCTCGATTCGCCGCGCGCCACCGGTGCCTACCGCATGGTGCTGCAACCGGGCCGCGACTCGGTGCTGGACGTGGAGGCCAACGTGGTCCTGCGCGACGACGTCGCGACGCTCGGCGTGGCGCCGCTGACCAGCATGTTCCTCTACGGCCCCAACCAGCGCTGGCCCGAGCACCTGCGCAACTTCCGGCCGGCGATCCACGATTCCAACGGCCTGGCGATCCATGCGGGCAACGACGAGTGGATCTGGCGTCCACTCAACAACCCCAAGGGGGCCGTGTCGGTCAGCACCTTCCAGGTCGACAACCCGCGCGGCTTCGGCCTGCTGCAGCGCGGCCACGGCTTCCAGCGCTTCGAAGACCTGAAGGACCGCTACGACCTGCGCCCGAGCGCGTGGATCGAGCCGAAGGGCAACTGGGGCCGCGGCAAGGTCACCCTGATGGAAATTCCCACCGCCGACGAGACCAACGACAACGTGGTCGCGTTCTGGAATCCCGATGCCCGCGCCCGCAAGGGCGAATCGATGCCCTTCGCCTACCGCATGCACTGGACGCTGGACGAAGCCGCGCTTCATCCACAGAACAGCACCTGGGTGAAGCAGACCTTCCAGACCGAGGGCGAGCGCTATCAGCCCAACCTGGTCCGCCAGCTCGACGGCACGACGGCATTGATCGTCGATTTCGAGGGGCCGGCGGTGTCGAGGTTCGCGCCGGGGACCACCGTGCAGCCGCAGGTCAGCGGCAATGCGAACGTCGACATCCTGGAAAACAGCCTGCAGCGCAACGAGCCGATCAAGGGCTGGCGCCTGTCGCTGCGCGTCAAGGTGAAAGACCCGACCCAGGTGAGCGAGTTGCGCGCCGCCCTGGTCGAGGGCGGCAAGCCGATCAGCGAGACCTGGAGCTTCCAGATCCCGCCCGTACCGGCACCACCGGCGCAGACCGTGCTGCCCGCGACGCGCTGACGCAGGCAGGCGCGGCGCCGATCAGCGGATCAGCGCGGCGCCCGTCTTCGCCTGCAACGCTTCGAAGGTCACGCCCGGTGCCAGTTCGACGACCTTGAGGCCTTCGGGCGTCACGTCGATCACCGCGAGGTCGGTGATGATGCGGTCGACCACGCCCACGCCGGTCAGCGGCAAGGTGCAGGCCTCGAGGATCTTCATGTCTTCGGTGCCGTCCTTCTTCTTCGCGACGTGTTCCATCAGGATGATCACGCGCTTCACGCCGGCCACCAGGTCCATCGCGCCGCCCATGCCCTTCACCATCTTGCCCGGGATCATCCAGTTGGCGAGGTCGCCCTTGCTGCTGACCTGCATGGCGCCGAGGATCGACAGGTTGATCTTGCCGCCGCGGATCATCGCGAAGCTGTCGTGGCTGCCGAAGATGGCACTGCCCGGCAAGGTGGTGACGGTCTGCTTGCCGGCGTTGATCAGGTCAGCATCGACCTCGTCTTCGGTCGGGAACGGACCGATGCCGAGCATGCCGTTCTCGCTCTGCAGCCAGACTTCCTTGTCGCCGACGAAATTCGCCACCAGCGTCGGGATGCCGATGCCGAGGTTCACGTAGAAGCCGTCTTCAAGTTCGTCGGCGGCACGCGCTGCCATTTGGTCTTGGGTCCAGGGCATCTCAGGCTCCTTCTTTCTTGCCGGCGGGCACTTTGGGGACGGGAAGCTCGTCGATGACGGCAGCTTGCGCGATCACGGCTTGCGCTTCGACCTTGGCTGCGATCACGTCGACGGGCGCCGCAGCGCTCACGGTGCGCTTCTCGATGCGCTTTTCAGGCGTCGCGTTGAGCACGATGCGGTGCACGTAGATGCCCGGCAGGTGGATGTCGTCCGGCGCCAGTTCGCCGACCTCGACGATGCGCTCGACCTCGACGATGCACACCTTGCCCGCCATCGCGGCGGCCGGGTTGAAGTTGCGTGCCGTGAGGCGAAAGCGCAGGTTGCCCGATTTGTCGGCGACGTCGGCCTTGACCAGCGCCACGTCGGGCACCAGCGAGCGTTCCATCACATACGTTTCGCCATCGAACTCGCGCAGTTCCTTGCCTTCTGCCACCAGCGTGCCGACGCCCGTCTTGGTGAAGAAGGCCGGAATGCCGGCGCCGCCGGCGCGCAGCTTTTCGGCGAGCGTGCCTTGCGGCGTGAATTCGAGCTCGAGTTCACCGGCGAGGTACTGGCGCTCGAACTCCTTGTTCTCGCCCACGTAGCTCGCGACCATCTTCTTGATCTGGCGCGTGCCGAGCAGCTTGCCGAGACCGAAGCCGTCGACCCCTGCGTTGTTCGAAATGCAGGTGAGGTTCTTGACGCCCGAATCGTGCAGCGCATCGATGAGCGCCTCGGGAATGCCGCAGAGGCCGAAGCCGCCGACCGCGAGCGTTTGCCCGTCGGCGACGACGCCCTTGAGTGCCGCGTCGGCGGACGGATAGATCTTGTTCACCATGGCTTGTGATCCTCGCTCGGTGATGGTTGATGGAGAGCCCCGAACGATACTACCTAGTCACATACGTAGTATTTCGTAATGGACACACCCGAGGCCCGGATTTCTGCCGTCGACTACCGCCTGGCTTTCGAGCATGCGCCGGTCGGCATGGTGCTGTCGCGCCACCGCACGATGGTCGACTGCAACGCCCGGCTTTGCGAGATGTTCGGCGCCACGCGCGCGGCGCTGGTCGGCCAGTCGTTTCGCGTGCTCTACCCGAGCGTCGCCGAGTTCGAGCGCATTGGCAAGCGCATGGAGCCGATCCTCAACACCAGCGGCCGCTACGCCGACAACCGCATGATGCGGCGCCTCGGCGGCCTGCACGGCGCCATCGCCGGCGACACTTTCTGGTGCCACGTCACCGGCCAGGCGCTGAACCGCGATGCGCCGCACGAGTCCGGCATCTGGACCTTCGAAGACCTGGGTTCGCGCCGCGCCGTGACCGCCGAACTCACGCCGCGCGAACGCGAAGTGGCAGCGCAGGTGATGCAGGGTTTGACCTCCAAGGAGATCGGCCGCGCGCTCGGCATCAGCCACCGCACGGTGGAACTGCATCGCGCGCGGTTGATGCGCAAATACACCGCGGCCACCACGGCCGAGCTCGTGCAGAAGTTGCTCGCGGCCTGATCGGTCGCTGCGCCGACGACCGGCTCAGCCCGCCTTGCGGAAGGTCAGGTTGATGCGGCAGCGCCCGGTCGCGGGGTGTTCGCCGTCGGCCAGCGGCAACACGGCATGGTGATGCAGGCGCGACGGGCCGCCCCACACCACCACGTCGCCATGTACGAGCGACACGCGCCGCGACTTGTCGACACGCGCGGCACCGCCGAACAGGAAGGTCACGGGCAGGCCGAGCGACACCGACACGATCGGCGCGCCGTAGTCGTGCTCGTCGCGGTCCTGGTGGAGCGACAGGCGCGCGCCGGGCTCGTAGCGATTGACGAGGCAGGCGTCGGGCACGAAGCCGCCGTAGCCTGCGGCCGCAGCAGCGTCGTGCGCCATCTCGCGGAAGGCGTCCGGCAGTGCCGGCCACGGCTTGCCGCGGAGCGGATCGGTCGCGTCGTAGCGGTAGCCGGTGCGGTCGCTCACCCAGCCGAGCGCCCCGCAGTTCGTCATCGCGACCGACATGCCAAAGCCGCCGGGCGTCTCCAGATGGCGCCATGGTGCCTCGGCCGTCACGCCGACGACGGCAAGCAGCAGTTCAGGCGCCGCGGCCAGCGCGAAGTCGCGCAGCAACACGGCCCCCGGTGCGAGTGGCAATGCGTCGCCCTCCTCCGCTGCGAACAGGTCACGCATCGCGCGTGTCTTCAGGCCGAAGCGCGTGCGGTCAGCGCCCCTTGACCGAGACCAGCTCGACTTCGAAATTCAGCGTGGCGTTCGGCGGGATCACGCCGCCCGCGCCGCGCGCGCCGTAGGCGATGGCCGGTGGGCAGGTCAACTTGGCCTTGCCGCCCGGCTTCATCTTGCCGACGCCTTCGGTCCAGCACGGGATCACGGCGTTGAGCGGGAACTCGGTCGGTTCGCCGCGTTTGTAGGAGCTGTCGAATTCCTTGCCGTCGGCCGGGAACGTGCCGCGGTAGTGCACCTTGACGGTGTCGGTCGGCGCGGGCGATGCGCCGGTGCCCTCTTTCAGCGATTGATAAATGAGCCCGCTGGGGGTGGTAACGGGCGCCGATTGCGCCATGGTCACGGACGAAATGGAAACGAATGCCAGCGACACGGCGGCCGCGCGGTAAAGAGATTGCACTGGGAGGTCCTTCGGGGCTGAAAACGGTTCATTATTGCGCTCGCGATGACCGACCACGGCGCAAAGGGTGGCACCGGTCTTGCAGGGAACGCTCCCCGTCCGTCGCAGAAGGAAGCAGCATGTCCACCGGTCTCAAGAAGGTTCTCGGCCCGTTCCAGTTGTGGGGCATCGCAGTGGGCCTGGTCATCTCCGGCGAGTACTTCGGCTGGAGCTACGGCTGGAACACGGCGGGCACGCTGGGCTTTCTGGTGGCGACCGTGCTGGTCGCGACGATGTACACCACCTTCATCTTCAGCTTTACCGAGCTGTCGACCGCCATCCCGCATGCCGGCGGACCCTTCGCCTATGCGCGGCGCGCGTTCGGGCCCACCGGAGGCTTCATCGCGGGCTTCGCGACGCTGGTCGAGTTCGTCTTTGCGCCGCCGGCCATCGCGTTGGCGATCGGCGCGTACCTCAACGTGCAGTTTCCGGCGATCAACCCGAAGTGGATCGCGCTCGGCGCGTACGTGCTCTTCATCGCCCTCAACTGGGCCGGCGTGGGCATCGCGGCGGCGTTCGAGCTCTTCGTCACGCTGCTCGCCATCTTCGAGCTGCTGATGTTCATGGGCGTGGTGTCGCCCGGCTGGTCGTGGGCGAACTTCACCGCCAACGGCTGGGCCGGCGGCACGGTGCTCAACGGCGCGGCCATCTCGGGCATCTTCGCGTCGATCCCGTTCGCGATCTGGTTCTTCCTGGCCATCGAGGGCGCGGCCATGGCGGCCGAGGAAGCGCGCGATCCGCACAAGACGATTCCGATCGCCTACACCACCGGCATCATCACGCTCGTGCTGCTGGCCTTCGGCGTGATGATCATGGCGGGCGGTGTGGGCGACTGGCGCCAGATCGCCAACATCAACGACCCGTTGCCGCAGGCGATGAAGGTGGTGGTCGGCGAGAACAGCGGCTGGCTGCACATGCTGGTGTGGATCGGCCTGTTCGGCCTGATCGCGTCGTTCCACGGGATCATCATGGGCTACTCGCGGCAGATCTTCGCGCTGGCGCGTGCCGGCTATCTGCCGGCGTATTTCGCCGGCCTGAGCCCGCGCTTCAACACGCCGCACCGCGCGTTGCTGGCCGGCGGCGTGATCGGCGTGTTCGCGATCTTCAGCGACGAATGGATCAAGTTCGGCGGCCAGACGCTGACCGCCAACATCGTGACGATGGCCGTGCTCGGCGCCATCGTGATGTACCTGATCTCGATGGCGGCGCTGTTCAAGCTGCGCCGCACCGAACCGAACCTGGAGCGCACCTACCGCGCGCCCTTCTACCCCGTGTTTCCCGCGATCGCGCTGGGCCTCGGTGTGGTCTGCCTCGGTGCGATGGTGTGGTTCAACGTGATGCTGACATTGCTGTTCCTCGGCCTGATGGCGCTCGCTTACGGCTACTTTTTGCTCACGGCGTCACAACGGAATGCTGCAGCGCCGGATGCGATGCTGTCGACATGAGCTGCGCATACGGTTTGTCGCCGCGTTCAGGGCGGGCTCACGCCGACGGCGTACTCCCCTCCGCGAATGTCACCCGGCCTCCGGCCTCCTCCTTTATTTCGCTGCGGGGAGCACACCATCGACGTGATCTTCCGGAGCCGCAGTTGATCGACCGATGCGACAGAGCGCGTCTCGTGTCGCGGCCATGGGGTGTCTGCCGCAGCGAAATAAAGGAGGAGGCGAAGCCGGGGGACATTCGCGGAGGGAGACACCCCGTGGCCGCGGCACGCGCCACGAACGAGAGTTGCCCTGCACGGAGCCACTGACATGCGCTATCGCACCACGATCGATTCGCAGGTCTTCGCGTTCGACGACCTCAAGCAAGTCATGGCCTTCGCCAGCCCCGCCCGCTCGGGCGACTACCTCGCCGAGATCGGTGCGGCCACTTCGCAGCAGCGCATGGCCGCGCGCTACGTGCTCGCCGACACGCCGCTCAAGCAGTTCCTCACCGAGGCGCTGGTGCCTTACGAGAGCGACAACATCACGCGGCTCATCATCGACAGCCACGACGCGGCGGCGTTCGCGCCGGTCTCGCACCTGACCGTCGGCGACTTCCGCAACTGGCTGCTGTCGGAGAACGCGACCACCGAGGCGCTGAGCGCACTCGCCCCCGGCGTCACGCCCGAGATGGCGGCGGCGGTGTCGAAGCTGATGCGCAACCAGGACCTCATTTCGGTCGCGAAGAAGTGCAGCGTGATCACTCGTTTTCGCAACACGATCGGGCTGCCCGGTCATCTCTCGGTGCGGCTGCAGCCGAACCATCCGACCGACGACCTGCGCGGCGTCGCGGCCTCCACGCTCGACGGCCTGCTCTACGGCGCGGGCGACGCGGTGATCGGACTGAATCCGGCATCCGACAGCATGCCGGTGCTCGGCAACTTGCTGCACATGCTCGACGAAGTCATCCAGCGCTTCGAGATCCCGACGCAAAGCTGCGTGCTCACCCACGTCACCAACACGCTCAGGCTCGCCGAGGCCGGTGCGCCGATCGACCTGGTGTTCCAGTCGATCGCCGGCACGGAGAAGGCCAACCTGTCGTTCGGCGTGACGCCCGAACTGCTCGACGAGGCGTACGACGCGGCGCTGTCCTTGAAGCGCGGCACGCTCGGGCAGAACGTGATGTATTTCGAAACCGGCCAGGGCAGCGCGCTGTCGGCCAACGCCAACTTCGGCGTCGACCAGCAGACCTGCGAGGTGCGCGCCTATGCGCTCGCGCGGCGCTACAAGCCGCTGCTGATCAACACCGTGGTCGGCTTCATCGGCCCCGAGTACCTCTACGACGGCAAGCAAATCATTCGCGCCGGCCTCGAAGACCACTTCTGCGGCAAGCTGCTGGGCCTGCCGATCGGCTGCGATGTCTGCTACACCAACCACGCCGAAGCCGACCAGGACGACATGGACACGCTGCTGGTGCTGCTCGCCACGGCCGGCCTCACCTTCCTGATCGGCGTGCCCGGCGCCGACGACGTGATGCTCAACTACCAGAGCACCTCGTTCCACGATGCGCTCTTCCTGCGCGAAACGCTGGGCCTGAAGCGCGCGCCGGAATTCGAATCCTGGTTGCAGCGCATGCAGATCACCGATGGCGCCGGCCAGCTGGCGCCCGCCTCCACCAACCGCCTGCTCGCCGGCATGGGCGGCCTGAAGGCGCTGGGCGCATGAGCCGGGAACCCGTCACACCGAACCCATGGAGCGAATGGCGCGCCGCGACGCCCGCGCGCCTGGCGCTGGGCCGCGCGGGCGCCGGGATGCCGACCGACGAGACGCTGCGCTTCGGCTGGGCCCATGCGATGGCGCGCGACGCGATCCATGCGGCGCTCGACTTGGCGAAGCTCTCGGCCGACCTGCAAGCCGGCGGCTGGACCGTCGAAGCGGTCCACAGCCGCGCGCCCGATCGCACCACTTACCTGCGCCGCCCCGACCTCGGCCGCCAGCTCGGCGAGCAGGACGCGGCGCGTCTGCGAGCCGTCGCTGCAGCGGCACCCGACGGCGCGGATTGCGATGTGTGCATCGTGATCGGCGACGGGCTCTCGTCGCTCGCGGTCGAACGGCACGCCGCGCCGCTGCTGGCTGCTTTGCGTCCGCACCTGCCGCCGGGCACGCGCTTCGCGCCGGTCGTCATCGCCTCGCAGGCCCGCGTGGCGCTGGCCGACGAAGCGGCCGAAGTGTTCGGTGCGACGCTCTCGGTGATGCTGATCGGCGAGCGTCCGGGTCTCAGTTCGCCGGACAGCCTCGGCATCTACCTCACGCACACGCCCCGACGCGGCCGCCACGACGCCGAGCGCAACTGCATCTCGAACGTTCGGCTCGACGGCCTTTCGTACGCGACCGCGGCCTTCAAGCTCGCCTGGCTCATGCGCGAGGCGCTGCGCCGCGGCGCGACCGGCATCTCGCTCAAGGACCAGAGCGATCTGGCGGTGCTGGAATTCGACGCTTCGCCCGCGGTACTCGCGCATCCCGACACGTAGCTGCTAATGTCTTGCCAAGCCCGGGAATTGCCTCCGGGCTGTCTTGTCCGCGCCCTTTTTCGAGCCTTGCGATGCGCGAGGCCAGCCATCCGATGTCCAAACACCCTCATCCCTTTCGCGCCGAATGGGCGCCGAGCATTCCGCGCGAACTCATGGCCGGTGCCGTCGCCACGTTCGCTCTCATCCCGGAGGTGATCGCGTTTTCCTTCGTGGCGGGTGTCGACCCTGCGGTGGGACTCTTCGCTTCGTTCGTCATCAGCATCGTCATCGCTTTCTTTGGGGGCCGGCCGGCGATGGTGTCGGCGGCAGCGGGTTCCGTTGCCCTGGTCGCTGCGCCACTGGTTCATGCACACGGTGTCCAGTATCTGTTTGCCGCCGGCTCCTGGCGGCGCCGTTCAAATCCTCTTCGGATGGCTGCGCCTCGGCGTCCTGATGCGATACGTGTCGGGCTCAGTGCGCACAGGCTTCGTCAACGCACTGGCCATCCTGATTTCTCGGCGCAGATGCCGCACCTCATCGGGGCCAACGCTGCCACCTGGGCCATGGTGGCCTGGGGCTGGTGATCATCTACGGCCTTCCGCGCATCACCACGGTCGTTCCGTCGCCGCTGGTCTGCATCGTGGTCCTCACGCTCATCGGCCAGTGGATGCACCTTCCGCTCAAGATGGTCGCCGACCTCGGCCTGCTGCCCCAGGGCCTGCCGAAGTTCGGTATTCCGCAAGTCCCTTTTTCGGGGAGACACTCAAGCTCATCGCATTGCCGGCCATCGCCATCGCCATGGTGGGATTGCTCGAGTCGATGATGACGGCGAGCGTCGTCGACGAGCTCACCGACACGCCGAGTTCCAAGAATCGCGAATGCAGCGGGCTCGGCATTGCCAACGTCACCGCGAGTTTTCTCGGCGGAATTGCCGGGTGCGGGATGATCGGACAGACGGTGAGCAACGTGCGCTACGGCGGCCGCGGTCGGCTCTCGACGCTGTTCGCCGGTGCCTTCTTGCTCATCCTCATGGTGCTGCTGAAGCCCTGGGTGTCCCAGGTGCCGGTGGCGGCGCTGGTCGCCATCATGGTGATGGTGTCGGCCTCCACGCTCGACTGGGGTTCCGCCCGTGCGTTGCTCACGCATCCCAAGCTTTCGAGCGCCGTCATGGCTGCGACCGTGGCGGTGACCGTGGCGACTGACAACCTGGCCGCGGGCGTGGCGGTGGGCGTGCTCTTGAGCGGGGTCTTCTTCACTTTCAAGGTGTCACGCCTGCTGTCGGTCACCACCACGCAGGACGATGGGCTGACCTACCGTGTCTCGGGCCAGGTCTTCTTCGCATCGGCCGACATGCTGGTCGACGCCTTCGACGTGCGCGACGTCGAAGGTCGGCCGGTCACGATCGACCTGAGCACCGCCCATTTCTGGGACATCACCGCGGTGAACGCGCTGGACAAGGTGTGTCAGCGGCTGCGCAAGCACGGCAGCGCCGTGAAGGTCATCGGCCTGAATGCGCACAGCCGGGCGCTCGTCTCGAAGCTCGACCTCGGGATCGAGTAGGTCGCGAGCTTTCTACGGCTTGGCGGTCGGTTCGGGCAAGCTCTTGCGCACGCCGGCCACTTGCGCTGCCGTCACGGCCTCGGCCTTGTTGCCCCAACTGCCACGCGCGAAGCTCAACAGGTCGGCGACATTGGCATCGGTCAGGCGCCAGCCGAACCCGGGCATCGCCAGTGCCGACGGGGCCTTCACCGTCGCGGGCATCGCGGAGCCCGCGAGCACGATGCGGATCAACGACGTCGGGTCTTTCGCGTTCACCACGCTGTTGCCGGCGAGTGCGGGGAAGGTGCTGTCGGCACCCGTGCCGCTCGATCGATGGCAGGCATTGCAGTTGTTGAGATAGACCATCGCGCCCGCGCCCGCGACCGTGCCTGCACGAAGCTGTTGCGTGGCCGGTTGCTTGTCCGCTGCGGCGACGACGGCTGCCTGCGGCGCGACCGTGGGCGCGGCCGTGTTGGCCGGCGCACCGACCGATTGAAGGTAGACGGCGATCGAGGCAAGGTCTTCACGACTCATGTACTGCGTGCTGTTCTCCACCACCTGAGACATCGGGCCGAAGGCCGCGGTGTGTGCCGTGCGACCGGTCTGCAGGTAGGTGACCATGTCTTCGGTCGGCCACTGCGCGGCGGTCGGGCGGTCCATGTGGCGCAGCGGCTGCGCCAGCCAGTCGTCGATCAATGCGCCCGCCATGTAGCTGTCGCCCTTGCGCTCGCTGTTCGCCTTGACGGCGCCGAGCATGCCGCGCGGGGTGTGGCAGTCGGCACAGTGGCCGAGCCCCTGCACGAGATAGGCGCCGCGGTTCCATTCCGCGGAGCGAGCGGTATCGGGTTGGTAGGTGCCCTTGTCGAGGTAGAGCAGGTTCCACCCCATCATCAGAAAGCGCATGTTGAACGGCCACGGCAAATCGGTCGATGGCGGCTTGGCAGATTGCGCGGCAACGCCCCTCTGGAAGAACGCATAGAGCGCATGCGTGTCGTCGTCGGTCAGCCGCGTGAACGACGGGTACGGCATTGCCGGATAGAGGCGCTTGCCGTCCTTGCGCACGCCCTCGCGGAGTGCACGTGCGAAATCTTCCTCGGTGTAGTTGCCGATGCCCGCATCCTTGTCGGGCGTGATGTTGGTCGAGACGATGGTGCCGAACGGCGTCTTCATCGGCAGGCCGCCGGCGAACGGCACCTTGCTCGGGCCGGTGTGGCAGCTCACGCAATCGCCGACGCGCGCGAGGTAGCGCCCGCGCTCGATGAGCGGGTCGGCGGTGACGGGCCCGACAGCAGGCGCACCGCTGGCGGTCGCATGGGTCGGTGGGAGGACAGCGGGTTGCGCCTCGACCTTCTGTCCGAAGGCCCAGCTGGAAATCATCGCGCTGGCAAGCATCGCCGCGCCCGCGATGCAAAGACGAGTCGTGGCCGCCGCCTTCATGCCAACGCTCCCGGATTTTTCAAGTATGTCTCGCGAATCGCTTTCGCGGACCAGTACGCCAGTGCGCCGACCACGGCGGTCGGGTTGTAGCCAAAGTTCTGCGGAAACGCGCTCGCGCCCATCACGAACACATTGGGCACGTCCCACACCTGCAGGTAGCGGTTCAGCACGCTGAGCGTCGGGTCGGTGCCCATGATCGCGCCGCCAGTGTTGTGGGTCGACTGGTACGGGCGCACGTCGTAGTGTTCGCCCTTCTTCTTGAAGCCCATGGCAAGGTGCTTCGGGTTCATGGCTTTCGCGATCTGCTCGACCTTGCTGCCGATGAACGCCGTCATCGCCATGTCGTTGTCCTTCCAGTCGAAGGTCATGCGCAAGAGCGGCTGGCCGAACTGGTCCTTGTAGGTCGGGTCCAGATCGAGATAGTTGTCGCGATACGCCATGACCGAGCCCTGGCTGCCCACGCTGGTTTGGTAAACGTAGTTTTCCTTTGCGGCCTTCTTCCAGGCCGCGCCCCACGCGGGCGTGCCCGCGGGCACCGCGAGCTGCTGGATCGGCCGGCCACCCGTGTTGATGCAGTTGATGGTGGCGCCCCCGACGAAGCCGGCCGGGCCGTGGTCGAAGTTGTCGCCGTCGAAGTCGTCCATCGCGTGGCCGCTGGCGCCCGCGCCGACGAACGGGTTCATCGGCTGGTTCTTGTCGAAGTGCAGCGTCGCGCCGCCGTTGAGCTGGTAGGCGTAATTGCGGCCGACCACGCCTTCGCCGGTCGCCGGGTCATAGGGCTTGCCGATCTTCGACAGCAGCAAGAGCCGCACGTTGTGCATCTGATAGGCGCACAGCACGACGAGGTCCGCGGGCTGCTCGACCTCGTTGCCCTGCGCATCGATGTAAGTCACGCCAGTGGCCTTCTTGCCGTCGGGCGACATGTTCACGCGTTGCACATGCGAGCGCGTGCGCAGCTCGAAGTTGAGCCGCTTCAAAAGAGTCGGCAGCAGTGTGGTTTGCGGCGACGCCTTGGCGTACATGTAGCAGCCGTACCGCTCGCAGAAGCCGCAGAAATTGCACGGCCCCAGTTGCGCGCCATGCGGGTTGGTGTAGGCCCGCGATGCGTTGGCCGCGGCCTGTGGAAACGGGTGGTAGCCGAGCTCGCGTGCGGCCTTTTCGAACAGAACCGCGCTGTTGGGCGATGCCAGCGGCGGCAACGGATATTCATTGGTGCGCCAGCCTTCGAACGGGTTCCCGCCGGGCTGGATCCGTCCCTTGATGTTGCCGGCCTTGCCGGAGGTGCCGCAGATCTTTTCGAACTGGTCGAAGTGCGGTTCGAGCTCGTCGTAGCTCACGCCGAAGTCGCGCAGCTGCATGCCCTCGGGGATGAACTTCTTGCCGTAGCGTTCTTCATAGGTGGTGCGCAACTTGAGGTCGGCCGGGAGGGCGCGCCAGTGGTGCCCGTTCCAGTGGACGCCAGCGCCGCCGACGCCATCCCCCAGCAGGAAAGACCCATTTTGACGATACGGCACCGCCAGGTCGGCGGGCGTATGGCGAATGGTGACCGTCTCCTTCGAGAGGTTCTGGAAAAGCTTGCCGCGGATGCCGTAGCTCAGCTCATCGGTGATACGCGGGTAAGCGAAGTCGGGCACCGTGTCGCGGTGCTCGCCGCGCTCCAGCGCGAGCACGTTGAGGCCCGCGGCGGTGAGCTCCATGCCCATGATGGCGCCGGTCCAGCCGAATCCGACCAGTACGGCATCGACGCTTGGCTTCTTGATGGTGGCCATGTCGCGCCCCTCAGCCTTGCGGCCCGTTGATGCTGACGGGAGGCAGCGGGTAGTGCACACCGGGCTTGTCGACCCAGTCAAGGAAGTCGGCACGCGCGCCCGGGAATCCGATCATCTTCCAGGCCGCCGCGTTCTTGTTGCCGCCATGGATCGGATCGCTGAAATAGCCCTCCTTGGTGTTCTGCAACAAGAAGGTGAAGAACCACTTGGCATCGACCGTGTCGAACTTGATGGTCTCGCCCTCGAGGCCCTTGAGCACTTCGTCCTGTTGCGTGCCGTCGAGATCGGCAAAGCGTTTGCCGCCACGCTGGCGTGTGCACCATTCATCGATCGCGGCAATGCCGGCACGATAAAGCTCGCGCGGCAGCATCTTTCCCTGGTATCCGAAGAGCGGCGAGCTCGGCACGAACGGCCCGTGCGTGTACCAGGTGACGGCCTGGCCGAAGCCGCCTTCCATCTGCCGGTCGATGAACTCGGGCACGCCCGCTTCGATGGCACCGGGGCCCACGTCGTCCGACGGAATCAGGCGCGCGACGGCGGACTGGATGAAGGTCCATTCGTCTGCGTGGAAATACACCGGGGAATAGGGTGCAGCCGGGGGCTCAGCGGGCGTTGCCGCCGGCTGTGCAGCCACTTGCCGCCCGGCGACGAAGCCGGTGGTGGTGAGCGCTGCCGCTGCAGGAACGATGGCAATGGAGCGGCGAAGGAAACCGCGCCGACCAGGATGGGACAGATCAGTCATCGCGTGGTGTGGACAGCGGGCGCCGTCTCTGTTGTTATGCGAATAATCATCATCGCGCTGTCAATGGATGTTCGCTGCAGGACGAGCGCTTGCCTATCATTCTGGTCAACTAATTCGACGGAGACCTCCCCATGACTGCACGCTATCCGCTTTCAGAACTGAAAGATTTGCCCGAGGACATCCGCACGGCCATCCTCGCGGTGCAAGAGAAAGCGGGCTTCGTGCCCAACGTCTTTCTCGGGCTGGCGCGGCGGCCCGCCGAATGGCGCGCTTTCTTCGCTTACCACGATGCCTTGATGCTGAAGGAAGAAGGCTCGCTCACCAAAGGCGATCGCGAGATGATCGTGACCACCACGAGCGCGGCCAACCAGTGCCTCTACTGTGTGGTGGCGCACGGTGCGCTGCTGCGCATCTACGAGAAGAAGCCGCTCGTCGCCGACCAGGTGGCCGTGAACTACCGCAAGGCCGACATCACGCCGCGCCAGCGCGCGATGCTCGACTTCGCGATGAAGGTCTCCGACCGCTCGCACGAAATCGACGACGCAGACTTCGCGCCATTGCACGCGCACGGCTTCGACGACGAAGACATCTGGGACATCGCCGCCATCACATCGTTTTTCGGCCTGAGCAACCGGATGGCGAGCTTCAGCGGCATGCAGCCGAACACGGAATTCTTCCTGATGGGCCGGGTGCCGCGCGACAGGAAGTGAAGCGGGGGCAATGGCCCGCGCGTTCTACAAGACGTTCATCTGCCGCGCCTGCGCCGTGAGTTCGGCGCGAAACGCCGGATGCGCGATCCCGATGAGCTCGCGCGCACGTTGCCCGGCCGACTTGCCACGCAACTGCGCCACCCCGTACTCGGTCACGACATAGTTGACGTCGTTCTTGCTGGTGCTCACATGCGTACCGGGCGCGAGCACCGGCACGACGCGCGAGATGGTGTCGTTCTTCGCGGTCGAAGGCAGCACGATGAAGGCCTTGCCCCCACGCGATCGGTTGGCCGCGCGCACGAAGTCCGACTGTCCGCCGGTGCCGGAGAACGGCGCATAACCCAGGCTCTCCGAGCCGCATTGACCGAGCAGGTCGATCTGCAATGTCGCGTTGATGGCGACGAGGTTGTCGTTCAGGCCGGCAAGCGTCGGGTCGTTGGTGAAGTTCACCGGATGCATCTCCAGCATCGGATTGCGGTGCATGAAGCGGTAGAGCTTTGCCGAGCCGAGCGCGAAGGTGGCGATCATCTTCCCGGGCAGATAGTTCTTTCGCCGGTTGGTCACCGCACCACATTCCACCAGCGACAGGATGCCGTCGCCAATCATCTCGGTATGGATGCCGAGGTCGTGCTTGTGCGTGAGCTGCATCACCACCGCATCGGGGATGCCGCCGTAGCCAATCTGCAGGGTCGAGCCATCGTCGATCATGTCAGCGACGTGCTGTGCGATCGCGATCTGCACCGGCCCGATCGTGGGCAACCCGACCTCCATCACCGGCTGGTCGCTCTCCACCAGCGCGGTCACCTGCGAAACGTGCACCCGGCAGTCGCCGAACGCGAAGGGCACGTTCGGGTTGACTTCGAGCACCACGGCACGCGCCTTCGCGATGGCGGCCATGGTGTAGTCCGCGCCGAGGCTGAGCGCGAAATAGCCCTCGTCGTCCATCGGCGACGCCATGCTGAAAACCACTTGCGCGGGGATCTGCTCGCGCTCGATCTGGGCCGGGATCTCCGAAAAATAGTTGGGGATGAAGTCGACCCAGCCGGCCTGTCCGCCGGCCCGTGTCGCACCGCCGAAAAACAGCGCGACATGCCTCACGTTCGCGACCGTTTCAGGGTCGAGGTAGCCGTACTTGCGCATCGCGAGGATCTGGCTCACCTTGACGTCGTGGAAGTCCCGACTCTGTTCCGACAACGCGGTCAGCAGCGCCGGCGCTTCGCCGACGCCCGTCGGCACGATGATGCTGTCGCCATCGCGCACCAGGCGCATGGCCTCGGCGGGAGAGGTGAGCTTCTGGCGATAGAGGTCCTGAGGGTTCGACATGGCGGGTTCCTTGGGCTGCGCAGGTGACGCGGCAAGCCTAACGCTTCGGCACCGCCGATGGATGCAAAGGAGAACGCATCAAAGCGCCTCTCGAAACGAAAAAAGCCCCGAATGACTGCATCACTCGGGGCTTTTTGGACAACCTTGGACGTTGTCGGAACTGTCTATGGTCGGTGTGAAAGGATTCGAACCTTCGACCCCTTGCACCCCATGCAAGTGCGCTACCAGGCTGCGCCACACACCGAAGCCAACGATTATAGCCGGGCTCTTTCAGTGGCCGACCGACAGCAGCTCACGAATTTCAAACAACTCGCGCCGCAACATCGACAACTGGGACGGGCTCACCTGAACGGCATGATGCGACTCGTCGCCATGGGCTTGTTCGACCACGGCGGCGTCGAATTCTTCCTGGTCGATCTCGACGGCCTCCATGCCGTCGAGCGGAATCTCGCCCGCCTTGCGCCGATCGCGCTCGCCCTGCACCAGCTCCTGCAACTTGTTGCGTGCGCCGCTGATGGTGAAGCCCTGGTCGTAGAGCAGATCGCGGATGCGGCGGATCATGAGCACTTCGTGGTGCTGGTAATAGCGGCGATTGCCGCGGCGCTTCATGGGGCGAAGTTGCGTGAACTCCTGCTCCCAGTAGCGCAACACGTGCGGCTTGACGCCGCAGAGTTCGCCCACTTCACCGATCGTGAAGTAGCGTTTGACAGGGATCGGCGGGAGCGTTTTCTCCATTGAAATCAAGACAGTGCGCGGGGAACCTCAGAGGTTACTCCACGCATGCGCGGAGCACCAACACTTATTCCGTTCCGACGCTCCACTCCACCTCTTGCGCGCCCTCTTCCTCGATGCTTCCGTGAATCTGTTCCTTCAGTTTCGCGCTCGCATGAAAGGTCGCGACGCGTCGTGCGCCGATGGGAATGGCTTCGCCGGTTCGCGGGTTGCGCCCTGGCCGCGGCGCCTTGACGCGGATCTGGAAGTTGCCGAAGCCGGAAATCTTGACGTCGGTTCCTTCGATAAGACTGCCCGCCACCAGATCGAAGAACGCCTCGACCATGTCCTTGGACTCGCGCTTGTTGAGGCCGATTTGCTCGAACAGCAGATCAGCGAGATGGGCCTTGGTGAGCGCAGGCGTGTCGAGGGCTTCGAGCGTGAATTCCATGGCGTTTATCCTCCGCGCAAGCGGGCCCCGAGGGTGTTGGCAAGCTGGTCGACGATGGCGCGGACCGCCGGATCGACCTGCTCGTCGGTCAGGGTGGCGTTGTCCGCATGGAAGCCCAACCGCACGGCCATGCTCTTCTCGCCCGCGGCCAGACCGCCGGCCGAGGCGCCAGCCTGCGGACGGTAAATGTCGAAGAGCGTCGCATCGCGCAACAACCCTTGCGTCGGCGCTGCACGCACGGCGTCGAGCAATGTGTCATGCGAAACAGACTCGCCCACAACCACCGCGATGTCGCGCTCGACCGGCTGGTGCTTCGGCACCGCCTGCGCGACAGGCACCGGGCGCACGGTAATGGCGTCGAGATCGAGCTCGAACACAACAGGCGCGTGCGCGAAGTCCCACTGCTGGCGCCAGCGCGGATGCAGCTCGCCGACGACGCCGACCGCCTTGCCATCGAGCACCACGCGCGCGGCGCGGCCCGGATGAAGTGCTGGATGCTCGACGCGCTCGAAGGTCGCCACGCGCGGGGCCAGCAACGCTTCGACATCGCCCTTCACGTCGAAGAAATCGGCGCGATGCGGCTTCCCGTCCCAACGCGACGCCTCGGCATCGCCCCAGGCCAGGCCGGCCACGCGCATCGGCTGGTGGATGCCCTTGACGGTGGTGTCTGTGGTCGCGACGCTCGCGTCGCGCAGGAACACACGCCCCAGCTCGAACACCCGCGCGCGTGGCGCCTTGCGGTCGAGGTTGAACTTCAGCACCTGCAGCAGCGAGCCGATCAGCGACGATCGCATCACGCTCATCTGGCTGGCGATCGGATTCAGCAACTTGATCGGGTCGGCGTTGCCGGCGAGATCGCGCTCCCAATCGACTTCGACAAAGCTGAAGTTGATCGTTTCCTGATACCCCAGCGCCGCAATGCGATGGCGAACCGCGAAGCGGCTGCGCTGCGCCTCCGTGCGCACCCGCGCGGTGATCGGCGCCAGCGGCGCGGTCGTCGGCAAGTTGTTGTAGCCGATGAGCCGCGCGACTTCTTCGATGAGGTCTTCTTCCAGCGTGAGGTCGAAGCGGTGCGGCGGCGGTGTCACGACGAGCGTGCCCTCGCCTTCCTGGAACGCGAAGCCGAGGCGACGCAGCGTGTCGGCGCACTGGGCTTGCGTGAGCGGCATGCCGATGACACGCGCTGCGCGCGCCACGCGCAAGGTGACCGGCTTCGCATCAGGCAGCTGCAGGATCTGGTCGTCGATCGGACCGCACTGGCCGCCGCAAATTTCGAGGATCAGCTGCGTGATGCGCTCGATCATCTCGACCGTGCGACTCGGGTCGACGCCGCGCTCGAAGCGGTGCCCGGCGTCGGTCGAGAAGTTGAAGCGGCGCGAGCGACCCTGAATGGCTTCAGGCCACCAGAAGGCGGCTTCGACGTAAATGTTCTGCGTGTCGTCCGAAACGGCAGTTGCGTCGCCGCCCATGATGCCGGCCAGCGATTCGACTTCGCGTTCATCGGCAATCACGCCGACCTTCGCATCGACCGTGACGGTGTTGCCGTTCAGCAGCTTGAGCTGCTCGCCCGGCCGGCCCCAACGCACGGTGAGGCCGCCGTGGATCTTGTCGAGGTCGAAGATGTGCGTCGGCTGGCCATATTCGAACATCACGTAGTTCGAGATATCGACAAGCGCGGTCACGCTGCGCTGGCCGCAGCGCGCGAGACGGTCGACCATCCAGGCCGGCGTCTGCGCCTTCGTGTTCACGGCACGCACGATGCGCCCGGAGAAGCGGCCACACAGCTCGGGCGCCTCGACCTTGACGGCCAGCGTGTCGCCAACGGCGGGGGCAACGGGCGCGAGCGCGGGCGCCCTCAGCGGCGCGCCGGTGAGCGCCGCCAGTTCGCGCGCGATACCGAACACGCTCAACCCGTGCGCAAGGTTCGGCGTGAGCTTGAGCGTGAGCAGGACGTCGTCGAGCCGGAGCACCTCGCGCACGTCCGCGCCCACGGGCGCGTCGGCGGCGAGTTCGAGCAGGCCGCCGTGGTCTTCGCTCAATTGCAGCTCGCGCGCCGAGCACAGCATGCCCTGGCTCTCGACGCCGCGCAGCTTGCCGAGCTTGATCGAGAACGGCCTGCCGTCCTCGCCCGGCGGCAGTTCGGCGCCGACCAGTGCGGTCGGGACCTTGATGCCGACGCGCGCGTTGGGCGCGCCACACACGATGTTGAGCAACGCACCCTGCCCCACATCGACCTGGCACACGCGAAGGCGATCGGCATTCGGATGTTGCTCGGCCTGCACGATCTCGCCGACCACGATGTGGCTGAACGGCGGCGCGGCGGGTTTGCTGTCTTCGACTTCGAATCCGCCCATGGTGAGCGTCTCGGCCAGTTCGGCGCTGCTGAGCGGCGGGTTGCAGAACTCGCGCAACCAGGACTCGGGAAATTGCATCTCGTCGTTCTCGTTCTGATTATGGGAACTGGGTCACTGAAACTGCGAAAGGAACCGCAGGTCGCCGTCGAAAAAGAGACGCAGGTCGTTCACGGCATAGCGCAGCATCGTGAGCCGGTCCGGGCCCATGCCGAAAGCGAAGCCGATGTAGCGCTCGGGATCGAGCCCCATGTTGCGCACCACGTTCGGATGCACTTGGCCGGAGCCCGCGACTTCGAGCCAGCGACCGGCCAGCGGTCCGCTCTGGAACTGGATGTCGATTTCGGCGCTCGGCTCGGTGAAGGGAAAGAAGCTCGGGCGGAAGCGCAGCACCAGGTCGTCGCTTTCGAAGAAGGTCCGACAAAAATCCGTGAAAACCACCTTCAGGTCCTTGAAGCTGACGTTCTCGCCGAGCCACAGGCCTTCGCACTGGTGGAACATCGGCGAATGCGTTGCATCGCTGTCGACGCGGTAGGTGCGGCCGGGCGCGATCACGCGGATCTCGGGCGCCTTCAGCGTGCCGGTGCTGTCGGCGGCAGCGGCCTCGAAGGCCGCCGCATGTTTCTTGATGTGCTGATGCGCATAGCGCACCTGCATCGGGCTGGTGTGCGGACGCAGGTTGTAGGGCACGCCGTCTTCGCCATCGATGTCGACGTAGAACGTATCCTGCATCGACCGCGCCGGATGGTTCGGCGGGTTGTTGAGCGAGGTGAAACTGTGCCAGTCGCTCTCGATCTCGGGGCCGTCGGCCACATCGAAACCCATGCTGGAGAAGATCGCTTCGATGCGTTCCAACGTCCGGCTCACAGGATGCAAACCGCTCCCCGAACGGCGATGGCCAGGCAAAGTGATATCCAGCGCCTCGGCCCGAAGCTGGAGCGCCAGTTCGTCGTCGGCCAGTTGCTGCCGACGTGCATTGAGCGCCGCTTCGATCGCCTGCTTGACGACGTTGATGGCGGCGCCGCGCGACTTTTTCTCGGCGACCGGCAGCGCAGCCATGCCCTTCATCAGTTCGGTGATGCGGCCGGCCTTACCGAGAAACTGCGCCTTGGCGTTCTCGAGTTCGGCGGGCGTTTTCGCCTCGCTGAAGGCAGCACGTGCAATGTCAACCAGGGAATCCAGCTCGTTCATATTGGAATTCTTGCGGGGAATAAAAAAGGGCCGGAGCTTTTTCAAGCGCCAGCCCTTGTGCCGTGGGCGCAAGACGCCATCAAGAAGACGGCGACTTGCTATGCGGGATCAAGCAGCCAGCTTGGCCTTGACCTGCTCCACGATGCCGGCAAAAGCGGCCTTGTCGTGCACTGCGATGTCCGCAAGCATCTTGCGGTCGATCTCGATGCCCGCCTTGCGGATGCCGTTGGCGAACTGGCTGTAGGTCAGGCCCAGTTCGCGCGAGGCGGCGTTGATACGCGCGATCCACAATTGACGGAACACGCGCTTCTTGGTGCGGCGATCACGGTAGGCGTATTGGCCTGCCTTCATCACCGCCTGTTTGGCGACGCGGAAGACATTGCCGCGGCGACCGCGGAAGCCCTTGGCGAGGGCGAGAACTTTCTTGTGGCGGGCGCGAGCCGTTACACCACGTTTGACGCGAGGCATGTGTGTACTCCTTGTTCGTCTGAGTTAAATGCCACGGCCGGGCATCATCGAAGCGACCGAGACCATGTTGGTCTCATGCACTGCGACAGCACCGCGGAGGTGACGCTTGTTCTTGGTGGTCTTCTTGGTCAGGATGTGACGCTTGAAGGCTTGACCGCGCTTGACGGTGCCACCGGGACGAACGCGGAAACGCTTTTTCGCGCTGCTCTTGGTCTTCATTTTGGGCATATGAATGCTCCTTTAATTTGTGCTCGTGAGGCGCCGTGGATGCTCCACGGACTTGTTGGCCCCGAGACACTTCTTTATTTCGCGCCCGCCTTGCAGCGTTCGCAAAATCCCTTCAAAACCTCGCCGCCGAACCGGTCAGGCCGAAGCCGTGGCGGTCGCCGGTGCCGCTTCCGCAGCTGGCTTGACAGCCACGACCTTCTTGCGGCCCGGCGCGATCATCATGATCATCTGCCGGCCCTCGAGCTTCGGGAACTGCTCGACCACGATCATGTCGGCCAACTCATCGCGGATCCGATTCAGGAGCGCCAGACCCAGCTCCTGGTGCGTGATCTCGCGGCCGCGAAAGCGCAGCGTGATCTTGCACTTGTCACCCTCTTCAAGAAAGCGCTTGATATTGCGCATCTTGATGTTGTAGTCACCATCGTCGGTACCAGGCCGAAACTTGATTTCCTTGACCTCGATGACCTTCTGCTTCGACTTGGCCTCGGCCGCCTTCTTTTGCTCGATGAACTTGAACTTGCCGTACTCGATCAGGCGGCAGACCGGCGGATTGGCCGCAGCAACGACCTCCACCAGATCCACGTCGGCCTCACCCGCGAGGCGCAAGGCCTCGGAGATGCTCATGACACCCAACGGCTCGTTTTCCGGGCCGACAAGGCGGACTTCCGGGGCCATGATTTCCCGGTTAAGGCGGTGTTGGCGTTCCTCGCGGTGGCGGCGGTCGCGAAATGCAGTAGCGATGGTCAGAATCCTTCAAAAATGGCTACAAATCTGTAGCGAACGCCCCGCCTCACGCGGACAAACGAAAGTTTTGGCGAAGAAACATATGGGGGTGTTTCCGGGACAAATCAACGCTTGTCGGCAATGTCTCCGGCGATGCGTTCGGCAAACGCTTCGAGGGACATTGCACCGAGGTCTTGATTGCCCCGGGCGCGCACTGCGACGGCACCAACTTCCTTTTCCTTGTCGCCCACGACGAGGATGTAGGGAAGCTTTTGCAACGAATGCTTGCGGATTTTATACGTAATCTTCTCGTTGTGCAGGTCAAGCGCAACCCTAAGCCCTTGATTCCGCAGCGTTTTTGCAACTTCTGCGGCGTATTCAGCCTGTCCTTCGCTGATATTGAGCACCGCCACCTGCACCGGCGCAAGCCAGGCAGGCATCGCGCCGGCATGGTGTTCGATGAGCATGCCGATGAAGCGTTCGAGGCTCCCGACGATCGCCCGATGCAGCATCACCGGGAAGGCGCGGCCGCTCGTCTCCGTCACGTACTCACCGCCGAGCCGCTCCGCCATGTTGAAGTCGACCTGCATCGTGCCGCACTGCCACTGGCGACCGATGGCATCCTTCAGCGTGTATTCGATCTTCGGGCCGTAGAACGCACCATCGCCGGGCGAGATGATGAAATCGACGCCCGACCGGCGCAACGCTTCCATGACCGCGTGCTCGGCCTTGTCCCACAGCTCGTCGGAGCCGATGCGGCTCGCCGGCCGCGTCGCGACCTTGTAGAGGATGTCGGTGAAACCGAAATCGGCGTAGACCTTCTGCAACTGCGTCGTGTAGGCGATGCATTCGTCCAGGATCTGGTCTTCGGTGCAGAAGATGTGTCCGTCGTCCTGCGTGAACCCGCGCACCCGCATGATCCCGTGCAACGCGCCGCTCGGTTCGTTGCGATGGCACTGTCCGAACTCGCCGTAGCGCAGCGGCAGGTCGCGGTAGCTTCGCAAGTCGCTCTTGAAGATCAGCACGTGGCCCGGGCAATTCATCGGTTTCAGCGCGTATTCACGCTTTTCCGACTCCGTGACGAACATGTTTTCGCGGTAGTTCTGCCAGTGGCCCGTTTTTTCCCACAGGCTCTTGTCAAGGATCTGCGGGCCCTTCACTTCCTGGTAGCCCGTGTCGACATACACCTTGCGCATGTACTGCTCGACCTGCTGCCACAGCGCCCAGCCCTTGGGATGCCAGAACACCACGCCCGGCGCCACTTCGTCGATGTGATACAGGTCGAGCTCGCGGCCCAGCTTGCGGTGGTCGCGCTTCTCGGCCTCCTCGATGCGCTGCACATACTGATCGAGCTGCTTCTTGTCGGCCCAGGCCGTGCCGTAGATGCGTTGCAGTTGCTCGTTCTTGGCGTCGCCGCGCCAGTACGCGCCGGCGAGCTTCGTGAGCTTGAACACCTTCAGGAAGCGCGTGTTCGGCACGTGCGGGCCGCGGCACATGTCGACGTATTCCTGGTGGTAATACAAACCCATCGCCTGCTCGTCGGGCATGTCCTCGACGAGACGCAGCTTGTAGTCTTCGCCGCGGGCTCTGAAGACCTCGATGACCTCCGCGCGCGGCGTCATCTTCTTTACCACGTCGTAGTCCCGCGCGATCAGCTCCCGCATGCGCGCCTCGATGGCGGCCATGTCTTCCGGCGTAAACGGTCGCTCGTATGAGATGTCGTAGTAGAAGCCTTCGTCGATCACCGGGCCGATCACCATCTTGGCCGTGGGATAGAGCTGCTTGACGGCATGACCGACCAGATGCGCCGTCGAGTGGCGAATGATCTCCAGACCTTCTTCGTCGCGCGGCGTGATGATCTGCAGCTTGGCGCTGTGATCGATGATGTCGCTGGCATCGACCAGTCGACCATCGACCTTGCCGGCGAGCGTCATCTTGGCGAGACCGGGGCCGATCGACTGAGCCACTTCGGCCACCGAAACCGGGCCGGGAAATTCGCGTTGCGAGTTGTCGGGGAGCGTGATCTGGATCATTTGAAAACCTGCGGGAGAAAAACAAAAAAAAAGCGCGGTGAGTACCGCGCTTTGTCATGGTTTGCAAGGCTGGAGATCTCCAGCCCGCGCGCGCTACCGGCCTGCTTGGCCTTGAAAACCTCGGGTGTAGTTCGCGGTGTCATAACCAGGATGCCTTTCTCGCTCTTGCCGATGTGGGAGGAAATGAGCCGGCAAGTTTAACAGCCCACCCACGAAAAAGCCCGGCACAGGCCGGGCTTGCGATCAACGCGAAAACGTTCAGTGGAACTGCTCTTCTTCGGTCGAACCGGTAAGCGCCTTCACGCTGGAGGCACCACCCTGGATCACCGTGGTCACGTCGTCGAAGTAGCCCGCGCCGACTTCCTGCTGGTGCGACACGAAGGTGTAGCCCTTTTCGCGCGCCGCGAACTCGGGTTCCTGCACCATGTTCACGTAGTGCTTCATGCCTTCGCCGTTGGCATAGGCGTGCGCGAACTGGAAGGTGTTGAACCAGTTGATGTGAATGCCGGCCAGCGTGATGAACTGGTACTTGTAGCCCAGCGCCGAGAGGTCTTCCTGGAACGAGGCGATCTGCGTGTCGTTCAGGTTCTTCTTCCAGTTGAACGAAGGCGAGCAGTTGTAAGACAGCAGCTTGCCCGGGCACGCAGCGTGCACCGCCTGTGCGAATTCGCGTGCGAAGCCGATGTCCGGCACGCCGGTTTCGCACCACACGAGGTCGGCGTAGGGCGCGTAGGCGACGCCGCGGCTGATCGCTTGCTCCAGGCCGTTCTTCACGCGATAGAAGCCTTCCGGTGTGCGCTCGCCGGTCAGGAAGGGCTTGTCGTTGGCGTCGTGGTCGGACGTGATCAGGTTGGCGGCTTCCGCATCGGTGCGGGCCAGCACGATGGTCGGCACGCCCATGACGTCGGCCGCAAAGCGTGCCGAGATGAGCTTCTCGCAGGCCTCATGCGTGGGCACGAGCACCTTTCCGCCCATGTGACCGCACTTCTTGACGGCAGCCAGCTGGTCTTCGAAGTGCACGCCTGCGGCGCCCGACTGGATCATGTTCTTCATGAGTTCGAAGGCGTTCAGCACACCGCCGAAGCCGGCTTCCGCGTCGGCCACGATTGGCAGGAAGTAGTCGATGAATTCCTTGTCGCCCGGATTGATGCCGCGGCCCCACTGGATTTCATCGGCGCGCTTGAAGGTGTTGTTGATGCGGCGAACCATCGTCGGCACCGAGTCGTATGCGTAGAGCGACTGGTCGGGGTACATGGTTTCCGACGAGTTGCCGTCGGCGGCAACCTGCCAGCCCGACAGGTACACGGCTTCGAGGCCGGCCTTGGCCTGTTGCATCGCCTGGCCGGCACTGATGGCGCCGAACGAATTGACGTAGCCCTTCTTGGCGCCACCGTTGATCTTGTCCCACAGCTTTTCCGCGCCGCGGCGAGCGAGCGTGTGCTCGATCGGCAGCGAGCCGCGCAGACGCACGACGTCGGCGGCGCTGTAGCCGCGCTTCACGCCCTTCCAGCGCGGGTTCGTGGCCCAGTCTTTTTCGAGAGCAGCGATCTGTTGTTCGCGGCTGAGTTGTTCTGTGAGGGTTTGCGGCATGGTCTCTCCGGAGGTTGATTGAAGGTTCGGCGCAGCGGCCTTGGCGTTACTTTAACGAGCCCTCGGAGTCTTATGTCTTATAGAAGACATATTTTTGATCCAACAAAATCAATGACTTACGTTAACTTTTTTCAATGCGAAATAGTTTTTCTCATATCGAGAAAAACTATTGCGCTGCATCACGCCTTGTTTTCACCATGCGCAATCCGATCCTCGTCCATGAAAAATCACGCGCGGCGCCGATCGAACCAGTTGCCACTGCGGATCACCGTGCGACCCACAAGCCTCTCAGGATGGATCTCATAGACCAGGCACGCCACCGGTCGACCATCGACCGCCACATCGACTGCCTGCTTGCGGTATTCGCCGGAGCCATCCGCCATGACGCCTTCGAGCGCGTCGAGTCGCGCTTCGACATCGCCAGCGATGCGATACACCTCGCCGACGATGCGACCCGCGCCACCGAGCACGGCGCCGGGATAGTCCCCGAGGTCGTACAACGTGCCGGCGACTGCACCGTCGCCCACGTGCTCGGGCCGCGGCACATAGCGCGCGATGTCGTTGCTGCCACCGGCACGCAGCGTGCCGTAGACGAAGACATGGCGCGGCACACGAGTGGATTGCGGCATCATCGAATTCACGTTTTGTTTGAACCGTTGAAGTCTATTGAACCCCGCCCACGCTCCCCGCCAACGCCTGTTTGCTTATGCATGCCTCGCACTCAGCATGTCGCTTGTCGGCACCTACGTCGCGCTGTCCAAGCCGCTGGTCGCAGCCTTTCCCGTCCTGCTGTTGGCCTGGCTGCGCTTCGGCATCGCCGCGCTCGCGATGCCCCATTGGCTCAAGCGGCCGGCCGACGAAACGGCCATGACGCCGCGCACACGGGGGCTGGTTTTTCTGGAATCGTTTCTCGGCAACTTCATGTTTTCGATCTGCATGCTGTTCGGCGTCAGCATGACGAGCGCGGTGTCGGCCGGCGTGATCATGGCGTCGATTCCGGCCGTGGTCGCGGTCGCCAGCTGGCTCTTTCTTCGTGAACGCATCACGCTGCGCATTGCTGCCGCCATCGGCTGCGCCGCACTCGGCATCGGCCTCCTGGCCTTCAGCCCGACGCACGCGCCGATGGGGCCAGCCGCGGCGCATGGCGCGCTGCCCTGGCTCGGCAACCTGCTGGTGTTCTGTGCGGTGCTGTGCGAAGCCGCATACGCGGTGATCGGCAAATCGCTGACCGGGCACCTCGGCCCCAAACGCATCTCGTCGCTCATCAACCTGTGGGGTTTCGTGCTGTCGACGCCCTTCGGCATCTGGTACGCGCTGCAGTTCGACTTCACGAGCGTGCGCGGCGGCACCTGGGCATTGCTGGTGGTCTATGCGCTCGCTGCAAGCATCTGGACCGTGTGGCTCTGGATGACCGGCCTGCGCCATGTGCCGGCGGCGCAGGCGGGCGTTTTCACCGTGATGTTGCCCGTGAGTGCGGCTGCGGTTGGTGTGCTGGTTCTCGGCGAGAACCTGTCGGCGACGCAGCTGATGGCGTTCGGCATGGCGCTGCTCGGGGTCCTGCTCGCGACATGGCCTGCGCGCGCATCGAAAACGCAGGGCGTTTCTCCCCTCTGAAAAAACAACAGCGCCCAATGAAAAAGTCTCTTTTTCACTTGGAAACGCGTTTTTTCTCCATTAGCATCCGCAGTGCCAGTGGAGACGCTGTTTTTCATTGGTGAAACGTCCAACCAAAAAAAGGAAATCAACCATGGCAACTGCAAAGAAGGCTCCGGCCAAAAAAGCTCCCGCAAAGAAGGTCGCTCCGGCCAAGAAGGCGGCCGCACCGGCAAAGAAGGCTGCTCCTGCAAAGAAGGCAGCACCCGCGAAGAAGGCGGCTCCTGCAAAGAAGGTCGCTGCCAAGAAGGCTGCTCCCGCCAAGAAGCGCACGCCCAATGCGGCCTTCATGAAGGCGCTGACGCCAAGCCCGGCACTCGCCGCTGTGGTCGGCTCCACGCCGCTGCCGCGCACCGCCGTGGTGAGCAAGCTGTGGGACTACATCAAGAAGAACAACCTGCAAGACAAGGCCAACAAGCGCAACATCAACGCAGACGCCAAGCTGAAGGAAATCTTCGGCAAGCCGCAAGTCTCGATGTTCGAACTGGCCGCCCTCATCGGCAAGCACGTCAAGTAAGGCGCAGGCACCGCGAGGTGCCTTGTATCGAAGCCGGCCTCGCGCCGGCTTTTTTTCGTCTTCAGTTTTTGGCCAGCGCAGCCCGGGTGATGCTGCTCAGCGTGCCGCGTGTCGTGATCACTTCGGGATCGAGCGGGATCTCGATCAGCGTCCCGGTGTCGGCAGCCAGTGCGCGCAGCAACGCGCCTTCGAATTGCGACGTTTCGGTCACGCGCTCGGCCGCATAGCCGTAGGCTTTCGCCAGTCCGCAAAAGTCCGGGTTGCGCAACGCGGTGCCGCTCACGTTGTTGGGGTACTCGCGTTCCTGGTGCATGCGGATGGTGCCGAACATGCCGTTGTTCAGCAGCACGATGATGCTCTTGCCGCCATGCTGCGATGCCGTCGCGAGCTCTTGCCCGTTCATGAGGAAGTCGCCATCGCCCGCGATGGTGAACGCGACGCGCCCGGTCACCAGGTTGGCGGCAATGCCCGCGGGCACGCCGTAGCCCATCGCGCCACTGGTGGGCGCCAGCTGCGTCTTGCAGCCCTTCGCGAGGCCGTGGTACTTGAAGAAGCGATGCACCCAGCTTGCGAAGTTTCCCGCGCCGTTGGTGATGGCTGCGTCGTGCGGCAAATGCTTTTGCAGCAAGGCGACGACGGCGGCCATGTCCACCGCGCCACGCGGCGCGTCGGCCGGCAAGCCGGGCAGCGGTTGCGGCTCGAGGTTCGACAGGTAGTCGGCATTCGCGCTCAAGGTCCACGCTTCCCATGGCAGCTCCGGCGGCGCGGTCAGCACCTCGAGGCTGCGCGCCGCCGCGCTCATGCCCGCATTGATGGCGAGATCGGCCTGGTACACCCGATTGAGTTCTTCGGCGCTGGCGTGAATGTGCACCAGCGTCTGCTGCGCCTTGGGCGCCTCCAGCAGCGTGTACCCGCCGGTCGTCATCTCACCGAGCCGCGGACCGATCGCCACGATCAGGTCGCTCGCCTTGACGCGCGCCGCGAGCTTCGGATTGATGGCGATGCCAACATCGCCTGCGTACTGCGGATGGTGGTTGTCGAAGATGTCCTGGAAGCGGAATGCGTTGGCGACCGGCAGCCGCCAGTTCTCGGCAAAACGCTGCAGCGCCTGCGCCGCTTGCGGCGTCCACCCGCTGCCACCTGCAATGACGAGCGGCCGCTCTGCCTTCAGCAGCAGCTCGCGCAAGGTGCGCAGCGCGCCCGGATCGCTCCATGGCTGCACCGCCTCGACGCGGGCCAGCGGGCGCGCGACGGTGCTCGACCGCAGCATGTCCTCCGGCAGCACCAGCACCACCGGACCCGGCCGTCCGTTCATGGCGGTCGCGAACGCGCGCGCGATGTATTCCGGAATGCGGCTCGCATCGTCGATGCGCTCCACGCGCTTGGCGAAGCCCTTGGTGCTCGGTCCGAAGAAGCTGCCGTAGTCGACTTCCTGGAAAGCCTCGCGGTCGCGGAAATCGCTGCCGACATCGCCGACGAACAGCACGAGCGGCGTGGAGTCCTGGAACGCGTTGTGGATGCCGATCGACGCATTGGTCGCACCTGGCCCGCGCGTCACGAAGCAAATGCCTGGACGTCCGGTGAGCCGCGCGTGCGCATCGGCCATGAAGGCGGCGCCACCCTCCTGCCGGTTGACGATGAAGCGGATCTTTTCGCGCTCGGCGTGAAAGCCGTCGAGCACCGCCAGGAAGCTCTCTCCCGGTACGCCGAATGCGGTGTCGACACCCTGCGCGATCAGACACTGGACGATGAGATGGCCTGCGGGTTGTGCGCTCATGAGGATACGGGTGAAGTGATGGGGTCCATTATCGTGTCGCACCTTTCGCCACGTCGGTCGCACAATGCGACGCAGGCACACAATTCACCCGTTGGTTAACTAAACATGGCCGCCTCTTCCCCGACCCCCCGATTGCGCGACGCCGACAAATCGCAGCTCACGATCCTGACCGCGGCCATGGAAGAGTTCGCGCAGTACGGCTACGCCGGTGCGCGGGTCGACCGCATCGCCGAGCGCGCCGAGATCAACAAGCGGCTGATCTACTACTACTTCGGCAACAAGGACGACCTGTTCCTGGCGGTGCTCGAACGCACCTACGCCGACATTCGTGCGGCCGAACAGGCACTGCACCTGGACGCGATGGACCCGGTCGAGGCCGTCCGGCAACTCGTGTCGTTCACTTGGCATTACTACCTCGAACACCCCGAGTTCATCGCCTTGCTCAACAGTGAGAACCTGCACCAGGCGACCCACCTGAAGCAGTCGGCGCGCATCCAGGAAATGAACTCGCCGCTGGTCGAACTGCTGGCGGGCGTGCTCGAACGCGGACGCCGCCAGGGCCTTTTTCGCGATGGCGTGGACCCGATCCAGCTCTACATTTCGATCGCGTCGATCTGCTACTTCTACCTGTCGAACAACCCCACACTTTCGGCCATCTTCGGACGCGACCTGCGCACCCCGAAGGCATTGGCGCAACGCCTCTCGCACATGAAGGAACTGGTGCTGGGCTACGTGCTGAAGTGAGTCGCGCAAAGCTCCGTGCTTACCCTAGGTGGCGTTGACAGCCCTCGGGCCACCCCGAACAATTCACCGGTTGGTTACTTCGGCGCGTCGCTGGAGATGCCGCGCATGCCACCCGGAGAGTTCTTTCGATGCTTCGCAGATTGCTGCTACTTCCAGCGCTACGGCCGTTCCTGCTGATCATCGTGTTGCTGGTGCTGTGGGACCTCGCGATCCGCGTCTTCAAGATTCCCGCCTACCTGATCCCGCCGCCGCTCGAGGTGGTCAAGCAACTGATTGCCGAATGGCCGCGTCTTCTCGCTGAAAGTGGCAAGACCACGCTCGCCACGCTGGGTGGTTTCGGGCTGACGATCGTGATCGGCATCCCGATCGCGATGTGCATCGCGTACTCGCGGCTGGTCGAGTCGTACGTCTATCCGCTGCTGGTGTTTTCGCAAAGCATCCCGAAGGTCGCGATCGCGCCGCTCTTCGTCGTGTGGTTCGGCTTCGGCATCTTTCCGAAGGTGATCTCGGCTTTTCTGCTCGGCTTCTTCCCGGTCGTGGTGTCCACGGTGATGGGCTTCAAATCGGTTGAGCCCGACATGCTCGACCTCGCGCGCTCGATGGGCGCCAGCCGGCTCCAGACCTTCTTCAAGATCAGCCTGCCGCAGGCGCTGCCCGCGATCTTCAGCGGCCTCAAGGTCTCGATCACGCTGGCGGTGGTCGGCGCCGTGGTCGGCGAATTCGTCGGCTCCAACTCGGGCATCGGCTATGTGCTGCAGGTCGCCAATGGCAACTTCGACTTGCCGCTGATGTTCGCTGCGCTGGTGGTGCTGTCGTCGATCGGCGTCGTGCTGTTCGTCGTGGTCGACGTGGTCGAGCGCCTGATGATTCCCTGGCACGCCTCGCAGCGGCAGGTGTTCTGAGTTAACTGTTCAAAAACAATCGATGGAGACCGACATCATGCAAAAGAAAATGCTTCCCACCCTGCTCGCCGGCGCTGCTGCGGTGCTCCTGGCGTTGGCGCCCGCCCATGCGCAGAACAAGCCGGCCGACAAGGTCACGCTGATGCTCAACTGGTATCTGTACAGCGAGCACGCGCCCTTCTTCCTCGGCAAGGAGCGCAACTTCTACGCCGACGAGGGCATCGACCTGGAGATCCAGGAAGGCCGCGGATCCGCTGTGACCGCTCAGGCGGTCGCCGCCAAGTCGGCCACCTTCGGCTACATCGACGTGACGACCATGATCAAGGCCGCCGCCAAGGGCGCGCCGCTCAAGTCGACCGGCGTCTTGTTCCAGGTGAGCCCGATGTCAGTGATGGGTTTCACCGACAAGAACATCAAGACGCCGAAGGACATCATCGGCAAGACGGTCGCGACCACGCCGGGCGATTCGATGTCGCAGATGTGGCCGCTCTTCCTGAAGGTCAACGACATCAAGCCCGACCAGGTGAAGATCGTCTCGGGTGACGGCCAGACCAAGCTCAACGCCGTGATGAGCGGCCAGGCCGATCTGCTGCTGGGCTACGTGATGGACCAGGCGATCAAGCTGCAGGACGCGACCGGCAAGCCCGTCACACCGATCCGCTTCGCCGATTCGGGCGTGAACCAGATCAGCTCCGGGATCATCACCAACAAGAACCTGCTCACCGAAAACCCCGACTTGGTGAAGCGCTTCATGCGCGCCTCGACCAAGGCCGCAGAAGCCGCCGAAAAGAGCCCCGAGGCCGCCGTCGACGCGATGCTCAAGGCCAACCCGAAGGCCGGCGTGCGGGACACGCTCATCGTTGGCATGAAGCAGAGCGTTGCGCTCTACCACACGAAGGAAACGGCCAACCAGCCGCCCTTCCGCGTCTCGATGAAAAACGTCAGCGACTCGCTCGACCTGCTCGTGCAGTACGGCGGCATGGACCCGGCCACGCGCGGCAAGCCGGAAGACTACGTCACGCTCGACTTCCTGCCGTCGGTCAAGTAAGCCACTCACATCGCCTCTCTATTGCCGGTTGCCCATGTCCCCTGATGTCCTGATCGAAGCCCGTGGTGTCACCAAGACCTATCAAGCGAAGGATGGGCCGGTCGAGTCGCTGAAGCCGCTCGACTTCGGCATCCGCCGCGGGGAGTTCGTCTCGGTCGTCGGTCCTTCGGGTTGCGGCAAGAGCACGTTGCTGAAGATGGTCGCGGGCCTGCTGCCGATCACGTCGGGCACGCTGACGCTGGCCGGCAAGCCGATCGACGGCCCCCAGAAAGATGTCGGCATCGTTTTCCAGAGCGCGGTGCTGCTCGCATGGCGCACCGTGCTCGACAACATCCTGCTGCAGGCCGAGATGCGCCACCTTCCGATGGCGGCCGCACGCGCTCGCGCCGCAGAACTGGTCGCGATGGCCGGGCTCCAGGGCTTCGAAGGCAAATACCCGTGGCAGCTGTCAGGCGGCATGCAGCAACGCGCGTCGATCTGCCGCGCGCTCCTGCACGACCCGTCCGTGCTGCTGATGGACGAGCCGTTCGGCGCACTCGACGCGATGACCCGCGAGAAAATGAACCTCGAACTGCGACGCATCTGGAGCGCGTCGAAGAAGACCGTCATGCTCATCACGCACAGCATTCCGGAAGCCATCTTCCTGTCCGACCGCGTGATCGTGATGAGCGAGCGGCCAGGCTCCATCGCCGCGGTGTACGACATCGATCTGCCCGCCGAACGCTCGCTCGACCTGATGGGCTCGCCGGCCTTCGCGGCCTACGCGAAAACGGTGCGCGCCCACTTCTTCTCGCAGGGCATCCTCGACCACTGAAACACATGCCGAACGCCGCACCGCGCTTTCACATCGAAGAGATCCGGTTCGCCGAGCGCGATGTCGTGTTGAGGCTGCCGTTCCGGTTCGGTGCCGCCACCGTCACCTCGTGTCCGCAGGTGTACGTGCGCGCGCGCATCCGCTTTGCCGACGGCCGCACCCGTGAGGGCTGCGCCGCCGAGATGATGATTCCCAAGTGGTTCGACAAGAACCCCGCGCTCTCGAACGAAGACAACTTCGCTCAACTCCGTCAGGCGCTGTCGACGACGCGCGACGCGTACACCGCACCGGCACCCGCGAACACCGCCTGGGGCCACTTCGCGAGTCATTACGTCGACGGGCTCGACGCCGGACAGAGGGCGGGCCGCAACCCGCTCGTGAGCAGCTATGGGCCGGCGCTGATCGACCGCGCCGTGCTCGATGCGTTGTGCCTCGATGCCGGCCTCGGCTTTGGCGCCGCGATGTCGAGCGACCTGTGCGGCGTCGACCCGAACCACCACGGGCTCGCACCCGATCTGGCTGGCTTCGACATGGGTGCGTTCCTGCGGGCGCAACGTCCGCGCCACCGGATCGCTGCACGCCACACCGTCGGCCTGGCCGATGCGATACGCGACGCCGACTGGACCGCGCCCGCGCCGCACGATGGGCTGCCATCGTCGCTCGAAGCCGTCGTTGCACGCTACGGCCATCGCCACTTCAAGCTCAAGCTTTCGGGCGACGACGCCGGCGACCTCGCGCGACTTGCGCGGATCGCCGAGGTAATCGACCCCGTCGCCGAATGCGTGACGCTCGATGGCAACGAGCAGTACGCCGACGCCGCGGCGTTCGCGCACTTTCTCGATGCGCTGTTCGCCGAGCCCGCGCTGCGCACGCTCGTCGCGAAGACCGCTTTCATCGAGCAGCCGATCCAGCGCGCCACTGCACTCGCGCTCGACATGCGCCACATCGCTTCCCGCATGCCGATGCTCGTCGACGAATCCGACAGCACCCTCGACAGCTTCGGAGCGGCGCAGGCGCTCGGCTACACGGGCGTCTCCAGCAAGAGCTGCAAGGGCTTCTACAAGTCGGTAATCAATGCGGCGCGTTGTGCGCAAGGCCACGCGCGCGGCGGCAGCGCGCTGTTCCTGTCGGGCGAGGACCTCACGATGCAGGCCGGCATCGGCGTCCAGCAAGACCTCGCGCTGGTGGCCTGGCTCGGGCTCGCACACGTGGAGCGCAACGGGCACCACTACGTGAACGGCATGGCCGCGCTTCCCGCCGAAGAGCAGTCGGCCTTCCTGGCACGCCATGCGCCGCTGTACGAACACAGCGACGGCGCCACGCGGCTGCGCATCGTGCGGGGCGAACTGGACCTGTCTTCCCTGCACGCACCGGGCTTTGCGACCGGTGTCGAGGGCAGCGACATCCAGTGGGACGCGATGCGCACCAACTGGTGAATTGAGCAGGCGCTACACGGCGCCTCACATCAAGGGTTTTCACTGATTTGCGAGACGCGTTCGCCAATTGACGCGCCGACGAACGCCATCCTAGAATTCCATCAATTCACCGATTGGTGAATTAAGACAACCCCACCGACCTGCCGGGCGTGCATCGTCACGGCGGCATCCCAGGAGACATCCATGACCCGATTCACCCGCCGCGCCGCGGTCAATTCGCTTGCCTGCCTGGCGGTACTGGCTGCACCGCTCGCGTTCGCGCAAGGCAACTACCCGAACAAGCCGATCCGCGTGATCGTGCCGTTCGCGGCCGGCAGCACCACCGACATCATTTCGCGTGCCATTGCCGACAAGATGAGCCAGAGCATGGGCCAGACGCTGGTGATCGACAACCGCGGCGGCGCCAGCGGCACCATCGGCCAGCAGGCCGTAGCCACTGCCGCGCCAGACGGCTACACGATCATGATTCACTCGTCGTCGCACACGGTGAGCCCGTCGACTTTCGCCAAGCTGCCGTTCGACACGGTCAACGACTTCGCGGGCGTGACGCCCATCTCGTCGCTGCCCAATGCGTTGGTGATCTCGCCTGCCAAGAACATCAAGACACTGCAGGAACTGCTGGCCGCCGCGCGCGCCAAGCCAGGCAGCATCAACTACGCGTCGGCCGGCCAGGGCAGCGCAACGCATCTGAACGCCGAGAAGTTCAAGATGGCCGCCAAGATCGAAGCGACCAACATCCCGTTCAAGGGATCGGGCGAGGCGGTGACCGAAGTGCTCTCGGGCCGCGTCGACTACTACTTCTCGCCGATCGCGCCGGTGATCGGGCAAATCAAGGAAGGCTCGCTGGTCGCACTGGCCGTCGGTTCGCCCAAGCGTGCAGCGGCGTTGCCGAACGTGCCGACCACCGCCGAAGCCGGCGTACCGGGCTCGGAGTTCAACTTCTGGATCGGGATGATGGCGCCCGCCAAGACACCGCGCGACGTGGTCAATCGCCTGCACGACGAAGTCGAAAAGGCGCTCGCTTCGCCGGAAGTGAAAGAGCGCTTCCTGAAGCTCGGTGCCGATGCGTGGACGCTCAAGCCCGAGCAGTTCGACGTGTACATCAAGGACGAGATCAAGAGCAACGCCGCACTCGTCAAGGCCGCCGGCCTGCAGCCCGCCCAGTAAACCGCATACGAGACAACCACCATGGCTACACAGAGACTCGGAATCGTCATGCACGGCGTCACCGGACGCATGGGCATGAACCAGCACCTGATTCGCTCCATCTGCGCGATTCGCGCGCAAGGCGGCGTGATGCTCTCCAACGGCGACAAGGTCATGCCCGACCCGATCCTCATCGGTCGCAACGCCGAGAAGATGGAAGCATTGGCGAAGAAGCACGGCATCGCGCGCTGGGGCACCGACCTCGACGCGGCGCTCGCCAACCCCGACGACACCATCTTCTTCGATGCCGGCACGACGCAGATGCGCCCCACCCTGCTGGCCAAGGCGATCCGCGCCGGCAAGCACGTGTACTGCGAAAAGCCGATTGCGACCAACCTGAACGAAGCGGTCGAGATCGCACGCCTGGCCGAAGGCTCGGGCCTCAAGCACGGCGCCGTGCAGGACAAGCTCTTCCTGCCCGGCCTGCGCAAGCTCGACATGCTGCGCCGCGCCGGCTTCTTCGGCCGCATGCTGAGCGTGCGCCTGGAGTTCGGCTACTGGGTGTTCGAAGGCGACCTGCAACCCATCCAGCGCCCCTCGTGGAACTACCGCAAGGAAGACGGCGGCGGGATGATCCTCGACATGATGTGCCACTGGCGCTACGTGCTGGACAACCTGTTCGGCGAAGTGAAGTCGGTGAGCTGCATCGGCGCGACGCACATCCCCAAGCGCTGGGACGAAGACGGCCAACCGTACGAAGCCACTGCCGACGACGCCGCTTACGCGACCTGCGAACTCACCGGCCACAACGGCGAGCCGGTGATTGCGCAGATCAACATGAGCTGGGCCACGCGCGTGCGCCGCGACGACCTCGTCACCTTCCATGTCGACGGCACCGACGGCTCGGCCGTGGCCGGCCTGTCGTCATGCCGCGCGCAATCGCGGGTCGCCACGCCGCGCCCGGTGTGGAATCCGGACGAGAAGCAGACGATGAACTTCTTCGACCAATGGCAGGAGATCCCGGATTCGCAGGTGTACGACAACGGCTTCAAGATCCAGTGGGAAGCGTTCATCCGCCACGTGGTCGAGAACGAGCCATACAAGTGGACGCTGCCCGAAGGCGCCAAGGGCGTGCAACTGGTCGAGGCCGCGCTCGAGTCGTGGAAGGAACGTCGCTGGATCGACGTGCCCACGCTGAAGGTCTGAGGAGCGAACGCCATGGCTCTCACCCTTACCCTGCCGACCGCTGACGGCTCGCTTTCACCGTATGCGCTGCGCGGCAGCGTGCCGGCGAAGCCGCCCGCCGGCGTGAAGTTCAACCGCATCGCCTACTCCGCCGCGCACGTCGTGGCCGACCCGCTCGCGGTGGTCGATCCGTGGCTGCAGGCCGCCATCGACTGGGACACCACCATCGCCTACCGCCGGCACCTGTGGTCGCTCGGCCTGGGCGTGGCCGAGGCGATGGACACCGCGCAGCGCGGCATGGGCCTCGACTGGCCGACCTCGCTGGAACTCATCCGCCGCTCGCTCGATGCCGCGAAGGACGTGCCGGGCGCGCTGGTCGCCTCGGGCTGCGGCACCGACCACCTGAACCTCGACGAGGTCAAGAGCGTTGACGACGTGATCCGCGGCTACGAAGAGCAGATGGCGGCCATCGAGAAGCTCGGCGGCAAGCTCATCGTGATGGCGAGCCGCGCACTCGCCCGTGTCGCGAAGAGCCCCGCAGACTACGAGCGCGTGTACGACCGCATCCTGTCACAGGCGAAGCAGCCCGTCGTGCTGCACTGGCTCGGCGAGATGTTCGATCCGGCGCTGGCCGGCTACTGGGGCACCAGCAACGTCGATGCCGCCATGGACACAGCGGTCGGCATCATCGCGGCGCACCCGGACAAGGTCGACGGCATCAAGATCTCGCTCCTCGACAAGGACAAGGAAATCGCCATGCGCCGCCGCCTACCTTCTGGCGTGCGCATGTACACCGGCGACGACTTCAACTACGCGGAGCTGATCGCAGGCGACGGCTTCGGCAGCGATCCGATGCACGGCCAGAGCGATGCGCTGCTGGGCATCTTCGACGCCATCGCCCCGGCCGCGAGTTCGGCCCTCGGCGAACTCGCGCAAGGCAACGTCGAGAAGTTCCACGCCATCCTCGGCCCGACGGTGCCGCTGTCGCGCCACATCTTCGCGGCGCCCACGCGCTTCTACAAAACCGGCGTGGTCTTCATGGCCTGGCTCAACGGCCACCAGAGGCATTTCACGATGGTCGGCGGTCAGCAGAGCACGCGCTCGTTGCAGCACCTCGCCGAACTGTTCCGTCTGGCCGATGCGGCCAGCGTGCTGGAGCAGCCAGAGCTGGCGGTGCAGCGCATGAAGACGCTGCTGGCGCTGCACGGCGTGGAATAGACAAGACCATGCGCGACTTCTCGCAGAACCACGACTGGCTCTCCATCAACACCGCGACCGTGCGCAAGCAATCGGGCGCCGAAGTGCCGCTCGACCGCATCATCGACCAATGCGCCGAGCGCGGGATCCGCGCCATCAGCCCCTGGCGCGACCAGGTCGCTGCCGTGGGCCTCGACAAGGTCGCGACCCAATTGAAGGCGCACGGCATTGTCTTGTCGGGCTACTGCCGCGGCGGTTTCTTTCCCGCGCCCGATGCAGCTGGGCTGAAGGCCGCGCTCGACGACAACCGCCGCGCCATCGACGAAGCGAAGACGCTCGATGCGCCCTGCCTCGTGCTGGTCGTCGGCGCCCTGCCCGGCGCGCTCGACGGCCAGGCCGCTTACACCGACATCGCCCGCGCCCGCAGTGAAGTGCGCGAAGGCATCGCGGCCTCGCTCGACTACGCCCGCGAGGTCGGCATGCCGCTCGCCATCGAACCGCTGCACCCGATGCAGGCGGCCGACCGTGCCTGCATCAACACGCTTGAGCACGCGCTCGACATTTGCGACGAACTCGATCCCGACAAGAGCGGCCTGCTCGGCGTCGCGCTCGACATCTACCACGTGTGGTGGGACCCGAAGCTGCAGCAGCAGATCGCGCGCGCGGGCAAGGAACGGCTCCTCGCGTACCACGTGTGCGACTGGCTCACGCCCACGCGCGACCTGCTCAGCGACCGCGGGATGATGGGCGACGGGGTGGTGGAGCTGAAGAAGATTCGCGGATGGGTCGAAGCGGCGGGGTTCGCAGGGTTCAGCGAGGTCGAGATCTTCTCGAACTTGGACTGGTGGCAGCGGCCCGGCGCTGAGACGCTGGACGTTTGCATCGAGCGGCACAAGAGCGCGGTTTAAGTTTGTGACGCGGCTCATGCCGGCAGGGCACGCTGCTCCGCAAATGTCCCCCGGCCTGCGGCCTCCTCCTCTATTTCGCTGCGCAGCGTACCCAACCGACCTGAGCCTGGGTGGAGCAGAGGTTTATCTGCCGCTGCGAGCGAAGCCGAAGACATGATCGGCCCGACGGCGGAGCATTTTTGCTCGCGTGCATGAAGTTCAGAAAATACCGTTCCGCAGATGAACGCCCGCCCCGTGGGCGAGCATCAGAATCGAAATCAATGAGAGGATCACACCGGTGATGTTGGCCGTATAGGTGATTGCCGCGGTAAATCCAGTCCCCCGTTCTGTCCCTCGATGCCCTCTCGACGCTCCAAAGGTGAGCGCGAAGGTGAATGACCAAACAGAAATGCAGAGCATTACCGATGTCAGAACCTTTAGAGGTTCAGACAAATCGATACGCGAAAGATTGGAAGCGATGGCAAGAAGCATGACTCCGCCACCCACCAAACTCGAATGAGCAACCCGCCAGGCTCGGACACGCTCTTCATGAAGGTTCTTGTTGATTGCGCTCCCCAGGGGAGCACCGCACAAAAATCCGATGAGTAGCACCAGGAAGCCGCTACTTGAAAGCAGGCTGGCCAAAACGTTCGTCATTTTTGACACTCCCTTCTTCTGATAACCGTCGATTCTCGAATCCTGCCAGATGGCCGAATGAAAGTTCCGAACTGCGGCAAGGTGTTCAAGACTCTCATGCCGCGCTGGCCTTAGCACTCACACCGCCTTCGGCCCCGCCCCGAACGGCGGCGCTGCAAAATCCTGCAACATGCCGAACCCCGCCCTCGACGACCTGCGCCGCTACGCCATCGCCCGCACGCTCTTCAAGCCCACGACGCTGCCGCGCGCCATCCAGCGCCTGGGCTTCGTGCAGGCCGACCCCATCCGTGCGCCGGCCCGCGCGCAGGACCTCACGCTGCGCCATCGCGTCAAGGACTACCGCGCCGGTGATCTGGCGCGCCGCTATGCAAGTCTGGACATCGAGGAAGACTGCCTCGTCAACTACGGCTTCCTGCCGCGCGAGCACCTGGCGCTCCTGCACCCCCGCGAAGGCACGCGAAAGCCGTGGGACGCCGCCACGCGTCGCCAAGCGGTCGACGTGCTGGCCTTTGTGCGAGAACGCGGCGAAGTGCATCCGCGCGAGGTCGATGCGCATTTCGCGCATGGCCGCGTCACCAACTACTGGGGCGGCTCGAGCAATGCGGGCACCCAACTGCTCGACGGCATGCACTACCGCGGAATGCTGCGCGTGGTGCGGCGCGAGAGCGGCACGCGCATTTACGCCGCGGTCGCGCATGCGCCGCCGATCGACGACAGCGCGCAAGGCCGCGCGATGCGCGCTGCGGCGCTGCTCGAACTCATCGTGCGCAAGTACGCACCGCTGCCCGCCGCGAGCCTCACCTACCTTGTGCGCCTGCTCGGCTACGGCGCGCCGCATCTGGCCGCGCAGAGCCAGGCGGCCTTGCGCGAGGCGCGCGAAGTGCTCGCCAGCGTTCGCCTCGACGGCACGACCTGGTACTGGCCCGCGGACGAAAGACCGCGCTCGCGGCGGCATGCACCCGACGACGCCGTGCGCCTGCTGGCGCCCTTCGACCCGGTCGTGTGGGACCGCCGGCGCTTCACCCTGTTTTGGGACTGGACGTACAAGCTGGAGGCTTACACGCCCGCACCGAAGCGCCGGTTCGGTCACTATGCGTTGCCCCTGCTCTGGCACGACCGGGTGATCGGCTGGGCCAACGTCGCATCCAGCGGTGAAAAGCTGCAGCCCACCTTCGGCTATGCCCACGGAAAGCCGCTCGGCCCCGCGTTCCGTTCGGCGCTCGACGACGAGCTGCAGCGCATGACCCAGTTCCTTGTTGCGCGGTGAGGTACGCAGACGCGCGCGGCCTGTGAGGTCTTGCCGCTTGCGTGACAGCAGGGCCTGCGCGCCGTCCCTAAAATCTGCCTCGTGCCGGTGAAAGCCGGCACAGCGTTCTCAGGGCGGGGTGAAATTCCCCACCGGCGGTGATGGCGACTCGTTCGCACAAGCCCGCGAGCGCCTGCGGTGCGCCATGCCTCGCAGGGTCAGCAGATCCCGGTGCGATTCCGGAGCCGACGGTCACAGTCCGGATGAAAGAGAGCGCGAAAACGTCGGCGGTGCCGCGCGCGTCTGTGCGCGTCGGCTTGCCTGCGGCTTCGTGCGCCCTGATTCAGGAAACCTGCTTTTTTATGAAGAGGCACCATGAGTCAGATCAACGACCTTCCCTTGTCCGCCATGCCGTCTTCGGGCGCGGAGGGCAAGCGCATTGCCTTCGTCGAAGCGCAGTGGCATTCGGACATCGTCCACCAGGCGCGCGACGCCTTTCTCGCGGAGATGGCGCGCCTCGGCGTGCCGGCCGACACCATCGATGTGTTCGACGTGCCGGGCGCCTTCGAAATCCCGCTGCACGCCAAGCGCCTCGCCAATTCGGGCAAGTACGCCGCCATTGTGGGCTGCGCACTGGTGGTCGACGGCGGCATCTACCGCCACGACTTCGTCGCGAGCACCGTCGTCGAAGCGCTGATGAAGCTGCAGCTCGAAACCGGCGTGCCGATGCTGTCGGCCGTGCTCACGCCGCACCATTTCCACGAGCATGTGGAGCACCGCAAATATTTCCACCGCCACTTCGCCATCAAGGGCACCGAAGCGGCCGAAGCCTGTGTGAAGACGATCGAAGGGTTGCGGAAGGTCGACGCGCTGCTGGCGGTCTGACGTGCCGACCGAGGGTGATCAGCGCCGCAACAGCTCCGGCACTGACGCCATCAGCAGCGCGACGCCCGACAGCGTGAGCAGCCCCAGCACGATCTGCCGGAACCGCGCGTCGCTGATGCCGACATAGAGCCGCGCGCCGAGCAGCACCGGCACGAGCACGCACACCGCGACGATGGCGAGCATCGGCAGCATTGCCAGGCCGACATGGCCGGCGCCCACCTGCAGTGCGAAGGCGACTGCCAACATCGAGAGGTTGAAGTTCTGCACCACCGCGCGCTGCACATCGCGGTCCAGCCCGCGCAGGGTGCACCACAGCGTCGGGACCGGGCCGGTGAACCCGCCGACGCCACCGCAGATGCCGCCGAGAAACCCGACGATGCCATCCGAGATGCGCCCACCGCCGGTGATGCGTGGCAGATTGCGTGCGAACAGCATCGCCAGGCACCAAGGCACCAGCAGGCCACCCAGGCAGGCCTTGAAAACCGCCACGTCGAGCCGCGGCAGCAGCCAGATGCCGATCGGCACGCCAGCGAGGCCGCCGATCACGAAAGGCAGCAGCAGCCGCTTGTCGAACCCGCGCCGCACCGTGACCGCCGCGATCACCTGGCCGACCAGTGCGCCGAAGGTGGAGAGCACCGCGGCCAGTTTCGGGTCGACCGTCCAGGCCCAGACCGACATCGCGACCAGGCCGAACGCGAAGCCCGACAGCCCCTGCACGAAGCCCGCGAGGACCGCGCCCAGCGCAACAACGAGGTAGAGACTCAAACCGAAACCGCGACAGGCGACAGCGTCGTGCGGCGCACACGCGTCACGTTGAACGCGCTGGCGATCAGCACGCCCTGCACCAGCGCCAGCCCGAGGATCACGCTGCTGTACTGGCCGTTGTCCATGAGGCGCCCGAAGACCAGCGGCGCCATCGCCTGCCCGATGTCGAGCCCGGCATAGACGACGCCGTAGACGCGGCCCGTCGCATTCGGCGGTGTGGAGCGCTTGACCAGCAGGTCACGCGACGGCCCCGCGATGCCCGATGCGAAGCCCATCGCGCCGAAGATCACCGGCACCCACAGCGGCGGAAAGCTCGCGAACGCCAGCACCAGCGCCAACGCGCAGGCGACGCCGAAGCCGGCGCCGACGATGCGCTCGCAACGCGTCGGGTCCGAGGCGAGAAAGCCGCCGAGCACCATGCCGGCGGCGCTCGCGACCATGTAGACCGTGAGGCAGATCGCCACAAGCGCCAGCGGCACCTGGTGCAGGTGGCCGGCCGCGGCCGGCGCGAAGGTCTGCACCACGCTGATCACCGCGGCATAGAAGAAGAAGAAGCCGAAGCACATCCACACCGCGGGAATGCGCAGGAAATCGAACTCCCCGCCGACCGGTGCCGGCTCGCCCTGACCCGTTGCCTTGTGCACGGCCTGCACGTCGAGCGACAGCACGCTGCGATACAGCCACAGCACGAGCAGCACGACGAGGGCGAGAACACCCGCCGAAGCGAGCGCGACCCGCCACGAGAACGCGATGGCGATCGGCACCACGAAGGCCGGTGCCAGCGCCCAGCCCAGGCTCCCGGTGATGCCGTGCACGCTGTAGGCGTGGCCCAGCCGGGTCGGCGCGACCTTGCGATTGAACAGCGTGTAGTCGACCGGATGAAACACGCCGTTGCCGATGCCGCCGAGCACCGCAAAGGCGAGCAGCATCCAGTAGCTGGTCGCCAGCGCGTAGCCGAACGCCGCCAGCCCCAACGCACCCAACCCGACGAAGAGCACCGGCCGCGGGCCCAGCTTGTCGACGATGAAGCCCGAGGCCGCCTGCACGATGCACGACACCACGAAGAAGACGGTGAGCACCGCGCCGAGCTCGGTGTAGCTCACGTTGAAGGCGTCCTTCAGCCAGGGAAACAGCGGCGCGAGGATGAGCTGGCTGAAGTGGCTGATGGCATGCGCCAGCCCGACCAGGCCGATCAACTTGGCGTCGGTGCGCAGGGTGGTCGGAAAAACGGCGGGAGCGGATGACGACATGACTTGCTACAAAAATGCGGAGCGGGGACCGATCGTATGCGGCGATCGGGCGGCAGAATGGCGATACCGCGCCAACATTTGTCGAAACCATGACAGCACCCGCCACCGCCGCGGCCATGAGTTCGGCGCCGACCATCAGCGTCGGTCCGCTCACCCCGCATCTCTACGCACCCGATGCCGTGCGGCCGCTGCGTGCCAAGGAGCATTTACTCAAGGCCGCCACGCGGGTCGAATTGCACCAGCACCCTTGGCCGCAGCTGACGTTTTCGACGCGGGGCGTGATCCGCCTGAGCACGGAAGATGGCAGCTACATCGTGCCGCCCTCGCGTGCGCTCTGGGTGCCGGCCGACATGCCGCACAGCATCACGCTCATCGAAGATGCCGAGCTGCGCACCGTGTACCTGCATGCCTGGCTGGCGCCCGCCTGGGAAAAGTGCGAGGTGCTGGAGATCAGCCCGCTGATGCGTGCGCTGATGCTGGCGCTCGACACCACGCCCGACGGCCTGCCGCCGCGCGACCCCGAAGCGCCACAGCGCGAACGCATGATCGCGCCGCTGTTGATCAACGAGCTCGAACGCGCCACGCAGATCCGCATCGACGTGCCGCTGCCGACCGACAAGCGCCTGCGCCAGCTGTGCGAGGCCCTGCTGCGCAATCCGGCCGATCGCGCGACGCTGGCCGAGCGCGCCGTCACCATCGGCGCCAGCGAGCGCACCGTGGCGCGCCTGTTCCAGCAGCAGCTGGGCACCAGCTGGCAACAATGGCGCCAGCAGGCCGTCATGGCGCACGCGCTGCCGTTGCTGGCGCGCGGCATGCCGGTGAGCCAGGTGGCGTCGGCCAGCGGCTACTCGACCGACAGCGCCTTCTGCGCGATGTTCAAGGCCGCGACGGGACAGTCGCCCACCGCGTTCCAACACAAGAAGAGGCTGTAAGGCCCGCTCCGTCCGCGCCTGAAGGCGCACTCTGTCATTTCAATTGGAAGGGAATCACCATGCAAGTCAAAGCCACTTTCTCCGCTCTCGTCGCCGCTGCCGTGCTCGCGATCGGTGCACCGGCCCACGCCAACAACCTGCTCGACAGCCTGAAATCGCAGGCCGGCAACTACGCGATGCCCGCGATGGGCCAGAGCAGCATCGGCAACGCTGCCGGCGTGCTGCAGTACTGCGTGAAGAACAACTACCTGAGCGCCGATGCCGCCGGCGGCGTGAAGGACAAGCTGATGGGCATGATCACCGGCCAGAAGCAGCAGCAGACCGGCTACGCGAACGGCGCCAAGGGCATGCTGATGGGCGACGACGGCAAGTCGTTGAACCTGAAAGGCATCTCGGGCAAGCTCAAGACGAAGGCCTGCGACTACGTGCTGAAGAACGCGGCGTCGCTGGTCTGATCAGGCCAGTTTGCGCAGCAAGCCCATCATTCGCCGAAAGCGCGGCCCGTACGGCGGATAGAGCATCGCGCCGCCCGACCAGCGCGACTGCACCAGCACCGATTTCTGCTGCGTGAAGCGCAGAAAGCCGGCCTCGCCGTGGTACGAGCCCATGCCGCTTTCGCCGATGCCGCCGAAGGGCAGGTTGTCGTGGGCGACGTGCAGCAGCGTGTCGTTCACCGTCACCCCGCCGCTCACGGTTTGCGCCAGCACGCGGTCGCGCGCGGCAGTGTCGGTGCCGAACCAGTAGAGCGCGAGCGGCCGCGGCCGGGCGTTGATGTAGCGCACCGCTTCGTCGGTGCTGTCGCACGGCAGCACCGGCAGGATGGGGCCGAAGATTTCTTCCCGCAGCAGACGCTGCCCGGCTTGCGCGCCGAACACCAGCGCCGGCGCCATTTGGCGCGTCGCGTCGCCCGAGGCCGCCTGCTCGATGCGCGCGCCCTCCCCGCGCGCTTCGTCCAGCAGCGCGTTCAACCGCGCGTAGTGGGCCGCGGTGAGGACCGATGCGTAGTCGGCGCTGCCCACGATCTGCGGAAAGAGCCGCGCCACGGCACGCCGCCACGCATCGGCAAAATCCGTTTCGCGACCGCGCGGCAGCAGCACGTAGTCGGGCGCGATGCAGGTCTGGCCGGCGTTGAGCAACTTGCCGTGCGCGATGCGCAGTGCGGCGGTGTCGAGATCGGCCGAGACATCGACGATGCATGGCGACTTGCCGCCGAGCTCGAGCGTGGTCGGGGTGAGGTTGGCCGCTGCGGCCTGCGCGACCTTGCGGCCAACCGCCGTCGAGCCGGTGAAAAAGAGATGGTCGAACGGCAAGGCCGAGAACTGCGCCGCCAACGCGCCATCGCCCTGCACCACGGTGAATTCATCGGGTGCGAACGACGCGGCCACGAGGTCGGCCAGCAATGCCGAGGTGCGCGGCGTGAGCTCGCTCGGCTTGAGCATCACGCGATTGCCCGCTGCGAGCGCGGTGGCTGCAGGGCCGAGGGACAACTGCAGTGGGTAGTTCCACGGCGCGATCACGCCGACCACGCCCAGCGGCTGGCGCTGAATGCAGGCGCGCGCAGGCTGGAGGTAGATCGGCGTGGACACGCGCTGCGGTCTGCTCCAGCGCGCGACGTTGCGCGAGAGCTGAGCGATCAGGTTGCGCAGCACGAAGAGATCGGCCACTTCGGTCAACATCGGCGAACGCACCCCGAAGTCGGCCTGCACCGCATCGGCGAGCGCATCCGCGTTGACATCGATCAGCGTGCGCACGCGCTGCAGTCTGTCGCGCCGCGTGGCGATGGGTACGTCTACCGTCTCGCGACTGGCGTGGTGTTGAAGATCGAACAGGGCGTGCACATCGGTCATGCGCAGCAATCTACAGCGCTTCGGTGCTCGCCAGGTCGGGCCACACCACCACCGACGCCGCCAGTGCCTGCGCGGCCTCGGTCGCGCCGGGCAACCACTGCTGCACCGTCACCACATGCACGCGAAGCAGGAAGCGCATTGCCTCCAGCGTCGCGAGTTCGAGTCCGATCGCGTGCAGCAACGCCCAGTCTGCCTCTGCCGAGAGTCGCAGGCCGCTCGCCTGGCTGTCCTGCAACGCATGCCAGACCGAAACCGCCGCGCGCGACGAAGGCTGTCCGAGGGCCGTTGGCGCACGCTGCGCCAGGGCCACATCCAGCCAGCGCCGCAAGTTGTCGTGAATGCCATTCGACGAATGCACCAACGCATGCGCGAGCGGCACCGCAGCCAGCGGGAGTTCGTCGACGACGCGCGCGTAAGCCACGAAAGGATCGGGCCCGCGGCGAGGCGTGAACAGGGTGCGTAGGGCGTGCAGCATCTCCTCACTGTGTGGCGCCTCCTCAGCGGTCGCTGTAGGCGCAAGCTGCGTTGCAACGTGCGCACCGCGCGGCGTGTGCGCTCTATACTCGTTCGCTACTTCCAGTAGACAGTGCTGCAGCTCCCGCCCAGCCTGCGTATACAGCTATGAATTCGATAGCAAACTCAACCTCGCTGCGTCAGCGCCTTGCGCGCTGGATGCCGTGCCTTGCCTGGCCCCGCCCGAGCCGCGGGCTGTTGCAGAGCGAAGCCATCGCCGGCATCACGGTGGCGTTGATGGTGATTCCGCAAGGCGTGGCCTACGCGGCGCTCGCCGGCATGCCGCTGGTGACCGGCGTCTACGCCGCGCTCTGGCCGGCGCTGGTGGCGGTGCTGTTCAGTTCGTCTCAACGCCTGTCGGTTGGCCCGACGGCGCTCACCAGTTTGCTCGTCGGTGCCTCGCTCGCCCCGCTGGCGGTGGCCGGCAGTGCCGAGTGGGTGGCGATGGCGGTGTGGCTCACGCTGCTCTCTGGCGGCATCCAGATCCTGATCGGCGCCGGCCGCTTTGGCTGGGTGCTTCGGCTGGTCAATTCGCCGGTGCTGACCGGTTTCACGCAGGGCGCGGCGATCCTCATCGCGATCTCGCAACTTCCCGCGCTGCTCGGGTTCACCGGGCGCACGCTTTTGCAGATGCTCGAGGGATTGCGCGGCGGCACGCCGCCCGACTGGACGGCGATGGCGTTCGGCCTCGGCAGCATGGCCGTGCTGTGGGCGGGCAAACGCTGGCTGCCGCGCGTGCCGACGACCATGGCGCTGGTGGCAGCCGCTTCGGCGCTGAGCTGGGCACTGAGCTACGCGCTGCTCGGCGGCGCGGTGGTGGGTGCGTTGCCGTCGGGCTTGCCGTCTTTCTACTGGCCAAGCGGTGTCGCGTTGTCGACGCTGGGCGCGCTGCTGCTGCCGGCGCTCACGATCACGCTGGTGAGCTTTCTCGAAACCGCATCGAGCGCGAAGATCGACAACGCGCGGGCCGGCACGCTCTGGAACGAAAACCAGGACCTCATCGGGCAAGGCCTCGCGAAGGTGGCGTCGGGTCTCACGGGCGCGTTCCCGACCAGCTCTTCGTTCTCGCGCTCGGCCATCACGCTGTATGCCGGCGCCCAGACCGGCTGGGCCACCTTGTTCAGCGTGCTCGTCGTCGCAATCTCGTTGCTGTGGTTGATGCCGATGCTGTACCACGTGCCGCAGGCCGTGCTCGCCGCCGTGGTCATGACGGCCATCCTGGGGCTCATCAAGCCGCGCAGCTTCGCGGTGCTCTGGCGGGTGTCGCGCGTGGAAGGCGGCATCGCATTCGCGACTTTCGCGCTGACCATCGCGACCGCGCCGTCGATCTACTGGGGCGTGCTCGGCGGCCTGCTCGCGAGCCTCGCGAACTACATGTACCGCCACCTGCATCCGCGCATCATCGAAGTGGGCCTGCATGGCGATGGCAGCCTGCGCGACCGCCACCTGTGGCAGCTGCCACCGCTCGCGCCGCAGCTCTATGCGCTGCGCATGGACGCCGAGCTCGACTTCGCCTCGGCGCCCACGCTCGAGCGTGCGATCGCCGAAGCGCTGGCCGGGCGGACCGGTCTCACCGACGTGTGCCTCTTCGCGCAACCGATCAACCGCGTCGACATCACCGGCGCGGAAGTGTTCGGTTCGATCCGCCGCATGCTCGAGGGCAAGGGCGTCCGGTTTCACCTGAGCGGGCTCAAGCTGCCGGCCCAACAGTTGCTCGATCGCGCGGGCCTGCTCGCGCCCGGCCCGCTGTTCTGCAGCTACCGCACCGACGCCGAGGCGCTCGCCGCGCTGGGCCACGTCAGACGGTCCCCGCCACCAGCTTGAGCTTGAGGGCCTCCACGGCAGACAGGTACCAGTTCTCCTTGAGCACATGCCGGTAGAGCGCCTCGATGTCGAGCTTCGAACCGCGCACCAGATTCTCGAATCCGTTGCGCTCCAGGATTTGGCCGCTGTTGATTTCCGCCAGCAGGTCGCGAATCACGCCCTCCACCGAGCGCAGCGCGCCGTTGAGGTGAAGGTCTTTCTGCAGGCGACATTCGTGGATGTGCAAGGAGGCGTCCTTCGACACACAAGCGGCGGGCGCCGGTCAGGCGCTCAGAGCGGCGCCAACTGCGAGGGTCGGTCGGCGTTGCAATATTCGAAGAAGGCGTCCAAGTCGTTGGACTTGTCGAACACCGCGTCGGCACCGAGCGCCGCGCAACGCGCCTTCATTTCAGAGGTCGCGTAGTTGCTGAGCACCACCACGCGCTGCTGATCGCCGCGCTCACGGCAGGCGGCCAGGACGCCGAGCCCGGAACCCTGCTTGAGGAACAGATCAACGACGGCGAGATGCCACTCGCCGCGGTGCGTCTCGAGCCACGCGATGGCTTCGTTCTCGGTTTCGGCGATGCCGGCGACGGCCGCATTGGCAAGATCTTCCAGTGACGGAATGAGGTTGTCCCGGATGGTCTTGTTGTCTTCGACGATGAACGTGATGAGCGCCATGAAATCCGTGAGGTGACCGTTGCTGCGTGGCGCGAGTTTATGGCAAGCGTTCAGTCCCGCACCCGTCCGCGCGAGTTCTTGATCGCGGAGCGCTGGCTTTTTCCTTCGAGCCGGCGCTGCTTCGAACCGTAGGTGGGTTGGGTCGCGCGCCGCACGCGCGGCGGCGTCGCCACGCTGTCGACCACTTCCTGAAGGCGAGCGAGCGCGTCGTTCCGGTTCATTTCCTGGGTGCGGTGCTGCTGCGCTTTGAGCACCAGCACGCCCTCTTGCGTGATGCGCGAGTCGCGCAGCGAGAGCAGTCGCTCCTTCACGTCGTCGGGCAGCGAACTGGCCGGGATGTCGTAGCGCAGATGTACCGCGCTCGACACCTTGTTGACGTTCTGGCCGCCCGCCCCCTGCGCACGGATGGCGCTGAGCTCGACCTCGTTCTCATCGACGAAAAGCGGCTTGCGCAGCGTCATCGAGCGATCAGACGCGTTCGAAGATCGCAGCGATGCCCTGCCCGCCGCCGATGCACATTGTCACCAGCGCATAGCGGCCACCGATACGGTGCAGCTCGGCGATCGCCTTGGTCGTGATGATCGCGCCGGTCGCGCCCACGGGGTGGCCGAGCGAAATGCCGGAGCCGTTCGGGTTCACCCTCGCCGGATCGAAATCCAGTTCCTTGATGACAGCACAGGCCTGCGCCGCGAAGGCCTCGTTCGACTCGATCACGTCGAGGTCGCTCACCTTGAGCCCCGTGCGCGCCAGCACTTTGCGCGTGGCCGGCACCGGGCCGATGCCCATGTAGGCCGGCTCGACGCCCGCGTGCGCGTAACCCACGAGGCGCGCGAGCGGCTTGAGCCCGAGCACCTGGACGCGCGAACCCTCGGCCAGCACCACCGCGGCCGCGCCGTCGTTGATGCCCGACGCGTTGCCGGCGGTGACGAGACCGTCCTTCTTGAAAGCCGGCTTCATCTTGGCCAACGCTTCCATCGTGGTGTCGGCGCGTACGTGCTCGTCGGTGTCAAACAGCACGACGCCCTTGCGTGTCTTCACTTCGACCGAGACGATCTGCTCCTTGAAGCGGCCCGCCGTGATGGCCGCAGCCGCGCGCTGCTGGCTCATCACCGCCAGCTGGTCCTGCTGTTCGCGCGTGATGCCGTAGCGCGCCGCCACGTTCTCGGCGGTGATGCCCATGTGCATCTTTTCCCAGGGGTCGTGCAGGATACCGAGCATGTAATCGACCAGCACCGCGTCGCCCATGCGCGCGCCATAGCGGGCCGCGGTGTCGAAGTAAGGGCCGCGGCTCATCGACTCGGAACCACCGCCGATCGCGATGTCGCAGTCTCCCAACGCGATCGCCTGCGCGGCAGACACGATCGCCTGCAGCCCGGAGCCGCAGAGGCGGTTCACGTTGAAGGCCGGCGTCTCGATCGGGCAACCGGCATCGATGGCAGCGACACGGCTCAGGTAGGCATCCTTCACGTCGGTCGGGATCACGTTGCCCATGACCACGTGGCCGATGGCGTCGGGCGCCACGCCGCTGCGTTCGAGGGCGGCCTTGACCGCCGTGGTGGCGAGCTGGGTGTTGGGCACGTCCTTCAGCGAACCGCCGAAGGTGCCGATGGCGGTGCGGGCAGTGCCGACCACGAAGATGTCGCGTGAAGTCATGGGATGTCTCTCCGGAAACGAACCCACCACGGCGGTGGGCGCAGGAGACGATTTTGACGGCGAACGACGCCTCTCGCTGTCACCCGTGCGGTGCAGATTTCGGCGAAACGTCCGTCACATCGCTCGCCGTGCCCCGGATGCGCACGGGCTGCTCGACCGATTCCCCACGCGCGCGCGCATTGGCGACGTCTGCGGCGCTCGGCTCGGCCGACCGACCGGCCGCGCGAAAGCGGTCGAAGCCCGCACCGGGGTTGAAGCGCATCACCCACGGCGTGACCGGTTTGCCGGTGAGGCGCGCCCAGCCGTAGCGCACGCCCCACACCGCGGCCAGCAGCAGCACGGCCACCGCCAGGCTGGCCGCGAACACGAGGCCGAGCAGGAAGAAGACCACGCGAAAAATAAAATTCATTATCCGCCCTTAGGCCGCGACCTCGCTGGTTGGTTCCCCGGCCTTCGAAAACCCGAACTGGCCCGGCGAATGGATCGGATCGGTGGTCACGTAGATCGTGTCCTTCGGCGCGAAACTGCCGTCGAGCAGCAACTTGCTCAGCGGATTTTCGATGCGCTGCTGGATGGCGCGCTTGAGCGGTCGCGCCCCGAACACCGGGTCGAAGCCGACCTTGGCGATCTCGGCCAGCGCGGCGGGCGACACATCCAGCGTGTAGTCCATCTTCGTGAGCCGCGCCTGCAGCACCTTCAGCTGGATCGCCGCGATCGATTCGATGTTCTTCGCGTCGAGCGCATGGAACACCACCGTCTCGTCGATGCGGTTCAAAAACTCGGGCCGGAAGTAGTTCTTCAGCTCGTCCCACACCGCGTCCTTGATGTCCTGGCTCGGCTGCCCGACCATCGACTGGATGATCGGCGAGCCGATGTTGCTGGTCATCACGATCACGGTGTTCTTGAAGTTCACGGTGCGACCCTGGCCGTCAGTGAGACGCCCGTCGTCGAGCACCTGCAAGAGGATGTTGAACACGTCCGGATGCGCTTTCTCGACCTCATCGAGCAGCAGCACGCTGTAAGGCTTGCGGCGCACGGCTTCGGTCAGGTAGCCGCCCTCTTCGTAGCCCACGTAGCCCGGCGGCGCGCCGATCAGCCGCGCGACCGAATGCTTCTCCATGAACTCGCTCATGTCGACGCGAATCAGGTGGTCTTCGCTGTCGAACAGGAACCCCGCCAGCGCCTTGCACAGTTCGGTCTTGCCGACACCCGTGGGACCGAGGAACAGGAAGGAGCCGGTCGGGCGGTTCGGGTCCGAGAGGCCCGAGCGCGAACGGCGAATGGCGTTGGCGACCGCACCGATGGCCTCATCCTGGCCGACCACGCGCTCGTGCAGCTTGGCTTCCATCACGAGCAGCTTGTCGCGCTCGCCCTGCATCAGCTTGGCGACCGGGATGCCGGTGGCACGCGCCACGACCTCGGCGATCTCTTCGGCGCCGACCTGGGTGCGCAGCAAGGTGGGCACCGTCGACTTACCCTTGGTCGTTTCGCTGTCCTGCGCTTCTTTCAGGCGCTTCTCCAGCGCCGGCAACTGGCCGTACTGCAGCTCGGCGACCTTGTTGAAGTCACCTTTCTGGGTGAACTCGGCGATCTGGAACTTGATCTTGTCGATGTCTTCGCGCACGTGGGCACTGCCCTGCGCCTGCGCCTTCTCGGCCTGCCAGATCTCGTCGTAGTCGGCGATCTCCTTCTGCAGTTTGGCGATCTCGTCTTCGATCAGTCCGAAGCGTTTTTGCGACGATTCGTCCTTCTCGCGGCGCACGGCCTCGCGCTCGATCTGCAGCTGGATCAGCCGGCGGTCCAGCCGGTCCATCACCTCGGGCTTGGAATCCATCTCGATCTTGATCTTGGCCGCGGCCTCGTCGATGAGGTCGATCGCCTTGTCAGGCAGGAAGCGGTCGGTGATGTAGCGATCGGCCAGCTCGGCCGCAGCGACGATCGCCGGGTCGGTGATGTCGACGCCATGGTGGACCTCGTACTTCTCCTGCAGGCCGCGCAGGATGGCGATGGTCGCCTCCACACTGGGCTCACCGACGATGATCTTCTGGAAGCGGCGCTCCAGAGCGGCGTCTTTTTCGATGTACTTGCGGTACTCGTCGAGCGTGGTGGCGCCCACGCAGTGCAGCTCGCCGCGCGCGAGCGCGGGCTTCAACATGTTGCCCGCGTCCATGGCGCCTTCGGCCTTGCCGGCGCCGACCATGGTGTGCAGCTCGTCGATGAAGACGATGGTCTGCCCTTCGTCCTTTGCGAGTTCGTTCAGCACGGTCTTCAGGCGCTCCTCGAACTCGCCGCGGAACTTGGCGCCGGCCAGGAGCGCCGCCATGTCGAGCGACAGCACCCGCTTGCCCTTGAGCGACTCGGGCACCTCGCCCGCGACGATGCGCTGCGCCAGGCCTTCGACGATGGCGGTCTTGCCGACGCCGGGTTCACCGATCAGCACCGGGTTGTTCTTGGTGCGACGTTGCAGCACCTGGATGGCGCGGCGGATTTCCTCGTCGCGGCCGATGACCGGGTCGAGCTTGCCCAGGCGCGCGCGCTCGGTCAGGTCCATGCAGTATTTCTTGAGCGCCTCGCGCTGGCCTTCGGCATCGGCGCTGTTCACGCCCTGCCCGCCGCGCACCGCGTCGATGGCGGACTCGAGCGACTTGCGCGTCATGCCGTTGGCACGCGCGAGGTTGCCGACATCAGCTTTGGAGTCCGACAACGCCAGCAGGAAGAGCTCGCCGGCGATGAACTGGTCGTTGCGCTTGAGGGCTTCTTTTTCTGTGGCCTGCAGCAGCTTGGCGAGTTCGGGGCCGACCTGGACCTGGTCGTTGCCTTGCACTTGCGCCAGCCTCTTGATGGCGGCCTCGGCCGCCTGGGTCAGGCCTGCCACATTGACGCCGGCACGCTCGAGCAGCGCACGCGGGCCTTCGTCCTGGCGCAGCATCGCGGCCAGCAGGTGGGCCGGCTCGATGTAGGCGTTGTCGTTGCCCAGCGCGAGCGTTTGGGCGTCGCTGAGCGCTTCCTGGAACTTGGTGGTGAGTTTGTCTTGGCGCATGGTGTGGTTTCCTGCATTCAAAATAGGGCTGTCGCGGCGCGATTCAAGGGCAATCGCCGCGTCCGGGCATGGCTATTGCACCGTGCCCTTCATCTTTCAATCCTTCGTTTGGAGTCGATCATGGCTTTTTCAACACCGCGCGTCCGTGCGGTACGGCACGCACTGACCGCCGGCCTCCTGGCCGTGGCAGCGGGTCTTTCGGGCATGGCGCAGGCGCAAAGCAGCACGCCGATCAAGTTGCTGGTCGGCTTTCCGGCCGGTGCCGGCACCGACGCCATCGCCCGCATGCTGGGCGAGAAGCTCAAGGACGAACTGGGCACACCGATCGTGGTCGAGAACCGCGCCGGTGCCGGCGGCCAGATCGCTGCGCAAGCGCTCAAGGCCGCGCCGGCCGACGGCCACACGCTGTTCCTCACGCACGACCACTCGATTTCTATCCTGCCGCAGGTCGTGAAAAATCCGGGCTTCAACCCGAGCAACGACTTCGTGCCGGTGGCCGGCTTCGCGACCTTCGCCAACGTGCTCGCCGTGTCGGGCGCCACGCCGGCCAAGACCATCGATGAGTATGTGAAGTGGGTCAAGACGCAGCGCGACGGCAAGGACACCATCGGCGTTCCCGCGCCGGGCTCGATCCCCGAGTTCCTGGTGAAGATGATCGGCGACAAATACAAGCTCGACCTGCAGGCCGCGCCCTACCGCGGCAGCGCACCGATGACGGCCGACATGCTGGGCAACCAGATCAGTGCGGGCATCGCATCGGTGCCCGACTTCATCGAGAACCACAAGGCGGGCAAGGTGCGCATCGTGGCCGTGATCGGCGCGAAGCGGCAGCCGTTGCTGCCGACGATCCCGACCTTCAGCGAGCTCGGTTTTCCCAACCTCGACGATTACCCCTACTACGGCGTGTTCGCCCCGGTCGGCACGCCGCAACCCGTGATCGACCGCTTCGGCACTGCGCTGCAGAAGGTGCTGGCCATGCCCGACATCAAGCAGAAGTTGACGACGCTGGGCCTCAACGTAGCTTACGAACCGCAAGGCCAGTTCGCCGGCCGCGTGCGCACCTACACGCAGAGCTGGGAACGCATCATCCAGGCCAGCGGCTTCGTGCCCAAGTAAGCCTGCGGCAAGGTTGCGCCGGCCCTACGCGTTGCCGGCGTCGATGCCCCAGCGCGCGAGCGCAGCGTCATCGGCGACGCGCGCGTCGACCCACCGGGCGCCCTCGGGCGTCTGTTCTTTTTTCCAGAACGGCGCCTGGGTCTTGAGATAGTCCATCAGGAATTCACAGGCCTGAAAACTCTCGGCGCGGTGCGCCGACACCACCGCAACCATCATGATCTGGTCCTGCGGCTGGAGCAGGCCCACGCGGTGGATCACGCGCACGCCCAACAGGCCGAAGCGGCGCTCGGCCTCGTCGATCATGGCGTCGATCGCCTTCTCGGTCATGCCGGGGTAATGCTCCAGCTCCATCGACGCCACGGCGCTGCCGTCGTTGCGATCGCGCACCGTGCCGATGAAGCTGCACACGGCGCCGACCGCCGGCTGCGCGGCGCGCAGCGTGGCGATTTCTGCGCCGATGTCGAAATCGGCGGTCTGCACGAGCACGCGCGGCACGCTCACCCTCCGGTGACCGGCGGAAAGAACGCGACCTCGACGCCGTCGCGCAGCGCTGCGGTCTCGACGGTCATGGTGTGGTCGAGCGCCATGCGCACCGCCTTGCCGCGCGCGAGCGCGGAGGCGTAGGGCTCGCCGCGGGCGATGAGTTCGTCGCGCAGCGCGGCCAGCGTGGGAGCGGCTGTGTCGACCGATTCATCGCTCTTGCCGAGCGCCTCGCGGACCGATGCGAAATAGCGGACAGGTATTTTCATGAGAAGAGCGATGCGAAAGGAATGAACTGGACCGTGTCGCCCCGGGCGAACGCCTGGCCGCCCGGGTTGTCGATCACGCCGTCTCCCCACACGGCGGATGTCAGCACACCCGAACTCTGGTTGGGGAACAGCTCGAGGCCGCCCTGCGCGTTGCGGCGTGCACGCAGGAATTCGCGGCGCCGATCGGGCTTCGCCCAGTCGGAATCGACGCGCATCGCAGTCGACACGATTGCCGTGCGCGCAGCGCCCTGCAGCGCAAGGATGAACGGCCGCACCAGCAGCACGAACGTCATGAAGCTGGAGACCGGATTGCCCGGCAGCCCGGTGACGTGCGTGCCGCCGATGTTGCCATAGGCGAAAGGTTTACCCGGCTTCATGGCGAGCGACCAGAGCTGCAGTTCGCCGAGGGCCTGCAGCGCGGCCTTGATGTGGTCTTCTTCGCCGACCGAGACGCCGCCGGTGGTGATGATCAGGTCGTTGGATGCGGCGGCATCGCGCAACGCATCGATGGTCGCATCGCGCCGGTCCGGCACGATGCCCAGGTCGTTCACTTCGCAGCCCAGCCGGTGCAGCAGCGCGCGCATGAAGAAGCGATTGGAGTTGTAGATCGACCCGGGCTTCATCGCTTCGGGCGCCACGTCGCCGGGCATCACGAGTTCGTCGCCGGTCGACAGCAGCGCAACGCGCGGGCGCCTGGCGACCTGCAGCCGATCGAAACCCACGCTCGCGGCCAGGCCGAGCGCGGCGGGCGTGAGGCGCTCGCCCTTCGACAACACCACGTCACCTGCCGCGACGTCTTCGCCGGCGCGGCGAATCCATTGACCGCCCGCCGGCACGATCGCGATGCGGACGCTGCCAAGACCCTCGGCTTCGGCGAGGGCAGCCGTGTCCTCTTGCATGACGACCGCGTCCGCCCCCCCGGGGATCTGCGCCCCGGTGAAGATGCGCGCCGCCGTGCCGGCCTCGAGCCGTGTGCCGACGCTGCCGGCCGGAATGCGTTGCGCCACCCGCAGCACGGCACCCGGCACCGCGCAGTCGTCGGCGCGCACGGCATAACCGTCCATCGAACTGTTGTCGCGTGGCGGAACGGTCAGTGCCGAGACCACGTCTTGTGCGAGCACGCGCCCGTCGGCTTCGAAAGTCGACACGCTCTCGCTGCCAACCGGGGGCACCGCCTTTGCCAACAGGCTGACGAGCGCCTCGTCGAGCGGCATCAGGGGAGGACGTTTTGAATCAGCCATGGGTGGTCACGTTGTAGTGAAAGCGGTCGCCGCTGTCGATCAGCCAGCGCGCAATGTCTTCGACGTCGTCCAGGCCGAACATCGGCACGCCGATCGGCGCGTTCAGCAAATGCGGCGCGTCGGTCGCAATCGCGGCGACGTGCGCGTCCTGGTCGTAGCGCACCGCGCGGGGCGCCTCGCCGGCATCGGCCGCGCGCCAGACTTCGATTTTCGGCAGGTCGCTGTGCTTGAAGCCCTCGACGAGCACCCAGTCGACACCGGCATCGAGCTCGGCGATCAGCTGGTGCACGTCGAGTTGCGCCGGCTGCTCGAATTCGCGCATCAGGGCGAGGCGCTTGTCAGACGCGACGACCACTTCGAAAGCGCCCGCCTCGCGATGCCGCCAACTGTCCTTGCCCGGATGGTCGATGTCGAACTTGTGGTGCGCATGCTTGACCACAGACACCCGCAACCCGCGGCGCTTGAGCAGCGGAATCAGCCGCTCGACCAGCGTGGTCTTGCCTGCACCGGAGTAACCGGCAAAACCGATGACCTTCATGCAGCGCCCGTTTCAATCACAGTTTTCGGCGATGTAGGCTTTGACGGCCTGCGCATCCGACGGCAGCTTGACGACGCGCTTGGGGAGTTTTTCGATGCCTTCGAACCGGGCCGGGCGATCCGGCTCGTGGCCCAGCGCCTCCACGATGGTCGCGGCGAACTTGATCGGCAGCGCGGTCTCGAGCACGACCATGGGCACGCCGGCTTCGACGTACTCCCGCGCGACCTTCAGGCCATCCGCCGTGTGCGTGTCGACCAGCACGGCGAAGCGCTTGTCGGTGTCGCGGATGGTGGCGAGGCGGTCGGCATGCGTGCTGCGGCCGCTGCGAAAACCAAAGCGGCCGGCGGCATCGGCGAAGGCGGGGTCGACGCTCAGGTCGAAGCGGCCGGTTTCGGCGATCTGGCCCTCGAACAGGCTGCGCAGTTTGTCGGCGTCGCGGCCGAGAAGATCGAACACGAAGCGCTCGAAGTTGCTGGCCTTGCTGATGTCCATCGACGGGCTGGAGGTCTCGTGCGTGTCGGCCGCGGCGCGCACGCGGTACACGCCGGTGCGGAAGAACTCGTCGAGCACGTCGTTCTCGTTGGTCGCGACCACCAGCGTGCGGATCGGCAGGCCCATCATGCGGGCGACGTGGCCGGCGCAGACATTGCCGAAGTTCCCCGACGGCACTGCGAAGCTCACCTGCTTGTCGTTGCTGGCCGTCGCCTGGAAGTAGCCGGCGAAGTAGTAGACGACCTGCGCCAGGAGGCGGGCCCAGTTGATCGAATTGACCGTGCCGATGCGGTACTTGCGCTTGAAAGCGAGATCGTTCGACACCGCCTTCACGATGTCCTGGCAATCGTCGAACACGCCAGCGATCGCGATGTTGTGGATGTTTTCGTCCTGCAGGCTGAACATCTGCGCCTGCTGGAACGGACTCATGCGGCCGTCGGGCGAGGTCATGAAGACGCGCACGCCCTTCTTGCCGCGCATCGCGTATTCGGCGGCGCTGCCGGTGTCGCCACTCGTTGCGCCGAGGATGTTGAGCTCGGCGCCGCGACGCGTCAGTTCGTACTCGAACAGATTGCCGAGCAACTGCATCGCCATGTCCTTGAACGCCAGCGTCGGGCCGTTGGACAAGGCTTCGAGGTAGACACCGTCTTCGAGCTCGCGCAACGGCACGATCTCGTCGGTGCCGAACACCTCCGCCGTGTACGTCTTCGCGCACAACGCCCTCAGATCGGCCGGCGGAATGTCGTCGACGTAGAGCGAGAGGATCTCGAACGCCAGTTCGGCGTATGGCAGGCCGCGCCACCTGGCCAGCATGTCGGCGTCCACTTGCGGATAGCGCTCCGGCAGGTACAGGCCGCCATCGGGCGCCAGGCCTTCCAGCAGGATGTCGCAGAAGCGTTTGCGGTCGGGGTGGCCGCGGGTGCTCAGGTAGTTCATCGGATCAGCTCAACTCTTCCTTGCGAATCCGCACGATCGGCGCCAGCACGGTGGGCAGCGCCTGCAGCTCGGCGATCACTTCGCTCACCGTGCCTTCGCGCGCATCGTGGGTGAGGATGATGAGGTCGGTTTGCGTCGAGCCCTCGCCGCCCACTTCGTCGGCTTCGCGCTGCAGCACCGCGTCGATGCTGATGTCGGCTGTTGCCAGCAGACCTGTGACCTTGGCAAGCACGCCGGCCTGGTCGGCCACGCGCAAACGCAGGTAGTAACTGGTAATGACCTCTTCCATCGGCAACACCTTCAGGTCGCTCATCGCGTCGGGATGGAACGCGAGGTGCGGCACCCGGTGAGCGGCATCGGCCGTGTGCAGGCGCGTGATGTCGACCAGGTCGGCGATCACCGCGCTGGCCGTCGGTTCGCTGCCGGCGCCCTTGCCGTAGTAGAGCGTGGTGCCCACGGCATCGCCGTGCACGACCACCGCGTTCATCGCGCCCTCGACATTCGCGAGCAGCCGTTTCGACGGCACCAGGCTCGGGTGCACGCGCAACTCGATGCCCTTGGCGGTGCGCTTGGTGATGCCGAGCAGCTTGATGCGGTAGCCGAGCTGCTCGGCGTACCTGATGTCCTGCGCCGCGAGTTTCGTGATGCCCTCCACGTGCGCCTTGTCAAACTGCACCGGGATGCCGAACGCGATCGCGCTCATCAGCGTGACCTTGTGCGCGGCGTCGACCCCTTCGATGTCGAAGGTCGGGTCGGCCTCGGCGTAACCCAGGCGCTGTGCCTCCTTGAGTACCGTGCCGAAGTCGAGGCCCTTGTCGCGCATCTCGGACAGGATGAAATTGGTCGTGCCGTTGATGATCCCGGCGATCCACTGGATGCTGTTGGCCGTGAGGCCTTCGCGCAGCGCCTTGATGATCGGGATGCCGCCAGCCACGGCGGCTTCGAACGCGACCATCACGCCCTTGTCGTGCGCGGCCGCGAAGATTTCGGTGCCGTGCACTGCGAGCAGGGCCTTGTTGGCCGTCACCACGTGCTTGCCCGCGGCGATGGCTTCGAGCACGAGCTGCCTGGCGATGCCATAGCCACCGATCAGTTCGATGACGATGTCGATGTCCGGGTTGGCGATGACGGCGTGCGCGTCGGCGACGACCTGAACGCCCTCCCCGACCGCCGCCCGCGCGCGCGCCGTGTCCAGGTCGGCCACCATCGTGATCTCGATGCCGCGACCCGCGCGCCGCTTGATCTCTTCCTGGTTGCGCCGGAGCACGTTGAAGGTGCCGCTGCCGACGGTGCCGATGCCCAGAAGGCCTACTTGGATGGGTTTCATGAAAGTCGCGTTCTTGCTGGGTGAATATTCATTGGGCCGAAGCCGGCACGACGCGCGCCACGAAGCGCGGCAGCGACCAGGCGCCACCGGCGAAGCCACGGCACATGGTGTCGCCGGTTTCGGAAGTGCGCGTGAAGCCCGTGCCGTCGAAGACCCAGGTTTCGGCGAAGATGCAGTCACCGACGCCGCGACCCTTCATGACCTCGGTGGTGCTGCCGTCCTTCTCGTCGAAGTCGCCCATGGCTTTGAGCGCCTTGGCTGCATGGGGCGGCTTGTCATTGGCCACCCAGAGAAACGTCGAGTCGTTGTAGGCACCCGTGCCGCACGACAGCGACAGCAGCACACGCCGGTCATCGAGGCGTTGCACGGTCATCGCGCCAGCGTTGACGCGGTCCTTGTTGTTGCAATCTTCCGCGGCGCGCTTGATGTCGAGCTCGGGGAATATCCGGGCGGCCAGGGCCTTGTCCTGCGGCCGTGTTTTCGCTGGCCTGACGGCCTTGACGACCGGCGCGAGCACGGGCGCGGCCACCGATGATTCCGGCTTGCTGCCCTTGCGCGTCAAGGCACTCGGCGTGCCGATGCGGCCCTGGAATTCGTCCATCTTGAGCAGCACCGCGTTCAGTCCTGCGAGCGACAGCGTCCAGCGCCGATCCTTCGCATCGCTGACCGCGACGGTCTCGGCCTTGACCAGCTCGGGCAGCACGCTGCGCACCTGAGCAGCATCGAGAGTGGCGCCGCTGGCGCCGAGGTTGGACACGCTGAGCTTGCCGACGCCCAGCCGCAGGCTGCCGCTGGGCTCAACCTCTCCATCCACCATCACATCGATACCGACCGGTGTCGAGGGCCCGGCGGCGCGTGTGATGCGCATCGACACCGGGTCGCTGCCCCCTTCTTCGGCCTGGTAGCCGGCGGCGCGGCAGGTGCGGGTGTTGTCGCACACCAGCTCCCAGTCCTTGTACTGGAAGGACACCGGCGCATCGCCAGCGACAGCCGATGCCACGGCGCACCACGAGAGCGCGGCCACGGAAAGGAGCCGCCTCATGACGCGGTCAGCGCCGCCTGGCGGCGGTACTTTTCGAGAAATTTCGCGATGCGGCCGATGGCCTCGCGCAGGTCGTCTTCGTGCGGCAGGAACACGATGCGGAAATGCTGGTTGTCCGGGTAGTTGAAGCCGGAGCCCTGCACCAGCATCACACGCGTCTCGCGCAGCACCTGCATGAAGAATTCGCGGTCGTCCGCGATCGGGTACATCACCGGATCGAGCTTCGGAAAGATGTAGAGCGCGGCCTGCGGCTTCACACAGGTCACGCCCGGAATGGCGGTGATGAGTTCGTACGCCAGGTCGCGCTGTCGACGCAAGCGGCCGCCGGGCTTGATCAGGTCGTTGATGCTCTGGTAACCCCCGAGCGCGGTCTGGATCGCCCACTGGCCCGGCACGTTCGAGCCCAGCTTCAGGTTGGCCAGCATGTTCAGGCCTTCGATGTAGTCGCCGGCATCACTCTTGGGCCCCGACACGATCATCCAGCCCGCGCGGTAGCCGCAGGAACGGTAAGCCTTGGAAAGGGAGTTGAAGGTAAGCGTGAGCACGTCGGTCGAGAGACTGGCCATCGCCGTGTGCTTTGCGTCTTCGTAAAGCACCTTGTCGTAGACCTCGTCGACCAGCAGCACCAAGCTGTGCTCGCGCGCGACGGCCACCATGCCGCGCAGCAACTCATCAGGGTAGAGCACGCCGGTCGGGTTGTTCGGGTTGATCACGACGATCCCGCGCGTTCGCGGCGTGATCTTGGCGCGGATGTCGGCCAGGCTCGGCAGCCAGTTGTTGTCTTCTTCGCAAACGTAGTGCACCGGCTTGCCACCGGACAGCGACACCGCAGCGGTCCACAGCGGGTAGTCAGGCATGGGCACGAGCAGTTCGTCACCGTCGTCGAGCAACGCGTTGGTCGCCATCACGATGAGTTCGCTCGCGCCGTTGCCGAGATAGATATCGTCGAGCGTGACGCCTTCAATGCCCTGCTGCTGGGTGTAGTGCATCACGGCCTTGCGCGCCGCGAAGATGCCCTTGCTGTCCGAATAGCCCGCCGAGTCTGGCAGGTTGCGAATCATGTCCTGCTGGATTTCTTCGGGTGCGTCGAAGCCGAACGGCGCCATGTTGCCGATGTTCAGCTTGATGATCTTCTGACCATCCTCTTCCATCTGCCGCGCGGCGTCGACGATCGGGCCGCGAACGTCGTACAGCACATTGGCCAGCTTGGCCGATTTCTTGAGCGTTTTCAAAGGCCCTCCCGGGCGGGTTTCGCAAGGTTTCCAATGCCCACGAAGCCCGTGCGTCACTGGAGAAAACCTATAATTTGACCACAGTTCCAACCGGCTCCCGATGAAGCTCCAGCCCGACAAATCCGACATCCAGACCCTCACTGCCCATGGGCCGGGCTGGATCGCCATCAACAACGAAAGAGTCCAAGAGAGCGTGGTGCTCGGCTCACGCGGCGAGCGCTTTGCGTGGGATTGCCAACGCTTTGACGAGTTGGGCGCCCTGCATTTCGAGCGGCTGGCCGCGCTCGACGCCGAACTGATCATCTTCGGCAGCGGCGACCGCATCCGGTTTCCGCAGCCCGCATGGCTCAAGCCGCTGATGGCGCAACGCATTGGGGTCGAGACCATGGACACGGCTGCGGCCTGCCGCACCTACAACATTCTGGCGAGCGAGGGACGGCATGTCGTCGCGGCCCTGCTGATCGAGGCGCGCGCGCCGGAACCCGCGGCTGGAAGTTAGTCCACGTTTCGGGGTAAAATCGCGGGTTGCGATGCGGCAAGCTGCCCGCAGTTAGCAACGACCAATCCTCCGTTCGTACAAGTGCCCTGCTGCACCCCGAATGGAATCCAACGGAGAAAACAAGTTTCATGGCGATCGTTGTCAACAAACCCATTCCCGAGTTCGAATCCAACGCCACCGGCGGGCTGAAGGTTTCGAACACCTCGCACCTCGGTCACGTGCTGGTGATGTACTTCTACCCCAAAGACAATACACCGGGTTGCACGACCGAAGCGATGCAGTTTCGTGACCGCTACAAGGATTTCGTAAAAGCCGGCGCCACCGTTTTCGGCGTGTCGCGTGACAACATGAAGTCGCACGACGAATTCAAGGCCAAGCTCGAGCTGCCCTTCGAACTCATCGCAGACACCGAAGAAAAGATGTGCCACATGTTCGGCGTGGTCAAGAACAAGATCATGTACGGCAAGAAGGTCAAGGGCATCGAGCGCTCGACCTTTCTCATCGGCGCCGACGGCATCCTGAAAGCCGAATGGCGTGGCCTCAAGGTACCGGGCCATGTCGACGACGTGCTCAAGGCCGTCAAGACGCTCAAGAAAGCTGCCTGACGCTTCAAGCGTGTGTTTTCGTGCGAAGCCGTGGGGCAGGCACAACGAACACCGGATGCGTCACCCGCGATGTGCATAATGGACTCATGCCGTTGAGCTCCACGACCGCATCCTCCGAACAAAGCCGCCTTGGCCTCAAGGCGGCTTTTTCGTTTTTTGGTTCCCCCTTCTTTGCGAGCGACTTCCCACATGCCCTTGCCTCCCGCCCCCTCGAAACGCGCCGCCCTGCTCACACCCGACGCACAAGACGCCCCCGCACGCTCATCGCACAAGAATTCGCGCCGATCTGCCGACCGCCGCTCTGACGGCGGCCCGGCGCACGGAACGCAAGCGCTGGAGTTGTTCGACGATCGCCGCAGCCCGGAAGCCGGCGGTGCAGTGCTCGAAGCGCCACCGCAGGCCAGGGCACCGGTGCAGGCGCCCGCTGCACCGCAGCCCACGCGCAGCTATCACGATCAACCGCAGGCGCCTCATGCCCTGGCACCCCAGACGCAAAACCCGCCGCGCACCAAGCGCAAGGCATCGGGTCCAGCCAAGCTATTCGTGCTCGACACCAATGTGCTGCTGCACGACCCGATGTGCCTGTTCCGCTTCGAAGAGCACGACATCTTCCTGCCGATGATCGTGCTGGAAGAGCTGGACGGCCACAAGAAGGGCACCACCGAGGTGGCCCGCAACGGTCGCCAGACCAGCCGCACGCTGGATGCGCTCGCCGGTGCCAAGGGCGCCGACATCACCAAGGGATTGAAGCTCGACACCACCGGCCACCGCGGTGCTGGCGGCAAGCTGTTCTTCCAGACCGCGCCGCTCGACTATTCGCTGCCGACCAGCCTGCCGCAGGGCAAGGCCGACAACCAGATCCTCGGCGTGGTGCATGCGCTGCGCGACCTGTATGCGCAAGACGCGCCGGGTCGCCCGAAGCAGGAAGTGGTGCTGGTGTCGAAAGACATCAACATGCGCGTCAAGGCGCGTGCGCTCGGCCTCGCCGCCGATGACTACCAAAACGACAAGACGCTCGAAGACGGTGACCTGCTCTACGCCGGCTCGCTCGCGCTGCCGCCCGACTTCTGGACGAAGCAGAGCAAGACGGTCGAGAGCTGGCAGAGCGGAAGCACGACCTTCTACCGCATCAGCGGCGCGATCGTGCCCAACCTCCACATCAACCAGTTCGTCTACTTCGAGGCACCCGGCGAGCCCAGCATGTACGCCCGCGTCACCGAAATCCGCGATAAGACAGCGGTGCTCAAGACGCTCAAGGACTACAGCTCCGGCAAGAACGCCGTCTGGGGCGTGGCCACGCGCAATCGCGAACAGAACTTCGCGATGAACCTGCTGATGGACCCTGACGTCGACTTCGTCACCCTGACCGGCACGGCCGGCACGGGCAAGACGCTGATGGCGCTCGCCTCGGGTCTGACCCAGGTGCTCGACGACAGGCGCTACACCGAAATCATCATGACGCGCGCGACCGTGAGCGTCGGTGAAGACATCGGCTTCCTGCCGGGCACCGAGGAGGAAAAGATGGGCCCGTGGATGGGCGCGCTCGACGACAACCTCGAGTTCCTCGCCAAGGGCGACGGCGGCGGAGCCGGCGAATGGGGTCGCGCCGCGACCAACGAGCTGATCCGAAGCCGTATCAAGATCAAGAGCATGAACTTCATGCGCGGGCGCACGTTCCTGAACAAGTACGTGATCGTCGACGAAGCGCAGAACCTGACACCCAAGCAGATGAAGACGCTGATCACGCGTGCCGGCCCCGGCACCAAGATCATCTGCATGGGCAACCTGGCGCAGATCGACACGCCCTACCTCACCGAAGGGTCGTCCGGCTTGACCTTCGCGGTCGACAAATTCAAGGGTTGGCCGCACGGCGGGCACATCACGCTGGCGCGCGGCGAACGTTCGCGCCTGGCCGACTTCGCGAGCGAAGTGCTCTAAAGCCTCGCCACCGGCTCGCGAAAGCCCGCGACCGCCTTGGCGCTCGCGGGCTTTTTCATGCCCGGCCGCGTGACCGCGTTGTCAGAGCGCTAGTACTCGTAGCCACCGCCGCTGGCGAGGCTCTCGAACTTGGTGATCGGCTTGAGGAACGCGAGCTTCACGGTGCCGGTCGGGCCGTTCCGCTGCTTGCTGATGATCACTTCCGCCACGCCCGGCTCTTTCGAGTTCTTGTCGTAATAGTCGTCGCGGTAGATGAACATGATGATGTCGGCGTCCTGCTCGATGGCGCCGGACTCGCGCAGGTCGCTCATCATCGGGCGCTTGTCGGTGCGCGACTCGACGCCGCGGCTGAGCTGCGACAGTGCGATCACCGGGCACTTGAGTTCCTTGGCCAGCATCTTCAGACCGCGCGAAATTTCACCCACTGCGGTCGCGCGGTTCTCGTCGTTCATCGCGGTCGACACGCTCATCAGCTGCAGGTAGTCGACCACGATCAGTCCCAGCTGGCCACAGGTGCGCGCCAGCCGACGCGCATTGGCGCGCAGCTCGCTGGTGGTGAGACCCGGCGTCTCGTCGATGTGCAGCGAGATGTTGCGCAGCTTCTCGATGGCCTCGGTCAATCGCGGCCACTCTTCGTCGGTGAGCTTGCCGGTGCGCAGATGGGTCTGGTCGATGCGGCCGATCGAGCCGACGATCCGCACCGCGAGTTGCGACGCGCCCATTTCCATCGAGAACACCGCCACCGGCAGGCCCTCGTTGAGCGCCACGTGCTCGGCGATGTTGATCGCCAGCGCTGTTTTGCCCATCGAAGGGCGCGCAGCCAGCACGATCATGTCGCCGGCTTGGAAGCCAGAGGTCATGCGATCGAGATCAACGAAGCCGGTCGGCACGCCCGTGATGTCGTTCGGGTTGTCGGCCATCTCGGTCACACGATCGAGCAGTTCGACCACCAGGGAATCCATGCCCTGGAAGCCCTGCTTCATGCGCGAGCCTTCCTCGCCGATGTTGAAGATCTTCTGCTCGGCCTCGTCGAGGATCTTGTCGACCGCCTTGCCGTTCGTGTTGAAGGCGTTGGTCGCGATCTCGTCGGCTGCGGACACCAGCTTGCGCAAGATCGAACGCTCGCGGACGATTTCGGCGTAGCGACGGATGTTGCTTGCGCTCGGCACGTACTGCGCCAGCGAGTTCAGGTAGACGAGCCCGCCGATTTCGTCAGCCTTGCCGAGGTTTTGCAATTGCTCGTAGACCGTGATCACGTCCGCCGGCTTGGTCGCGTTGATCAACGTGCCGATGGCCGAGTAGATCAGCTTGTGCTCGTGGCGGTAGAAGTCGCCGTCGACCAACAAGTCGCCCATGCGGTCCCACGCGTTGTTGTCGAGCAAGAGGCCACCGAGCACGCTCGATTCGGCTTCGATGGAATGCGGCGGAACGCGCAGTTGCGCGACCTGTCGGTCGGCGGGATCGTTATCGGCGTAAGAGAAGACGGCTGACATGGGTTTCCTTGCAGCCAGCCATGCTAGTGCGCGGGGCCGGCGACGTCATGGGATAACGCTGTGGATAAGCGGTGGCTTTTCGGTGGAGCGCCGAGGACAACTGCGCGGAACCCCAAAGTAAAAAGCCGCCCGAAGGCGGCTTTTTTGCTTCGTCGTCGAAGGCTTAAGCGGTTTCGCCGTACACCGTCACGGTGATCTCGACGACCACGTCGGTGTGCAGCGCCACGCTCACGGTGCTGTCGCCGACGATCTTGATCGGACCGTTGGGCATGCGCACTTGCGACTTGGCGACTTTGTAGCCCTGCTTGTTCAGCTCTTCGGCGATGTCGCCGTTGGTGACCGAACCGAACAGACGACCGTCGACGCCGGCCTTCTGCGTGAGCTTGACCGCCGAGCCGCCGAGCTTTTCGCCCTGGGCTTGCGATTCGGCCAACTTGGCAGCAGCAGCCTTTTCGAGGTCGACGCGCTTGGCTTCGAACTCGGCCTTGTTCGCCGTGGTGGCCCGACGTGCGCGGCCCGACGGGATCAGGAAGTTACGCGCGTAGCCGTCCTTCACTTTCACGATGTCGCCGAGCGAGCCGACGTTCAGGACCTTGTCCAGAAGAATGATTTGCATGGTGTCGAACTCCTTAGACGCGGTGCTGGTCGCTGTACGGCACCATCGCGAGGAAGCGTGCACGCTTGATCGCGGTGTTGAGCTGGCGCTGGTAGATCGCGCGCGTGCCGGTCAGGCGTGCGGGAATGATCTTGCCGTTTTCGCTGATGAAATCGCGCAGCGTGTCGATGTCCTTGTAGTCGATCTCTTCGACGTTGGCGACGGTGAAGCGGCAGAAGCGCTTGCGCTTGAAGAGCAGCGACTGGGTGTTGCGCTTGGGGCGCTTGTCTTTGTTGAATTTCTTGAACGTGGCCATTTGGGACCTCTCGAAAAATTAATCTTGCTGAAAATCCTGGATGTGAAGGACCGGATGCTTGCCGTTCCCCGGTGTCGCGAGGAAGCCCTGAAATCGCCAGAGACTCCCCAACGCCTGACTTGCGAGCCGCTCGGCTATTGTGCCGAACGCGACGGCCTTCAAAGCCGCCTTCACCTGCCGGACTTGACCTGCTTCTTCGATCTTCGACTCGTGTTCGAGGCGCAGATCAATGGCAGGCAAGCCGGCGGGCGTGAATCGCAAGGCACCGAGTTCGGCAACCACGGCAGTCAGCAAAAGCTGATTGGCCGCGACCGCTGTGCCGGTCACCGTCACACCATCAGTTGTTGTTGTTCGCGTACTCGGCTTGTTGGGCCTTGCGGGCCTCTTCACGCTCGACCGTCTTCATCATCGACGAAGGACCGGTGTCGGCCTTCTTCTTCTGAACGGTCAGGTGGCGCAGCACGGCGTCGTTGAACTTGAACGCGTGTTCGAGTTCGGCCATCACGGTTTGCTCGGCTTCGATGTTGACGCACAGGTAGTGCGCCTTGCTCAGCTTGTTGATCTGGTAGGCCAGCTGACGGCGGCCCCAGTCTTCAACGCGGTGGATCTTGCCACCGCCGGCCGTGATGAGGCCCTTGTAACGCTCCAGCATGGCTGGAACTTGTTCGCTTTGATCCGGATGGATCAGCAGGATGATTTCGTAATGACGCATGACACTCCTTGTGGGTCTTCCGAAGAAGGGAATAAAGCCACCCGCAGCGTCGGATGCAGTGTGGCAAGGGAAAGCCCACGATTATAGCAGGCGTCAGTGCCCCAGCGCGCGATCGAGCTCGGCAGCCTTCTCGGGGCCGACGGCGGCCCGGATCTTGGGCGCCAGCGCGAGCAATTCTTCGTAGGTCGACGTGCCCTCCACCGACAGGTTGAGCCGGAATCCGCGGAGCCCCAACGCACCCGTGAGCCGGGTGGCGATCGGGTAAGCCTCCTGGTAGCGCTGCTGGGTCGACCGGGTTGCAACCAGCGGCGTCGGTGCAACCGCGAGGGCTTCGGTGGCCGTCTTCAGCAAAGAGGGGCTCACCACCGCTGCCACGGCGACGGGCTGCGCAGCCGCCATGGCCATTGCCGGTTCGCGCACCGGCATGCCGTCGAGCGGCCCGAGCAGACCCAATTCGATCATCTGGTCGATGTCGTCAGGGCCGATACCCATTCCGGCGCCCAGAACCTCATCGACGGACCGCTTGCCATCGCACAGGATGAAAGCCGAACGCTGCCGCGGCGTCAAACGCACCGAGCGGTCCCTGAGCACTTGCTGACCTGCTTCTGTCTTGACAAGAATCATGTTGCGGATCGTCCCAAAAATGAAAGTCCAGACCTCGGAATGGGCGCTGCGACGCTGCGTGGACGTCAGCCCTCCCTGCTCGCCACACAGTTTCGCACCAAAAACGCATTTTGTTTCAATTACGCCAGGCTGACGAGGGCATTCGACCGTCGCGCGGGATGAATTCTTTGCGCACCGGCACACCGGTCACGCGCGGTTCAGCGTGCAGCCAGCTGCTTCCAGGTGTCGATCACGCTGTCCGGGTTCAGCGAAATCGATTCGATGCCTTGCTCGGCCAGCCACAGCGCGAAGTCCGGGTGATCGCTGGGCCCCTGCCCGCAGATGCCGACATATTTACCTTGGGCCTTGCAGGCCGCGATGGCACGGCTCAACATCGCCTTGACGGCCGGGTCACGTTCGTCGAAGTCGGCCGCCAGCAATTCGAGGCCGGAATCGCGGTCCAGCCCGAGCGTCAGCTGCGTCAGGTCGTTCGAGCCGATCGAGAAGCCGTCGAAGAACTGGAGGAACTCGTCCGCCAAGATCGCGTTGCTCGGCACCTCGCACATCATGATGATCTTGAGCTCGTTCTCGCCGCGCTTCAGGCCTTCGGCAGCCAGCAGCCCGGTCACGCGCTCGGCCTGCTTCAACGTGCGCACAAAAGGCACCATGATCTGCACGTTGGTCAAGCCCAGGTCGTTGCGCACGCGCTTGAGCGCCTCGCACTCCATCAAGAACGCTTCGCGAAACTCTTCGCTGATGTAGCGCGCCGCGCCACGGAAACCCAGCATCGGGTTCTCTTCTTCGGGCTCGTAGCGCGAACCGCCGATCAACTTGCGGTATTCGTTCGACTTGAAGTCCGACAGTCGAACGATGACGGGCTTGGGCCAGAAGGCGGCGGCGATGGTCGCGATGCCCTCGGCCACCTTGTCGACGTAGAACGCGCGGGGCGAAGCGTGTCCGCGCGCCACCGATTCGACCGCTTTCTTCAGGTCGGCATCCACGTTCGGATAGTCGAGGATCGCCTTCGGATGCACGCCGATGTTGTTGTTGATGATGAACTCGAGCCGAGCCAGCCCAACCCCGTGGTTCGGCAGCTGGCAGAAATCGAAAGCCAGCTGCGGATTCCCGACGTTCATCATGATTTTCAGATCGATGTCGGGCATCGTGCCGCGCTGGACTTCGGTCACTTCGGTTTCGAGCAGGCCGTCGTAGATGAAGCCGGTATCGCCTTCCGCGCAGCTCACCGTGACCAGCGTGCCTTCTTTCAGCAGATCAGTCGCGTCGCCGCAACCGACCACCGCCGGAATGCCCAGCTCGCGCGCGATGATGGCCGCGTGGCAGGTGCGCCCGCCTCGGTTGGTCACGATGGCCGCGGCACGTTTCATGACCGGCTCCCAGTTGGGATCTGTCATGTCGGTGACCAGCACATCGCCCGCTTGCACCTTGTCCATTTCACTGATGTTGTAGACGAGACGTACCGGGCCGGTGCCGATTTTTTGGCCGATCGCGCGGCCCTCCGCCAGCACGGCGCCCTTGCCCAGCAACTTGTAGCGCTGCTCGGCCTTGCCCTGCTGCTGGCTCTTCACAGTCTCGGGGCGCGCCTGCAGGATGTAGAGATGACCGTCGGTGCCGTCCTTGCCCCATTCGATGTCCATCGGGCGGCCATAGTGCTCTTCGATGACCAGCGCGTACTTCGCGAGTTGCTCGACGTCCGCGTCGGTCAGCGAGTAGCGGTTGCGCTGCTCGGTCGGCACATCGGTCGTCTTCACCAGCTTGCCGCTCTCTGCTTTTTCTTGGGGCGTGGCGAATTCCATCTGGATCAGCTTGGAGCCGAGGTTGCGGCGGATCACCGCGCGCTTGCCGGCCTTCAACATCGGCTTGTGCACATAGAACTCATCCGGGTTCACGGCGCCCTGCACCACGGTCTCGCCAAGGCCGTAGCTCGAGGTGATGAAGACCACGTCTTCGAAACCCGACTCGGTGTCGATGGTGAACATCACGCCGGCGGCGCCCAGATCGCTGCGCACCATGCGTTGCACACCCGCCGACAGCGCGACGATGTCGTGCTCGAAACCCTTGTGCACGCGGTAGCTGATCGCGCGGTCGTTGTAGAGGGAAGCGAAGACTTCCTTCATCTTGTGGAGCACATCGTCGATGCCGACCACATTGAGGAATGTCTCCTGTTGGCCGGCGAACGAGGCGTCGGGCAAGTCTTCGGCCGTGGCCGACGAGCGCACCGCGAACGAAGCGGCAGGGTTGCCGGCGCTCAAGGTCGCGAACGCCTCGCCGATGGCCTTTTGCAAGTCGGCCGGAAACGGCTGGGCTTCGACCATGCCGCGAATCTCGGCGCCGGCCACGGCCAGCGCGCGCACGTCTTCAGTATCGAGCGCGGCCAGCCGCTTGCTGATCTTGTCGGCCAGACCGTCGTGCGCGAGAAACGCACGAAACGCATGCGCCGTGGTGGCGAAGCCGGTCGGCACGCGAACGCCTTGAGGCAGCTGGGAAATCATTTCGCCGAGGCTGGCGTTCTTGCCGCCGACCGACTCGACGTCGGTCATCCTCAGGTTCTCGAACGGTACGACCAGGGCGGTCGCTTCAAAGAGTGCAGGCATGGGGAGGCTCCAGAAGTTAAAACCGGCGGCGCATGCAGGCGGCCCGGCACGATCGTTGTCGTTGCTTTGGGTGCGGTGGCGGTCTGCATGGAAAGATGAAGCACGGGAAAGCAGATTCCCGATAATGGCCCGGATTGTAGGCGCGGCACCCCCGCTTGCGCCGCAGGACAAGGCCGCAGACGCCCTCACCCCCTCCTGAACCGCCATGCAAACACGCACCGTTTTCTTCGTCTCCGACGGCACCGGCATCACGGCCGAAACATTCGGCAATGCCGTGCTTGCACAGTTCGAAATGAAGCCGCGGCACGTTCGCCTGCCCTTCACCGACACGGTCGACAAGGCGCACCAGGCGGTACGCAGGATCAATCACACCGCAGAAATCGAGGGCGTGCGGCCGATCGTCTTCACGACGCTGGCCAACATGGAGGTGCTGGAAGTCATCGAGACCGGCTGCAAGGGCATGCTGCTCGACATGTTCGGGACTTTCGTGCGGCCGCTGGAAATCGAACTGGCGATGAAGTCCAACCACCGCATCGGCCGCTTCAGCGACGTGAGCAAGAGCAAGGAGTACGACGCTCGCATCGCCGCGATCGACTTCAGCCTGCAACACGACGACGGGCAAAGCAACCGCGACCTCGACGGCGCCGACCTGATCCTGGTCGGCGTGAGCCGTAGCGGCAAGACGCCGACCTCGCTCTACCTCGCGATGCAGCACGGTCTCAAGGCCGCGAACTATCCGCTGATTCCGGAAGACTTCGATCGCCGACAGTTGCCTCCGGCCTTGCTGCCGCACAAGAAGAAAATTTTCGGGCTCACGATCCAGCCGGAGCGGCTCTCGCAGATTCGCAACGAACGCCGACCCAACTCGCGCTACGCCAGCCTCGAGAATTGCCGCCAGGAAATCACCGAGGCCGAAGCGATGATGCGACGCGCTGGCATCCGCTGGCTGTCGACCACCACCAAGTCGATCGAAGAAATCGCGACGACGATCCTGCAGGAACTCAGGCCCGAGCGCCTGACTTACTAGGCCGCGACGGCTTCCTTCACCGGCGTCGACACTTCCACCGGCACCGGCGTGCGAATGAGGTGATCGAAGGCACTCAGCGCCGCCTTGGCACCGTCGCCAGCCGCGATGATGATCTGCTTGAACGGCACGGTCGTCGCATCGCCCGCCGCGAACACACCGGGCACCGAAGTCTGGCCTCTGGCGTCCACCACGATCTCGCCGTGCTTTGACAGCTCGACCGTGCCTTTGAGCCAGTCGGTGTTGGGCACCAACCCGATCTGGATGAACACGCCTTCGAGAGGCACCGTCTTCAGTTCGCCGCTCGCACGGTCCTTGTAGACCAGTCCGTTCACCGTCTGGTCGCCGGTGATCTCGGTGGTTTGCGCGTTCGTGTGGATCGTCACGTTCTCCAGGCTGCGCAACTTGCGTTGCAGCACCTCGTCGGCACGCAACCGCACGTCGAATTCGATCAGCGTGACATGGCCGACGATGCCGGCGAGGTCGATCGCGGCCTCGACGCCCGAGTTGCCGCCACCGATGACGGCCACGCGCTTGCCCTTGAACAGCGGGCCGTCGCAATGCGGGCAGTACGCTACGCCCTTGTTCTTGAACTCGTGCTCGCCCGGCACGTTGATGTTGCGCCAGCGTGCACCGGTCGAAATGACCACCGTGCGGCTCTTGAGCGAAGCGCCGCTCTCGAGCTGGATTTCCACGAAGTCCTTGCCCGGCACCAGTGCCTTGGCGCGCTGCAGATTCATGATGTCGACGTCGTACGCACGCACATGCTCCTCGAGAGCGATCGCGAAGGCTGGACCGACGGTTTCCTTGACCGAGATGAAGTTCTCGATGCCCATGGTGTCGAGGACCTGCCCGCCAAAACGCTCGGACGCCACGCCCGTGCGGATGCCCTTGCGCGCCGCATACACCGCGGCAGCCGCGCCGGCGGGACCACCGCCGACGATCAACACATCGAACGGCGCCTTGGCATCGATCTTTTTCGCTTCGCGCGCGACACCGCCCGTATCGATCTTTGCGAGGATTTCTTCCAGGCTCATGCGCCCCTGACCGAATTCGGTGCCGTTCAGGAAAATGGTGGGCACAGCCATGATCTGGCGCGCCTTCACTTCGTCCTGGAAGGTGCCGCCCTCGATCATGGTGGTCTTGATGCGCGGGTTCTGCACCGCCATCAGGTTCAGCGCCTGCACCACGTCCGGGCAGTTGTGGCAGGTGAGCGACACGAAGATTTCGAATTCGAAGTCGCCGTCGAGCGCGCGGATCTGGTCGAGCACTTCTTGCTCGACCCTGGGCGGGTAGCCGCCGATCTGCAGCAACGCCAGGATGAGCGAGGTGAATTCGTGGCCCATCGGCAATCCGGCAAAGCGCGGACCGTGGTTTTCGCCGGGGCGATTGACCGAGAACGACGGCTTGCGGTGGTTGTCTTCGCGGCTCTCGGTGAACGTCACCAGCGGGGACGACTCGGCGACGTCCTTCAGCAGCGAACGCATTTCGTCCGAAGCCTGGCTGTCGTCGATCGAGGCGACGATTTCGATCGGCTGCGTCGCGCGATCGAGGTAACTCTTCAACTGGGCCTTGGTGTTTGCGTCGAGCATGGAGGGCTCACTTTCGATAAGGGATAACTATCAACCGGGGCTAAAAAAGCCCGGGGCTCCGAAAGCGCCCGGGCGTTCGCGCGAGGCGCTGCTTAGATCTTGCCGACGAGGTCGAACGAAGGGGCGAGCGTCTTGTCACCGTCGTTCCACTTGGCCGGGCACACCTCGTTCGGGTGCGCTGCGGTGTACTGGGCTGCCTTGAGCTTGCGCAATGTTTCCTTGACGTCGCGGGCAATCTCGTTGGAGTGCACTTCGGCCGTCTTGATGATGCCGTCCGGATTGATCACGAAGGTGCCGCGCAGTGCCAGACCTTCTTCGGCGATGTGTACGTCGAAGGCGTTGGTCAGCGTGTGCGTCGGATCGCCGACCAGCGGGAACTTGGCCTTGCCAACCGCAGGCGAGGTGTCATGCCACACCTTGTGCGAAAAGTGCGTGTCGGTCGTCACGATGTACACCTCGGTGTTCAGCTTCTGGAACTCAGGGTAGTTGTCGGCCGCGTCTTCGACTTCCGTCGGGCAATTGAAGGTGAAAGCAGCCGGCATGAAGATCAGGACGGACCATTTGCCCTTGAGCGATTCTTCGGTGACCGTGATGAACTTGCCGTTCAGATAGGCCTCGGTCTTGAACGGTTGCACGGGGGTGTTGATGAGGGACATTGCTGCTTTCCTTGGTGGCGGATAAAGATAACGAGGCACAAGTATAACTACCGATTTACTATTTTCAATAGTATTGAACTATTAAAAGAATGCCTTGCGCCTATGAAACACGAAGCGGGCGCTTTCACCGATGCGAACGTGTATCAGCATCACACGCATGCAGACCGGTAATGCAGGGGCTTGCCTTGCCGGGCGCGCCCCGCCCTCCCACAATCGCGCGCTTCAGAACAAGGAAAAGAATCATGAAGGGCGATCCCCAAGTCATCGGTCATCTGCAGGCGCAACTCAAAAACGAGCTGACCGCGATCAACCAGTACTTCCTCCACTACCGCATGCTCAAGCATTGGGGCCTGGACAAGCTCGCGAAGAAAGAATACGAGGAGTCGATCGGCGAAATGAAGCACGCCGACTGGCTCATGGACCGCATCTTCATGCTCGACGGTCTGCCCAATCTGCAAGACCTCGGCAAGCTGAACATCGGCGAGGACGTGCCGGAACTGCTGGCCTGCGACCTCGGCGCCGAAACCGGCGCGCAGGCCACGATCAAGGCGGGCATCGCGCACTGCGAGACGGTGCGTGACTATGTCTCGCGCGATCTGCTGCAAAAAATCCTCGACGACACCGAAGATCACATCGACTTTCTGGAGACCCAGATCGACCTCATCGGCAAGGTCGGCATCCAGAACTACCTCCAGAGCCAGATGGGCGAACTCGAATAAGGCGCAAGGGCGCCCTCGCGCAGCGGGACTTCGGTCCCGCTTTTTTTTGGGCGCGCATTGTTTATGCAAATAGCATTCATTCTCATTTGTGAGGCTAGAATCGTCGCCTCCCATGACCGCTGCCGCTCCCACCACCCCGACCGACAACCGACGCCGCGCTTACTGGCTCAAGACCCTGCACGAATGGCACTGGGTGAGTTCGGCGATGTGCCTGATCGGCATGGTGCTGTTCAGCGTCACCGGCTTCACTCTCAATCATGCCGGCCAGATCGAAGCGAAGCCTGCCGTCACCAGCCAGCACGCGAAGCTCGACCCGGCGCTGCAGACGGCCCTTGAAAGCCGGGTCGCGCTCATCAAGGCCGACAAAGCGAGCAAAGGCAAGGCGCCTGCGCCTGCCGAACTCCAGTCGTGGGTGCAGAAACAGTTTGCCGTCGACATCGCCGGCCGCGAAGCCGAGTGGTCGGACGACGAGGTCTATCTCTCGCTGCCACGTCCCGGGGGAGACGCCTGGTTGCGCGTCAGCCTGACCGACGGCGAAGCCGAATACGAGCGCACCGACCGCGGTTGGCTGTCCTACTTCAATGACCTGCACAAAGGCCGCAACACCGGCGCCGCCTGGAGCTGGTTCATCGACATCTTTGCGGCCGCCACGCTGGTGTTCTCCATCACCGGCCTGTTCATTCTCAAGATGCATGCGGGCAACCGGCCGCTCACCTGGCCGATGGTCGGCATGGGCCTGGTCATTCCGGTGCTGCTCGCGCTGCTGTTCATTCACTGACTCGTCAAGAAAAGGTTTTCCGTGCAACTTCGCTATTCCCTTGCCCCGATCACTGCATCGGCCCTGTTCGCCGCACCCGCGCTCGCCGCAGGGTTGGGCGTGAATATCGAGGTACCGCGCCTTTCGGTGTCGGAATACCACCGCCCCTACGTGGCCGCGTGGATCGAACGCGCGGACAACTCACTCGAGACGACGCTCGCGGTCTGGTATGACGTGCGCACCAAAACCAACAACCCCGAAGGCGAAGGCACCAAGTGGCTGAAGGACCTGCGCCAATGGTGGCGCCGCGGTGGCCGCGAACTGGCGGTGCCGGTCGATGGCGTCACGGGCGCCACCAAGCCGGCCGGCAAGCAGCAACTCAACTTCACCGAAGGCACGGGCGCGCTGCCCAAGCTGGCGCCGGGTGGCTACAAGCTGGTGGTCGAAGCCGCCCGCGAAGTGGGCGGCCGTGAAGTCGTGAGCATCCCTTTCCAGTGGCCGCCGACCTCCGCGCAGCCGGTGGTGGCGACGGGCAAGGAAGAGTTGGGCGAAATCAAGCTCGAACTCAAGCCCTGATCCACGCGAACACACCGTTCATCGACACACCCTCATTCACCGGAGCCCCCCATGAAGACTTCCGTCCTCGCCACCGCCGTCACGGCCCTCGCCCTCACTGCCGCACTCGGCACCGCACACGCGCACAACGCCTGGTTGCTTCCTTCGACCACCGTGCTGTCGAAGGCCGACACGGTCAGCATCGACGCGGCGGTCTCCAACGACCTGTTCGTGGCGAACCACAATCCGCTGCGCATCGACGGCCTGCAAATCACGGCGCCCGACGGCAGCACGCTCAAGGCCGAAAACGAAGCCAAGCTCAAGTTCCGAACCGTGTTCGACGTGACCGTCGCGCAGCCGGGCACCTACCGCATCGCGGTGGTCAACGCCGGCGCATTCGCTTCGTGGAAAGACAAGGCCGGTGCGCAAAAGCGTGCACGCGGCACCGCGGAAAGCATCGCCAAGGAAGTGCCGGCCGACGCAACCGACGTGGTCATTTCGCAATCGTCGGGGCGCATCGAAACGTTCGTGACGGTGGGCAAGCCTTCGGTGCTCAAGCCCATCGGCCAGGGCCTGGAACTGATCTCGACGGGCAGCCCGAACGATCTGGTCAAGGGTGAAAAGTCGACCTTCACGCTCAACCTCGACGGCCAGCCCGCCAAGGATCTCGAAGTGAGCGTGACCGCCGGCAACACGCAGTACCGCGACAAGCTCCAGGAAACCAAGATCAAGACCGACGCCAAAGGCCAGTTCGTCGTGACGTGGCCGACCGCGGGCATGTACTGGCTCGACGTGAGCACCAAGGACAACAAGACCACCGTGCCGCAAGCCAAGGAGCGCCGCCTGAGCTACGCGGCGACTCTGGAAGTCATGCCCTGATCTCCACGGAAAATTCCGCAGGCACGACGCTTTCGTTCGCGCCGAACTGGCGTGGCAGCTACGCCAACGCCACCACGCCGCGGCTCGCCGATCCGGTAACGCTGCAGCACATCGGCGGTGAGACGATGGGCACCACCTGGTCGGTGCGCTTCGGCAACCCGCAAATGATCGGGCTGGACGCCGTGCGCGCATCGGCAGCGCACGCGCTCGACCGTGTGATCGCGCAGATGAGCCATTGGCGCGCCGACTCCGATCTGAGCCGCTACAACCAGGCCGCTGCCGGCAGCGTGCATGCGCTCGCGCCCGAATTCACGGCCGTGCTCCGTTGCGCCGTGCAATGGGCCGAAGCCAGCGACGGCGCGCTCGATCCGACGGTCGGACCGCTGGTGGCGCTGTGGGGTTTCGGCCCCGATGCCGTCGCAAGTGCACACGCGCCGGACCTCCGCGCCTTGCATCTCGCGCGGGCCGCCGGCGGATGGCGGCAACTGCGGTTCAACGCCGCAGCAGCCACGCTTGAACAACCCGGCGGCTTGACACTGGATTTTTCGGGCATCGCCAAAGGTTTCGCCGTCGACCATGTCGTCGATTCGTTGAAGGCGCTGGGCCTGGTTGATCTGCTCGTCGAAGTCGGCGGTGAGTTGCGCGGAGTCGGGCATCGGCCGGGCGGCACACCTTGGACCGTGCAGGTGGCGGCGCCCGACGACAGCGTCGGCGCATCGCCGCCCATCGCGCTCACCGATCTCGCGATCGCCACTTCGGGCGATCGTTGGCACCAGCGCGAGTCGGCAGGCCGACGCTGGTCGCACACGATCGATCCGCGCACGGGCGAACCCGTCGCGCATGGGCTCGCATCGGTCAGCGTGCTGCACGCCGAGTGCATGCATGCTGACGCGCTGGCCACCGTGCTCACCGTGCTGGGCCCGACCAAGGGCCTGCCGTTCGCGAACGCGCACGGCGTGGCCGCCCTCTTCTTCGAGCGCACGCCCCAGGGCCTGCAGGCCAGCGCTTCGCGCGGCTGGCACGAACGCGTTCACGCATGAGCATCGATGCGATTCGCAGCGTGGCTGCGGGCGGCACCGTGGTCGCCTACACAGCGCTGTGCGCCGCGATCTGGTGGCGTGAGCGGCTTCGCGCGGTCGCCGCCAAGGCCGCGTCGAACGCGCTGGCGGGCGATGGCGCCGCCGAACCCGTGCTCGTGGCGTTCGCCAGCCAGACCGGGCAGGCCGAGGCCATCGCGTGGCAGACCGCGCGCTGGCTTCACGCGGCCGGCACGCCTGCGCGCGTGCTTGCGCTCGATGCCGTCGACGCCGCCACGCTCGCCGGCGCGCGGCGCGCCCTCTTCGTCGCCAGCACCTACGGCGAAGGCGACGCCCCGGATGGCGCAAGCGTGTTCGCCGACCAACTGATGGCGAGGACGATCGCGCTGCCGACGCTGCGCTACGCCGTGCTCGCACTGGGCGATCGGCAGTACGACCACTACTGCGGCTTCGGTCGGGCGCTCGACGGCTGGCTCGCCTCGACCGGCGCAGCCGCCGTGGCAGCGCGCATCGACGTCGACAACGGCGACCCCGTCGCGCTGGCGGCCTGGCGCGCGCTGTGGGGCGCAGGGGCCGACACCGAGGAAGCCGAACCATCGGCCGCGCCCTTCGTGCCGTGGCAGTTGGTGTCACGCACGCTGCTGAACCCGCACAGCGCGGGCGCGCCGATCTACGAGGTCGCCTTCACGGCCGCCACCGATGCCGTGCCGTTGAACTGGCATTCGGGCGACTTGGTGCAGATCGCCATCGCGAGCGACCCCACGCGGCCGCGCGACTACTCGATCGCGTCGATCCCGTCCGACGGCCGGATCGAATTGCTGGTGCGCCAGGAACAGCACCCGGACGGCACGCTCGGCGCCGCCTCGGGCCTGCTCACCTCCACGCTCGCCATCGGCGACACCGCGGCATTGCGACTGCGACCCCACCGTCGCTTTCGCCTTGAGGCGAATGCCGAACGGCCGCTCATCCTCATCGGCAATGGCACCGGACTGGCCGGGCTGCGCAGCCATCTGCGCGAACGCATCGCCGCCGGACAATTTGAAAACTGGCTGGTGTTCGGCGAACGCAACGTGGCCCACGATTTTCTTTGCCGAAACGAAATCGAAGCCTGGCAGGCCCACCAGCGGCTGGCGCGACTCGACCTGGTCTTTTCGCGCGATCAGGCGGATCGCGTCTACGTGCAGCATCGACTGCTGCAAGTCAGCGACGAGGTGCGTGCCTGGGTGGCGCGCGGCGCCGCGCTCTATGTATGCGGCAGCCTGCAGGGAATGGCGACGGGCGTCGACGCCGCGCTTCGCGACATTTTGGGCACCGAAACGGTTCAGACATTGACGATCGACGGGCGCTACCGCCGCGACGTGTATTGAGGGCACCCCGAGGGTTTGGCTCGTAACACGTTGCTGTCCTACAACGAATCCAGGCAAATTACGTCCGGCCAGTGAAGGAAGTGTAAAAAACGTATTGCGAGTCATTATCATTCAGGGTGACTTCGCGGCTCCCTGCTGCGAGCCGACTCACCCAGCCAATCTCCCCTCGCCTTCGGGCGCAGCGCGCGAGACCCGCCAGTCGAGTTCTCATTTGCCTTCCTTTTCGGAGAACCGTTCCATGGCCTACATCAAGAGCCGCAAGCACGCCGTCGCGCGCGCTGTCCCTCAACTTTCCGGCGCCGCTGCCGCCACGCTGATGGCATTCGCCCTGCCGGCCGTGGCCCAGACGGCGCCCGCTGCCGGCGGCGGCACGCTGCAGGAAATCCGCGTGCAGGGCTCGAACGCCGCGCCCGAGTACAAGGCCGACACCTCGGCAAATCCGAAGTTCACCGCGCCGCTGCTGGACACGCCGCAAACGATTCAGGTGATCCGCGAGCAAGTGCTGCGCGAACAGGGCGCCACCACCTTGACCGAAGCCTTGCGCAACACCCCCGGCGCCGGCGCGTTCTATCTCGGCGAGAACGGCAACACGAGCACGGGTGACGCGATCTACCTGCGTGGCTTCGACACGTCCAACAGCATTTTTGTCGACGGCATCCGCGACACCGGCTCGGTCTCGCGCGACACGTTCAACATCGAGCAGGTCGAAGTGGTGAAGGGCCCGGCTGGCAGCGACACCGGCCGCACCGCGCCGACCGGCTACATCAACCTGATCACCAAGAAGCCGACGCTGTCGGACAGCTTTCTCGGTTCGGTCAGCCTTGGAAGCGACAGCTTCAAGCGTGGGACGGTCGACTGGAACAAGGCACTGAGCGGCCCGGGCGGTTCAGGCGCCGCGTTCCGATTGAATGTCGTGGGCGAGGATGCAGACGTTTCCGGCCGCGACGTGGTCAAGAACAAGCGCTGGGGCATCGCACCGTCGCTGGCACTCGGCCTCGGCACGCCGACGCGCCTGTACTTCGACCTGGTTCACATCAAGCAGAACAACATCCCCGACGGCGGCGTGCCAACGATCGGGCTGCCGGGCTACTCCACGCCCGATGCCACCTCGGTGCGCAATCGCCGGAATTTCCTGAACTACGCCTCGCGTGTCGATTCGAGCAACTTCTACGGCACCACGTCGGACTTCGACAACGTGACGCAGACGATGTTCACCGCGCGTGTCGAGCACGACCTCACGCCTGACGTCACGGTCCGCAACACGTTCCGCTATGGCAAGACCGAGCAGGACTACATGTTGACCGCGTTCATGGGCAGCGCGGCAAACCTGCTGACGCCAAACGCCGCGAACCCGTTGGGTTGGACGCTGGCCCGCAGCAACCCGACCAACAAGGATCAGGAGAACACCATCCTGACCAACCAGACCAACGTGAGCGCCAAGTTCAACACGGGCGGCATTGGCCACACGCTGAACGCCGGCGTCGAATTGATTCGCGAAGAACAGAACACGAACGGCTACTACGGCCAAAACGCCACGGTCTTCGGCGTGCCCGGCATCCGCAACAGCGGCGCCTGGCCCGCAGCGAACCTGTACGCCCCGAACCCGAACGTGCTCGGCTACCAGCGCCTGCAGAACGGCACGACGACCGACGGCACGACGACAACGGTCGGCGCGTACGCGTTCGACACGTTGAAGTTCAGCGAGCGCTGGATGCTCACCGGCGGCCTGCGCTACGACCATTACTCGACCGACTACAACGCGACTGCTTTGAACGCGACGAACGGGGTGCTGACGCCCAGCGCATTCAGCACGTCCGGCAGCCTCTGGACCGGCAAGCTCGGCCTGGTCTACAAGCCGACCGACAACAGCAGCGTGTACCTTGGGTACGGCACGGCGGCCCAGCCGCCGGGCGGCAACAATTTCGCCCTGGCTGCAGGTGGCACCGGCAACAACGCCAACCGAACCGACTTCGATCCGCAGAAGACCAAGACCTGGGAACTCGGCACCAAGTGGGACGTGCTGAACAAGAAGCTGGCGCTGACCGCAGCGATCTACCGAACCGACGTGAGCAACGAAGTCATCGCGACCGACTCGACGAACACGACCTATGCCCAGATCGGCAAGAAGCGCGTCCAGGGTCTGGAACTCGGCGCGGCCGGTGCCATCACCGACAACTGGGGCGTCAGCACCGGTTTCACCACGCAAGACAGCAAGATCCTGAACGGCCCGTCGGTGCTGGCAGATGGCGGCTCGGTGCTGGCCTACACACCGAAAAACTCGTTCACCGCGTGGACGACCTACAAGACGCCTTTCGGCGTGACCATGGGTCTTGGCGCTCGCTACAACGGCAAGTTGCACCGTGGCACCGACGGCGCCGTCGGCACACCCGCCTTTGTCGATGCGTACTGGGTGTTCGATGCCATGGCGTCGTACCGCATCAACAAGAACGTCGACCTGCAGTTCAACGTGTACAACCTGACCGACAAGGAATACGTGGCGGCGATCAACAAGAGCGGTTACCGCTACACGCCCGGCGCACCGCGCACCTACCGTCTGACGGCCAACTTCGCCTTCTGATGCCACAACCGCTCGCGCCGGCAGCGGTGCGACACTCGAGCCCCGACCTCACCGTCGGGGCTTTTTTCTTGTGAGGCTGCTTCCAAAATGATGTTGCATGTGCCCGATGTATTGACGCCCGAGGAGGTGCGTGAGGTGCGCTCCGCCCTCGAGACCGCGGACTGGATGGACGGTCGACAAACCGTCGGCGAACAAGGCGCCAGGGTCAAACGCAACCGACAGTTGTCCGAGCATTCGCCCAGGGGTCACGAACTCGCGAAAACAGTGCTGACCGCGCTGGCGCGCAGTGCCCTCTTTCACTCGGCGGCGCTGCCGCTGCGCTTCGTGCCGCCGCTCTTCAACTGCTACGAAGGCGGCGAGCACTACGGCCTGCATGTCGACGGCTCGGTCCGCTCGATTCCGGGCACCGGCGAGCAGTTGCGCACCGACCTGTCGTGCACGCTCTTCCTGAGCGATCCGGACGACTACGACGGCGGCGAACTCGAGGTCGTCGACACCTACGGTGCGCACGAGGTCAAGCTGCCGGCCGGCGACCTCATCCTCTATCCCTCCAGCAGCCTCCACCAGGTGCATCCGGTGACGCGCGGCGCGCGCGTGTGTTCATTCTTCTGGCTTCAGAGCTTGGTCCGGGACAACGCGCAGCGCGGCATGCTCTTCGAGCTGGACCAGACCCTTCAGGCTCTGCGCGCCACGCATGGCGAATCGGCCGAGACCGTGGCGCTCACCGGTCACTATCACAACCTGCTGAGACTCTGGGCGGAGGTATAGCACCGCGGCGCATAAGACCCCGACTGGGAGGATAGTTATTGCAAATGCGAGGGATTCGTATTTATAATCAGACTCTTCTTCAACCAGCCAGCCAATTGCCGCTTTCACCGTCATGATCGTTTGCGTTTGCCGCCGAATCTCTGATCGCGAAATCGCGCGCCATGCGCGTGCCGGAATGACGTTCGACGAAGTGCAATTCGAACTCGGTGTGGCCACCCAGTGTGGCCAGTGCGAAGGATGCGCCCGCGACGTCATCGCGCAGTGCAGTGCCTCGCATCCAGTGGCCGCATTGCACCGGGAAACCGGCGTCATGGCGATCCAGCTTGCCACCTCCATCACGGAAAGCAAGGCATGGAACTCTTCTCGGCACTCGGCGGCAGCCTGATCTTCGTCGCAGGTTCGGTTTGGTGGATTTTTCGTAAGTAATCGCGGTTTCTGCTGCATCGCGGGCACGTTTTGGCGTGGCCGCTCTCGAATGTTTGATCGTGTCTGACCGCTTCTCCACTCCGCCGTCGGCCTTTGGCCTCTCGCGCACCACCCTCATTGCCGGCAGCGTCGTGCTGTTCCACGTCGCAGGGTTGTGGGCATTGCAGTCCGGCTTGCTGCGAAAGGCTGCGGAGGTTGTCATCCCGGTCGAGATCCTGGCCCAGATCATCGAACCCCCGAAGCCGCCATCGCCACCCCCGCCTCCGCCGCCTCCCCCACCGCCGCCACAACGTCAGGTGACCAAGGCGCCGCCGCCACCGCGGCCGCAAGCGGTTCGCGAGCCAAAGCCCGTGCCCACGCCCGATGCGCCGGTCGGCGTGGTCGCGCCGCCACCGCCTGCCCCGCCGGTGCCCGCACCACCAGCCCCTCCTGCGCCACCCGCGCCACCGCCTGCACCGCCTGCGCCGAAGCTGGTCGAGCTGAGCCAGGGTCAAGTGCAATGGGTGCGCAAGCCGAACCCGGTGTACCCGTCGATCAGCCGAAAGCTGAACGAAACAGGCACTGTCATCGTCGCGGTCTACTTCAGTAGCGCCGGTACGGTGAAGCGAACCGCGCTGGCGAAATCCAGCGGATTCGACCGCCTCGACCGCGCAGCGATCGAAGCCATCCAGCAATCCCAGATCACTCCTCTCGCAGGCGGCAATGAAGAAACGACACGTTTGTTCAACGCCCCGATCAGTTTCTCCCTCTCCGAATAGCCTGGATACCCAATGAACTCTCAATTTGGCCTGATGAACGTTTGGAGCCAGGGTGACTTTGTCACCAAGGCCGTCGCCGTGTTGCTCATCGTCATGTCTCTCGCGTCGTGGATCGTGATCCTCACCAAGGCGATCGACGTCGTGAAGTACAAGCGGCTCGCGCGCCGCTCGTCCGATTTCTGGCACAGCGAAGATTTCGCTACAGCGCTCGAGAAGCTCGGCAAGGACGACACCAATCCGTTCCGTGCCCTGGCCCTCGAAGGTCGCGAAGCGACTGCACACCACCGCAACACCAAGGCCCATCTGCATGACACGCTCGACGTGAGCGACTGGGTCACGCGCAGCCTGCGCAATGGCATCGATGAATTCACCGCAAAGTTGCAAACCGGTCTGGCGATCCTGGCGTCGGTCGGGTCGACCGCCCCGTTCATCGGTCTCTTCGGCACGGTCTGGGGCATCTATCACGCGCTCATGGCCATCGGTTCGGCCGGCCAGGCGACCATTGACAAGGTCGCCGGCCCGATCGGCGAAGCACTCATCATGACTGCGCTCGGTCTGGCGGTCGCGATTCCTGCGGTGCTCGGCTACAACGCGCTGGTGCGCGGCAACAAGTTCGTGCTGACCAAGCTCAACAGCTTCGCGCACGACCTGCACGCTTACTTCGTGACCGGCGCCCGCGTGCAGAGCGGCAGCGGCGAATCGATCGTCGTGCCCCTCAAGAAAGGCTGAGCGCCATGGCTTTCGGAACGCAAGACGAACCCGATGAGGTGATGAACGAGATCAACATGACGCCGCTGGTCGACGTCATGCTGGTGTTGCTCATCATCTTCATCATCACCGTGCCGGTGATGAAACATGCGGTCAACATCGACCTTCCGCGCGCCACGAGCGAGCCGGAAGTGACCAAGCCGCAGAACATCCTGTTCACCGTGGCTGCCGATGGCAGCTACTACTGGAACGAGAACAAGATCGACGACAGCGCACTCCCTGCGCTGCTCGGCGCAGAGGCCGCCAAGGAACCGCAACCCGAGTTGCACATCCGTGGCGACAAGGCGGTGCGTTACGAGCGCGTGGCCAAGGCCATGTCGGAGGCGCGCGAAGCGGGCGTGCGCAAGATCGGCTTCATTACCGAGCCCGACAACAAGTAATCGGCGGGGCAAGGCAAAAAAGTTGATCGTCGCGATTGACTTTTTACTTGAGAATAATTATCATTTACCTATCGCACCCGACCCGGACTGCAAAGGATCTCAAATGCAAACCCCTGCTGCCTTCTCTGTTCTGAACCACCCATCGCTCGACAACTCGGGCCGTGGAAGCGCTGCGACTGCGCAGTCGAATCCGTCGGCTGCACTGGTCGAAAGTGCCGACCTGCTGAAGGGCAGCAAGACAGTCGGCATCCTGCACAACGGATCCCTCTACCGGCTTCAAGCCACCAAACTGGGCAAGCTGATCCTGACGAAGTAAGGGTCTTCTCGCCTCCCGTGCAAGTTTCATCGTGGGGCGACTCAAGGAGATTCATCTCCGAAGGGTCGTTTTTTGCTAGCCAACGGTTCGCCGACTAGCCAAGCTTTTTTTCACGCTGATCGTCCAGACGAAAACGCCGACCTCGAGGTCGGCGTTTTGCTTTGGGAGAGCGAAAAATCAGAGGCCGAGGGCCGCGATGCCAGCCTTGGCGATCTGCGCGTCTTCGTTCGACTTCACGCCGCTGACACCCACGGCACCGATCACATTGCCGTCCTTCACGATCGGCACGCCGCCCTCGAGCAGGCCGCTCACACCCGGCACCGTCAGGAATGCGGTACGCCCGCCGTTGATGATGTCTTCGTAGACCTTGCTGTCGCGGCGACCCACGGCGGCCGTATGGGCCTTGGCCGGGCCGATGAGGGAGGAGATGGCCGGGGCGCCGTCCAGGCGCTGCAGCCACAGCAAGTGGCCTCCGTCGTCGACGATCGCGATCGTCACGGCCCAGTTGTTCTTCAACGCTTCCGCTTCGGCGGCGGCGGCGATGGTCTTGATGTCGGCAAGTTCGAGGACAGCTTTGGTTTTCATGGTCGGAAACTGAGAATTGCAGGATCACGAAGCATAACGGCCGACTTGCAACCGAACCCTTACAAACCTGCGAGCGCGACCGGATGCCTGATGCCGGCGTGGCCTCTTGCAGCATCCTAGAATGCGCCCACCTGCCTCACTGCAGCAACCCAGGAGTTTCAGCAATGAACGACCGCATCACGACTCTCGACACCACCCCAGGCGAAGGCGCATTCGGCCAGACATTGCCGCAGGCCGATCGCCAGCGCGTCCTGCGCAACACCTACTGGCTGCTCGCGCTCAGCATGATCCCGACCGTGCTCGGCGCATGGGTGGGCGTCGCAACGGGCATCACCGCGGCGCTGACGGGCGGGCTTGGCCTCGTCGTCTTCTTGGTCGGTGCCTTCGGCTTCATGTTCGCTATCGAAAAGACGAAGAATTCCGCGGCCGGCGTGCCGGTGCTGCTGGCCTTCACCTTCTTTATGGGTCTGATGCTCGCGCGCATGATTTCCATGGTGCTGGGCTTCAAGAACGGCTCCGAACTCATCATGACGGCGTTCGGCGGCACCGCCGGCGTCTTCTTCGTGATGGCGACGCTCGCGACGGTCATCAAGCGCGACCTGTCGGGCATGGGCAAGTTCCTGTTTGTCGGTGTGTTGGTGCTGTTCGTGGGCAGCATCGTGAACATCTTTGTCGGCTCCAGCACCGGCATGCTTGTGATCTCGGTGGCCGCCATCGGCATCTTCTCTGCCTACATGCTGTACGACCTGAAGCAGATCATCGACGGTGGCGAGACCAACTACATCAGCGCCACGCTCGCGCTCTATCTCGACCTGTTCAATGTGTTCCAGAGCCTGCTGGCGTTGCTCGGCATCTTCGGCGGCGAGCGCGACTGATCCGCTCCCGTCTGTCGAAACGAAAGGGGCCCCGTGGGGCCCTTTTTCATTGCAGCTCGAATACGGCGATCGATTCCACGTGCGCGGTGTGCGGGAACATGTTGACCACCCCGGTGTGGCTGCAGCGATAGCCGCCTTGGTTCACCAGAACACCCGCATCGCGCGCCAGCGTCGACGGGTTGCAGCTCACGTAGACGATGCGCTTCGGTGGCGTCCAGCCGTCGGTGCGAAGTTCCGGCTGCTCGTGCAGTTCCGCGATCGCTTTCGCCAGCGCGAACGCGCCTTCGCGCGGCGGATCGACCAGCCACTTGTCGGCCGCACCGTCGGCGACCAGCATGGCCGGCGTCATCTCGAACAGATCGCGTGCCACGAACCGCGTGGCACTGAGCGCCCGGCGCGAAGGCGTGGCAGCTTCATTTCGCTTGAAATTGTCGGTCGCGCGCGCCACCAGGACGTCGCTGCCTTCGATGCCGAGCACTTCGCGCGCGCGGCTCGCGAGCGGGAGCGTGAAGTTGCCAAGGCCACAGAACCAGTCGATCACCCGCTCGTCGGGCTGCACGTCGAGCAAACGCAGCGCCCGGCTCACGAGCGAGCGGTTGATGTGCGGGTTGACCTGCGTGAAGTCGGTCGGCCTGAACGGCATCGTGATGCCATAGGCCGGCAGCTCGTACGCGAGCGGCGTCCCGCCCTCCTCCAGCAACTTGACCGTTTCGGGCCCCTTGGCCTGGAGCCACCACTGCACGCCGGGGTGCTGCCCGGCAAACGCCTTGAGGCGTGCGATGTCGGCACCCGACAGCGGCGCGAGGTGACGCAGCACCAGCGCGATCACGCCCAGCCCGGTGGTGCCGGGGGCGTCGCCGCATGCCAGCTCGATCTGGGGCAGCGTCTCGCGCGCGTCCATCGAGCCGATCAGCGCGCGCAGCGGCATCAGCATGGCGCTCACCTGCTTGGGCAGCACAGGGCACACCTGCATGTCGGCGAGGTATCGGCTCTTTCGCTCGTGAAAACCGATGAGTACCGTGCCCTTCTTGACCACGTGCCGCACCGAAAGTCGCGCGCGGTAGCGGTAATGCCACGATGGCCCCTCGAGCGGGCGAAGCATGTTCTCGGGCTTGACTTTGCCCAGGTGCCACAGGTTGTCTTCCAGTGCGCGTTGCTTCACGGCGACCTGCGCAGCGGCATCGAGGTGCTGCATCTTGCAACCGCCGCACGCACCGGTGTGCAGGCCGAAATGCGGGCAGCCGGGCGTCACGCGTTGTGCGGACTCGCGGCGGATGGCCGTCACCACGCCCTGCTCCCAGTTGTTCTTGCGGCGGTGCACGTTGAACTGCACCTCTTCGAATGGCAAGGCACCTTCGATGAAGGTGACCATGCCGGCCGCGTTGTGTGCGACGCCCTGGGCTTCGAGGTCGAGCGATTCGACGTTCAGCCACTCGGGCTCGGGATAGGTCTTCGTTGGTTTGCTGTCGTCAGTGGGTTCCGTCATGCCACGATTGTCTCAGCGTGGCAGAACGCGTTCCGCTAGCGCGCCGGCAGGTAGCGCGCCGGATCGACCGGCTTGCCCTGGCGACGGATTTCGAAGTGCAGCTTGACGCGGTCGGCATCGCTGCTGCCCATCTCGGCAATCTTCTGGCCCTTTTGCACCGACTGGTCTTCCTTCACCAGCAGCGTCTGGTTGTGCGCATAGGCGGTGAGGTAGGTGTTGTTGTGTTTCAGGATGATCAGGTTGCCATAGCCACGCAGCCCGGCCCCGGCGTACACGACACGGCCATCGGCTGCCGCCATCACCGGATCGCCGACCTTGCCACCGATGTCGAGGCCCTTGTTCTTGGCCTCGTCGAAGCCGGCGATCAGCGGGCCGCGCACGGGCCAGATCCAGCCCACGTCTTCGTCGCCCGACGCAGCGGCTGCAGGTGCGACAGACGAAGTCGTAACGGGCGGCTTGACCGCGGCACTCGCGGCGCCAGACGGTGCGGTGATTGCACCGGCGGCAGGGGCAATGGACGACTGCGCGACCGGCGCAGTGACCACGCCGTTCGCCGCAGGCGCCGCTGCAACCGTGCTGCCTGGTGCGGTGGCACCGGGCGGAATCACGCGCAGTACCTGACCCACTTCGATCAGGTCGGGGTTGTCGAGGTTGTTCCAGCGGGCGATGTCCTGCCAGCGTTGGCCGCTCTCGGTGCCGATGCGGCGGATGGTGTCACCCGGGCGCACGGCGTAGTAACCGGGCTTGCCGTAATTCTCGATGCCGGCCAATGGCTTGCCATTGGCATCGACGGTGATCAGCGGCCCCCCTGGCGTGGCGGGTAGCGCACCCGGCCCGCGACCCATGGTTCCGCGATCTTCGACCGGTGCCGGTCCGCGCGGTGCGGCGCAGCCCGCGATCACGAGCGTCAAGACCAGCGCCACGCCGGTGACCCAGCTCCGATTGCCAATTCCCTGCATGTGTTCTTCCTTCAAGCAATCCCGGATTTTAGAGGGACAAAGTGAACCGCTTCCAGAATGCGGCGCTCGAGTCCCCGTGCGGTTTTGTCGATGACGACGAGGGCCTGCCCTCCGCCGACGGAATGGGTGGGCGCCACGATGCGGCCACCCACGGCAAGCTGGTCGATCCAGGCCTCCGGAATCGCCTCGCCGCCCGCTGCCGCGATGATGCCGGCGTAAGGCGCGCCCTTCGGATAGCCGAGCATGCCGTCTCCCAGGATCAGGTGCACGGTCGCCAGACGGAAATGGCGCAAATTAACGCGTGCCTTCTCATGCAGTCCGCGCAGCCGTTCGATGCTGTAGACCTCGCTCGCGACATGGCTCAACACGGCGGCCTGGTAGCCGCAGCCGGTACCGATCTCCAGCACACGGCCCAGTTTGCCGTCGGGCTTGCCGACCAGCGCGGGCGCTGCCAGCAGGAGTTCGAGCATGCGGGCGACCACGTTGGGCTTCGAGATGGTCTGGCCAAGGCCGATCGGCAGGCTGGTGTCCTCGTAGGCCTGATTGACCAGCGCACTGTCGACAAAACGATGCCGCTCGACCGTTCCCATCGCACGCAGCACGCGACCATCGCCAATGCCCTGCACCGCGAGCTTTTGCACCATGCGGGCGCGGATCGCATCGGATGCCATCGAGGGCGTCGCAATCACGCTCGGGCGAAGCGGCGCTGCCGGAAGCCGGCCGCGCGTGGCAGCGGAGGCCGTGGGCGTCAGCCGGACCGGGAAGCCGGGCCGCGGCGGCGTCGCCATCGGTTCAGGCGTCCGCTGCGCTGAGACGCGCCACGGCGTCGCGCCAGTCGCCGAGACTGGCGTGATCGGTCAGGTCGATCTGCAGGGGCGTCAGCGCCACATGCCCGGCCGCAGTCGCGTGGAAGTCGGTGCCTTCGCCGCTGTCCTTCGCGCCGCCGGCGCCGGCGATCCAGTACATCGTTTCTCCGCGCGGGCTCTCCTGCGTGATCACTTTCTCCGCCGCATGGCGACGGCCGAGGCGACACACCTTCAACGGCTTGAGTTGATCGAGCGGCTTGTTCGGGATGTTCACGTTGAGCAGGAACGCAGGGCCGTCGAGCATGCGTTCACGCTCGATGCGCTGCACCAGCAAGCGCGCGATCTGCGCGGCCGCGTCCACATGCGCCCAGCCCTTTTCGATCTGCGAAAAAGCGATGGCAGGGATGCCGAAGAGATAGGCCTCCATTGCCGCCCCGACAGTCCCCGAATAGATGGTGTCGTCGCCCATGTTGGCGCCGTTGTTGATACCGGAAACCACGAGGTCGGGCTTGTAGTCGAGCAACCCCTTGAGCGCGATGTGCACGCAGTCGGCCGGTGTGCCCGTCACAAAGCGAAAACCGTTGTGGGCCTCGCGCACATAGAGCGGTGCCGCGAGCGTCAGCGCGTTCGACTTGGCGCTGTTGTTCTGTTCGGGTGCAATGACCTCCACATCGGCAATGTCTTGCAGCGCTGCATGCAGCGCGACGATGCCGGGGGCCTGGAAGCCGTCGTCGTTGGAAATGAGGATTTTCATGGCGTCTGGAAATGCGCGCGATTGTAGGTGGCGGGTCGGTCACGGCAGGGACAAGCGGCCCTGCGGCGCCCGCCTATCATCACGCGCAATCATTGCCCCAGCCACCTCCAGGAGACCCCCACATGCACGCATGGCTTTGCGAAAACCCGACCGGCGTCGACGCCCTCACGTGGAAAGAAATGCCGACACCCAAGCCGGCCGCGGGCGAGGTACTGATCGAAATCAGGGCCGCGAGCCTGAATTTCCCGGACTTGTTGATTGTCCAGAACAAATACCAGATCAAGCCGCCACTGCCTTTCGTGCCGGGTTCCGAATACGCAGGTGTCGTACAGGCGCTTGGCGACGGCGTGACGCACCTGAAGGTCGGCCAGAACGTGGCGTGCCTGTCGGGCACGGGTGGCTTCGGCACGCACACGCTGGCGCAGGCCGCGCTGTGCATGCCGCTGCCCGATGGCTTCAACTACGTCGATGCCGCGGCATTCATCATGATTTACGCGACCTCGTGGCACGCCCTCATGGACCGTGCGCAATTGCAGGCCGGCGAGACGGTGCTGGTGCTGGGCGCCGCGGGCGGCGTGGGCACCTCCGCAATTCAGATCGCCAAGGCGGCCGGTGCCCGCGTCATTGCAGCGGCCTCGACAGATGAAAAGTGCGCGCTGTGCAAATCGATCGGCGCAGACGTCACCATCAACTACACCACGAACGCATTGCCCAATGGCTTTCGCGATGCAGTGAAAGCAGCGACCGACGGCAAAGGCCCGGACATCATTTACGACCCGGTCGGCGGCGACTTCGCAGAACCAGCGTTCCGCTCGATTGGATGGCGCGGTCGCTATCTGGTGGTCGGCTTTGCGTCTGGCCCGATTCCTTCATTGCCGCTGAATCTGACCCTGCTGAAAGGCGCTTCATTGGTCGGTGTGTTTTGGGGCGACTTTGCGCGGCGCGAACCCAAAGCCAATGCGCAGATGATGGCCGAATTGGCGAAGTGGTACGGCGAGGGCAAGATCAAGCCGGTCATCGACAGCACGATGCCAATGGCAGAGCTGAAAGCGGCCTACGCCCACATGGGATCGCGCGGCGTCAAGGGCAAGCTGGTGATGGTGAACTGATTCGCGGCAATGCCGCCCAAAAAGCCGACCCAATAAAAAAGCCCGCGACTGCGGGCTTTTTTGTTGGGTCAGGACGCTCTACCTGATCTCGAAATCAGACAGCGGTTTGCCAGCCGCCAACGCTTCTGTCACCCAGCGCGGCTTGCGACCCCGGCCACCAGACCAGGTTTCGCCAGCCGGGCCGCGATAACGCGCCGCTGCTTTTGCCGCCGCGGGTGCGCCGCTGCGCTTTGCGGGGCCCCGACCGCCGCTCAGCTTCAGGTCGGCCGCTGAAATTCCGTATTCGGCAATCTTCTTGCGCAACTCTTCGACAACGCCGGCGCGCTCCTGATTGCGCATGTCTTCGGCTTGTTTGCGCAATTGCGCAATCTGTTCGTCGTGTTTCTGGATCTGCGAATTGATATCGGCAAGGGTTGGCATCGGGGTTCCTGTGATGGGAAAGATGCAAAATTCTAATTCAGATTGCAATTTGAGCAATCGGCAGACAATAAAAAAACGCGCCGATCACGAAATCGGCGCGTTTTTCAAATACTGGGGTGGCTGATGGGACTCGAACCCACGACGACCAGAATCACAATCTGGGACTCTACCAGCTGAGCTACAGCCACCGTAGAGTGCGCAATTGTAGCGTCAAAACCTATCGATTCTCTGCCACTGTCGAATCGGAAGGCCTCGGCGCAAGGAACTTCACCTTGAACCGCTCTTTGAGCAGTTCGTAGTAAGCAGCAGCTTCCGCGCCGGCCACAGCCTGGGCCAGCTGTGCACTTTCCTGCTGAGCCTGTTCGGCCGTCGGCGCTGGCCGAGGCACATTCTTGATGACCTTGATCACGGCGTAGCCTTGCTGGCCCAGGTCAGCCCCGACCAGCGCCGGCAGCTTCGAAGTGTCCGCGCGGAGTGCGCCCTCGACCACTGGCGCCGGTTGCGACTGGGTGTCGAGTCTAGACACCGTCAGCGGGGCGCCGAAGACCGCGCCGGCAGCGCCGGCTTGCCATGCGGCCAGCTTCGCTGTGCCTTCGGCTTTGGCGAGCGCAGCAGCGCGCTCGGCCAGCAATTCGGTGCGCACCTTTTCCTTGACTTCAGCGAAAGGCAGCGTGCGTGCCGCCGCGTACTGGGTCACCCGACCCGACGCGAGCTGGCTCGGGCCGACTTCGACCGCTTCGGTGTTGTGCTTGCGCTCGAGCGAATCAGGCGCAAACAGCGCCGCCAGAAAATTCTTGCTCGCCAGCGCGCCGGTTGCACCGGCTGCGGGCGTGCGCGCGACGTTGGCTGCTGTCCGGATGGTCAGCTTGAACTTGTCGGCAGCAGCCTTCAGGCTGTCGGGTTGCTGGTACACGGCATCGGTGAAAGCTTCTGCGGCCTTCGCGAACTCGGCGGTCGCCTGCTGCGTGCGCAGGTCGGCTTCAATGCCCGTGCGTGCCTGCTCGAATGGCGGCACGTTGGAAGGCTTCAAGTCGGTCAGCTGAATGATGTGGTAACCGAACGGTGTTTCAACGACATCGCTGATCTGACCCTTCTTGAGCGCGAACATCGCATCTTCAAAAGGCTTGACCATCGCACCGCGGGTCACGAAATCCAGGTCGCCACCCTTTTCTGCCGAGCCCGGATCCTGCGAATTCCTGCGTGCCACATCGGCGAACGTCGCCGGTGCTTTTTTGACTTCCGCGAGCAATTGCTCTGCCTTCGCCTTTGCTTTTTCGCGATCGGCCGCTGGCGCACTGCTCGGCGCCGTGATGAGGATGTGGCTCGCGCGGCGCTCCTCCTTGCTGCCCAGACGCTCTTTGTTCTGTTCGTAATAGCTTTTCACATCGGCTTCGCTCAGCACGATGCTCTTCTTGACTGCATCGGCATCGAGCACGACGTACTCGATCGTCGCCTGTTCGGGCGCACGAAACTGCGCCGCGTGCTGGTCGTAATAGCTTTGCAGGTCGGCATCGGTCAACGTCACCTTCGACACGAAGTCCACGGCGTTAAAGCGTGCGACCTGAATCTCGCGCTTGTCGTAGAACGCGCGCAGTGCCGCGTCAGCCTGTGCGCGGGTGGCAAAGGCGGTGCCCGACACGCCAAGCAACACCTGTTGCGTCGCAAGTTCGGCACGGGTGGCCGCCATCTGCTGTTCAGGGGTGCGGCCGGTCATGCGAATGAACGCCTCACGATCAAACGTCGGAACACCCTTGGCGTCGGGGACGATGAAGGACTTGAGCCCGGGATCATTCGCAAAAATCTGCGAGAGGCGCTCCTCGGAAATGGTGAGATTGCTTTTGCTCGCAGCCGCTGCCAGCACGCGATCTCGCACCATGCGCTCGAGCGTTGCATAGCGGGCGACATCCGAATCGAGCAACGACGCATCGATGGCCGGGTTCTGCTGACGAATGCGATCGACTTCGACGCGATGCTGCTGATCCCACTCGGGCCTCGTGATGGGGGTGCCGTCGATGGTCGCGACCTTTTCGTCGGCACCGTTGCTTTTGTAACCCTCTACGCCAAACAACACGAACGACGGAATGATCAGCAAGAACAAGACACCCATCACGATCTTGTTGTACTTGCGGAAAAAATCAAACATTGAACACTCTCTGTGAATGCGCCGAAGCACGATGGCTCCAACAACAAAAAAGGCGAACAACCTGTTCGCCTTTGCATCGGGTGGTGGGTGCTGAGGGGCTCGAACCCCCGACCTACGCCTTGTAAGGGCGCCGCTCTACCAGCTGAGCTAAGCACCCCACCGGAAACTGTGTCTCAGTTCAATGCGTCTTTCAACGCCTTGCCTGGACGGAACTTGGGAATCTTGGCTGCCTTGATTTTAATCGCGTCGCCGGTGCGGGGGTTCCGGCCAGTGCGGGCAGCACGCTTGCCGACGGCGAAGGTACCGAAACCGACGAGAGAAACAGAGCCGCCTTTTTTGAGCGTGGTGCGAATGGCGCCGATGGTGGATTCGAGTGCGCGAGTGGCGGCAGCTTTGGAAATATCGGCGTTCTTCGCGATGTGCTCAATCAATTCGGTCTTGTTCACAAGGGCCCCTTGTCGGTAAAAAAGTTGGTCGGGTCTCGCCAGGAGCCAAAGCTGTTCCCTTGATGGCACTGTGCCGTTCGTCGAGGGCAAAGGATGGCAGTCCTGGCGAATCGGCAGCGCACTGCCGAGAGGGATTACAACCACTGACCTACGGGGTGTCAATACGACACGTGGCCGCGCGGCACAGCGGGGGACGCGATTTTAGGGGCGTTTCGTGAAGTCTTTTTTCAAAGCGCGTCGGCGATCGCGCGTCCGAGATCGGATGTGGTTGCAGAGCCGCCGATATCGGGTGTCCGCGGACCACCACTGCCGGGCGCGAGCACCTTCTCGATGGCCGCCAGGATCGCGTCGTGCGCCGCCTTGTGGCCCAGAAATTCCAGCATCATCGCGCCGCACCAGATCTGCCCGATCGGGTTGGCGATGCCTTTGCCGGCGATGTCCGGCGCCGAGCCGTGCACCGGCTCGAACAGCGAGGGCGTCGTGCGCTCGGGGTTCAGGTTCGCGCTCGGCGCGATGCCGATGGTGCCGGTACAGGCCGGGCCGAGATCCGACAGGATGTCGCCGAACAGATTGCTGGCCACCACCACGTCGAAAAAATCGGGCCGCTGCACGAAGTGCGCGGTCAGGATATCGATGTGGAACTTGTCGAGCGTGATGCCCGGGTAGTTCTTGGCCATCGCCACGACGCGCTCGTCCCAGTAAGGCATGGTGATCGAGATGCCGTTCGACTTGGTGGCGCTGGTCAGGTGCTTTTTGGGCCGCGACTGCGCGAGCTCGAAGGCGAACTTCAGCACGCGGTCTACACCGATGCGCGACATCACCGTTTCCTGCACCACGATCTCGCGCGCCGTGCCTTCGTACATGCGGCCGCCGATGCTCGAGTACTCGCCTTCGGTGTTCTCGCGCACGATGTACATGTCGATCTCGCCGGGCTCGCGTGGCGTACCGTCGCGTCGCACCACCGGCGCGATGATGCCGGGCATGAGGCGCGCCGGCCGCAGGTTGATGTACTGGTCGAACTCGCGACGGAACAGCAACAACGAGCCCCACAGCGAGACGTGGTCTGCAATTTTTTCTGGCCAGCCCACCGCGCCGAAATAGATCGCGTCGTGTCCGCCGATCTGCTCTTTCCAGTCGTCGGGCAGCATCTTCCCGTGCTTCTCGCAGTAGTCCCAGCTCGAGAAGTCGAAGTGGTCGAACTTCAGGTCGATGCCGAACTTCCGGCTCGCTGCTTCCAGCACGCGAAGCCCTTCGGGCATGGTCTCCTTGCCGATGCCGTCGCCGGCGATGACTGCGATTCTCTGGGTGCTCATGGTTGTCGTCCTGGGTCGAGAGGTGAAAAGAAAGCGAGCGCTTCGTCGACGAGTTCGTTCGGCGCTTCTTCGGGAAGGTAGTGGCCGCACGGCACAGCGCGCCCTGCCACATCGAATGCACGGTCGCGCCACAGCGCGAGCACATCGAAGCAACGCCCGACCGCACCGTGCTCGCCCCACAACACGCGCAGCGGCATGGCGAGCCGGCGCCCCGCGGCGATGTCGCTGCGGTCATGTTCAAGATCCACCGTAGCCGATGCGCGATAGTCCTCGCAGATCGACTCGGCCGTGCCGGCAATGGCGGCACAGCGCTCGTATTCGGCCAGCACGTCGGGCGCGAAAGGCGCGAGTCCCGCATGCCGCCCGCCCATCACGCTGCGCACGTAGCGCGATGGATCGGAAGCGATCAACGCCTCCGGCAATGGCGGCGGCTGGATCAGAAAGAACCAGTGCCAGTAGGCACGCGCAAATGCGTCGGAGGTGTTCTCGTACATCGCGAACGTCGGCGCGATGTCGAGCAACAGCATGCGCTGCACCGCGTCGGGGTGGTCCGCCGCGAGCCGGTGCGCGACACGCGCGCCGCGGTCGTGCGCCAACACCCCGAAGCGCGCGAAGCCGTGGTGCTGCATCGCGAACAGCGCGTCGTTCGCCATCTCGCGCTTGCTGTAGACCGCGTGGGCGGGATCTGGCGGCGGCCGACCCGAGTCACCGTAGCCACGCAGGTCGATCATGACCAGCGTGAAGTGCGCCGCCAGCCGGGGCGCGACGCGATGCCAGATCGCATGCGTTTGCGGATGACCGTGCAACAGCAGCAACGGCGTGCCATGGCCGCCGATGCGGCCATGGATGCGCACGCCGTTGCGCAGGAGATCGAAGGGAGCGAATGAGTCGAGCACGCAAGGATTGTGCGTTGCGCCGCCACGATCTTCAAGCAACAATCAGCCAATTCATACTTTCCAAAATAGAATGAATCAAAACGCCGTTCAACGTGCCGACCTGGCGCTGGTCGTGAGCATCCGCGAAGAAGGAAGCCTGGCCGGTGCCGCCTCGGCGCTGGGCGTCGTGCCATCGGTGGTGACCAAGCGACTGGTCGCACTCGAAACGCGCCTCGGGCAGCGGCTTTTCGACCGGACCACGCGGCGGCTGAGCGCGACCGCGGAAGGCGAAGCCGTGTGCCTGCATGCCAAGGGCCTTCTCGATGGGTTCGCCGCACTCGAAGGCGAACTGGGCGACCGGCAGAACGAGCTCACCGGCAGCCTGCGCCTGGCCGCCACGTTCGGCTTCGGCCGACGCTGGCTGGGGCCGGCGCTGGCCGCCTTCCAGGCCCGGCACCCTGCCCTGCGCGTCGAGCTGCAGCTGAGCGAACAGTTGCCCGACCTGGGCGCCCAAGGGTACGACGGCGCCATCTGGCTCTGGGCGGTGCAGGAGCGGCGCGCTGCCGATTGGGTCACGCGGCGCGTGGCGCGCAACCAGCGCGTGCTGGCCGCCGCGCCGGACTACCTTGCGCGCCGCGGCACGCCCGCCACGCTCGACGCGCTCGCCTTGCACGACTGCCTCATCGCCCGCGAAAACACCGACGCCGAGCAACGTCGCGCGGCCGTGTGGACGCTGCGCCATGCGCGCGACGGCAGCACCGCGCGCGTTCAGGTTCGGGGCCTGCTGTCGAGCAACTCGGGCGAGATGGTGCGCGACTGGTGCCTCGCGGGCCGCGGCGTGATGTTGCGCAGCCTCTGGGACATCGCACCCCAACTGGCGTCGGGCCAGCTTGTGCGCGTGCTGCCTCACTATGCGATGCCCGACGCCGACATCCACTGGGTCGAGCCGTGGCGTCCGAAAACACCTCGGCGGATTCGGTTGCTGGTCGATTTTCTGGCGGAGAGTTTTCGCGCTGAACCGTGGAAGCCCGGCGGCACGAAGGCGCGCTGACGCTCAGCTGTCGCCGCGCACCACCAGGCTCACACCGACGGCCGTGAGCGCGATGCCTGCCACGGTGACCAGCGTGATCGGCTCCGAGAACAGCACCCAGGCCATCACCGCGGTGCAGGGCGGCACCAGGTACAAGAGGCTGGTCACGGCGGTCGCGGTGCCGCGCTGGATCAGGATGTAGAGCAGCGAGCTGCCGCCCAGAGACAGCGCCAGCACCGACCACGCCATGGCGCCGCCGGAGTGCAGGTTCCAGACGATGGGCTCGGCCTCCATCGCTGCGAAAGGCAGCGTGACGAGCAGCGCCGCCGCGAGCTGCACCGCGCTGGCGCTGCGCACATCGCAAGGCGCCACGTGGCGCTTTTGATAGAGCGTGCCGGCCGTGATCGAGAGCAGCGCCAGCACCGCGAGCCCCATCGTCAGCGCGCTGACCTCACCGCCTTGCCCGAACTTGCGCGAGACCACCAGCACCAGCCCGGCGAAGCCGAGCAGCAGGCCGGCCCACTGGCGCCGTGTGATCGCCCCGCCTCGCATCGACAGCCAGACAGCGGTCAACACCGGCTGGATGCCGACCATCAGCGCCACCAGGCCAGAGCCCATGCCGAACTTGACCGCGGCCCACACGCCGCCGAGGTAGCCCGCCTGCATCAGGATGCCTGTCACGGCGAGATGACCCCATTGCGTGCGCGTCGCCGGCCACGCCACGTGCGCGGCCATGACCCACGCAGCGAAGCAGGCGAGCGACAGCGCATAGCGGACGGCAAGAAATTTGAGCGGGGGCGCGTACGGCATGCCGTAGCGCGCCACGATGAAGCCGGTGCTCCAGATCAGCACGAAGACCACCGGCATCGCACGCAACCAGCCCGCGCTGCGGGCGGCGGCCGTCATTGGGTGCGGGCCCGAATCTCCGGAATGGCTTTTTGCAGGTAATAGACCATCGACCAGACAGTGAGCACGGCCGAGATCCAGATCAGCCAGAGGCCCCAGACGTGGGTGTCGATGACGCCGAAGAGACGGCCGTCGTACAGCAGGAACGGAATCGCCACCATCTGCACCGTCGTCTTGACCTTGCCGATCATGTGAACCGCAACGCTCTTGCCGGCGCCGATCTGCGCCATCCACTCGCGCAATGCGGAGATCGCGATCTCGCGCCCGATGATGATCAGCGCCACGAACACATCGGCTCGCTGCAGGTGCACCAGCACCAGCAACGACGCGCACACCAGGAACTTGTCGGCCACCGGATCGAGAAAGGCGCCGAAGGACGATGTCTGGTTGAGCTTGCGCGCCAGGTAGCCATCGAGCCAGTCGGTCGCCGCGAACACGATGAACATCACCGTGGCGATGAGATTGCGCATCGGCTCGGCGATGGGCAGGTAGAACACGCCGACGATCAAAGGGATCGCGACGATGCGCGTCCAGGTCATGATGGTCGGCAGAGTCCAGAACATATGCGGTCGATTGTGCCGTGGTTCAGTGAAGGGCTTTGTAGATCTCTTCGGCAAGGTCCGACGCGATGCCATCGACCGACGCAATGTCTTCCACACTCGCGGCCGCCACGCCGCGGATGCCGCCGAACCGCTGCAGCAAGCGCGCGCGCCGCTTGGGCCCGATGCCCGGGATGTCTTCGAGCTGGCTGCCGCCCACGCGAACCTTGGCGCGCTTGGCCCGCATGCCGGTGATGGCGAACCGGTGCGCCTCGTCGCGAATTTGCGCGACCAGCATCAGCGCAGCCGAATCGCGGCCGAGGTAGACCTTCTCGCGTCCGTCGGCAAACACCAATTCTTCAAGCCCGACCTTGCGACCTTCGCCCTTCTCGACGCCGACGATCAGCGACAGCGGCAAACCCAGCCCGCTGAACACTTCGCGCGCCATCGACACCTGGCCCTTTCCACCATCGACCAGCACGAGGTCTGGCATGCGCGCGGCCTTCGTGCCTGCCGGTGCGTCGCTGCCGGCGCCATCGCCGGGCGTCGGCGCGTCGACCTCGGCAGCCATCGCCTCGGCCAGCTTGGCGTAGCGGCGTTGCAGCACCTGCCGCATGGCGGCGTAATCGTCGCCCGGCGTGATGCCTTCGATGTTGTAGCGGCGGTACTCGCGGTTCTGCATGGTGTGGTGCTCGAACACCACGCACGACGCCTGGGTCGCCTCGCCCGCAGTGTGCGAGATGTCGAAGCACTCCACGCGGAAATTGTCGAGATCGTCGGGCGCGAGTTCGAGCGCGTCCGTCAGCGCCCTCGTGCGCGCCTGCTGCGAGCCCTCTTCGGCCAGCAGCCGCGCAAGTTGCAGGCCCGCGTTGGTCTGCGCCATTTCCAGCCAGTGGCGTCGCTGTTCGCGCGGCTGGAACACCGCGGTGATGCGCGTGCCCGATTGCAGCGACACCGCCTCGATCAGCTCGCGGCTCACCAATTCGCTCAGCACCAGGGTGGCCGGGACCGGCACGTCGATGTAGTGCTGCGCGATGAACGCTTCGAGCACCTGGACCTCGACCGGGTCGAGTGCCGTCGGCGCCGCGCCTTCTTCGGTGTCCAGCCCGTCGTGGTGCATCAGCGTCGCGTCTTCCACGTGCACCGGGAAGTACGGACGGTCACCCAGGTGCCGGCCGCCACGCACCATCGCGAGGTTCACGCAAGCCTTCCCGCCTTGCACCTTGACGGCCAGGATGTCGACGTCCTTGTCCGACGCGATCTCGATGGACTGCTGGTGCAACACGCGCGACAGCGCCGACATCTGGTTGCGCAGTTCGGCCGCCTGCTCGAACTCGAGCCGCTCGGCGTGCGCCGTCATGCGGTCTTCGAGTGCGCGCAACACGATGTGCGTGTCGCCCTCGAGGAAGGCTTCGGCATTGGTCACATCCTGCGCATAGGCCTCGGGCGTGATGTGGCCGACGCACGGCCCGGTGCAGCGCTTGATCTGATACAGCAGGCACGGCCGCGTGCGGTTCGCATACACCGTGTCTTCGCACGTACGCAGCTTGAACACCTTCTGCAGCAGCAGGATCGATTCCTTCACCGCCCAGGCGCTCGGGTACGGGCCGAAGTAGCGGTGCTTGCGGTCGGTCGCGCCGCGGTAGTAGGCAAGGCGCGGGAACGCGTGCGAGGCGATCTTCAGATACGGATAGCTCTTGTCGTCGCGAAACAGGATGTTGTAGCGCGGCTTGAGCGACTTGATGAGGTTGTTCTCGAGCAGCAGCGCCTCGGCCTCGGAGCGCACCACGGTCGTCTCCATGCGCACGATCTTCGAGATCATGTGGCCGATGCGCGTGCCGCCATGGCTCTTCTGGAAATAGTTGGCGACCCGTTTCTTCAGGTTGCGCGCCTTGCCCACATAGAGCACCGCGCCGGCCGCATCGAAGTAGCGGTAGACGCCCGGAAGCTGCGGCAAGGCCGCGACTTCGCTGAGCAGTTGATCGGAATGCACGTCTGACATGGCGGCTATTGTGGCGCGACCCCGGGCGGCCTTGCGGGCGCTAGAGTCAGCGCATGCATTGGGACATCTTCTGCAAAGTCATCGACAACCACGGCGACCTCGGCGTTTGCTGGCGGCTCGCGTGCCAACTCGCGGCACAGGGGGTGCGCGTGCGCTTATGGGTCGACGACGCCACGGCGCTGCGGTGGATGGCGCCTCGGGGCCAGGAAGGCGTGGAGCTCGTCGACTGGAACGATCCGGTCGCCGTGCGCACGGCTGCAGCCGCGCCGCCACCCGAGGTGCTGCTCGAAGCGTTCGGTTGCGACCCGGCGCCCGAATTGCTGGCGCACTTTGCCGGGGCAGCGCGCGCCGACGGCCCGCAACGCGCATGGATCAACCTGGAATACCTGTCGGCCGAACCCTTGGTCGAGCGCCTGCACGGACTGCCGTCGTCGGTGTTCCACGGCCCCGGCACGGGGCTCACCAAGCATTTTTTCTACCCCGGATTCAACGACGCGACCGGCGGCCTGTTGCGAGAGCCCGACCTGCCAGATCGGCAGGCCGCGTTCGACCGAGCTGCCTGGCTTGCCGCACTCGGCATCGACTGGCAAGGCGAGCGGCTGGTCTCGCTCTTTTGCTATGAACCACGGGCGCTCGCCCGCCTGCTGGCGGACCTGGCCGCGAGCGCACAACCCACCCGGCTGCTGGTCACCGCTGGCCGTGCCACGCATGCGGTGCAGGCGGCGCTGGCCCACCACGAGAGGGGCGGCGCCGCGAAGGATGCATGCGATGCCCATTCGATTTCGTACTTGCCGCACCTGGCGCAGCCCGACTTCGATCATCTGCTCTGGGCCTGCGATTTGAACTTCGTGCGCGGCGAAGACTCGCTGGTGCGCGCGCTCTGGGCCGGCGCGCCGATGGTCTGGCAAATCTACCCGCAGGACGACGACGCCCACCACGCCAAGCTCGACGCCTTCCTGGATTGGCTCGACGCCCCGCATTCATTGCGCCGCTTTCACAAGATCTGGAATGGCGTAGCGCCCGGCACCTTGCCCGCACTGACCGCCGAAACCCTCGCCGAATGGCGCTCGACCGCACACGCGGCGCGCCAAAAGCTGCAGACACAGGACGATCTCGTGACACGGTTACGGCGCTTCATCGCCCAAAAAAGCTAAAATCGCGGGCTTTGCGGAATTCGGCAGGGGTTGGAAACCAGCCCTTTTCGCCCTCCGCTGAACCCGCCGCGGGAACCATGCAGCGCCAGGGCTTCGAGTTGATCGGAGCCTGACGATGCACCGAGCGGCCCAACATCCAGAGACCCTGATATGAAAATCGCTCAAGAAATCCGCGCCGGCAACGTCATCATGCACGGCAAGGACCCGATGGTCGTGCTCAAGACCGAATACAGCCGCGGCGGCCGCAATTCCGCCACCGTGCGCATGAAGCTCAAGAGCCTCGTCGCCAACTTCAACACCGAACAGGTGTTCAAGGCCGACGACAAGATCGACCAGATCGTGCTCGAAAAGAAAGAGTGCACCTACTCGTACTTCGCCGACCCGCTGTACGTCTGCATGGACACCGAGTTCAACCAGTACGAAGTCGAAGCCGAGAACATGGGCGACGCGCTCAACTACCTCGAAGACGGCATGACGCTCGAAGTCGTGTTCTATGACGAGAAGGCCATCTCGGTCGAACTGCCGACCAGCGTCGAGCGCGAGATCACCTGGACCGAGCCGGCCGTCAAGGGCGACACGTCGGGCAAGGTGCTCAAGCCGGCCAAGATTTCCACCGGCTTCGAAGTGCCCGTGCCCCTCTTCGTCGCGCAAGGCGACAAGATCGAAATCGACACCCGCACCGGCGAATACCGCAAGCGCGTCTGAGCGCCCTGCCGCTCTGTTGAAAGGCTCCTTCGGGAGCCTTTCCTTATGGCGGCACGCGTCGGCTACACCCACAATCGAGAAACCATGACCGACAAGACACACGACCTGCACGACAAGCGCCTGGCCGACGCCTGGGCCACGCTGCAATCCCATGCCGACGAAGGCCTCCCGCTCAACCCGGATCCTTCGCGCGTCGCCTTCGCCGACCCCGAGTTCCTGCTGCGCCGCGAGACGCGCGGCATCCGCATGCAGCTCGAGCTGATGAAGCCCGACCTCGAAATGCGGGCCCACGGCATCGAGAACACGGTGGTCGTTTTCGGCAGCGCACGCTTTCGCAGCGAAGAAGAATCCGGCGCCCTGCTGGCCCAGGCCGAAGCCGCCGGCGATGGCGCCGCCACCGAACGCCTGCGCCGCCTCGCACGCGGCTCGCACTACTACGAACAGGCGCGCGCCTTCGGCAAGCTGGTCGCCCAATACAGCAACGACAAGGACCCGGAAGACCAGCTCTTCATCTGCACCGGCGGCGGCCCCGGCATCATGCAGGCGGCCAATCGCGGCTCCTATGAAGGCGGCGGCCTCAACGTCGGTCTCGCCATCGCGCTGCCGATGGAAGAAGAAGCCAACCCGTACGTCACGCCGGCGCTGAGCTTCAAGTTCCATTACTTCGCGATCCGAAAGATGCATTTCATGATGCGCGCGAAGGCGCTGGTCGCGTTTCCGGGCGGCTTCGGCACGCTGGACGAGCTGTTCGAGATCATCACGCTGGTGCAGACCAAAAAATCGAAGCCGGTGCCGATCGTGCTCTTCGGTTCCGACTACTGGAAGCAGCTGATCAACTTCGACTTCCTGATCGACCAAGGAGTGATCTCGCCGACCGATGTGAACCTGTTCGAGTATGTCGACGCGCCAGCGGACGCATGGGACGCCATCAAGCGCTTCTACAAGCTGTGATGATGCGACGGTGGGGGCACTTTCAAGCCCCACACCGACCGCGTGCCGGCCGCTACCACGCCGCCCACCACCCAGAAAACGCCCGCCACCCCGATGAGCGCGCCCGCGGCACCGAACAGCATCGGCATCGCCACGCTCGAGGCGTTGAGCGTCATCAGCCGCAGGCCGAGCGCTTCGCCGTGCCGCGCATGCGGCGTGATCTGGTGCAGCATGCTCATCACCATCGGCTGCACGGCGCCGAGCGCGAGTCCGAGCATTACCGAACAGGCGCCCATGCCGAGCGCTGTCGTCATCAACGGATAGACCGCGAACACAGCCGCCGTGACCACGTTGGCCGCTGTGATCACGCTGCGCTCGCTCACGCGTGAGGCGATCACCGGCAGCACGATGCGCACCAGCGCCGCCGCGATCGCGAAGACGCCGAGGACCGAACCGATCACCGAGGCGCTGAGTCCGCGCTCGTGGCCCAGCAGGGGCAGCACGAAAGTGTGGACATCCCACGAAGCAGACTGCAGCCAATTCACGAAGATCAGCCGCCGGAACATCGGGTCGCGCAGCAGATCCCAGGCACGCGGCTTGACGCCATGCACCGGCGAAGGCGGCATCGGCAACTCGCGCGCGCTGCGCGCCAGCCACCAGCACAGCAGAGGCAGCACCATCAGCAGGACGAATGCCGCGCGGTAGCCGCCTGCATCGCCCGGCACGCGGCCGGCGTGATCGATCAAAAGGCCGGACGCGAACGGCCCGACGAAGTTGGCCGCCGCGGGCGCGATCGCCAGCCAGCTGAATACCTTCTTGAGCTGCGTCGGGTTCTGCGCCGCGCGGCCGACGTGCCGCTGCAGCGCGATCACCGCGATGCCGGTCGCGCCACCCGTCAGCAAAGCGCCGATGCACAGCACGGCGAACACCGGAAACGCTGCGCAAAGCGCGGCACCCGTGGTGGCCGCGACCACGGCGATGAGCAGAGGTTTGCGCAAGCCGTGCCGGTCGGCGAAGCGCCCCGCCGGCAGCGCGAGAAACACCTGGGTGAGCGCGAACAGCGCCAGCAGCACGCCAACCGCTGCGGCGCTGTAACCCTGTTGCAAGGCCAGCAGCGGCGCCGCGAGTCGCGTGCCTGTCATCGCCGCATGCAGGCAGACCTGCGCGACGATCAGGCGCAGCAGTTCAGGCGTCACGGGGCGGCATCGTCTCCGTCGATCGCGGACGGCAGCAGCGCCTGCGATTGCGCCTCGGGCAGCGCCTCGACCTGGCGCAACGCGCGGTGCATGACGTTGCTGCGCGTCTGCGCCTGGTCCAGCGTGTTGAGCACCGTCTGCGTCTGCGCCTTGACCTTCGACAGCACGTCGCCGAACTTGCCGAACTCGGCCTTGACCGCGCCGAGCACCTGCCACACCTCGCTCGAGCGCTTCTCCAGCGCCAGCGTGCGAAAGCCCATCTGCAGCGAGTTGAGGATCGCCAGCAAGGTGGTCGGCCCGGCGAGCGTGATGCGGTGCTTGCGCTGCAGGCCCTGCATCAGGTCGGGCCGACGCAACACTTCGGCATAGAGGCCTTCGGTCGGCAGGAACAGGATGGCGAAGTCGGTGGTGTGCGGCGGCTCGATGTACTTCTCTTCGATCGTGCGCGCTTCCAGCCAGATGCGCGCTTCGAGCGCGCGGCCCGCGACCTCGGCGGCGAGCGGATCGGCGCGCTGCTGCGCGTCGAGCAGTCGCTCGTAGTCTTCGTTAGGGAACTTGGCGTCGATGGGCAACCACAGCGGGCCGCCCTCGGCAGTGCGCCCGGGCAGACGGATGGCGAAGTCGACCGAATTGCGCGTGCCGGGCCGGGTCGCGACCTGGGCTGCGTACTGGTCGGTCGTGAACACCTGTTCGAGCAGCGCGCCCAGTTGCGCCTCGCCGAAGATGCCGCGTGTCTTGACGTTTGTCAGCAGGTGCTTGAGGTCGCCCACGCCCTGCGCCAGCGTCTGCATCTCGCCGAGCCCGCGGTGCACCTGCTCGAGTCGGTCGGCCACCTGCTTGAAGCTTTCGCCCAGCCGCGCTTCGAGCGTGCTCTGCAGCTTTTCGTCAACGGTCTTGCGCATCTCGTCGAGCTTGCCGGCGTTGCTTTCCTGCAGTTGCGCAAGCTGCCGCTCCATGGTTTCACGCACCTCCGACAACCGCTTCGCGTTGGAGTCGCTGAGGCCTTGCAGCTGTGTGTTGAGCGTGGTCGCGAGCGTCTGCTGCAGCAGCGTGAGTTGCTGCGCGAAGGCGTCGAGCTGCGCGTTTTGCGTGCGCGTGGTCTCGGCGCTTTGCAGCAGCAGCGATTTCTCGAAGCGCGCGAAGACTTCCGCGGTTTCCTGGCGCGAGCCGCGCGCGCTGTCGCCGATCTCGCGGCGCAGTTCGCGCTCGGTGCGCTCGTGACCGGCCGAGAGCGCACCCAGCAATTCGGTGTGATCGGGGCGCGGTGCGCGGCGCGCGAGCAGCCAGATCAGGAGGACGAGCTGGACCACGCCCAGCCCGATAGGGACGAAAAGAATCGAATCAAAGTTCAAGAAGGGCGTCTCTGCAGTCTGTCGGGTGATGCGCTATGCCGTTAACACCGGCGTCACGGGCGTCTTCGGTCCCTTTCCGGTGAGGAAAGAGATCAGGTTGTCCGCGGCCAGGTCGGCCATCGCGCGGCGCGTGGGCACGGTCGCGCTGGCGATGTGCGGCGTGAGCACGACGTTCGGCACGGCGAGCAGGTCGGGATGCACTTTCGGCTCGCCCTCGAACACATCGAGGCCAGCGGCAGCGATGCGCTTTTCTTTCAGCGCGACGGCCAGCGCGGCGTCGTCGACGATGCCGCCGCGCGCGATGTTGATCAGCGTGGCGGTCGGCTTCATGAGCGCGATTTCGGCCGCGCCGATGGTGTGGTGCGACGCGGCCGAATACGGCACAACGAGCACGACGTGGTCGGCGGTTTGGAGCAGCGCCTCCTTGCTGACATAGCTGGCCTTGCAATCCGCCTCGAGCGCTGCGTCAAGCCGCGAACGATTGTGATAGATCACCTTCATGCCGAAGCCATGCGCGCCGCGCTTCGCGATGCCCTGCCCGATGCGGCCCATGCCGATGATGCCGAGCGTGCTGCCGTGGATGTCGGAGCCCGAGAACATGTCGTAGGACCACTTCGTCCACTGGCCGGCGCGCAGAAAATGCTCGCTCTCGGTCACGCGACGCGCCGTGGCCATGAGCAGCGCAAAGCCGAAATCGGCCGTGGTTTCGGTAAGAACGTCCGGCGCGTTCGTGCCGACAACGCCGTGCGCGACCATCGCGTCGACATCGAAGTTGTTGTAGCCGACGGCCATGTTGGCGCAGATCTTCAGCAGGGGGCAGGCGTCGAGCAGTTCGGCATCGATGCGCTCGCTGCCGGTGGTGAAAACGCCCTGCTTGCCTTGCAGCCTGGCGATCAGCTCGGCCTTGCTCCAGCTCTCGTCGTTCGGATTGGATTCCACTTCGAAGTGTTCTTCGAGCCGCGCGATGGTCTCGGGAAAGATGGCGCGTGCGACCAGGACTTTGGGTCTGTTCATGGATGTAGCTCAGCGAAAAAACAGGAAGGTGGTGACGATGAAGAGCGGCACCAGGATGGCACCGGACCAGGCCATGTAGCCGAAGAAGCTCGGCATCTTCACGCCGCGGTCTTCGGCGATGGCCTTGACCATCAGGTTGGGCGCGTTGCCGATGTAGGTGTTGGCGCCCATGAACACCGCGCCGGCGGAAATGGCGGCCAGGGTCGTTGCGAAGGTCGTCATCAGGGCTTGCGCGTCGCCGCCTGCGGTGTTGAAGAACACCAGGTACGTCGGTGCGTTGTCGAGGAACGAGCTCAGCACGCCCGTGGCCCAGAAATACATCGCCGGGTCGGGCTGGCCGTCGGCACGCGTCACTGCGGCAACCACCACGCCGAACGGCCCGTCGGTGCCGGCCTTGAGCATTGCGATCACCGGTGCGATGGTGAGAAAAATGCCGGCGAAGAGCTTTGCCACCTCGGCCATCGGACCCCATCCGAAGTTGTTGTCCGCATGGACCTTGCGCGCGGTGAGCGCGAGCGACAGCAACGTGATCGCCACCAGCCCCGCGTCGCGCAGCAAGCCCGGCAGCCCCACCGCCGTGCCGTAGACGTCGAAGGTCACCGGCGACTTCCAGAGCCCGCTCATCAGCACCAGCCCGACGACGCCGCCGAGCAGCGCGAAATTGACGGTGCCGTCGAACCCGATGCTTGCGGTGTCGGGCGTGGGATCGGCCGGCAGCACGCCTTCCTTCGCGTAGTAGTGGCGATCGATCAGCCAGAACAGGGCCAGCAACACCACCAGCAGGAACGCCGTGTCCGGCAGGATGTTCTTCGCGGTCCAGAAGAAATCCACGCCCTTCAGGAAGCCGAGGAACAACGGCGGGTCGCCCAGCGGCGTGAGCGATCCGCCGATGTTCGACACGATGAAGATGAAGAACACGACCACATGCACCTTGTGCTGGCGGTTGTCGTTGGCGCGAATGAGCGGCCGGATCAGCAGCATGGATGCGCCCGTCGTGCCCATCACGCTCGCGAGCAGCGCACCGATGGCGAGGATCGCGGTGTTGAGCCCCGGCGCGCCGTGCAGGTTGCCGCGGATATGGATGCCACCCGCCACCGTGTAGAGCGCGGTGAGCAGCACGATGAACGGGATGTATTCGGCGAACAGCGCGTGCACGAGTTCATGCGAAGCCGAAGACGCGCCGAACAGCGCCGCGAAGGGCACGAGGAAAGCCAGCGACCAGGCCGCGACGACCTTGCCGTAGTGGTGATGCCAGAACGCCGGTGCGGCGAGCGGCATCAGCGCGATGGACAGCAGCAGGCCCGCAAAGGGAACGCCCCAGAAGGGAGACAACGTGGCGCCGTTCATCATGCGATCTCGAAGACTTGCCGAAGATAGGCCAGGTACTTTTCGTCCTCGCACATGTTCTTCGATGGGGTGTCGGACAGCTTGGCCACGGGTTGGCCGTTGCACCTGATCATCTTGATGACGATCTGCAGCGGCTCGTAGCCCAGGTCGTTGGTGAGGTTGGTGCCGATGCCGAACGCCAGCTGGCAGCGCCCGCGGAACTGCTGGTACAGCTCGATGGTGCGCGGCACGGTGAGGCCGTCGCTGAAGATGAGCGTCTTGGTCTTTGGATCGACCCGGTTGGCCACGTAGTGCGCCAGCATCCGTTCGCCCCACTGGAACGGATCGCCGCTGTCATGGCGCGAACCATCGAAGAGCTTGCAGAACAGCAGGTCGAAGTCGCGCAGGAACGCGCTCATTCCGTACACGTCGGACAGCGCGATGCCGAGGTCGCCCCGGTATTCGCGGCTCCACATCTCGAAGCCGAAGACCTGGCTGTCGCGCAGCCGCGGACCGAGCGCCTGACAGGCCTGCAGGTATTCGTGCGCCATGGTGCCGAGCGGTATCAGGCCGAGCTTCATGGCGTAGAGCACATTGCTGGTGCCCGCGAACTGCGGCGAGTTGCCGTCGCCCGACCTGGACGGAACCGACACCGACACCGCCCCCAGGCGCGCGCTCAGCGTGCGCAGCACCTCTTCGTGCCACGACTTCGAGAAGCGGCGGCGAGTGCCGTAGTCCGCGATCTTGAGATCGCCCAAGCCGTCTTGCTGCAATTGCGAGATCTTGGCTTCGAGTCGTTGCCGGCCTTGCGCGAGATCGGGCGTCCTGGCGGTGTTGCGAAAGTAGACCTCGTTGACGATCGCGAGCACCGGAATCTCGAACAGGATCGTGTGCAGCCAAGGGCCCTTGATGCTGATTTCGATTTCCCCCGAAGCCTGCGGAACGATGCTGATGTATTTCTCGTTGAGCTTGAAGAGACCGAGGAAATCGACGAAGTCGCTTTTGATGAAACGCATCGACCGCAGGTAGGTCAATTCGGCGTCGCGGAACTGCAGCGAGCACAGGTCGCGCACCTCGTCGCGGATCTCGTTGGCGAACTGCGCAAGGTCGACGCCGGGGTTGCGGCACTTGAAGCGGTACTCGACCTGCGCGCCCGGAAAGTGGTGCAGCACGACCTGCATCATCGTGAACTTGTAGAGATCGGTGTCCAGCAGGCTTTGAATGATCATGGTGCGGCGTGCATGTCTCTCGTTGGTGTGTGCGTTCGATTATCACGGGGGTCGTCGGCGCGTGCCTACGGCCCCTCGCCGGAGCGTCCTACCGCCTCTGCGAACACCCCACGCGACATTTCTTCCACGGCGGCGACAGGTCGCCGTTTCAACCCAAGCAAAGGAGAACGCGTCATGAACAAAGACACCATCGAAGGCAACTGGAAGCAGCTCAAGGGCAAGGTCCAGGAGCAGTGGGGCAAGCTGACCGACGACGATTTCGACGTCGTTGCAGGCAAGCGTGACCAGCTGCTCGGACGCATTCAGGAACGCCATGGCGTCAGCCGCGACGAAGCCGAAAAGCAGGTCAAGGACTGGGAAGCACGCGATGGGCGTACGCCCGACGCACTGTGGTTCGAAAAGGTCTGACGCCGTTCTGCCTGACTGAAAAACGATTCAATAACTTAACGAGGAACTTCTCATGAAAAAACATCTTCTTGCCATCGCCATCATGTCTGGCTGTCTGGTGGCCGGCCAGGCCAGCGCCATGACCAAGGACGAATACAACGTCGCCAAGGAAAAGATCGAAGCCGATTACAAGGTGGCCAAGGCCAAGTGCGACACGCTGAAGGACAACGCCAAGGACGTGTGCGAAAAGGAAGCCAAGGGCACCGAGAAGGTCGCCAAGGCGGAGTTGGAACAAGGCTACAAGCCCAGCGCCAGCCACATGAAGAAGGTCGCCGAAGAAAAGAACGACATGACCTATGAAGTCGCCAAGGAAAAGTGCGACGACCAGACGGGCGACGCCAAGAGCGCCTGCGTGAAGCAGTCGAAGGCTGACCACGACAAGGGCAAGGCCGACATCAAGGCCATGAAGAGCTAAGCTTTTCCGCCTCGATAAAACGGCGCCGCAAGGCGCCGTTTTTTATGGCGTCGTGAGTTCGTCGACCACGCGCCGCAATGCATCGGGTAAGCGCACGGGGCGATGCGTCGCACGATCGACGTACACGTGCACGAAGTGGCCCTGCGCCGCTGCGGTTTCCGATCCCTGGGCAAAGAGGCCGATCTCGTAGCGCACGCTCGAATTCCCTGCCTCCGCCACCCGGATGGCCGCCTCCACGGTTTGGGGAAAGGCCAACGGCGCGAAGTAGTTGCATTGCGTCTCCACCACGAAGCCGATCGTGCTGCCGCTGTGGATGTCGAGTGCGCCCCGTTCGATGAGCAGCGCATTCACCACCGTGTCGAACCAGCCGTAGTACACGACGTTGTTGACGTGGCCGTACATGTCGTTGTCGGCCCAGCGCGTCGGGATGGTGCGAAAGGCGCAGTAGCTGTTGCGGAGATTGGGTTGCGGTCGGGCGATCATGGCGGCGGATTTTGCCAGTGCGGCCCCTTTTAGGAAGCCCGCTCTAAATTGCTGCATAGCAGCAAAAACCGCTTGCCCACGCCCGTCAGCTGCCTATACTTCAGGCCATGCTGCACCGCAACATAAGCGACCTGACAGCGTAACAGTCACGTACTTTCAATCATCCTCCGGAGAACACCATGGCACTGACCGCTGACCAACTCATCGCTTCGCAAAAAACCGCTCTCGAAACCATGTTCGGCCTGACCACCAAGGCGTTCGAAGGCATGGAAAAGCTGGTCGAGCTCAACGTGACCGCCTCCAGGGCTGCACTGAGCGAAGCCGCCGGCACCGCCCAGGCCGTGATGAGCGTCAAGGACGCCAAGGAACTGATGGCACTGCAAGCCGCCATGTTCCAGCCGATGGCCGAAAAGACCGCTGCCTACAGCCGTCACCTGTACGACATCGCGCAGGGGACCAGCGCCGAATTCACCAAGGCTTTCGAAGCCAAGGCCGCTGAAACGCAAGCCACCCTCGTCGGCATGGTCGACAGCGCTGCCAAGAATGCACCCGCCGGCTCGGAAACCGCCGTCGCCATGATGAAGAGCGCCGTCGCCGCTGCCAACAACGCTTTCGAATCGGTTCAAAAGGCCGTCAAGCAAGCTTCCGACGTCGCTGAAGCGAACTTCACTGCTGCGTCCGCGCAAGCCATGAACGCTGCGAAGACCGCAACTGCCAAGACCAAGCGTTAAGCCACAAGTTGTCTCCTTGGGTCTTCACGGACCCAATTCAGGCCCCGTCTCCGGACGGGGCTTTTTTTTGGCCCGCGTCCGTATGATCGACCGCTTCATTCAGCAGGAGACATCCACATGCAGATCGCAGGCAAGGTTTTCATCGTCACCGGGGGCGCTTCGGGCCTCGGTGAAGGCACGGCACGGATGCTGGCGGCCAACGGCGCCAAGGTGGTCGTGGCCGACATGCAGGCCGACAAGGGCGCGGCTGTCGCAGCCGACATCGACGGTGTGTTCGTGAAGTGCGACGTGAGCCAGGAGGCCGACGGCCAAGCCGTCGTCGCGGCCGCCCTGCAGATCGGCAAGCTCTTCGGCCTCGTCAACTGCGCGGGCATCGCACCGGCCGAAAAGACGGTCGGCAAGAACGGCGCGCATGCGCTCGCGGTGTTCGCGAAGACCGTGACCGTCAACCTCATCGGCAGCTTCAACATGATCCGGCTCGCGGCCGAGGCCATGAGCAAGAACGACCCCGAATCGACCGGCGAGCGCGGCGTGATGATCTCCACCGCGTCCGTCGCGGCCTACGACGGACAGATGGGCCAGGCGGCCTACTCGGCGTCCAAGGGCGGCGTGGTCGGCATGACGTTGCCGATCGCACGCGACCTGGCACGCAACGGCATCCGCAACATGACGATTGCGCCCGGCATCTTCGGCACGCCGATGCTGTTCGGCATGCCGCAGGATCTGCAGGACGCGCTGGCCGCGAGCGTGCCTTTTCCGTCGCGCCTCGGCACGCCGGAGGACTACGCCAAGCTTGCCAAGCACATCATTGAAAACGACATGCTGAACGGCGAGGTCATTCGCCTCGACGGCGCGATCCGCCTGCCCCCGCGCTGACGTTCAACCATGGCGGTGGCTCGCCGCACTAAACGCCCAGGCCACCGCCCACCGGCTCGCTGCTGCCGGTGCGCTCCAGCCGCTCGTACTGTGCGATCACCTGTGCACCGAAGAGCACCAGCGTGGCGGCGATCTCCAGGCTGAGCAGCACCACGATCGCGGTGGTGAGCGAGCCGTACACCACGTTCACCTGCGACAACGAAGAGAAGTACCAGACCAGCACGCGGCGCGTGACTTCCCAGAGCAGCGCCGCTGTCACACCGCCGAGCAGTGCGTGGCGCCACGACAGCCGGCCGACCGGCATCACCAGGTAGAGCGAGGTCAGCATGAAGATTTCGCCGCCGAGCCCCAACAAGTACAGCAGCACGCCCGAGACGCCCGACAGCGACCAGCTGTGGTCGAACAGGTCGACCGTTTCCTGTCCGATGAGCTGCAACGCACCCGACACCAGCGTGACCAGCAACAAGCCTGCGCACAGGCAGGCGATGTACACGTAGGGCAGCACCACGGACAGCAACGCGTGCCGTTTGTGCTCGGCCTTGCGGTGGTGGAAGATCACCGCCATGGCCGACTCGAGCACGGTGAACGCGAGGGAGCTGAAGAAAATCATCGTCACCAGCAGCACCGGCCCGAGCACGTCGCGGTGGTCCAGAAAATTCGACAGCTCGGTCACGATCGCCTTCGACTGGCCGGGCAACAGCCATTCGAGGTAACGGCCGATGGTCGAGAGCAGTTCGCGCTGATCGAGGAAGTGCGACAGCGCCATCACGCTCACGATGAGCAAGGGCACGATCGACAGCAACGCGTAGTAGGCGACGGCACCGGCCAGCAGCAAGCCCTGGTTGGCGCGAAAAGCCTTCAGCGCATCCCACACGAAGCGCAACGGATGGCGCAGCAGGGGTGCGGCATGGCGAGCGGCCTGGTGCAGGGGTTTGCGTGTCATGCACTCATTTTGCCGGGTGGCTGCGTATCATCCACGGCTCCCGCCCCCATGACCATCCCCGCATCTTTCATCCAGGAACTCATCGCGCGCGCCGACGTGGTGGAGATCGTCGGGCGCTATGTGCAACTCAAGAAGGCGGGCGCCAATTTCATGGGGCTCTGTCCGTTCCACGGCGAGAAATCACCGTCGTTCTCGGTCAGCCCGAGCAAACAGTTCTATCACTGCTTCGGCTGCGGAGTGCACGGCAATGCCATCGGTTTCCTCATGGAACATGCCGGCATGGGCTTCGTCGAAGCGGTGAACGACCTGGCCGGTCAATACGGCCTGCAAGTGCCCGAAGACGACGCCTCCCCCGCCGAGCGCGCCCGCCTCGCCGGCCAGCGCGCCAAGCAGGCCACGCTCACCGATGTGCTCGAAAAGGCCGGCGAGGCCTATCGAAAGCAGCTGCGCAACGCACCGGGCGCCATCGACTACCTGAAGGGCCGCGGCGTCTCGGGTGAAATCGCCAGGGCATTCGGCATCGGCTACGCGCCGGCGGGCTGGCGCGCACTGGCCAGCGTGTTCCCCGACTACGACGATCCGTTGCTGGCCGAGAGCGGCCTCGTCATCGTCAACACCGAGGACGGCCAACTCGACGAGAGCGAGGCCAGACGCTACGACCGCTTTCGCGACCGGGTGATGTTCCCGATCCGCAACGTCAAGGGCGAGTGCATCGGCTTCGGCGGCCGCGTGCTCGGCGATGAAAAGCCGAAGTACCTCAACTCGCCGGAAACGCCGGTGTTCAGCAAGGGCCGCGAACTCTACGGCCTCTACGAGGCGCGGGCGGCCTTTCGCGACAAGGGCTACGCGCTGGTCACCGAAGGCTACATGGACGTGGTCGCGCTGGCGCAACTCGGCTTTCCGAACGCGGTGGCGACGCTCGGCACCGCCTGCACGACGGAGCATGTGCAGAAACTCTTTCGTTTCACCGAATCGGTGGTGTTCAGCTTCGATGGCGACGCCGCCGGCCGCCGCGCCGCGCGCAAGGCGCTGGACGGCGCGATTCCTTATGCCACGGACGTGCGCAGCATCAAGTTCCTGTTTCTGCCGGCCGAGCACGACCCGGACAGCTTCATCCGCGAATTCGGCGCCGACGCGTTCGCGCGCTTCGTGGCGGAGGCGACGCCGCTGTCGCGCTTCATGCTCGAGGCGGCGCGGGAAGGCTGCGAACTCAGCACCGCCGAGGGCCGCGCCCACATGACCAGCAACGTGCGCCCGATGTGGAACGCGATGCCCGACGGCGCGCTCAAGCGCCAGCTGCTCGGCGAAATCGGCACGCTGGTGCAATTGAGCCCGCAGGCGCTCGGCGAGCTGTGGGCAGCGGCGCCCGCCGCCGCGTCGGCGCGCACGGCGGCGCCGCGCGACGACGCGTCCGACGGGCCGGATCGCCTTCAGAACGAGGGCTGGAAGCGTCCGGGCGATGGGCGTTGGCGCCCGAAATCGGCGCCCTACCGACCCGCGCCCGGCGGCCGCGTGCTGCCGCTCGGACGGCCGGACGTCGCGATCCGGCTGCTCCTGTCGAACATGGCGCAGTGGGAAGGCCTGTCGCACGAGCTGCATTCGATGCTGTGCGACCTGCCTGGCGAGCACGGCCGCCTGTTCGCCTGGCTCGACAGCCAGTTGCACGAACACGGGGTCCAATCCTGGGCGGCGCTGCGCGAAGGTCTGCGCGAGCAATCGTTCGAGACGCTCGCGGTTCGCCTGATGACCGGTCCCGACGGCGGGCCGCTCGGCGACCCGGAAGGCGAACAACTGGCCGACGCCGCACGCGAACTGGGCAGCGTGCTCGACTTCATGCTGGACGACCGGCTGAAAGCCCAGCAAAGCGAAGCGATCGCTGCCGTGGGGAGCGATCCGCTGGCGCTGGAGCGCTACAAAGCGCTCGAGGCGCGGCGGCTGGTACTGCGCAGCCGGCTCAAATCCAGCACCGACAACGCTTGAAATACCGCTATCCCGCTATAATGTAGGGCTTCGCTACGAGCGAATTCGGCAAGAGCGACAGCAACACCTCCGGGCCGGCCCCATGCGCAATGCACTCCCCACTGTGGGAACGGGCCAATACACCGCAAGGATTGCATTCCAAATGTTCGCCCGACATCTTGCCGTTGTGCTTTGACTTTTGAGGAACTCGTTTCCTCAGTTCCTCCTGTCTGCCTGCACCGGGTTTGTGGTGCTTTGTGATTCCGCTTGTTTTTTCTCTTGATGTCCGAGGTCGTATGCCCAGTTCAAAGAAGCCTGCCGTGTCCGCCAGCAAATCCGCTGCCAAAAAACCGTTGAAGACGGCTGTCGCACCCCGTGCGACCGCCAGCAAAACGGGGGCCGCCGCGTCCAAACCGGCTGCCGCAACGAAAGTGAAAACCTTGCCCACGACGAAATCGAATCCTTCCGCGGACCTCAAGAAGCCCGCCGCCACCGCTGTCGCATCGACGACCGCCGCACCCGCCGCCAAGAAAGTCGGCCGTCCGCCCAAGGCTGCTGCAGCCGATGGTGCCGCTGCACCTGCCACCGGCGCCAAGCGCGGCCGCAAGCCCAAGGCCGGCAGCGATGACGCGTCCGCCAACGACGTCGACATGTCCGACATCGAAGACGACCTGGCCGGTGAGCCCGTCGTCGCGTCGACCGAAGAAAAGGTCAAGCCGCTGCGCATGAAGATCAGCAAGGCGAAGGAACGCGCCTTGATGAAGGAATTCGGCCTGGACGAAACCGTCCTCTCCGAAGAAGACATGGCCAAGCGCCGCTCGCGCCTGAAGACCCTGATCACGCTCGGCAAGACGCGCGGCTACCTGACGCACGGCGAAATCTCCGACCACTTGCCCGACAAGCTGGTCGACGCCGAGACCATGGAAGTCGTGGTCACCATGCTCAACGACATGGGCGTGGCCGTCTACGAGCAGACGCCCGATGCGGAAACCCTGCTCCTGAACAACACCGCGCCGACCGCCGCGACCGTCGAAGAAGCCGAAGAAGAAGCCGAAGCCGCGCTCTCCACGGTGGACAGCGAATTCGGCCGCACCACCGACCCCGTTCGCATGTACATGCGCGAAATGGGCACGGTCGAGCTGCTGACGCGCGAAGGCGAAATCGAAATCGCCAAGCGCATCGAAGGCGGCCTGATGGCCATGATGGAAGCGATCTCCGCATCGCCCGCCACCATCGCCGAGATCCTGCGCCAGGCCAATGAAATCCGCGCCGGTATCGGCAAGGCGGTCATCACGACCTTCGTCGACGGTTTCTCCAACCCCAACGAGGCCGACGACTATGTGGCCGAAGAAGACTTCGACGAGTTCGATGCCGAAGACGACGACGACGGCAAGGGCGGCTCCAAGGCGCTGACCAAGAAGCTCGAAGAACTCAAGCGCGATGCGCTCGAGCGTTTCGACCGCATGGCCGTCATGTTCGAGAAGATCCACAAGATCTACGAGAAGGAAGGCTACGGCACGCCGGCGTACGCCAAGGCGCAAGCGGCCCTGAGCGAAGAGCTCATGACCATCCGCTTCACCGCCAAGACCATCGAGAAGCTGTGCGACATGGTGCGCAACCAGGTCGACGACGTGCGCAAGAAAGAGCGCGAGCTACGCCGCATCATCGTGGACAAGTGCGGCTTCCCGCAGGAAGACTTCATTCGCGATTTCTCGGGCTACGACAAGAACGGCAAGCGCGTGCCGTCGCACCTGCTCGACCAGAAGTGGGTCGAAAAGCAAGCCGCCTCCGGCAAGCCCTGGAGCGTGGTGCTGGCGCGCAACATCCCGCCGGTGCAGGAGCTGCAGCAAAAGCTGGCCGACATCCAGGCCCGCGTGGTGGTGCCGCTGACGCAGTTGAAAGACATCAACAAGCGCATGAACGAAGGCGAGTATTCGTCCCGCGCCGCCAAGAAGGAAATGATCGAGGCCAACCTGCGCCTCGTGATCTCCATCGCCAAGAAGTACACCAACCGCGGCCTGCAGTTCCTCGACCTGATCCAGGAAGGCAACATCGGCCTGATGAAGGCGGTCGACAAGTTCGAATACCGTCGCGGCTACAAATTTTCGACGTACGCCACGTGGTGGATCCGCCAGGCCATCACCCGCTCGATCGCCGACCAGGCACGCACCATCCGCATCCCGGTGCACATGATCGAGACGATCAACAAGATGAACCGCATCTCGCGCCAGCATCTGCAGGAGTTCGGCTTCGAGCCCGACGCCGGCATCCTGGCCGCGAAGATGGAGATTCCGGAAGACAAGATCCGCAAGATCATGAAGATCGCGAAAGAGCCGATCTCCATGGAAACGCCGATCGGCGACGACGACGATTCGCACCTGGGCGACTTCATCGAGGACAGCAGCAACACGGCGCCGATCGAGGCCGCGATGCAGGCCGGCCTGCGCGACGTGGTGAAAGACATCCTCGATTCGCTCACGCCACGCGAAGCCAAGGTGCTGCGCATGCGCTTCGGTATCGAGATGAGCACCGACCACACGCTGGAAGAAGTCGGCAAGCAGTTCGACGTGACGCGTGAACGCATCCGCCAGATCGAAGCCAAGGCGCTTCGCAAGCTGAAGCACCCGTCGCGTTCGGACAAGCTGCGCTCCTTCATCGACACGCTGTAATCAGCCACGCCCCCAAAAGCGGACTTGCCGGACCCTGCGTTCGGCAAGTCCGCTTTGTTTTGAGAGACACATGAACCCCGACGCCCAAACCCTCTGGAAAGCCCCGCGATGGGCCCTCGCCATCCTGCTCGCGGTGCTCGGCATGCTCGGTCCCTTCTCGATCGACACTTACATCCCGGCGTTCTCGGGCATCGCGCGCTCCATCGGCGCGACGCCGGTCGAGATGCAGCAAACGCTCTCGGCGTACCTGTTCGGCTTCGCGTTCATGAACCTGTTCCACGGCGCGTTGTCGGACAGCTTCGGACGCCGGCCGGTCGTTCTGTGGGGGCTGGCCGTGTTCACCCTCGCGTCACTCGGCTGCGCGCTGTCGCAAAACATCGCGCAGCTGGTGTTCTTTCGTGCGCTGCAAGGGTTGTCGACCGGCGCCGGCATCGTGGTCTCTCGTGCGGTCATTCGCGACATGTTCCCGCCGGCCGAAGCGCAGAAAGTGATGAGCCAGGTCACGATCTATTTCGGCGTGGCGCCGGCCATCGCGCCGATCGTCGGTGGCTTCCTGTTCGTGCACCTGGGCTGGCACAGCGTGTTCTGGTTTCTGGTCGCGGTCGGCGTCGTTCTGTTCACCGCCAACTACAAGCTGCTGCCCGAAACGCTGCATGTCGACCAGCGCCAGTCGTTCCACGTGCGCCACCTGATGCGCGGGTATCGCGACCTGTGTTCCGATCCGCGCTTCCTGCTGCTCGCGCTCGCGAGCGGCGTGCCGTTCAACGGCATGTTCCTCTACGTGCTCGCCGCGCCGGCCTTCCTCGGCGACCACCTGCAGCTCGCGCCCACGCAGTTCTTCTGGTTCTTCCTCATGACCATCGGCGGCATCATGTCCGGCGCCTGGGTCAGCGGGCGCATGGCCGGCAAGGTGGCGCCCAAGCGGCAGATTCGCGATGGTTTCGTGATCATGCTGATCACGTCTGTCGTCAACGTGGCGGCCAATGCGCTGTTCACACCGAACGCGTTGTGGGCCATCTGGCCGCTCGCGTTCTTCGCGTTCGGCTGGGCGCTGATGGTGCCGGTGATCACGCTGCTGGTGCTCGATTTGCACCCGGAGCGGCGCGGCATGGCGTCGTCGCTGCAGGCCGTCATCGGTTCGACCGCCAACGGCCTCGTCGCCGGCGTGATCGCGCCGCTGGTGATGCATTCGACGCTGGGGCTGGCGCTCACTTCGATCTCGATGCTCGGCATCGGCCTCGTCGCCTGGGTGTGGCTGCACCGGCGCTGGCCCGACATCGGACGCCGTGTCGCCAGCGCCTGAGTTGCTTCAGGCGCGCGTGGCGCCGTGGTAGCGGCCGGTGCCGCGCGAGAGGACCGTGTCGGTCGCCAGCACATCGCCGGGCTGGAATTCCGGCTGGCCTTCGATGCGCGCATACAGCGGCCCGAAATCGATCTGCGCGAGTTCGAGCAGACGCTCGAGGTTCTCGATGACGAAGTAGCTCTCCTGGAAATCGTCGATGCGGTAGTGCGTACGCATCACGCGTTCCAGGTCAAAGGCGATGCGGTTCGGCGAGGCATCGTCCAGCGCGAACACGCTCTCGGTGCGCGACGATGCGATGCCCGCGCCGTAGATGCGCAGACCGTCCTTTTGCTGCACCAGGCCGAACTCCACCGTGTACCAGTACACGCGCGCCAGCTTGTCGAGCACGCCGAGCTTCTGCGCACGCAACCCGCCCTGCCCGTAGGCCTGGATGTAGTCGGCGATGGCCGGGTTCATGAGCATCGGCACATGGCCGAAGACATCGTGGAACACGTCGGGTTCTTCAAGATAGTCGAGCTGGTCGGCGCGCCGGATGAACTGGCCCGACGGGAAACGCCGGTTCGCCAGGTGCTCGAAGAACACTTCATCGGGCACCAGCCCCGGCACCGCGACGACTTGCCAGCCGGTGCGCTGCATCAGCACCTCGCTCAGCCGCCGGAAGTCGGGGATTTCGTCGGCGCCGATCGGCAGGTTCTTCATGCCCTCGACGAACTCGTCGCACGCGCGGCCCGGCAGCAATTTCGTCTGCCGTTCGAACAACGTCTTCCACACCGCGTGCTCCGCCGGCGTATAGCGCTCCCAGCCCTGGTCGATGGTCCAGTCGGCACGCGCGGGCCGGGCTGCATCGCCGGCCGCGAGCCCGTGTTTGGTCGCTTCGGCGGCCAGCATGCTCAGGCCTCGGCGGCGTCCAGCACGCCGCGGCGGATCTGGTCGCGCTCGAGCGACTCAAACAGCGCCTTGAAGTTGCCTTCGCCGAAACCTTCGCTGTAGTCGCCCTGGCGCTGGATGAATTCGAAGAACACCGGACCGAGCGCCGGCTGCGAAAAGATTTGCAGCAACAGGCGCGGATGCCCGCCCTCGGTGGTGCCGTCCATCAGGATGCCGCGGGTCTGCAGGTCGGGAATGTTGTGGCCGTGGCCCGGCAGGCGCGTGTCGAGCATCTCGTAGTACACGTCGTTGGGCGCGGTCGCGAGCGGAACGCCGGCCAGCGCGAGCTTGTCGACCGTTTCCTGCAGGTTGTCGCAGATCAGGGCGATGTGCTGGATGCCTTCGCCGTTGAACTGCATCAGGAATTCCTCGATCTGGCCGCCGCCCTTCTTGGCTTCTTCGTTCAGCGGAATGCGGATCTTGCCGTCGGGCGCCGTCATCGCCTTCGAGGTCAGGCCGGTGTATTCGCCCTTGATGTCGAAGTAGCGGATCTCGCGGAAGTTGAAGAGCTTCTCGTAGAAGTCGGCCCAGAACGCCATGCGGCCGCGGTACACGTTGTGCGTGAGGTGATCGATGAGGTTCAGGCCATGGCCGGCCGGACGGCGGTCGACACCCTCGACGAATTCGAAGTCGATGTCGTAGATCGACTTGCCGTCTTCGAAACGGTCGATCAGGTACAGCGGCGCGCCGCCGATGCCCTTGATCGCAGGCAGGCGAAGCTCCATCGGACCGGTGGCGATTTCGATCGGCTGGGCGCCGCGTTCGAGCGCGAGCTTGTACGCCTTGTGCGCGTCCTTCACCCGGAACGCCATGCCGCAGGCCGACGGGCCATGCTCGGCCGCGAAGTACGCCGCGGGGCTGTTCGGCTCGCGGTTGATGATGAAGTTGATGTCGTTCTGGCGATAGAGCACCACGTCTTTCGAGCGGTGCTTGGCGACCAGAACAAATCCGAGTTGCTCGAACACCGGCTCCAGCAGACCAGGTGTCGGCGAAGCGAATTCGATGAATTCGAAGCCCATCAGGCCCATGGGATTCTCGAAAAGATCAGTCATCGGTGTCTCCAGATTCGAAGGTGGGGTGGTGAAGGAATGCTAGACCCATGGCGCACAGAATTACTGCAAGTTCGCCCGATCACCGCGTCATCGACGCAGGAATCCTGCAAGATCGAAGCCATGAACGCCACCCCCCAACTCGATGCCATCGATCTGCGCGTGCTTCGCGCGCTCCAGGCCAACGGTCGCGCCACCTACGACGAACTCGCCTCGCAGGTCAGCCTGTCTTCCTCGGCCACATTGCGGCGAGTGAAGCGACTCGAAGAGGCCGGCGTGATCGCCGGCTACGTCGCACTGCTGCGCCCCGAGCGCGTCGGCCTCGCGCTCACCGCGTACATCAACGTGCGGCTCGAGAAGCACAGCGAAAGCCACAAGCGCAGCCCGATGGACGCCTTTCGCGCGTCGATCCAGGGCTGGCCCGAAGTGGTGGAGTGCGCATCGCTCACCGGTGAAATGGACTACCTGCTGCGCGTGGTGGTCGCCGACATGGCGCACTACTCGCGCTTCGTGATGGACACGCTGCTCAAGCACCCGAGCGTGCAGGACTGCAAGACCAGCTTCGTGCTCGACCGGGTGAAGAGCACGACGGCGCTGCCGATCTAGACAGCGCGCCGCGCGCTCACGCGTTCCGCCAGATGCGCGATCAACAACCGCGCCGCCGGCGACAGCGTGGCTTCTTCGCGAAAGCAGAGCGCGAAGCGCCGCTGCGCCCACTTGTCCGTCAGCGGCACCACCTTGACGCCGAGGCTCGCGGCCACCGGCTCGGCCACTTCGCGCGGCACCACCGCGATGCCCAGGTTGGCACGCACGCAGCGCAGCGAGGCGTCGAAGGTGCTGACCACCGCGCGGTAACTCAGCGGCTGGCCCGCGATCGCGGCGGCGCGCGCCAGCATGGTGTGCACGGCCGTGGAGGCGGGAAGCCCGACGTGGTCGAAGGCGAGCGTCTGCCCGAACGCCACGCGCTTGTGCCGGGCGATCGGGTGCGACGGATGCACGACGATCGCGAGATGGTCGCGCCGGTAGCCGCGCGTCTGGAGGCCTTCGAGATCAGCCGCGTCCCAGCAGACACCCACCGGTGCGATGCCTTCGCGAATGCCGCGCACCAGGTCGCGGCTCAGCGCTTCTTCCATGTCGATGCGGATGTCGCGGTGCGCGGGCACTTGCAGGAAATCGGCGATGTCGTCGGGCAGGAACTCGGCGATCGACGACACGGTGGCGAGCACGCGCACTTGCCCTCTGACGCCGCTGCCGTACGCGGTCATGTCGCGCGCCACGCGGTCGGCGCCTGCGAGCATGGCCCGCGCGTGCTCGAGCAGGAGTTCGCCAGCCGCGGTCGGCACCACGCCGCGGCGCCGCCGTTCGACGAGCGGATGGCCTACCGTGTCTTCGAGTTGCGCGAGCCGCTTGCTGATGGCCGACGCGACGATATGGTGCAGCTCCCCGGCGCGCGCGATGTTGCGCGTCTCGCAGACGGTGACGAAGAGTCGCAGCGTGGTGAGGTCGAGATCGCGCATCGGCTTTCAGGGGGGTGACATTCCGGATAGGAACGGCAAGCGTTCCAGATTACCGCTTTTAGATTTGGATGGGAACTCCTAAAGTTCGGTGCAGGAGACAAGACATGACCCCTTCCAGCACCCGGCTGCCACCGCGCGCCGTCATTCGTGAGGTCGGCCTGCGCGACGGCCTTCAAAGCATCGCCACCATCCTGCCGACCGGGCGCAAGCGCGAATGGATCGCAGCCGCCTACGCGGCCGGCCAGCGCGAGATCGAGGTCGGCTCCTTCGTGCCAGCGCGCCTGCTGCCCCAGTTGGCCGACACTGCCGAGCTCATGGGCTATGCCAAGACTTTCCCCGACCTCTTCGTCTCGGTGCTGGTGCCCAATCTGCGCGGTGCCGAAAGCGCCATCGCCGAAGAAGCCGACCTGATGATCGTGCCGCTCTCGGCCAGCCACGCGCACAGCCTGGCCAACCTGCGCAAGACGCCCGACGATGTGGTCGCCGAGGTCGCGAAGATCCGTGCCGCACGCGATGCGGCCGGCTCGAAAACGCTGATCGAAGGCGGCGTCGGCACCGCCTTCGGCTGTACGTTGCAGGGACATGTCGACAAGGCGGAGGTACTGCGCCTGATGCAGGCGCTGCTCGATGCCGGCGCCGACCGGGTGAGCCTCGCCGACACCGTCGGCTACGCCGACCCGGGCATGGTGCGCGACCTTTTCGAAGACGCCGTGAAGATCGCCGGCAAGCGCTTCTGGTGCGGCCATTTCCACGACACGCGTGGCCTCGGCCTGGCCAACGTGTATGCCGCGCTCGAAGTCGGCGTGGCGCGTTTCGATGCCTGCCTGGCAGGCATCGGCGGCTGCCCGCACGCGCCCGGCGCGAGCGGCAACGTGTCGACCGAAGACCTGGCCTACATGCTCGGCAGCATGGGAATCGCCACCGGCATCGACATCGAGCCGCTGCTGGCGCTGCGCGCGCGCGTCGCCGAATGGCTGGCCGGCGAAACGCTGCACGGCTCGCTCTGGCAGGCCGGACTGCCCAAGACCTTTCCTGCCCACGCTCTCGCCTGAAAGCCACCATGCCCACTGAAAAAATTCTGCCGCTCGCCGGCGTTCGCGTGCTCGAGTTCACGCACATGGTGATGGGCCCGACCTGCGGAATGATCCTGGCCGACCTCGGCGCCGAAGTCATCAAGGTCGAGCCGCCCGGCGGCGACAAGACGCGCAAGTTGCCGGGCCTGGGCATCGGCTTCTTTCGCAGCTTCAACCGGAACAAGAAGAGCGTCGTCATCGACATCGGCACCGACGAGGGCCGCGCCACCGCGGCCGAGCTCGCCGGCCAGTGCGACGTGGTGCTCGAAAACTTTCGCCCCGGCCTCATGGCGAGTTTCGGCCTCGACTACGAGACGCTGTCGAAGCAGTTTCCGAAGCTCATCTACGTCACGCACAAGGGCTTCCTGCCCGGCCCGTACGAGAACCGTCTGGCGCTCGATGAAGTCGTGCAGATGATGGGCGGTCTCTCGTACATGACCGGCCCGATCGGCCGGCCGCTGCGGGCCGGCACGTCGGTCAACGACATCATGGGCGGCATGTTCGGCGCCATCGGCGTGCTGGCGGCACTGCGCGAGCGCGAGCGCACCGGTCGCGGCCAGGAAGTGCAGAGCGCGCTGTTCGAGAACTGCGTGTTCCTTTCCTCGCAACACATGCAGCAGTACGCGATGACGGGCGAGCCGCCGCCGCCGATGCCCTCGCGCGTGTCGGCCTGGAGTGTGTACGACGTGTTCACGCTGGCCGATGGCGAGCAGCTCTTCATCGGCGCGGTGAGCGACAAGCAGTTCCTCACGCTGTGCCGCGTGATCGAGGCGCCCGAGCTCGCGGCCGATCCCGCGCTGGCCAACAACGCGATGCGCGTGGCCGTGCGCCCGGCATTGCTGCAGCGCCTGGGCGAAATCCTCCAGCGCCATCGCGTCGACGAGCTGTCGCCGAAGCTCGAAGCTGCAGGCATCCCCTACGCGCCGATCGTGCGGCCCGACCAGCTCGCAGACGACCCGCACCTGAAAGCCAGCGGCGGCCTCGTGCCGATGGAGTGCGACGACGGCAGCATGACTGACGTCGTGCTGCTGCCGTTGCTGATGGGCGGCCACCGGCCCGGCGTGCGCAGTGCGCTGCCGGCCGTCGGCCAGCACACCGAAGAGATCCTGGCGGGTCTCGAAAGCCGCAAGAGCCACGTGCCCGCCTGAGACCTGAACCCTGAAAACCCACGGAGACAAAACCATGACTGCAGTGATTTCCCGCCGACGCCTGACCGGGCTGATGGCCGCTTCCCTTCTCGTGGCCGGCGCCGCCGCGACCACCACCGCGGTGCGCGCCGCCGACCCCGGCAAGCCGCTGCGCCTTGTGCTGCCGGTCAGTGCCGGCTCCGGCGTCGACACCATCATGCGGGCCGCGCTGCCCTCGCTCACCAAGGCGCTCGGCGGCCAGGCCGTGGTGATCGACAACCAGCCGGGCGCCGGCGGCATCACCGGCACACAGACCGTGGTGCGCGCGGCGCCCGACGGCCAGACGCTCGGCGTGGTGTCCAACAACCATGTGGTGAATCCGAGCGTCTTCAAGAAGATGCCGTTCGATGCGCTCGCCGACGTCACGCCGATTTCGGTGATCGGCGCCACGCCCTTCGTGCTGGTGGTCAATCCGAAGGTGCCGGCGAAGAACGCGAAGGAACTGCAGGCGCTGCTCAAGGCGAAGCCCGATGGCTACAACTACGCATCGTCGGGCAACGGCACCATCATTCATCTGGCCGGTGCGATGTTCGTCGAGGCGGCCGGCGCGCAGGTACGTCACATCCCGTACAAGGGCACGGGCCCGATGGTGGCCGACATCATCGGCGGCCAGGTCGAGATGGGCGTGGTCGCGGTGCCTGCGGTGCAGGGTCAGCTGAAGAGCGGCCAGCTGCGCGCCATCGGCATCATGGGCAAGCAGCGGGTGCCGTCGCTGCCCGACGTGCCGACCATCGCCGAGCAAGGCTTCCCGGACGTCGACGTGGCCGGCTGGTTCGCGCTGATCGGCCCCGCCAGGATGCCACCCGCGGAAGTGAAGCGCCTGAACGCAGCCGTGGTCGCAGCCTTCGCGATGCCTGAAACCAAGGAAGCGATGGCCCGGCAGGACAACCTCATCAACCCCCTGACGCCGGAAGCCTCGGCGCAGTTCTTCAAGGCCGAGGAAGAACGCTACGCGCGGCTGGTCAAGGCGGCGAACGTCGCGGCCGAGTGATCGGTGCGGCCAGGCCCGCGAGTTCGCGCAGCAACGACCGCGCCGACACCGGCTTAAACAGCACCGGCACGCCCGACAGCCGCGCCTGCTGAAGCCGGTCGGGCGCCGTGTCGCCGGTGATCAGCAACAACGGCCGCTCGACGCCGAAGCGTTCGCGCAGGCGCAGCCCGACAGCCAGGCCGCTCACGTCATCGGGCAGGCGGTAGTCGCAAATGAGCATGTCGACCGGCTCGCCACGCGCTGCGGCTTCGGCCAGCAGCGCGGTGGCCGTGGCTTCGTCGGCGGCAACGGTCGATTCGATCGACCAGATGGCCAGCACCGCGCACATCGCTTCCCGGATGTCGACCTCGTCGTCGATGACCATCACGTGCCGCGGGAGCGCGTCCTTCGCGATGCGTGCGCTCTCGTGCACATCCACCGCCTGATGGCGCGGGCCGAACGCGCTGCCCGCCACCGGGCGATCGGCTGGCAGCACGATGCGAAACAGGCTCCCGCGCCCGACGACCGACCTGACCTCGACCGGATGGCCCAGCAGGCGCGACAGGCGCTGCACGATCGACAGCCCGATGCCCAGTCCCCGCGTGCGGTCGCGCCCCCGGTTTTCGACCTGATAGAACTCGTCGAAGATGCGGCCCAGCTGCTCGGCCGGGATCCCCATGCCGGTGTCGCGCACATCGATCCACACCCGGTCGCCGCGAGCGCGTGCGACCACCGTGACGCCGCCCGCCGGCGTGTACTTGAGCGCGTTGTCGATCAGGTTCGACAGCATGCGCGACAGCAGCTGCCGATCGCTGCGCACCCAGAGCCCGCTGGCGCGCAGCCGCAGCTGGAGCTCTTTTTCTTCGGCCTGCGCCGAGTACACATGATTGAGCGACAGGAACAGCGCATCGAGCTGCACCGGCTCGGGCGCCGACGTGACGACACCGGCATCGAGACGCGACACGTCGAGCATCGTGTCGAGCGAACTGCCTAGCACGTTCACCGCGCGCATCAGCCGCTCCGCGTTCTGGCCTTCGGGGCGGTCGCGCAATGCGTTTTGCAGCGCGGCGCCGAAGAGCGCGATGGCATGCACGGGCTGCCGCAGGTCGTGGCTCGCGGTCGCGAGAAATCGGGTTTTCTCATTGCTCGCGCGCTCGGTCGCCGCGACCTGCTCGCGAAACTGCACGGCCAGCGCCTCGTACTCGAAGCGCAGCAGCAACGCATCGGTCAGCTGCTGGTGCTCGCGCACGCCCACCCGCAGGATCATCGTGAGATAAATGGCCACGAAGCCGGCCAGGAATAGATGGGGTGCGCCGCCGCGCCAGACCAGCGCGGAGATCAGGCCGAGCATCATCGGCAGCGTGTAGCCGAGCATCGCGGCCTTGATGGGGCGAAGCGACTGCACCGCACGCGCGCAGTTGCCCAGCATCACCACCACCAGGACCGCCGTCACCGGCAGGTTGTCGGTGGTCACGAAGAACCAGGGCGCCAACGCGTCGGCGATGCCCAGCACGACGACCGTGCCGGTGATGCGCCGGGCCCAGCGCGCGCTGTCGGCGTCCGGCACGCTGGGCGACCAGCGCCGCGAAAAAAGCGCCAGGCAAAGGTACAGCAGCATGTACCCGCCGATGAGCACCACGACGGCCATCGTTTGCAGCTGGCTGTACAGAAATGCGCCGAGCACCAGCCCGAACACCACGCGCGCCACCAGCGTCGCGTTGTAGATGTAGTAGATGCTGGCGACGTGCTCCCGCAGCACCCGCGCGTCGAGCGAAGGATCGACTGCCGCGCCGGCGCTGGGCCCCGGTTCGCGCATGCGCCCGGCCTTCAGCGCAGTTGACTGATCAGCTGCGCGCGCGAGCGCATGCCGAACAGCAGCAGCAGGGTCGACACATGGTTCTTGACCGTGCCTTCGCTCAGGTGCGCGAGCTGCGCGATCTCGCGGTTGGCCTTGCCTTCCAGCAACCATTGCAGCACCTCGGTCTGACGCGGCGTAAGCTCGGCCAGCGCGCCTGGTGGCAACGGCGATGTCGCCGCGGCCGGCGTGCTGGACATGCCGGGCCGCGCTTCCGACGCATCGAGCAGGCCGCAGGCCCGGATGAAGCTCACCACTTCCTTCAGGTCGGCGGATTTGGGCAGGAAAGCGCTTGCGCCTTCGGCCAGTGCCCCCTGTGCCATCCGCGCATCGACCGTGCCCGACAACACGACGACGCGCGCGGCCGGGAACCGCGCCCTGAAAGCGACGAGCCCGCTCAGGCCCTGCGCGTCGGGCAAGGCAAGGTCGAGCAGGACGAGGCCGATGCGCGCCTCGGCGCCGGCGTACACCGTCAACGCGCGCGCCAAAGTGTCGGCCTCGAACACTTCGGCGACCCGGCCCGCATCGGGCGTTTGAGATTGCAGCAACGCGCGCACGCCGAGCCGCACTAGATCGTGATCGTCGACCACCAGGATGCCCTGCAATGCCCGCGCGGACGGCTGGGCGGGGCGGCCATCCAGGCGGTTCTGCGGCATCGGTTGAGTGGGTGTCACGCGTGAGATGTTATCCGTCGGCGCCCCGGTGTGAAGTGCCGTAAGTCATGCAAATCGCACGCTGTTCGACCGATGACTTTAGGCACTTCCTGGCAGGCACGCACCGGCCGACCATCGCGCCGTTGGCAGCCAAAACGGCCAACGCATCCGCAGTGCGTACCGCATCGATTCCAACGGTCGGCCGCACGCTTTCTGACCACTGCTTCTACCGAAAGTCGATATGAAACTCACGCCAATGAATTCGCTGCGCCACTTCGCACTGGCCGCAGCGGCCGCATCCGCCCTCACGCTCGGCAGCGCCGCCAGCGCAGCCCTCACACCGCCGACGGTGTCGGCGAGCCCTCGCGCAGCGGCCGTCGCAACAGAGGCGCCCGCCAGCAGCACCGTGGCATGGGCCACCAGTTGCAACGACCCGTGGTACTGGATGAGCGGCATCGAAATGGCGACCTGCATCGCCTCGGGCCAGTGGTAAACAAGGGGAGCGATATGACATTCAAGCCAATGGATCTGCGTCGCGCAGCATCGGTCGCGGTTGCCGCCTCGGTCCTCGCATTCGGTGGCGCCGCGAGCGCGGCCCACCCACCGGCGAACATGCCGAACGGTCCCGACGTGGGCGCGGCGACCCTTGCATTCGAGACGCCCGGGGTCAGGACGCGTGCAGACGATTTCCTGCAAGTTCTCCAGCCGCTGGGCAATCGTGCCGCCGACACGGAGACCCGCACCGTGGCATCGATGGCGCTCAGCTGCGCCGACGAACAGCCCTGGTACTGGTTCAGCGGCATCGAGATCATGACCTGCATCGGATCCGGCCAGTGGTAGCGTGAGCCGTCGGCGAATCAGTCCTCGAATCCGACGAACGTCGCCGCCTCGTCCACCGACTTGCGGTGGGAGACGACGGCGTTCGCTGGGAATGATTCGTCGGGCCAGCCCATCGCGATGCAGGTCTGGATCACCTGGTCGTCGGGGATGCCGGCTTCGGCACGCACCACCGGCGACTGCATGATTCCCTGGCTGTTGATGACGCAGCCGAGCCCGCGCGACCAGGCGGCGTTGACGATGGCATTGACCACGCCGCCGCAATCGAACGGCGCGATGTCGCTGCCCTGGATCGACCGGTCGTAAGTCACGACGATCGACACCGGCGCATCGAATTGCCGAAAGCCGCGAAGCACCCATTCGTTGCGCTTTTCCTTGTTCTCGCGCTCGATGCCCATGGCCGAGAACAGCTGCTTGGCGATGCCGATCTGCCGCTCGCGGTGCACGCCTTCGTAACCCGGACCCATGCGAAATTCGCGCGAGTCGGGCACGCCGGCCAGGTTGCGTTCCACATTGCCCTGGCGGATGCGATCGAGCACCTCGCCGGTGACCACGTAGAAGTTCCAGGGTTGCGTATTGAGCGACGTCGGCGCGCGAATCGCCAGCGCCAGCACCTCCCGGATCAGCGCACGCGGCACCGGCTTCTTCTGGTAGCCGCGAATGCTCCGGCGCTGTTGAACGACCTCATCGAATGTCATGGTTGCCTTGTGGATCGCCGCACGGATCAGCGGCGCAGGCCATCATGCGCAAGGCGCGGCGGCTTCGCCATCACTTGCGTGACATCGCGCGCGGGCCTTCGACTTTCATCCACCCGCATCACCGCCGCAGTGCTCTCCGGCCTGCATGCCAACGTGAGCGGGACGGGGCCCACGGAATCCCTCTGAGTCAACCGTTTGTATGCGGTTCTCATGCGTGGTGTCCGACAGTCGTTTAGGCAATGGCCGTTGTCGCAAACGATGTTCTTCGCGCCACAGCTCTTTGGATGGAATTCGCCGAGCGGAAGGCGAAATCTCCCTGCGCATGCTTTTCGTCTCGTGCACGCCAGTCGCGCCGCTGTGCCTGCCGGTGGTCAACAGGCTGTCAACAGGCTGTCAAAGCCTTCACTTCAGGACCACCGAAGGCGACCGGTAAGCGCAAAGCCATGCTGTCGCCTCCTCTGCAGGCAACGGTGTGGAATAAAAGTAGCCCTGCCCCTTGCTGCAGCCCAGCGCGCCCAACAGGGCCGCCTCGCATGCCGTTTCAATGCCCTCCGCCACCGTGCTCATGCCCAGACTGCGCGCCACACGCACCACCGATTCGATCAGGACGCGATGATGTGCGCTCGTCTCCACCGGGCAGACGAATGAACGGTCGATCTTCACGACATCAATGGGCAAGTCGTGCAGACTCGCCAACGACGAGTAGCCGGTGCCGAAGTCGTCCAGCGCCAGTGTCAGGCCAAGCTGCTTGAGGTCCTTCAAGCGGGCCTGAACCTCGGCGTCCTGCGCCGCCAGACTTTCGGTGACCTCGAGCTGCAGGCAGACCGGAAGCAGCCGGGTTGCACTGAGCGCGTCGGCAACGCGACCGACAATCCCTGGATCGGCAAGCTGTGCACGCGAGAGATTGACCGATACCGTCCTCGGCGAGCGGTCTCCCAGCAACATCTGCCACGACACAAGCTGCCGGCAGGTCTCATTGAGAACCCAGTCACCCAGTTCGCGTATGAGCCCCGTGGCTTCCGCGACCGCAATGAATTCGGCCGGCATGACCGTTCCGCGTTCCGGATGTCGCCACCGAACCAGCGCCTCCATGCCAGCGACGGAGCCATCCGCGAGGTCCACGATCGGCTGGTACACCGTGAAGAGCTGCCCTTCGGCGAGCGCGATGCGCAGATCGGATTCCAGATCCCCGCGCTGTTTGGCACGGTCCATCATCACCGGTTCATAGAGCACATGGCGAGCACCGCCTGCGCGTTTGGCCTCGCGCATGGCCAGACTTGCATGTTCCAGCACGGATTCAGCATCGTCGAAAGCGTTTGAGGCGGTGACAAGGCCTGCGCTCGACAGGAGATACACGGTCTGATCGCCGATGCTGAATGGCTTGTTCAAGGCGCTGAGCAACCTGTCCGTGATGACGGACGCGTCAAGCGCATGACTTTCCAGCGCATCGAAACACAGCACGAATTCGTCGGCGCCGAGCCGTGCTGCCATGGCGGCGGATTCCCTGGCGCTGCTGCCCTCCCCATCGTCCAGGCTGCGGAAGCCACACGACTTCCCATCAGCCGCAGAACCTCGTCGCCGGCTGCGTGACCGAGGGTGACGTTGATGCGCTCAAAGCGGTCGGCATTGACCAGCAGAACACCAAATTGCAAGCCAGGCTCGTCCTGTCTCCGGGCCAGCAGTCGCTGAATTCGCTCGAGCACAGCCATCCTGTTGGGCAGCGAGGTCAACGCATCGATGCGCTTCTGACCATGAAGCGTTGCTTCGAGTCGCTGGTGTTCGCGCTGTGCGGCCACTGTCAGGTCGCTCAGGCAAGCCATCAACGTGCTGTCGTCCATCCTTGTCATGTGCAGTCCCAGTACCTGCGTTGCGCCGTGTCCGGATCCAAGGTGCGGCAGTAACAGGGGCAACGCCTCACAGACAAGATCGCCCGGCAGACTTCTGGCGCTCGCCAGATCACGCAATCCGGGCGCCACGGCTTTCAGCACTTCGAAAAGATTCACCATCGTGCCGCCGGGCGCCAACGGCATGAGCAATTGCGCGGCCATCGGATTGATCAGGATGATCGTGCCGTCGGATGTTGTCTGGATCAGACCGATGGGTGCGCGATACAGAAACTGGACAAGCGCTTCGTCGCCAGGAACTTCAGTCATCGCGCAGAACAATGGCATCGCCGCTCGGACGTTCAAGGCTACTTTTCGCCTGCGGGCGGACCCAGGGCTCGACGCGATTGCGGCCTTTTAATTTCGCTGAGTACATGGCCTGGTCGGCGCGATGCAGCAGTTCGTCCACGCCGTCAATGTCCTCCTCCATGGTGGCCACCCCGGCGCTGATCGTGTAGCGAATCAACGTCCCATCCACATCGACCGACTGCGCTTCGATGCTTCGGCACAGTCGAAGCGCAATGGCCTGGGCTGCTTCAAGCGTGATGCCGGGCATCAGCACGACAAATTCTTCTCCCCCCAGCCGCGCGACGATGTCCATGGCGTGGAAGGTGAAAGACATGCCGGCCGCCAGGTGCCGCAGCACGGCATCACCCGAGGCATGCCCGTAGACATCGTTGATCTTCTTGAAATGGTCGGCATCGATCATCACCGCTGACAGCGGCCGTGGCATCCGCGACCAGCGTTGCAACTCGAGGTTCGCCGCCTCGAAGAAGGTCCGGCGGTTGGCCAGTCCGGTGAGGTAGTCGCTTGACACGGATTGCCGCAGCGCCTCGGTCGCTTCGCGTCGATCGGAGATGTCACGAATGATCAGGCTGTAGGCCCGTCGCTCCAGGCGCTCCAGCTTCACGTCGTCACCGATTGCACCCATCGGCGCGATAAGACAGCTGCCCCAGTAGCGCGTGCCGTCCGAGCGGATTCGCCATCCCTCGTCCAGACTCCAGCCGCTGTCGTCGGCTTCGTGCAGGCGGTCCATGGCGCGATCATCTGACATTCCGTCCGATGGATAGAACATCGCGTACGAGTGCCCAACCGTGTCCTGGCTCTCAAATCCGGCGACACGCCCGATGCTGGGATTCCAGTTCAGCACACATCCTCTTGAGTCCAGTGCCACGAGCGCGTAATCAGTCAGACCCGTGACGATGGTGTTGATCCATGCCGAACTCTGTCGCAACTCCCGATCGCGTTTCACAGACTTGGTGACATCGCTCAGCACGGCCATCAGTCGGTGGTCATCCAGCTTGAGCAAGCTCAAGGACAGAATCTGCGGATCCTTGCGGCCAGTCAGCCCCGCGTTGACCTGCAGGTGAAGTGCGTCGCACACCATGCCATGACCGGCCGCAAAAGCCTGGACCATGTGCCGCAGGTCGGGTGCCACGCCTTCCAGTGCAGTGAAAAGATTGGTCAACTGGCCGTCTCGCGACAGTGGCATCAGCAACTGCGCACACACCGGATTGACCATCGCGATCTCGCCGTCGAGGCCTGCCTGGATCAGCCCGATGGGCGCGATGTACAAAAACTGTGTCAGCGCTTCGTAGTCTTCCTCGAGGGAATCGTCCATGGCATCGACCGTTCAGACCGCACGCTTCACCAACACATAGCGCTGCGCGGCACCGGGCGATGCCAGTAGCCGCAACCGAACCTTGACGGGTCGCATGCGAAGGGTGAGAACGTAGTCGATGCTTTCATCGAGCGCCTGCTTGGCTTCGGCTGCATCTTCGAAGCGCTGGGCGACCATGAAATTGTTCATGCAAGGTGCGACAGACGTGAACAAAGGCTGCCCGAGCACCCTTTGCGGCGAGAGCGCGGCGGCTTTGGATTCAAAAGCGTTGTAACGGCGAACGATGCCGTCTGCGCCGAAACCGATCACCCCGAATGCGAGTTCATCCAGTTGCGCATCCGTGCACGTTTCCAGGCCCTGCAAAAGATTGTCTGTCGAGAAGTCGACACGGGTTGTGATGGTCATCGAGAATCTTTCAAGGAACGAGAACGGAGTGGCCGGGTGGTGCGTCACTTTGACCGGCGAACCAATCTCCGCGTGCGTGAAACATGTGCCTTGATATCGGCAACATGACGGCAAACTGAAGACCATCTGTCGGAGACGTCGCAGAATTTCCGCGACACCGACCAGACATGCTGGCCGACATCCGGCGCCGCATCACGGGAGTGCCGCAAAAGCGGCAATCAGTTCCCCGGCGCCAGGTCGAACCTGACCCGCACGGGCCTGGAAGGCCCCCGGGTCTGCGCCTTCATCCATTTCCCGGCAAACTCGCCGACCGTTTTTTCGGCGGCTGGCAGTTGGGCGCGCAGGTACTCGACGCGCTGCGCGCGCGCAGTGAGTTCGGGGCCGAGGTTCTTCAGCAGGTTCGTCTGGTTGCCGGCTGCGCCGGGCGGCAGAAGGCCACCGCCGACGCTGGTGATCTCGGCTTTGGCGGTGTCGATGGCCGGCGGCAGCAGCGGCACGGGCGCCGGCACGGTAAGCACGTAGGCGTCGCCTTCGAGCTTCAGGATCCACGATTCGGCGAGCGGCACGCGGTAGGTGTAGTGCACCGGCACCCGGATCTCGCCGACGCGTTCGCCCAGAAACGCGCCGCAATCCTGCCCGAGGCAGGTGTACGACGACCGCCAACCGAACGTTTCGGTCTTCACGAGCGTCGCCACCTCGAGGAAGCCGCCGGGCGTGCGCAGCACGACGACTTGCGCGGGGTCGAGCAAGGTGACCTTTTCTTCTTTCGACCGCAACACCGTGGTGCCAGTCCACAGCCCGGCAACGACGAGCGCGACGACCGCCAACGCCGCCAGCGACTTCGACAACCTGTTCATGCCCGCCATCCTGCCGCACCCTGAATGCACTCCACGAAGTGCTGCGCCGCGGGCGTCGACTTCTGGCCGCGCCGCCGGATCACGCACACCGGCAGCGCAGGCAACTGTTCCTTCACCTCGATGCGCCGGATCCCGTGGCGCTTGAAGGCCAGCGTCGCGAGCGGTTCGACGAACAGGCCGATCAGGTCCATGTGCCCGACCAGTCCGAGCGCCACGGTGACGGACTGCCCCTGGATGACGCGGGCGGGCGGTGCAAAACCGAGCGGCGCAAACAGCGGCGCCACCGCCTCGCGGCCCATGTCGCCGTCACCGGGCAGGATCCATTCGGCGTCGTGGAGTTCGGCCAGCGAAACTGCGTTGCGCAGCGGGTGCCGGGTGCGCGCGCCGACCACGAGGCCGACCGGGAAAAGTTCGGTGCGCTCGAACTCGTCGTCGAGCATGCCGGGCATCACATGCGCCACGGCGAAGTCCAGATTGCCGTCGCGCAGGCGCGCGAGCATCGACGGCAGCACCGCCTCGCTGAAGCGCACCTCGACCGCCGGCAGCCGCGTGTGAAAGGCCTTGAAGGCGGCCGGCAGCACCGTGAGCGCGAACGACGTGCTGACCGCCACCGACACGCGGCCGGTCGCGCCGTCGCGGATCTGTGCGATCTCGTCGCGCGCCCGGCCCATGTCGGCCAGCAGCATGCGGGCCCGCGGCGCGAACGCGGCGCCGTAGGCCGTGAGCGACACGCCGCGCACGCTGCGTTCGACGAGAGGCGCGCCGAGCTCGCGCTCCAGCTCGCGCACGATCTTGGTCACGGCCGGCTGCGAAATGCCGAGCGCACGCGCCGCCGCGCGGATGCTCATCTGTTCGGCAACAGCGACAAAGGCGGTGAGTTGAGCGGGTTTCAAGGCGGCACTGGCAATGACAACCAGAAGTTATCTTCAAGCTGCAATTATTGTCTTTTCAGAATCAGGGGTGGTCATTAGCATGCGCCGCACACGACAACTCCAAAACGGCTACCGATGTCATCTGCCAGCTTGAACCCCTCCAGCGCCACGCGCCCTGCCGAGCGCCGCCGCACCATCGTCGCCACGACCATCGGCAACGGCCTCGAGTTCTTCGACTTCACGGTGTACGGCTTCCTGGCGCTGACCATCGGCAAGCTGTTCTTCCCGACCTTCACGCCGTACGGCCAGCTGCTGCTCACGGTGGCGGGCTTCGGTGTCGGGTTCATCATGCGGCCGCTCGGCGGGATCGTGATCGGCGCCTACGCCGACCGCGCCGGGCGCAAGAAGGCCATGACGCTCACCATCTTCCTGATGGCGCTCGGCTGCGCGGTGATCGCGCTCACGCCGACCTACGCGCAGATCGGCGTCGCGGCGCCGGTGCTCATCGTGGTGGCCCGGTTGATCCAGGGTTTCTCGGCCGGCGGCGAAGTCGGCGCATCAACGACGTTGCTGGTCGAGCACGCGACGCCGACCGACCGCGGCTACATGGCGAGCTGGCAGTTCGCGAGCCAGGGCCTCGGCATCCTCATGGGCGCGGTGGTGGTGGGTGGGCTCACCGTGTCGCTGTCGCCCGAAGCCATGAGCAGCTGGGGCTGGCGCGTGCCTTTCGTCATCGGCATGCTGATCGCGCCGGTCGGCATGTACATCCGTCGGCATCTGCACGAGTCGCTCGAAGTGCTGCCCGACGCCCAACGCACCGATCGCCCGAGCAGCTTGTCGGTGGTGTGCCGCGAACATGGCCGCACGGTGCTGGCCGCCACGCTCACCATCGTCGGCGGCACGGTGGCCGCGTACGTGGTGGCCTTCTACATGCCGACCTACGCGATCCGCGAATTGGGCATGGCGCCGCCGGTGGCACTGCTCGGCGCCGCGCTCACCGGGTTGATCTCCTTCGGGCTCGCACCTTTCGTCGGCAAGTGGTCGGACAAGGTCGGGCGCAAGCCGCTCATCGTCTGGAGCCGGGTCGCGCTGGCGATCGTGATCTATCCCTGCTTCCTGTGGCTCATCAACTCGCCGACGCCGGCCGTGCTGCTCACCGTGGTCGGCATCCTGAGCGTGGGCCTGGTGATCCAGACCGTGCCCGGCATCACGATGCTGCCCGAGATGTTCCCGAAGGCCGTGCGGGCCAGCGGCATGTCGCTGGTGTACAGCGTGGGCGTGGCGTTGTTCGGCGGCTTCTCGCCGTTCATCGGCACCTGGCTGGTGAACGCGACCGGCAGCAAGCTGGCGCCCGCCTGGTACCTCATCGTCATGACGCTGGTCTCGCTTGTCGGCCTGATCTGGCTCAAGGACCACACCGGCCGCGACATCGACGCCCCCGGCGCGCACAACGCACGCTGACCCCGACAGGAATTTCTTCATGCTGCAACGCACCCTCACCGCATCGAGCTTTTCCGGCAGCTACGCCGAAGCGCGCCAGAAGTTCCTGGCCGCCGCCGCGCATGCCGGCGCCGACGTCGAATCGCATGTCATGCCCGGGCAACTCGGCGCGGTCGGCGAAACGCTGGCGACCGACGTGGCGCGCATCGGCGCACGCGATGCCGCACGCCTGCTGATCGTGAGTTCGGGCACGCACGGGCCCGAAGGCTTCAGCGGCTCAGGCTGCCAGGTGGCAACACTGCACGACGCCGATCTGCTCGGCCGGCTGGCGCAGGCCGACGTGGCGCTGCTGCTGGTGCACGCGGTCAATCCGCACGGCTTTTCGCACCTGCACCGAACCAACGAAGACAACATCGACCTGAACCGCAACTGCATCGACTTCGATGCGCCGCTGCCGGTGAACGCCGGCTATGAAGAGGTCGAACCGCTCGCACTGCCGGCAACCTGGCCACCGGCGCCCGCCGACGTTGCGGCCATGGCGGCCTACATCGAGAAGAACGGTTTGCGTGCGTACCGCGTCGCGGTCACGAGCGGCCAATACGCATCGCCCGAAGGCTTGTTCTATGGCGGCACCGCGCCCTCGTGGAGCAACCGCACCGTACGCGCCATCCTGCGCACCCATGGCACGGCGGCCCGCCACATCGCGTGGATCGATGTGCACACCGGCCTCGGGCCGTATGGACACGGCGAAAAAATCTACCCCGGCCGCAACGACGCCACCGACCTCGCGCGGGCGCGCGCCTGGTGGGGTGCCGATGTGTTCGCGCCCTTCGAAGGCAATTCGGCGTCAGCCGATGTGTCGGGGCCGGTGGTCTCGACCGTGTACGGCGAATGCCCGGGCGCCAGTGCCACGCTCATGGGGCTGGAATTCGGCACACTGCCCGACCTCGAAGTGCTCGACCGCCTGCGGGCCGACACCTGGTTGCGCCGCCACCCGGAGGCGCCCGATGCGCAGAAGCGCCTGATCCGCGAACAGACGCGCGACGCTTTTTATTGCGACAACGACGAGTGGAAAGGCATGGTGCTCGGCCAGGCGCGCGTGGTGCTGTTGCAGACCTTGCAGGGTCTGCGCGCGCAAGGCTGAGCGCCCGGCCAGCCGATTACTGCTTGAACGAAGCGGCCAGCGCCTGGCCGCCCAGCTTTTCAGCTTCGGCAGCCTTCTTCACCGCAGCGCCCATGCCGAAGAATTCGTGCGTTACGCCCGAATAGAGCTTGCGGTCGACCTTCACCCCGGCCTTCTTGAGCGCGCTTTGCAGCATGGCGCCGTCTTCACGCAGCGGATCGATCTGCGCGTTGATGATCGTCACCGGCGGCAGGCCCTTGAGGTTGGCATTCACGATGTCCAGGCGCGGATTCGTCTTGTCTTCGGGCTTGGCGAGCAGCTTGTCGACGAACCAGCCGATCATCGGTTTGTTGAGCGGCTTGGCCGTCGCGCTGTCGACGTAAGACTTCGTGTTCAGGTTACCGGTTTGCGCCACCGGGTACACGGCGAGCACGTGCGTCGGCATTTGCAGGCCGGCATCGCGCACCGCGACGGCGGTCGACACCGCGAGATTGCCACCCGCGCTTTCGCCGGCCAAGGCCATGCGCTTCGGATCGCCCTTCATCGACGCGGCGTTCTCCGACACCCACTTGTACGACGCCAGCGCGTCATCCCATGCGGCCGGGAATTTCGCCTCGGGCGAACGGCGGTAGTCCACCGACACCACGATGGCCTTCGCCTCCTTGGCGAGCGCGCGCGCACCGCCGTCGTAGACCTCTTTGTCGGCGATGACCCAGCCGCCGCCGTGGAAGTACACGACCACCGGGAACGGGCCTGCACCGTCTGGCGTGTAGACGCGCGCCGGCAGCTTGCCGACGGCGCCACCGACCTCGGTGTCAACGCTGGTCACGCCGGGCACGAGCGCGGTGGGCGCGGTGTCCTTGCCCTGCTTCTTGAGCACGGCCATCACCGCATCGGCGGGCGTTGGCTGCTTGCGCGCTTCTTCCGGCGTGAGCGATTCGATGGGCTTGCCACCCAATGCGGCGAGTTCCTGGAGCACGCCTTGCATGTCGGCATCGGCCTTGAATTTCGTGCCGGTGACGCTGGTGGCGGCATCCGCCGCGCGCGCGGACGTCGAGACGGCGGGCAGCACCACGGCGACCGCACAGACGACGGCCACGGCGATGGAAACGGAACGGAGGGAAACGGAACGGAGGGAAAAGGGAAGACGCGGAATCGACGACATGATTTTTATCGAAAGAGTGAATGGATGCCTTGCATTGAAGGCGCATCCCGTCGATCACTCCTGCCCGCAGACGCCCGCATCGTCTGTAGGCGCGCGATGACGGACTTTCAGTACTGCGTCGCGGCTGTCTGGCCCGCACCAAGCAGGCGCTGCACCCATCCCAGCGGCCGCGCGGGGCCGGCCCTGCGGTGCGCATTGAGTGCGCGCGGCCGCGTTTCCACATGCACGATGTCCGGGTCGGTCCGGTCGACCGTGCAGCAGAAGCGGCAGCGGCGCATCAGCGCGAGCATGGCTGTGTTGCCGGCCAGCACCTCGCCGCGCAGCCAGCCCGCGCCGGCCGCGTCGGCGGCGCGGCTCAGGGTGAACATCGCCCAGGTGCCGATGCCGCTGCGCTGCCACGGATCGTCGACCACCAACGCGACTTCGGCGTGGCCGTCGTCGTCGATCAGGTAGCGTGCCTCGGCCACCAGGCGCTCCCGACCGTCCTCCTGGACGCTGACCACCACGGCCAGATGGCGCCGGTAATCGACGCAGGTGAGCGCGGCCAGTTCGGCCGGCGTGGCCGGCTGCCGTGCGTTCGGAAAGCGCTGCTGCCGCGAGGTGTCGGAAAGTCCGTTGATCAGCGCGGCCAGCAGGCGTGCGTCTTGCGGCAGCACCGGTCGCAGCGTGAGCCGCCGGCCGTCGCGCAGCGTGCGGATGTCGATCAGGCTGGTCGGGTAGTGGGTGATGAGGTGGGCGTCGGCCAACGGGAGCGCTTCGTGCGCCCCCGTTGCCACGATGGTGTTAACTGCTCGCGCTTTCATGGGCAGCAGCTTAGGAAAAATGGCGACTTTGACTTCCTCCAACGGTCGCGTTGACACTTCACTAAAAGTATGTCCAAACGTACAAATCCACCAATCTGGTGAATACTCGGCGCCAGAGGTACCCATGAATGTGTTGATGGTCGACGACCACGTGATGTTTCTGCAAGGGATAAAAAACCTGCTCAGCGTGCTGGTGCCCGAGCTGCGCGTCGAAACCGCCGGCGACATCGCCCACGCCGCGCAGCTGGTGCAGGCGACCGATTTCGACCTGGTGCTGCTCGACTGGCACCTGAACGCCACCGACGGCGCGGAATCGATCCGGCTGCTGCGCGAGACCGGCTGCACGGCGCGGGTGGTGGTGCTGTCGGGGGAAACCAGCGCGGCATTGATCCGCCAGTCGGTCGAGCTCGGCGCGGCCGGGTTCATCCCCAAGATGTACAGCTCGGAAATGATGGTCGCGGCGTTGCGGCATGTGCTGGCCGGGCGAATTTTCCTGCCTTCGGAAACCTCGCAGGCTCATTGGGAGGAAGTCGCGCCGGCCGTCGACCCGCGCGTGGCCGGCCTGACCGCGCGGCAGATGGACGTGTATCGCGCCGCGGCGCGCGGCCTGCCGAACAAGCTCATCGCGCGCCAACTGAACATCGCAGAATCCACGGTCAAGGCCCACCTCACCGCGGTGTACGGGGCACTGGGCGTGCGCAACCGGACCGAAGCCGCCTACCAGGCTTCTCGCGAGGGCCTGCGGATTGACTGACGCAAGCGCGCTGGCGGCAGCGACGCGCGAGGCCCGCATCGACCGGCGCATCACCGAGCGCCGCGTGGCACTCATGACGCAGTACTCGCGCCGGCTGCCGGCGGTGTATGTCGGCTACATCGTCATCGCCGTGGTCTCGGTCAACCGCGGCCTGCTGGTCTGGCCTTGGGTGTGGCTGGCCTGCACCGGGCTGGTGATGCTCCACCGCTACACGCTGGGTCGCAAGGTCGAGCGCATGCCGGTCGACGAACGCATCGCGGCGCTGGGCAAACTGGAATTCGGCTTCACGCTCAACGGGCTGACCACGGCGCCGATCGTGCCGATCGCCTTCAGCGCGCCCGACAACGTCACGCCGCTCCTGGTGGGCATCATGCTGGTGGCAGGGTGCGCGGTCGGCGCGGCATCGGTCGCCGGTTCGCAGCGCGCCTTCATGGGCTTTTGCAGCCTCACCTTCCTGCTGATGGCCGGCGGCTGGTTCTGGCGCGGCGAGACGCTCGGCATCGCGCTGGGCATCGGCATCGTCACCATGTACCTCGTGCTGTTCGCGAGCGTGCGCGACCACGGCCGCAACCTCCATGAGCTGATGGGGCTGGTCGACGACAACGCGCAACTGTCGGCGTCGGTCGAGCTCGAACGCGACCGCGCCGAAGCCGCGAGCTCGGCCAAAACGCGCTTCTTTGCCGCCGCCAGCCACGACCTGCGCCAGCCACTGCACGCGCTCTCGATCAACGCGACCACGCTCGACATCCTCGCGCAGCGCGGCACCGACGGCTTGCTGCGGGACGTGAGCCGCGGCATCGGCAGCGCCTTGCGCCAGAGCAGCGCGCTGCTCGACGGCCTGCTCGACATCTCGCGCCTCGATGCGCATGCGATCAGGGCGAACTTCGCCTCGCACGATGTCGCGTTGCTGCTGCGTTCGGCGCGCGACGAATACGCGGCGCTGGCCGCGCAGCAGGGACTGGCACTGTCGCTGCAGCTGCCGCTCGGCCCACTGTGGGTGCAGACCGACAGCGACCAGTTCATGCGCATCCTCGGCAACCTGGTGAACAACGCGATCAAGTTCACCCCGCGCGGCAGCGTCACGCTCTCAGCGGCGCCGGACGCGCAAGGCCACGTGTGGGTGCGTGTCGCCGACACCGGGGTGGGCATCGCGTCCGACCAGCGCGATCGCGTGTTCGAGGAGTTCTACCAGGTGGGCAACACCTCGCGCGACCGGTCGCAGGGGCTCGGCCTCGGGCTGGCCATCGTGCGGCGCACTGCGGCGCTGTTGCACATCGACGTGACGCTGACGACCGAGCCCGGCCAAGGCACGACCTTCGCGCTTCGACTGGCGCCGGCACCCCCGTCCGATGTCGGCCCAGCAGCGCCGGAACCCGCGTTGCTGGCGCAGGCGCCCGACGGTCACCGGCTCACGGTGCTGTTGGTCGACGACGAGGCCGAAGTGCTGTCGGCGCTTTGCACCTACCTCGACCAGCTCGGCTGGTCGGTCAAGGGCGTGGCCGGCGGCGACGAGGCGATGGCCGCGTTGCAGGGCGGCTTCGTGCCCGATGTGCTGGTGGTCGACTATCGCCTTCGCGACGAAACCGGGCTGGACGTGATCCAGCGCATCCGGGCACACTCGCCCGGCTTGCCCGCGGTGATCGTGACCGGCGAGACGGCGCCCTCGCGTTTCGGCGAGCTCTCGGGCGCGGCCGACCGGGTGCTTCACAAACCGGTCGCCGGCGCGCTGCTGGCCCGCACGTTGCAGCAGGCCGTGGCACCGACATCTACAACAAGGAGACATTCATGACGATTTTCTTGCGGGCGCTGCTCGCTTCTGCTGCCCTGGCGCTGGCCGCCTGCGCGCCGCTCCCGAAGACCACGGCCTACGCCATTCCTTCGCCGGCCGATGCCGCGTACAGCAACCCGACGTCGTCGGTCTACATCGGCAACAGCTTCTTCTATTTCAACAACGGCATCACCTCCCACATGGCGCCGCTGATCGCGGCCGGCATGCCGGGCTTCAAGCACCGTTCGACCATGATCACCATCAGCGGCTCGGGCGCCGACTGGCACGACGTGGCGTCGTATTTCCGGCCCGACGCGGTGGGCAAATACTCGTTCGACGCCAACAACAACGTGGTCTTCAACAAGCTCGACCGGCTGTTCGACGTCGCGGTGATGATGGATTGCAGCCAGTGCCCGATCCACCCGCAGCTCAAGAGCGTCTTCACCGACTACGCGAAGAAGAACGCCGACATCGCCCGCCAGAACGGCGCGCGCCCGGTGTTCTTCATGTCCTGGGCCTACCAGGACGTGCCGGCCATGACGAAGCAGCTGGCCGACGCCTACACGCAGGCCGGCAAGGACAACAACGCACAGGTGATTCCGGCCGGCCTGGCCTTCGCGCGGTCCGTCGAGCTGCGCCCCGACGTCAACCTCTACATCGCCGACAAGCGGCACCCGACGCTGGCAGGCTCCTACCTCGCGGCCTGCACGACCTACGCGACCCTTTTCAAGCGCTCGCCGGTCGGGTCGAGCTACACCGCCGGGCTCGACCCGTCCGTGGCGCGCCACCTGCAGCAAGTGGCATGGGACACGGCGCAGGCCTACGCAAAACAGTAGCCTGCCAGGCCGCGCGGGCGGATAATTTCGCATGGTCAACGACCTGAACACCTTCCGTTCGGTCCTGCGGGCAGCGGGCCCTGCCGCCGCGCTCGGCTACCTCAACGCCGGCGCGCCGCATCGCTTCAGCGCGGTGTACCGGTTCTCGGGGCGTGTGCTGAAGAACGTGTTGCTGCACGACAAGCGCCACGAGGCCAAGCCGGACTTTTTGTCGGTGGTGCCCTTCGAGCGCAGCTACTGCCAGTTCGTGCAGCGCGACCGGGCCTTTCGGACCAACGACGCGCTGGCCGATCACCGCCTCGCACATCATCCTTTTCAAGGCGTCATCGTGTCGTACCACAGCGTGCCGATCGTGTCGGCTTCGCTTGAACTGTGGGGCACGCTTTCCCATTTCGACATGGAAGCGATGGCGCTCGCCGAAGAAGAATTCGCCCTGCTGACGGACGCGGCAAAAGTGTTCCCCCGCTACCTGATCGCTTGACGGTTCAGGCCGACAGCGCCTGCATTTCGCGGTACAGGTCGGCCTTGCCTTCGAAACCGATGCCCGGCAAATCGGGCAGCGTGACGAAACCCTGCTCCACCTTGGCGCCGTCGGGGAAACCACCGAAGGGCTGGAACAGGTCGGGGTACGACTCGTTGCCGCCGAGCCCGAGACCGGCCGCAATGTTGAGCGACATCTGGTGCCCGCCGTGGGGGATGCAACGCGTGGCCGACCAGCCGTGCTCCTTCAGCATGTCGAGCGTGCGCAGGTACTCGACCAGGCCGTAGCTCAGTGCGCAATCGAACTGGAGCCAGTCGCGGTCGGGCCGCATGCCGCCATAACGGATCAGGTTGCGTGCGTCCTGCATTGAGAACAGGTTCTCGCCCGTCGCCATCGGGTTCTTGTAGAAATTTCGGAGCGCCGCCTGCAGTTCGAAGTCGAGCGGATCGCCCGGCTCCTCGTACCAGAAGAGGTCGTATTGCGAGAGCGCCTTGGCATAACGAATAGCGGTTTCCAGGTCGAAACGACCGTTGGCGTCGACGCACAGCTTCTGGCCGTCTTGCAGCACTTCCATGATCGAGTCGATGCGGCGCAGGTCTTCGTCGAGCGAGGCGCCGCCGATCTTCTTCTTGACCACCGTGTAGCCGCGGTCGATGTAGCTGCGCATCTCGTCCTGCAGCTTCCGGTGGTCTTGTCCGGGGTAGTAATAGCCGCCCGCTGCGTACACGAAGATCTTGCGGTCGGGCTGCCCAGTGCCGTAGCGGTCGGCCAGCAGCTGGAAGAGCGGCTTGCCTTCGATCTTGGCCACCGCGTCCCACACCGCCATGTCGATGGTGCCGATCGCCACCGAACGCTCACCGTGTCCGCCCGGCTTTTCGTTGGTGAACATCGCGTTCCAGATCTTGTGCGGATCGAGGTTGTCGCCGGTGTCGGCGATCAGCGTGGCCGGGTCGGCCTCGAGGAGGCGCGGGACGAAGCGCTCGCGCATCAGCTTGCCCTGGCCGTAGCGGCCGTTCGAGTTGAAGCCGTAGCCGATGACCGGCTTGCCGTCGCGGACCACGTCGGTGACGACGGCCACCAGACTCAAGGTCATCTTGCTGAAGTCGATGTAGGCGTTGCGGATCGGCGAACTGATGGGAATGGTCTTCTCGCGGATTTCGACGATTTTCACAGGGGCTCCAGTGCGGTTTGATTGAGAGCCCACATCGTCCGCCTCTGCACGGTTTTCGGCCAATGCTCTTTTTGCTGCTTCGATGCATCGGACGAACCGGGAACCCTGCTCATGAACCGCATCCGGCTCGAAGACTTTCTCGCGCTGGCCGCCACCGGCAATTTCCCGCGCGCGGCAGAAGACCGGCACCGCTCGCAGCCCGCGTTCAGCCCGCGCATTCGTGCGCTCGAAGCCTGGCTCGGTGCCGCACTCTTCGATCGCAGCTCGCAACCCGCGCAGCTCACCGAGGTCGGCGAATGGTTTACCGGCGTGGCGCAGGAAATCCTCGCGCGGGTGGCGCGCGTTCCGGGCGAGGCGAAGAAGATCGCCGAAGCCGATTCGGTGACCTTGCGCATCGCGTCGACGCACGCGCTGTCCTTCACCTTCCTGCCGCGCTGGTTGCGCGGGCTCGAATCGAGTAAGGCGCTCGGGCCGGTGCAACTCATGTCCGACGTGCTGCAGCGTTGCGAAACGCTGATGCTGCAGAGCAAGGTGCAATTCGTGTTGAGCCATGCCCATCCGCAGGCGCAGGGCGCGCTGGATGCGGCGCCCTATCGCTCGGCCGCCATCGGACACGACATGCTGATCCCGGTGTCCGCGCCCGACGGTGCGGGGCGACCGCGCCATCGGCTGGAACACGAAGGTGCATCCGCGGTGCCGGTGCCAGTGCTCGACTACACGCAGGAGTCCGGGCTCGGCCGCATCCTGCGGGCCGTCATCGGCCGGCGGCTGGAGACGCTGCCGGTCCCGGTCCAGACGGTGTTGACCGCGCACCTCGCGTCGGTGCTGCGCACCATGGTGCTCGACGGGCGCGGCATCGCCTGGTTGCCGCTGACGCTGGTGGACGAAGACATCGCGCAAGGCCGGCTCGTCGCCGCCGCCAACGACGACTGGAAGGTGCCGCTGGAGATCCGGCTGTACCGCGAGGTCAGCCTGTCGGGAACAGCCGCAGAATCATTCTGGAACGTCGCGAGCCACTTAATCCCACCTTAATCCTCGGCCGGCAGCATTCGCTCCTTGAGTTCATCCACCGTTTGCCGTGGAACTCCAAGGAGAGCGAATGTTCATGGCTTTGTCCCCGCACGACGGCGACGGCGCGTCGTCTGCCAGCGCCCGGGCTTCGGCTCCGCGACTGCAGGTTCATGGCCTCGGTGACGCCCGTCGCGCCGAGGTCGAACAGTTCATCGGCGACGTGTTCGCGAGGCGCTATGGCGCGGACGTGCAGCACTTCGCGCCCATGCTGGTCAGCCTGCAGGACCGCGGCGAGATCGTCGCGGCAGCGGGTTACCGCAGCGCTGGCGGCGCCACGCTCTTTCTTGAGCGCTACCTGCCGTCGCCCGTCGAAACCCTGCTCGCCTCGCAGGCCGAGGCCCAGCCCGAACGCCATCACATCGTCGAGGTCGGCCATCTGGCCGCCAGCCGCGCCGGCGAAGGTCGACGGCTCATTTCGCTGATCGGACCGCACCTCGCATCGCAGGGCTTCGTGTGGGTCGTGGGCACCATCACCAGCGAACTGCGCCACCTCTTCATGCGCATGGGCGTGACGCCGCTCGCTCTCGGCATGGCCGATCCGCAGGCGCTGGGTCCGGATGCTACGAGCTGGGGCAGCTACTACGACCATCGCCCGGTGGTGCTCGCGGGCCACCTTCATCAGGCGCTTCGACGACTGGCGCGGCCTGCACGCGCCCCGAAAGCCGGCCAATGAACGCGCTTGCCGACCCGCAAGCCATTGCGCTCGACGACGGTGGGCTGCGCTGGACCTTCGCGCAACTGGCCTCGGAAACCCATGCGCTGGCCGCCCGGTTGAAGACGCAAGGCACCCGCGTGCTCGCGACCCTGATGGACAACTCTCCTGCCTGGGTGGTGGCCGACCGTGCGGCCACCGAGGCACAGGTCGTGCACGTGCCGCTGCCCGTCTTCTTCACCGCCGAGCAGATCGCTCACGCACTGGCCGCGGCCGGCGTCGACACCGTGTTGACGATGCCGACGATGGCGGCACGCTGGCCCCAGGCGCCCGCTTCGTCCTGCACGGTCGCCGGCCAGTCGCTGGCGATGGTGCGGCTGCCGGCGGCCACCGTGGCGATGCCCGAAGGCACGGCCAAGATCACCTTTACCTCCGGCACCACCGGCGCACCCAAAGGGGTTTGCCTCGACGCCGTCGCGATGCAGGGTGTGGCCAGCGGACTCGTGGAGGCCATGGAGCCGCTCGACATCCGCCGCCATCTGTGCGCGCTGCCTTTCGCGGTGCTGCTGGAAAACATCGCGGGTGTGATGGCGCCGCTGATGCGCGGCGCCACTTGCGTGACGTTGCCGCTGGCGGCGCTGGGCCTGTCGGGCTCGTCGAGCTTCGACGCCGCACGTTTCCATGCCGCGGTGGTGGCGCAACAACCGGACAGCGTCATCCTGCTGCCGCAGATGCTGCGCGTCTGGACCGGCTACCTGTTGCAGACCGGCCAGCGCGCGCCGGCGTCGCTCAAGCTCGTCGCAGTGGGTGGCGCCGCGGTCGGCGTCAAGCTTCTGCAAGCTGCGCGCGCGATGGGCATCCCGGCCTGCGAGGGCTACGGCCTGTCTGAAGGCGCATCGGTTCAAACACTCAACCTGCCCGGTGCCGACCTGCCCGGCAGCGCGGGCCGCGCGCTGCCCCATGCGCAAGTGCACATCGCCGCCGACGGCGAAATCGAAGTGGCGGGCAGCCTGTTTCTGGGCTACCTCGGACAAGGCGCCGACGCCCCGCACCGCGATCGCTGGTCGACCGGGGACCTCGGTCACATCGACGCCGACGGATTCCTCCACATCAGCGGCCGCAAGAAGCATGTGCTGATCACCGGGTTCGGTCGGAACGTCTCGCCCGAGTGGGTCGAGACGGCGCTGCGCAGCGAGCACGCGATCGCGCACGCGGTGGTCTTCGGCGACGGCGAACCCGCATTGAGCGCCGTGCTGTGGCCGGTGCTTCCGGGCGCGACCGACGATGCACTTCAGGCCGCCGTCGAAACCGCCAACGCCACCTTGCCCGACTACGCGCGCATCGCACGCTGGACGCGCGGCCAGGCGGACTTCAGCGTCGCCTCGGGTCTGGCGACAGCCAACGGGCGACCGCAGCGCGCAGCCATCCTCGCCCTGCATGCCGACGCACTGGGCACCACGGCACCTTCCCTTTCCTGACAACCGAGACTCCCATGAGCTTCTACAAAAGACTGGTCGCCGAGACCACCGACGCCCGCATGCGCTTGCTGGCCACGCCGATCATCCAGGGCTGCCTGCGCGGCGAGGTTTCGCTGTCGAGCTACCAGGCCTTCCTGCGCGAGGCCTATCACCACGTGCGTCACACGGTGCCCCTGCTGCATGCGTGCCAGGCCGCGTTGCCGAAGTCCAACCTCTGGCTGCGCGAACCGCTGGACGAGTACATCGAAGAAGAACAGGGCCACGACGAATGGATCCTGAACGACATCCGTGCCACGGGAGGCGACGAGGAAGCCGTGCGCAACGGGCCGCCCGGCCATGCGACCGAAGTGATGGTCGCGTATGCCTACGACACCATCGCGCGGCGCAATCCGCTGGGCTTCTTCGGCATGGTGCATGTGCTCGAAGGCACCAGCGTGTCGCTGGCCCTGCTCGCGGCAGACCAGATCCAGAAGCCCCTGCAGTTGCCCGACGCGGCTTTCAGCTACCTGCGCTCGCACGGCACGCTCGACCAGGAACACACCGCCCACTTCGAACTGCTGATGGACCAGGTCGACGATGCACAGGACCAGGCCGACATTGTCCACGCGGCGCGCGCCTTCTACTGGCTCTACAGCGACGTGTTCCGGGGCCTGCCCTTGCCGCAGACCGCAGTGACGCAAAGCGCGGTGGCGGCATGAAGGCGGCCGGCGCGCGCGTCCTGCTCACCGGTGCCAGCGGCGGCATCGGGCAGGCTGCTGCCGAAGCGCTGGTGGGCGCGAGTGCCTCGGTGATGCTGGTCGGCCGCTCACCGGCGCGGCTGGCCGCGCAGGCCCGTGCGTTGCTGCGCGAATGCAAGGACCCGATGAAGCCCCAGGTGGAGTGGTATGCAGCGGACCTCACGCGAACAGCCAGCATCACCGGGCTGGCCGAAGTGGCCGCCGGTTGGGGCGCCAACGTCGTGGTGCACAACGCCGGGTTGCCCGGCTTCGGGAGGCTCGAAGCGCTCAGCGCCACCGAAATGGCACAGGTGCTGCACCTGAATCTTTTCGTGCCGATGCTCCTCACGCAGACGCTGCTGCCGCATTTGCGCGCGCTGCCCGAAGCCCGCATCCTCTTCGTCGGCTCGGTGCTCGGGCGCCTCGGCCTGCCTGGCTACAGCGTGTACAGCGCGAGCAAATTCGGCTTGCGCGGCTTCGCGGAGTCGTTGCGCCGCGAACTCGGTGACACGCGCATCGGCGTGCAATACCTCGGGCCGCGCAGCACGCGCACTGCGTTCAACAGCGAGGCCGTCAGCCACTACAACGCTGCAACCGCGACCGCCATGGACGATCCGCAGTCGGTGGCGCGTGCGTTGGTGGACCTGCTGGAGAGCGGCGCTGTCGAGCGGTTTCTCGGCTTCCCCGAAAAGCTCGCCGTGCGACTCAACGGACTGGTCCCGGCATGGCTCGACGGCGCGTTCACCAAACACCGGGCCAGCCTGCCGGCCCTTTCGCAACCCGCCACCCTGTCGCTCGACTGCCCGCCAGAAGGCCCGACCGATGCCGACACCCATTCGCTGATGCACAGCTCCCCCTGAACCAAGGAAAAAAATGAAAGACAAGCACACCTCCGCCCCCATGCGACGACGCGTCATCACCGCGCTGGCCGCCGCCGCCAGCCTTGCGACACTCGCCTTCGTGGCCCTGCCCGTGCAGGCGGCTCCGGTGGACGACGCCGTGGTCGAACTCCAGCACGACTGGGAAGTCATCCGCTACCAGAGCCCGCCGGCCGAGCGCGAAAAACGCTTCGAGGCGCTCGCCGCCAAGGCACACAAGATCAGCGAGAACCATGCGGGCCGTGCAGAGCCGCTGGTCTGGGAAGGCATCGTCGTGAGCTCGTGGGCCGGCGAGAAGGGCGGGCTGGGCGCGCTCGGCCTCGTCAAGCAGGCCAAGTCGCTCTACGAATCGGCCATTGCCATCGACGGCAACGCGCTCGACGGCTCGGCCTACAACAGCCTGGGCGTCCTCTACTACAAAGTGCCCGGGTGGCCCGTGGGTTTCGGCGACAAGGCCAAGGCGAAAGACCTCCTGCAGAAAGCGCTGGCGCTCAATCCCAAGGGCATCGATCCGAACTTCTTCTACGGCGAGTACCTGGTCGAGACCAAGCAGCCGGAACAGGCGGTGCCCTACCTCGAGCGGGCGATCGGTGCGCCGGCACGGCCCGGCCGCCTGGTGGCCGACACCGGACGCCGCGAAGAAGCCCGCGCCCTGCTCGAAAAGACCAGGGCAAAGTAGCAGGCCGCAGCGCGGCGCGGCGCGGGGCTCAGCGGTGCGCTGCGTCGAAGCGCAGCTGCACACTGACACCCTGTCCGCCTCTGGCCGTGCCGAACACGACTTCCAGGCCGTGCATTTCGGCAATGCGTCGCACGATCGACACGCCGAGGCCGCTGCCGCCCTCCTCCTGGCCGTCCGGCCGGTAAAAACGTTCGCCAAGCCGACGCAACTGCGCGTCGCTGAGCGGCGGGCCGTCGTTGGCGACCTCGACCGTGTCCTGCGTGAAACGCAGGACAACGCCGGTGCCGACCGGCGCATAACGGATGGCGTTGTCCAGCAGGTTGCGCAGCAGGACAGTCAGCAGGTTCTCGTCGCCCATCAGCGGGAAGGGGTACTGGCCAACCGGCGGCCATTCGCACGACAATTCGATGCCGCGACGTTCGGCCAGCAACAGACAGTCGCTCATCGCCTGCTCGACGACGGGCGTCCAGGCCACTTCGACGAGCGCGGGCAGCGCGCCGGACTCCACGCGCGACAGCGCCAGCATCTGCGTCACGAGCCGCCCCATTCGATCGAGGCCCGCATCGAGCTTGCGTTCAGCCTGCGTGCGCTCGTCCGGACTGCCCGAGCGGCGCACCACGTCCCACTGGGCGCGCAGCACGGCCAGCGGTGTGCGCAGTTCATGGGCCGCATCGGCGGTGAACCGGCGCTCCCGCACGAGCAACGCGTCGATGCGCGCGAAAAGGCCGTTCATCGCGCCGATCATCGGTTTGAGCTCGGCGGGCGTGGGGCCTTCGGGAATGGGTTGGAGGTCGTCTGCCTGGCGATTCGCCAGCTCGGTGGTGAGATCGGCAATCGGTGCCAGCGCGCGCCGCACCGCCCACGCCATCAACGCGAGCAAGAAGGGCAACACCAGCAACCAGGGCGCAACCTGGCTGGTCATCAGCCCGAAGATCAGCTCGTCGCGCTCGTAGGTGCCCTGCCCTGCCGCCACCTGCCAGCGACCGTCCAGCGATTGCAGGTAGTACACGCGCCAGGGGCGACCCGCGACATCCTCGTTGAAGAAGCCGCTGCGGTTCGGCAAGTTGGGCAGCTGCACGCCTTCACGGTCCGCCAGCATGAGTTGCCCGTGCTGGTCCCACACCGCCACCGCGAGGTCGCGCACGTCGGATTCGCCCGCGTCCGGCGCACCTTCCTGCGGCGCAGGCGGCAACGGACCTTCCGCCCGGCCAATGTCGGGACCCAGCGTGGACTGCAGCTGCCGCGCGAGCCGGATCAGTTCGGTGTCGAAAAGCTCGTTGATCTGGTGCCGCGCCTGGTCGATCGAAAAGTACAGCGCGACGCCCCACACCAGGGGAGCACACACCAGCAGATACAGCAGCAGGCGGCGTTGCAGGCTCATGGGCCGGCCTCGCCGGAACCGATGGCATAACCGACGCCGCGCACCGTGCGCACGATGTTCGGATCGATCTTGCGACGCAGATGGTGGATGTGCACCTCCAGCGCATTGCTTTCCGGCTCGACCCCGCTCCAGTCGTACAGTTTTTCCAGCAGGTGCGCCTTCGACAGCACCCGCTGCGACTGGCCCAGCAAGGCTTCGAGCACCGCCAGTTCGCGGCCCGTGAGGTCGACCTTTGCGCCCTTCCACAACACGACCTTGGTGGCCGGGTCATAGTGGAGCTGGCCGTGCTGCCATGCCGCCTGCGCCTGCCCGGCGGCACGCCGCACCAACGCGCGCAGGCGGGCTGCCAGTTCATCGATGGTGAGCGGCTTGACGAGGTAGTCGTCGGCACCGGCGTCGAGCCCGGCGATGCGCTCTTCGACGCCGTCACGCGCGGTGAGGATCAACAGCGGCACCTTGAGACCCCGTTCGCGCCAGCGCCGGAGCCACACCATGCCGTCGCCACGCGGCAGGCCCAGGTCCAGCACCACGGCGTCGAACGCCGCGCCGGCCAACGCCGCATCGGCCTTGGCACCGTCGCCGAACCAGTCGACCGCGTGCCCCAGCTGCCGCAAGCCGACGGCGAGCGCCTCGCCCAGCAGGACGTCATCTTCAACCACCAGCAAACGCATGTCAGTTCACTCCCGGCCACGTGGATCGGTGCCGCAGGTCATTATCAGGACCGGTTCTCACGCCGGAAAAGAACGAGTCGGTCGCCCGGGCGTCCTTCATTTCGGCCCGGCCCCCGGCGAAGGCGCAAGCCCCAGTGCCGAAAGCACGGGCTGCACAACGGCCGCCCGAAAGTCGAAGCCGCTCTCGTCGAACGCGTCGTAGGTGGTCCAGACGACGGCCGCCAGCGCCACCGCCGCGCCGATGGCGGCGAGCACCGCGGGCAGACAGGCCGGCTCGGGGTCGCGCGCGGGCGCGCGCGCTTTCAGCGCAGTGCGGTCGGCGTCGGTTTGCATCGTCATCTCCTCGATCGTGTGGGCCGCAAGAGCGCCGCCTGCCGGGCGATGATGGTTCGCCGACCTTTTCTTTTCGTTAAGGCCGTCGCGCGCACGGGCCGGCGCACCAATGCGGTGACGAATGCTGTTCTCCGGACGAACCGGCTCGATCGCAGTGCGGAAAACCGAAAATCGGGGCCGAAGGCGGCCTATCGGTCGGCACGGACATTGCTTGAACCTGTGAACTGTCCCCGGCGCCGTTGCCGCGGGTTTCACAGTGCCTCCGCTAATGAGGGCGGGATTCGAGCGAATCGACAGCGAACACGCTGGCGTTTCGCCTGCTCCAACCGGTAAGCGCGCAGGACATGACATGAAAATCGCAGTGATCGGCCACGGCATGGTGGGCCACAAGTTTCTGGAGCAACTCCATGCGCTCGGAATCACAGACGCCGAAGTCACGGTGCTGTGCGAGGAACCCCGCCCGGCCTACGACCGGGTTCACCTCTCCGAATTCTTTGCCGGCAAAACCGCCGAAGATCTTTCGCTGGTCGAACCGGGCTTCTTCGAGCGCAGCGGCTTCACGCTGCGCCTGGCGGCACGCGCCGTGGCCATCGAACGCCGCGACAACACGGTCACCACCGCCGATGGAGAGGTGGTGCACTACGACAAGCTGGTGCTGGCCACGGGTTCTTCGCCTTTCGTGCCGCCGGTGCCCGGGCGCGACCGCGCGAACTGCTTCGTCTACCGCACCATCGAAGACCTGGAGGCGATGAAGGAATGCGGCGCGCGCTCGAAGACCGGCGTCGTCGTGGGCGGTGGCCTGCTGGGCCTCGAATGCGCCAAGGCGTTGCGCGACATGGGCCTCGAGACGCACGTCGTCGAATTCGCACCCCGCCTGATGGCCGTGCAGGTCGACGAAGGCGGTGGGCGCGCGCTGCGCAACAGCATCGAGGCGCTCGGCCTGCAGGTGCACACGGGCCGCAACACGGTCGGGATCGTCGATGGTGCGACGGGCCGGCACCGCATGGTCTTCGCTGACGGCACGCACCTGGAGACCGACATGATCGTGTTCTCCGCGGGCATCCGGCCGCGCGACGAGCTGGCGCGTCAGAGCCTGCTGGCCCTCGGCGCGCGCGGCGGCATCGCGGTCGACACGCATTGCCGCACCAGCGACCGCAACGTCTACGCGATCGGCGAATGCGCCGCCTGGAACGACCAGACCTTCGGCCTCGTCGCGCCGGGCTACGACATGGCGCGCGTTGCCGCAAAGCACATCGCCGGCGAGGAAGACGCCGCCTTCACCGGCGCCGACATGAGCACCAAGCTCAAGCTGATGGGCGTCGATGTCGCGAGCATCGGCGACGCGCACGGCAGGACGCCGAGGTCGCGTGCGTACCAGTACGTCAACGAGCACAAGCAGATCTACAAGAAGATCGTGGTGAGCGAAGACGGCAAGCAACTGCTCGGCGCCGTGTTGGTGGGCGACGCAGCCGAATACGGCACCTTGCTGCAGCTGGCGCTCAACGGCATCGCGCTGCCGGCCGACCCGGAGTTTCTGATCCTGCCGTCGAGCGACGGCAAGGCCAGGCCGGGCCTCGGCGTCGAGGCGTTGCCCGACACCGCACAGATCTGCTCCTGCAACAACGTGAGCAAAGGCGCCATCTGCGCTGCGGTCGGCGAAGGCGCCTGCACCATCGCCGACATGAAGGCCTGCAACAAGGCCGGCGCCTCGTGCGGTGGCTGCGTGCCGCTGGTCACGCAGGTCATGAAGATGGAGATGGCCCAGCGCGGCATGGCCGTCAACAACCATCTGTGCGAACACTTCCCCTACTCGCGCCAAGAGCTCTACCACCTGGTGCGCGTCGGCCAGATCAAGACCTTCGCCGACCTGCTCGCCCAACACGGCAAGGGCCTGGGCTGCGACATCTGCAAGCCGACCGCGGCCAGCGTGCTCGCGTCGTGCTGGAACGACTTCGTGCTCCAGAAAGACCTGGCGAGCCTGCAGGACAGCAACGACTACTTCCTCGGCAATATCCAGAAGGACGGCAGCTACTCGGTGGTGCCGCGCATGCCGGGCGGCGAGGTCACGGCCGATGGCCTGATCGCCGTGGGCCAGGTCGCGAAGAAGTACGGCCTGTACACCAAGATCACCGGCGGCCAGCGCGTGGATCTGTTCGGCGCCCGCGTGGAGCAGTTGCCGCCGATCTGGGAAGAGCTCATCGCGGCCGGTTTCGAGTCCGGCCATGCGTACGGCAAATCATTGCGCACGGTGAAGAGCTGCGTCGGCTCGACCTGGTGCCGCTACGGCGTGGACGACAGCATGGGCATGGCGATCGAACTGGAGCACCGCTACAAGGGCTTGCGCACGCCGCACAAGATCAAGTTCGGCGTGTCGGGTTGCACCCGCGAATGCGCCGAGGCGCAGAGCAAGGACGTCGGCATCATCGCCACCGAGAAGGGCTGGAACCTGTACGTGTGCGGCAACGGCGGCATGAAGCCGCGCCATGCCGAACTGATCGCGTCCGATCTCTCCAAGGCCGAGCTGGTGAAGCTGGTCGACCGCTTCCTCATGTTCTACGTGCACACGGCCGACCGGTTGCAGCGCACCAGCACCTGGCGCGACAACCTCGAGGGCGGACTCGACTACCTGAAGGGCGTGCTCATCGACGACACGCTCGGCCTGGGCGCCGAGCTCGAAGCGCAGATGCAGCACGTGGTCGACACCTACCAGTGCGAGTGGAAAACAGCGGTGAACGACCCCGCCACGCGCCAGCGCTTTCGCTCCTTCGTCAACAGCGAGAAGAAAGACGAGCACATCGTGTTCGTCGAAGAACGCGGACAGATCCGGCCCGCCCGCAACGAAGAACGCGCGGAAGCCGGCGTCGCCACGGCCTGAACCCAGGAACACCCATGACCACCGAAACCCTTCGCTGGACCGCCGTGTGCGCGGCCACCGACATCCTCCCCGACACCGGCGTGTGCGCGCTCGTGGAGGGCGTGCATGTCGCGATCTTCCGCATCGGCGCTGCGGGGCCGTTCTTCGCGATCGACAACGTCGACCCGAAGTCGCAGGCCAGCGTGCTGTCGCGCGGCCTTGTGGGCAGCCTGGGCGACCGCATCGTCGTCGCGTCGCCGCTCTACAAGAACCACTTCGACCTGCGCAACGGCGAGTGCCTCGAAGCGCCGGAGCACTCGGTGCGCGCCCATGCGGTGCGCGTCGAAGACGGTCGCGTACAGATCTCGCTGGCCTGAGGGTCGCCCTTCTTTTTTTCATCGTTTTCAAGGAATCCCCATGGCCTACCTAGCCCCTGCCGAGTTCGTCACCAAGATGGTCGACGCCGGCGAATCCAAGCTCCTCATGTCCACCCGCGACACGCTGATCCGCTCCTACATGGCGGGCGCAATCCTCGCGCTGGCAGCCGCCTTCGCTGTCACCATCACCGTCAATACGGGCAACGCACTGGTCGGCGCGATGCTGTTCCCGGTCGGTTTCATCATGCTGTACCTGATGGGTTTCGACCTGCTCACCGGCGTGTTCACGCTGGCGCCGCTGGCCGTGCTCGACAAGCGCCCCGGCGCCACCTGGAAAGGCGTGCTGCGCAATTGGGGCCTGGTGTTCGTCGGCAACTTCGCCGGTGCACTGACGGTGGCGTTGTTCATGGCGATCATCTTCACCTTCGGTTTCAGCGAGGCGCCCAACGCCATCGGCGAGCGGCTCGGCCACATCGGCGAAGGCCGCACGCTGGGCTATCAATCGCACGGGGCGGCCGGCATGCTGACGCTGTTCGTTCGCGGGGTGATGTGCAACTGGATGGTGTCGACCGGCGTGGTCGCGGCCATGATGTCGACCACCGTGTCGGGCAAGGCGATCGGCATGTGGATGCCGATCACGATCTTTTTCTACATGGGCTTCGAGCATTCGGTCGTGAACATGTTCCTGTTCCCCACCGGCCTGATGCTCGGCGGCAAGTTCACGCTGATGGACTACCTCGTCTGGAACGAGATCCCGACGGTGCTGGGCAACCTGGTCGGCGGCCTGACCTTCGTCGGTCTGACGCTCTACGCGACGCACTACAAGACGGCGGCCAAGCGCGTCGTGAGCTGAACGCATCGCCGCGCCCTCGATGCGCAAGACGCTCGGCCAGCACTCGCTGGCCGGAGCCGGTCGGGTCAACCAGGATTTCCACGGCGCGATGCTGCCGGAGGGACCGCTGCGCACCGCCAAGGGCATCGCGGTGGCGATCGCCGACGGTATCGGCTCCAGCCGCGTCAGCCAGGTCGCCAGCGCCGCGGCGGTGCGCGGCTTTCTCGACGACTACTACGCCACCTCCGATGCATGGTCGGTGCGGCGTTCGGCGCAGCGCGTGCTCGCCGCCACCAACTCCTGGCTGCACGCGCAGACGATGCGCAGCGACGCGCGTTTCGACAAGGACGCCGGCTATGTCTGCACCTTCAGCGCGCTCATCTTCAAGGGGCGCGACGTGCACATGCTGCACGTCGGCGATTCGCGCATCTACCGGCTGCATCCGCACGCCCTCGAGCAGCTCACCGAAGACCATCGTGTGCATCTGTCCTCGGTCGAGTCGTACCTCGGGCGTGCACTCGGTGTCGGCGCGCATGTGGAGATCGACTACCGCGACTGGACGGCGGAAGTCGGCGAGGTGTACCTGCTCGCCACCGACGGGGCGCATGCGCATCTCGGTGCCGAAGCGGTGCACGACGCGCTCGCGCGCTGCGGTGACGACTTCGACGAAGCGGCGCGGCTGCTTGCGACGGCAGCGCGGGCCCGCGGCGGTGACGACGACGCCACCCTCCAGCTGCTGCGCATCGATGAGCTCCCTGCAGCGGACGCGGCGCAGCTTCAATTGCAACGGCAGGCGCTGGCGTTGTCGCCGCCGCTGGCGCCGCGGGCGCGCTTCGAGGGCTTCACGCTCGTGCGCGAACTGCAGGTCAGTTCGCGCAGCCATGTGCACCTGGCTGTGGACGATGTCACCGGCGAGCAGGTGGTGCTCAAGCTGCCGTCGATCGACATGCGCGAGGACGCCGACTACCTCGACCGCTTCGTGCTCGAGGAATGGGTGGCGCGGCGCGTCGACAGCCCGCATGTACTCAAGGCGAGCGCGATCGACCGCACGCGCGGTCACCTGTTCGTCGCCATGGAGTACGTCGACGGCCAGACGTTGGCGCAGTGGATGGTCGACCACCCCGCGCCGAGCCTGGACAGCGTGCGCGCCATCGTCGCGCAACTGGCGTCGGGCCTGCAGGCGCTGCACGGCCGCGAGATGCTGCACCAGGACCTGCGACCGGAGAACGTGATGATCGACGGCACCGGCACCGTCAAGATCATTGACCTTGCTTCGGCCCATGTGGCGGGCCTGGCCGACAGCGCCGGCTCGCGCGACGCCCACGCCATCGCAGGCACCCTGCAGTACACGGCGCCCGAGTACTTCACGGGGCACGGCGGCAGCGCACGGTCCGATCTCTTCTCGCTGGCGGTCATCACTTACCAGATGCTCACGGGCCAGCTGCCCTATGGCCTGCATGCCTCGCGCGTGCGTGCGCCCGCCGACGCGAGCCGGTTGCACTATGTGCCGGTCCGCCATTTCCGCCCGGCGCTGCCCATCTGGGTCGATGCGGTGTTGCAGAAGGCGCTGCACCCCAATCCTGCGAAGCGGCAGCAAGCCGTGTCCGAGTTCGCGCACGACCTCAAAGCACCGGGGCAAGAGTTCCTGCGAGCGCGCATGCCGCCGCTGATCGAGCGCCACCCGGTGCGCTTCTGGCAAGGGACCACGGCGTTGGCGGGCGCCGGCGTGGTCGTCCTGCTCGGCCTGCGCGTTTTCGGCCATTGAAGCTGTCGGCCCTGGCTGACAGGGTGACTCCGGAGCGCATGCAACGATGTGTATCGCTTACATCACATCTGGAGAAGACTCTCATGCACAAGATCCTCATCGCCCTCGCCGCATCCCTCACCGTCCTCGGCGCCAGCGCGCAGATCGGCAAGGCCGCGTCGGAAGCCACCGATGCCGCGCAGCACAAGATCGACGAAAAGCAGGCCGACAGCAAGGCGAAGAAGAGCGGCCCGGTCGGCAAGGCCGTGAACAACGTCAAGTCGGGCTACCACAAGAACCGCGCCAAGAGCTCGGCCAGCAAGGCAAAGCAGTCGCTGAAGAACGCGGGCTGATTTCAGGCCGACAGCGCCTGCAGCGCTTCGGGCGGCAGCACGAGTTGCGACGCCGCCAGGTTTTCGCGAAGGTGACTCACCGACGAAGTCCCGGGAATCAACAGGACGTTCGGTGACCGCTGGAGCAACCACGCCAAAGCCACCTGCATCGGCGTGGCGCCCAGCGACTCGGCCACCTTTGTCAGTGCGGCCGACTGCAGCGGCGTGAAGCCGCCCATCGGAAAGAACGGCACGTACGCGATGCCGTCGCGTGCCAGCGCATCGACGAGCCCATCGTCGCTTCGGTTGGCCAGGTTGTACTGGTTCTGCACGCACACGACCTCGCACATGCTGCGCCCTTGCGCGACCTGCGCTCGCGTCACGTTGCTGAGTCCGATGTGCCGAACCAGCCCTTGTGCCTGCAGCTCGGCCAGCGCGGCGAGCGGTGCCTCGATGCTGCCCTCGGCCGGGCCGTGCACGTCGAACATGATCCGCAGGTTGACGACCTCCAACACGTCGAGCCCGAGGCTGCGCAAGTTGTCGTGCACCGCTGCTGCGAGCGCCTCGGCCGTGAGCGCCGGCAGCCACCCGCCCTTGTCGTCGCGCGAGGCGCCGACCTTGGTGACGATGAGGAGGTCGTCCTTGTACGGATGCAGCGCCTCGCGGATCAATCGATTGGTGACGTGCGGGCCGTAGAAGTCGCTCGTGTCGATGTGGTTCACGCCGCTGGCGACGGCTTCTCGCAAGACGGCGAGCGCATCTTCACGGTCTTTGGGTGGGCCGAACACGCCGGGCCCAGCGAGTTGCATGGCGCCGTAGCCGAGCCGTCTCACGGTGCGGCCCCCCAGTGTGAAGGTGCCTGCGTCGTCGATGGAATTCATAATGTTTCCTTTGCGTTGAAAGCCAGTCTAGGTTTGCAGCGCGCATGCGATAAGCCGGCACACTCGGCACACGCTGTGCGGGAATCCAAGCAATGAAAGCAAATCTGGGTGATCTCAACGCCTTCGTCGCCGTGGTGCGGGCAAAGGGTTTCAGGGGCGGTGCGCGCATGAGCGGCACCAGTGCCTCGGCCATCAGCGAGGCGGTGCGCCGGCTGGAAACCCAGCTGGGCGTCCGGCTGCTGAACCGCACCACCCGAAGCGTCGTGCCGACCGAGGCAGGCCAGCGCTTGCTCGAGCGGCTCGCCCCGGCGTTGACTGAAGTCGAAGCGGCGCTGGACGTGGTCAACGGTTTTCGCGACCGGCCTGCCGGCACGTTGAGGCTGAACGTTCCGATCAGCGCGTCGCGGCTCGTGCTGCCGGCCATCGTGCCGAGCTTCCTGGCGGCGTACCCCGACATCGTGCTGGAGATCGTGGCCGAAGACAGCTTCATCGACGTGATCGCAGCCGGTTGCGATGCCGGCATCCGCTACGACGAGCGGCTCGAGCAGGACATGATCGCGGTGCCCATCGGTCCGCGCGTGCAGCGCTTCGCGACCGCTGCAGCGCCGGCATACCTGGCGGCGCGCGGTCGCCCCGACCATCCCCGCGACCTGCTGAAACACACGTGCATCCGCGGGCGCTTCAGCAGCGGCGTCATGCCGACCTGGGAGTTCGAACGCAAGGGCGAAAAGGTGCGGGTCAATCCGACCGGCAACCTGATCGTGCGCGCGGGCGAGGCGGTCGAGCTCGGCGTCGAGGCCGCGATCGCTGGCGCCGGCGTCATCTTTCTCTTCGAGGACTGGCTGCGGCCATACCTGGAAAGCGGCGCGCTCGTCCCACTGCTGGAACCTTGGTGGGTGACTTTCTCCGGACCGTTTCTCTACTACCCGGGCCGGCGCCTGGTGCCGGCGCCGCTGCGCGCGTTCGTGGATTTCATCAGGACTTCCGGCGACGCCTGACTGCCGCCAGGCCCGGCGCCCAGTGCGCAGCGTCGGCAAACCACTCGACGAGGAAATCGATGAACGTGCGCAGCGCCGCGCTCATCTGCCGGCGCGATGCATAGATGCCGTGAACACCCAGCGATTGCGGCGCGTAGTCGGGCAGGAGCGGCACCAGCCTGCCCTCTGCGATGAGCGATGCCACCGAATACAGCGGCTGCATCGCCACGCCGACGCCTTCGAGTGCGGCGGCAAGCAGCACATGCGTTTCGTTCGCGCTCAGGTTGCCGCCGACCGGCACGACGATGCGCTCGCCCGCGTGGTCGAACGCCCAGAGACTCTTGCCGAAATAGGAGTACGTGAGGCAGTTGTGCAGCGCGAGGTCTTCGGCGCGCTGCGGCCGGCCATGCGCCGCGACCCACGCGGGCGACGCGCACACGACCGACGCGCATTGCGCGAATGGCCGTGCGATGAGGTTGGGGTCGATGTCGTTGGTGATGCGAATCGCGAGGTCGATGCGGTCTTCGACCAGGTTCACTGCGCGCGCATCGATGTGCAGGTCGATCGCCACTTGCGGCCAGCGACGCAGGTATTCGGCCACCGCGCCGGCCAGCACATCCTGCGCGAGCGACTGCGAACACGCGATGCGCAACAAGCCGCGCGGCAGGTCTTCGCCCGGCGCTGACGTTGCGGCCATGTCGCCGGCCACCTCGAGCATGCGTTGGCAGCGCGCCAACGCTTCTTCGCCCGCGGGCGTGAGGCTCACGCGGCGCGTCGTGCGGTGCAGCAGGCGGGCGCCGGCCCAGCTTTCCATTTCGGCCAGGTAGCGCGTGACCATCGGCCGCGACATCGCCAGCGCATCGGCCGCGCCGGTCAGGCTGCCGCGCGCGGCGATGGTCACGAACACTTCGGCGGCGGTGAGGCGGTCCATGGCGGCGATTCGAATTGCATCGATCGGTGAAACAAAGAAGCGCATTTTCAGCGCTTTTTCTATCGCTTCGAGAAACTTAGCATCGTGGCTTCAACGCTCGCTCCACGCACCGCTCAGGGACTCATTCATGCTTCGCTCCACTTTTCTACGCACCGCCCTCGCTTCCGCCACGTTGGCGCTGGTGGGTGCGGCGCATGCCGCGCAACCGCTCCAACTCATGGTGCACAGCGCGGACACCAAGTCGATGTTTCCGGTCGCTTCGGAATTGATCACCGGCGCCACCGAGGCCGTGCTCATCGACGCGCAGTTCCAGCGCAACGATGCCGAGGCGCTGGTGCAGAAGATCAAGGCCAGCGGCAAGAAGCTGACCACGGTCTACATCAGCCACAGCGACCCCGACTACTACTTCGGTCTCGACGTGGTGCACGCTGCGTTTCCGGACGCGAGGATCGTCGCCACTGCGCCCACCGTCGCGGCCATCCAGGCTTCGAAGGACGGCAAGCTCGCGCACTGGGGGCCGATCCTGAAAGACAACGCACCGAAGACCTTGGTGGTGCCTGAGGTGCTTGCAGGCGACACGATCACGCTTGAAGGTCGGCAGATCCGCATCGTCGGCCTCGACGTCCCGACACCGGCGCGCAGCTTCGCCTGGATTCCGTCGCTCAAGACGGTGGTCGGTGGCATTCCGGTGAGCAACAACATCCATGTGTGGATCGCCGACACGCAAAGCGCCGCCTCGCGCAAGGACTGGCTCCAAACCCTCGACCGCATCGACGCGCTGCGACCGCGCGCCGTGGTGCCGGGCCATGCGCTGCCGGCCGCCAACGGCAAGGTGTCGTACACGACGGGCGTGGCGTTCACCCGCGGCTACCTGAAGGCCTTCGAGACCGAGGCGGCCAAGGCAAAGGACTCGGTCACGCTCATCGCGGCCATGAAGAAGCGCTACCCGACGCTTTCCGACGCGTCATCGCTCGACCTCAGCGCCAAGGTGATCAAGGGCGACATGAAATGGCCGCAATGACCACCCTCCACTACCTCTTCGATCCGCTCTGCGGCTGGTGCTACGCGGCCGCGCCGCTGGTCGCTGCTGCGCGCGACGTGCCGGGCCTCACGATCGCGCTGCACGGCGGCGGAATGATGACCGGCCCGAACCGTCGCACGATCACGCCGCAGTGGCGCGAGCACGTGATGCCGCACGACCGCCGCATCGCGCAGCTCAGCGGCCAGCCTTTTGGCAGCGGCTATTTCGACGGCCTCCTGAACGACACCACCGCCGTGACGGACTCGGCCCCGCCGACCACCGCGATCCTCGCGGCGGAGCAAGTCGGCGGACGCGGACTCGACCTGCTGCATCGGCTGCAGCGCGCGCACTACGTCGACGGCCTGCGCATCGCAGACACCGACCTGCTGCTGGCGCTCGCAGCCGACATCGGCCCCGACGCGGCGGCATTCGAAGCGGCTTTCACGGACCTTTTGGGCGCACGCACCGACGCGCATTTCGCCGAGAGCCGCGCGCTGCTCGTGGAGGTCGGCGGCCAGGGCTTTCCGACCTTCGCGCTTGCCGATGCGGAAGGCTCGCGCACCCGCATCGACGCGAGCCGCTTCCTCGGCCAGCCTGATGCATGGATTGCGCATCTCACCCAATCGATTTCCAACCTCGCCGCGTCAAGGAGCACCCCATGAGCCACATCGCCGCGCGCGACGGCCTCACGGTGAAAGCCGGAGACGCCAGCGACGCAACCGCCATCGCGCCGCTCCTGCGCGGGCACGATGCCGTCGTCAGCGCCACGCGCTTCGACGGCGGCAGCACCGCCGAAACGGTGGTCGCATCGGCCAAACAGGCCGACGGGCCGCGTGTTCCTGGACACGTTGCGCAAAGAGAAGGCGCTCGACTGGACCTTCATCTCGCCGTCGGCCCTGTCCGAGCCCGGCGAGCGGACCGGCCAATTTCGCATCGGCGGCGACCAGCTGCTGGCGGATGCCGCCGGCGCGAGCCGCATCACGATGGAAAATTTCGCGGTCGCGCTGGTCGACGAGGTCGAATCGCCAAAGCACTCGCGCGCGCGCTTCACCGTCGGCCACTGAGCACCGACAGGATCAAGGCGCGAGCAGCCCGACCTGCTTCACGAAGTCGTCAAGTGCCGAGCGCCACAGAGGCGCGCCGCGGTGAATCAGCTGGTGACCGTCGGAGCCCTCGACCGGCTCGGTCATCAGCAACGCGGCCGGGCTGCCGCCGGCCTTGAACGCTGCGAACCAATGGACCGGCGCTTCGCGGCCCCAGTACAGGTCGTTCTTCGCGTAGAGCCACAGCGTCGGCATCTTCGTGGCCTTGCCGAAGAGGCGATAAAGCTCGGTCAGGCGTTCGGGCTTGCAGCTTCGGCCCGGCGCTTCGTTCGGATTGCCACCGGCACCGCCCGCGAAATTGACGGCGCCGACCACGCCCGGTGTGTTGAAGGTGGCAAGCGCGAGGGTGGTGAGCCCACCGACCGACTGGCCTTCGAGCAGCACGCGGTCGCGCCGCACCCACGGTTGCTGGCGCGCCCACGACAGGGCCGCCACCTGCGTGGCACGCGCGTTGTCCGCCGTGCGCTCGTAGCTGGGCACCGCATGGCACTGGTCGCCGTGCCAGTTGCTGACGGAGTCTTCGCGGTCGTCGCCCCCGGTCTCACCATAGCCCGGCCGGATCGGCGCCAGCACGGCCACGCCCTTGCGGAGCCAGTAGTTCGCATGGCCGACCCTGATCGGGAACTTCATGTCGAGGCGCTCCTGCCGCGTGGCCGCGCGACCGTGCGCGAACAGCACCAGCGGAAACGGACCATCGCCCGGCGGCTTGTAGAGATGCGCCACGACTTCGGTGGGCTGGCTGTCGACCGCGAGCGTCAGGCGGATCGTCTCCGGCTGCTGCAGATCGGCCGCCGGCCCCTGCGCCGTTGCAGCGCACGTCGTCAGGAGAAAAGCCAACGCGGCGCAGCAACGGAAAGGGGTCATGACGGTTCGTGAGTTCGTCCTAGCGCGCCACTCCGAGCAAACGTTCCAGCACCTCGGGTTGTGTGCGCAAGGTGGCAGCCTCGGCAGCGTGCACGACAGTGCCGTGGTCGAGCACCACCGCCGTGTCGGAAATCGCGAGGATCGCCTGAGGGTGTTGCTCCACGATGATCGCGGCCAGCCCCTCGCCCTGCGTGATGCGGCGGATCGCGCGCAGCAACTCTTCCACGATGATCGGCGCCAGGCCTTCGAGCGGTTCGTCGAGCAGCAGCAGCCGCGGATTGACGACCAGCGCACGACCGACCGCCAACATCTGTTGTTCGCCGCCCGAGAGCTGCGTGCCCAGGTTGCCCTTGCGCTCGGCCAGTCGCGGGAACATCTCGTACACGCGCTGTGGATTCCACTGGCCGGCTCGCGCCACGGCCGTCAGGTTCTCATGCACGGTGAGCGACTTGAAGATGTTGCGCTCCTGCGGCACCCAACCGATGCCGGCGGCGGCGCGCTGGTGCGGCGGCAGTTGGTGCAGCGGCTGTCCGCCCAGCGTGATGCTGCCGGCGTGTTGCCGCGTCGCGCCGGCCAGCGTGTTGATGAGCGTCGTCTTGCCGGTGCCGTTGCGCCCGAGCAGCGCGAGCGTCTCGCCCTGGCCGAGCGCGAGCGAGATGCCGGTGAGCACCACCGCCTCACCGTAGCCGGCGCTCAGGTTCTCGATGCGCAACAGTTCACTCATGCGCCGCTCCATGGCCCAAATAGACCTCTTTCACCTTGGGATCGTTGGCGATCGCATCGGGATCGCCCTCGGTCAGCACCGCGCCGTTGACCAGCACCGTCATGCGATCGGCGAAGCTGAAGACCAGGTCCATGTCGTGCTCGATGAGCAGCACCGACACATCGGCCGGCAGCGCGGCAACGGTCTGCAGCAACTCCTCGCGCTCGCCCGCCGGCACGCCGGCCACCGGCTCGTCGAGCAGCAGCACACGCGGCTCGCAGGCCAGCGCGATCGCGATCTCGAGCAGGCGACGCTTGCCGTACGCGAGGTGCTTCACGGGCTGACGGGCCACGTCGGCCAGGCGAAACTGTTCGAGCAGTTGCGCAGCGCGCTCGGCCACGACCTTCGCGGCACCGAGCGGTTGCCACCACCGCGACGCGATGCCGTGGTGTTGCGACACCACGAGCGCCAGCGTTTCCAGCGGCGTCATCGAATCGAACAGCTGGTTGATCTGGAAGGTGCGCACCAGACCGCGCGCCACCCGCTTGTGCGGCGCCAGCGTGGTGATGTCTTCGCCGAGCAATGCGATGCGGCCCTCGGTCGGCGTGAGCACGCCCGTGAGCAGATTGATCAGCGTGGTTTTGCCAGCGCCGTTCGGGCCGATGAGCGCATGGCGCGCGCCGCGCTTCAGGTCGAGCGTCACGTTGCTGGTGGCAGTGATGCCGCCGAAGCGCATCACGAGGCCTTTGGCAGAAAGAACGGTGTCGGTCATGCCCGCTTTCCGATCCAGGTCCAGGGCTTGAGCAGCCTGTCGCGACCGACCAGCACGAGCAGCACCAGGATGAGGCCGATCCAGAACATCCAGTACTGAGGCGTCACCGCCGAGAGCCAGTTCTGCAGCAGCTTGAACACGATCGCGCCGGTGATGCCGCCGTAGAGCCAGCCCACGCCACCGATCACCAGCATGAGCAGCACGTCGGCCGAGCGGTCGAACGCCAGCACATCGAGCGAGGCGAAGCCGGTGGTCTGCGCGAGCAGCGCCCCGGCCGCGCCAGCGATGCCGGCCGCGATGGTGTAGATCACGACGAGCCGCGACGCAACCGGAACGCCGATCGCCATCGCACGAAGGCGGTTGTCGCGGATCGCCTTGAGCGTCGCGCCGAACGGCGACTGCACCAACCGGCGCATGAAGAGGAAAAGCACCAGCATCACGGCCAGCGAATACCAGGCCGCCGTGCGGCCGTAAAGGTCGAAGTCGAACACGCCGAGCACCGGGCCGAGCACCACGCCCTGGAGCCCGTCGGCGCCGCCGGTGAGCCAGTCGAGCTTGTTCGCGAGTTCGAGCAGGAGCAATGCCGTACCCAGCGTGACCATCAGTCGCGTGAGGTCGCTGCCGCGCAGGATCGTCACGCTCGCCACCGCACCCAGCGCCGCCGACAACACGATCGCGAAGAAGAGCCCGACCGTCGGGTCGGGCATCACCAGCTTGGCGAACAATGCCGCCGCGTAGGCGCCGAAACCGAAGAACGCCGCATGCCCGAGCGACACGATGCCCGTGTAGCCGAGGATCAGGTCGAGCGACATCGCGAACAGCGCGACGATCGCGATCTCGTTCACCAGCAGCGCGTGCGAAGGCACGAGCGCGGGCAACGCGAGGGCGACGATCCAGATCGCGAATTCCCACGGGCGCCAGCGCGCCTTGTTCAGCAGCGCCGACTGCGCTGCGTCGGCATCCATCACTTGGCGCCCTTTCGCGTGAACAACCCTTGCGGCCGCCACATCAGGATGAGGATCATCAGCAGGTACACCGTGAAGGCGCCCATCTTCGGGATGAAGTACTTGCCGGCGACGTCGGCGATGCCGAGCAGGAGCGCCGCCGCCAGCGGACCGGTGATCGACGAAGTGCCGCCGACCGAGACGACGATGAGGAAATAGATCATGTACTTGAGCGGAAAGGTCGGATCGAGCCCGAGGATCTCCGCACCGAGCGCACCGCCGAGTCCCGCGAGCCCGGAGCCCACCGCGAAGGTCGCGAGGAACACCACGTTCACGTTGATGCCCATGCCCGCCGCCACGCGGGGGTCGTCCACCGCCGCGCGCAGCCGGCTGCCGAAGCGCGTCTTGCTGAGGATCAGCTGCAACACGACGGTGAGCACCGCGCACACGCCGATGATGAAGAGCCGGTAATGCCCCATGCCCAGCATGAGCGCGCCGTCGCCGATCTCGGTGCGGCCGCGCAGCCATTCGGGCAGTTGCACGTTCTGCTGCGACGAACCCACGAAGTAGTCGATGGCGGCGACCGCCATGAAGGCGAGGCCGATGGAAAAGAGCACCTGGTCAAGATGCGACTTGCCGTACATCGGCCGGTAGAGCGTGCGTTCGAGCAGCGCACCCGCCCCCCCGACGACGAGGAAGGCCAGCGGCAGACACCAGAGGAACGGCACGCCGAACTTCTGCATGGCGAACACCGTGAGGTAGCCACCCGCCATGGCGAAAGCGCCGTGCGCGAGGTTGATGAAGTTCATCAACCCCAGCGTGATCGCCAACCCCACGGCCAGCACGAACAGCAGCATCCCGTAGGCGATGCCGTCGAAAAGAATCGTCAGCACGCGATCACTTGGCTTTGCCGGGGTCCTTGACGGCCTTGATCACGTCGAACTCGACGTTGTACAGCTGGCCGTCCTTCTTCTCGACCTTGCGCAGGTACACGTCCTGCACGATGTCGCGTGTTTGCGCATCGATCAGCACCTGGCCGCGCGGGCTCTCGAAGACCTGGCCTTTCATCGCGGCCAGCAGCGCATCGCCGCCGCCCTGGCCCTTGCTGGTCTTGAGCGCTTCGTAGATCACTCGCATGCCGTCGTAGCCGCCGATCGCCATGAAGTTCGGGCGCATCTTCGGATTGGCCTTCTGGAAGGCCTCGACGAACTTCTTGTTCATCGCCGACGGGTGTGCGGCCGAGTAGTGGTGCGAAGTGACCACGCCGAGCGCGCCGTCGCCCATGTCGTTGAGCTGGTCGTCATCGGTCACATCGCCGGTCGCGATGAACCTGATGCCGGCCTTGTCCATGCCGCGCTCCAGAAACTGCTTCATGACCGCGGCACCCGCGCCCGAGGGCACGAAGACGAACAGCGCGTCGGGCTTGGCATCGCGCACCTTCTGCAGAAAAGGTGCGAAATCGGGGTTGCGCAGGGGCACGCGCAGCTTGTCAATGACCTTGCCACCGTTCAGCTGGAAGCGCTCGCTGAAGAACTTCTCGGCGTCGTTGCCCGGCCCGTAGTCGGCCACCAGCGTCACCACGGTCTTGATGCCGTTCTTCGGCGCCCAGTCGCCCATCGGCACCGACACCTGCGGCAGCGTGAAGCCCGAACGCACGATGTACGGCGAGGCTTCGGTGATGCTCGACGTGGCGGCGGCCATCACGACCTGCGGCGTTTTCGATTGCGTGGCGATCGGTGCCACGGCCAGCGCGAGCGGCGTGAGGCCGAAGCCGGCAAGCACGTTGACCTTATCGTTGACGATCAGTTCCTGCGCCAGGCGCTTGGTGACGTCGGGCAGGCCGGTGTCGTCCTTGACGATCAGCTCGACCTTCTTGCCGGCCACCGTGTCGCCGTTCTGCGCCATGTAGAGCTTCGCCGCCGCTTCGATCTGGCGCCCCGTCGAGGCCGACTGGCCCGTCATCGGCAGGATCAGGCCGATCTTGAAGGTGTTGCTCTGGGCGTGGGCGGCCGGCAGGGCCAGCGCGAGCGCGACGAGGCTCGCGGCTTTGCCGAAGTGGCGACGATGCATGGTTTTTCCTTGAGAAATGGAGCGCGGGCGCGCGACTGAAACGATTGTCCGCAAAGGTCGCGCATCGGCGCTCATGGTAAACACCCAATCTGTTCGCTATGCGAACTATTGTTCAAAATAATTCAGTCAGGCCGGTACGCCGAGTCGATTGAGATCGAGCCGACCACGCGCGACACGCAGGTGCAGATGCGCTGGTTGCCGGCCTTCTCGTGCTCGCTCAGGAACACGTCGCGGTGATCGATCTCGCCGTCGAGCGCCAGCACGTCGACCGCGCACAGGCCGCACTCGCCGCGCTTGCAGTCGTGCAGCGTCTGCACGCCGACCGCGTGCAACGCATCCATCAGGCTGCTGTCGGCCGGCACCACGATGTCGATGCGCTGCCGCGGCACTTCGACGCGAAACGGTTGCGGTGCGAAGCGTCCGCTGCTGCCGAAGGTTTCGTAGCGCAGGTCGGCCACCGGCCGGCCCGATGCCGCCCATTGCCGGCGCACCGCGTCGAGCATCGGCACCGGGCCGCAGACGTACATCTGGCCGCGCGGCGGCAGGGCGGCGATCTCGGCGGCGATGTCGATGTGTCGCCCCTCCGACGCCACGAATTCAGCGAACGCAGCGCCGAGCAGTTCGCGCAGCAAGGGCCGGTACGCGACCTCGGCGGCTTCGTGTGCGCCGTACACCATGCGCAGCGGCGCACGCCCGGTGCGGGCCTGCAGATGCTGCGCCATGTGCAGCATCGGCGTGATGCCGATGCCGCCTGCCACCAGCAGGTAGGCCGGCGCGTTCAGGTCGAGCCCGAAGTGGTTGCGCGGCCCGTTCACCTGCAGCCGGTCGCCGACCGCGAGCTGCCACATCGCACGTGAGCCGCCCTGCCCCGCATCGAGCCGCTTGACCGCGACGCGAAAGCACTCGCCGTCGGGCTGGCCGACGAGCGAATAGGAGCGCTTGATCGGCCGGCCGTCGCGCAGCAGTTCGACCTCGATGTGGCTGCCGGGCGACCAGTCGGCCGAGATGTCGTGGGCGTCCTGCGGACGCAGCGTGAACTCGCGCACCGTGGGGGTGATGTCGCGCAGCGACTCGACGCGCGCGGCGCGCCAATGCGTGGAATTCTTCATGTTGGAGGCCGTCGTCAGCTGCGGCGGCGGATCAGTTGAACACCAGGGAGCGGATGGCCCTGCGCGCCATGCAGTGCCTCGCGCAGATTGCGTTGCGCCAGGCGGCTGTGCTCGCGCATCAGCGCCTCGGCGCGCGAGCCTTCGCGGCTCTCGATCGCATCGAGCACCTGCCGGTGCTGGTCTTGCGCGATCAGCAGCATGTCGCGCGCGGCCGGCGAGTTGGCCTGCACCACGACGAAGCCCGACGGCGACGCGAAGGGCAGGTTGGTGATGCGCTCCAGCTGCTGCGCGATCACCGGGCTGCCCGACAGTTCCGACAGCAGCGCGTGGAAGCGCGCGTTGAAATCGACGTAGCGCGAAAAGGCCGTGTCGTCGAGCGCCGGCTCGCGCAGCAGCGCGTCGATGCGCTGCAGGCAGGCGCGGGCTTCGCGCAGCACCACCGGCGGCGCCCCGCGTTCGGCGGCCAGCCGCGCCGCCAGCCCTTCGAGGGTGCCACGCAGCTCGATCGAATCCGACACGTCGCGTTCGGAAAACGTGCGCACCGCATAGCCGCCGTTCGGCAGGCTCTCGAGCAAGCCTTCCTGCTCGAGCCGCATGAGGGCCGAACGCACCGGCGTGCGCGACACGCCGAGCAACTCGGACATCGCGACCTCGGCGATGCGCGTGCCACCCGGCAGCTCGCCGGCCAGCACCATTTCGCGCAGCCGCAGTTGCGCTTTCACCGCCTGCGAGGTGCCAGCGTCGACCGCGTCGTGGACGGCGAAGCTCGCGACCGTACTCACCGCGCGGTCTCCGTCGTTTCGGCGGGCCGGATCGGGATGGTCGGCCGGCGCGGTTGCTCGCGCTCGACCATGCGGTCGATCAGGCGCCGCGCCCACATTGCGCCGGCGTCGATGTTGAGGTTGTAGAAGGCGTAGTCGGGCCGTTCGTCGATGGCGCGCTGCTGCGCTTCGAGCACATGTTCGTCTTCGCGGAAGATGGTCGCCACGCCCTCGCGCAGTTCGTGCGTGAGCCGCTGCTCGCCGATGCAGTAGTTTCGCGCAAAGGCCCAGAAATAGAGGCAGGTCTTGTCGGTCTCGGGCGTGATCGTGTTGAGCACGAAGCCGTTGACGCCGCGGCTGCGGTCGCCCTTGTCGCCGTCGGCCTTCGGCACGGCACCGCTGCCCGCCTCGGCCACGCCGACGTCGATGTTCACGGTGCACGGTCCCTCGAAACGGATGATCTGCCAACGGTCGACCTTGCCGCGGTAGCCGTGGCCGTGGCGGATCTGCGCGGCCCAGAACGGCGGCGCGTCGATGTTCTCCATCCAGCGCGTGACGGTGGCCGAGCGGTCGCCGTGGGTCGCGACGAAAGGCGCCTCGGCCACCTCGCGATTGCCGATCGACGAGCCGTGCACGAAGGCTTCGTGCGTGAGGTCCATCAGGTTGTCGACCACCAGCCGGTAGTCGCACGCCACCCGGATCATCTTGCCGTCGCCGGCCCAGGCCGGATCGTCGTTCCAGTGCATGTCGGGCACCAGCGCCGGGTCGGCCTTGGCCGGATCACCCGGCCAGATCCAGACGAAGCGGTGCTTCTCCACGACCGGATAACTGCGCACGCAGGCCGACGGGTTCAGCGTCTCCTGGCTCGGCATGAAGGTGCAACGGCCCTGCGCGTTGTAGACCAGGCCGTGATAGCCGCAGACCACCTCGTCGCCCTCGAGCCGCCCCATGGACAGCGGCATCAGGCGATGCCAGCACGCGTCTTCCAGCGCAGCGACCTGGCCGTTCGTCTGCCGGTAGAGCACCAGCTTCTGGTTGCACACGGTGCGGGGCAACAGGGCGTGCTTCACTTCGACGTCGTAGGCCGCCGCGTACCAGGCGTTCAGGGGAAAGCTGGGAGAGGTATTCATGGATACGGAATGTATACATTGATGCACCGAAATCCAGGGAAAACCGCCAATAGCAGGGTAAACACTGATTCGCATGTATCCAGCGTCACGAGTTCGCAAGCCGCTACGATCGTGCGCTTCCTTCTCTCAATTCGCTACGGAGACCCCATGTCACAGCACGCCCACCTGCCGGCCCATTTCGATCACGTCGGCAGTTTCCTGCGCCCCAAATACCTGCTCGATGCACGCGAGCAGCTGGCCAAACGCGAGATCACACCGGAGCAGCTTCGCGCCGTCGAAGACAAGGCCATCACCGAGATCGTCAAGTTCCAGCAGGACGTCGGCTTGAAGAGCATCACCGACGGCGAGTTCCGCCGCACCTACTTCCACATCGACTTTCTGGCGCAGCTCGGTGGCGTGAAGACCGACATTCCGGTGCTGATCCGCAAGCCCGACGGCACCGAAGAGCTGGCACCGCCGGTGATGCGTGTGATCGACAAGGTGACGCACACCACGAACATCCAGCTCGCCGATTTCGAATACCTGAAAAGCCAGGTCGCAGCCGGCAACACGCCCAAGGTGACGATCCCGTCGCCCACCATGCTGCACTTTCGCGGCGGCCGGGCAGGCATCAGCAAGGCGGCCTACCCGGAGCTCGATCCGGTGTTCTACGACGACGTGGCCAAGGCCTACGGCGACGAGCTGCGCTCGCTCGCTGCGGCCGGCTGTACCTACGTGCAGATGGACGACACCAACCTCGCCTACCTGTGCGACGAGCACATGCGCGAAGCCGCCCGCCAGCGCGGCGACGACCCGAACGAACTGCCGCATCGCTACGCCACCTTCATCAACAAGGTGGTCGCGCAGAAGCCGCCCGGCATGCTGCTCGCGATGCACCTGTGCCGCGGCAACTTCAAGAGCACGCACGCCGCGGCCGGCAACTACGAGCCCGTCGCCGAAGCGCTGCTGCAGGAGATGGACCTCGACGCTTACTTCATGGAGTACGACGACGCGCGTTCCGGCGACTTCAAGCCACTGCGCTACCTGCCCAAGGGCAAGACCGTGGTGCTCGGCCTGGTGACCACCAAGTTCGGCCAGATGGAAGACAAGGACGAGCTCAAGCGCCGCATCGACGACGCCGCCAAGTACGCCCCGATGGAGCAGCTCGCGCTGTCGCCGCAATGCGGCTTCTCCAGCACCGTGCACGGCAACAACATCGCCGTCGAAGCGCAGCGCGCCAAGCTGCGCCTCGTGATCGAAACCGCGCAGGAGGTGTGGGGCAGCGCCTGAGCGTGTGGGACCATCGGCGCCATGCCGCATCTGTTTGCCAACTGGCTGCCGTCACCGTCCCAGCACTTCCTGGTCGTCACCTTCGCGCTGCTGGTCTATGTGCTGAGCACGCGCGTGCGGCGCGAACAGCGCGCGCCCGCCACCGCCATCGCCTGGGTGATGGGCCTCGCGCTGATTCCTTACCTCACGCTGCCGATGTACCTGCTCTTCGGCCAGCGCAAGTTGCGGCCCGACGGCTTGCCGCGTCCGCCGCGGTCGGTGCCGCTCGGCCACTGGGCGGCCGACCTCATCGAGAGCCTCGGCCTCGCCGCGCCCAGCCGCTGCACCGTGCGCATGCACGCCGACGGCGAGGCCGCGCGCGACGCGCTGCTGCAAGTCATCGCCGGTGCACAACAGCGCCTCGACATCTGCACCTTCATCATCGGCAACGACGCCTTCGGGCAGGACGTGCTGGCGCGCCTCGCGCAGCGCGCCCACGAAGGCATCCAGGTGCGCGTGCTACTCGACGGCTTCGGCGCGCTCTCGTTGCCACGCAAGCATTTCGATGCGCTGCGCGCCGCGGGTGGCGAGGTCGTGGTGTTCCGTCCCTTCTTCAGCCTGCGGCGGATCGGCCCCCGCAATCTGCGCAATCACCGCAAGCTCACGATCGCCGACGACCGCTGGCTGTGGAGCGGCGGTCGCAACCTGGCCGGTGAATATTTCAATGGCAACGCCGAGCATCCGGTCCCTTGGAAAGACCTGTCCTTCGACCTCCAGGGCGGCGTCGCGGCCGCGGCAGCGCGTCAGTTCGAGCTCGACTGGGCGTCGGTGCGGCGCAGCAAGCCGCGCCTAATGGCGCTCGCCGATGCGCGGCCAACGGACGCCGACGCCGGCGCGCTGGCGCAGTTCCTGCCGAGCGGGCCCGACCAGACCGAAGACACCGCGCATGCGCTGCTGATCGACGCCTGCTTTCGCGCCGAGCACCGCATCCTGGCGATCACGCCGTACTTCGTGCCCGACGACGGCTTGCGTAACGCGCTGCGGCTTGCGGCGCGCCGCGGCGTCCAGGTGACCATCGCGATCCCCGCGCGCTCCAACCATCGGCTGACCGACTTCGTGCGCACGCGCGCGATGCGCGACCTCGCGCGGGCAGGCGTCACCTTCCGCATGCTGCCCTTCATGGCGCATGCCAAGGCCGTGGTGATGGATGAAGACCTTGCAATGTGCGGCTCCATCAACCTTGACTTGCGCAGCCTGCTGCTCAACCACGAGGCCGCCGTCGTGTTCTACGGCAGCCACGACATCGACTGGCTCGCGCAGTGGATCGAGACCACCGCGTCGGCTGGCGACACCTACCGTGCGCGGCGCCCGGGCATCCTGCGCGACGTGGCCGAGGGCCTGCTGCTCACCATCGCGTTCCAGCTGTAGCGCGCCCGTTCAGCCGGCGCGCTTCGGCTTCTTGTTGTGGTAGCTCGCGTTGCCGAGACCAGTGCCGATGGTCAACACCGCCCAGCGCTTCACGTCCTGCATGAAAGGCAGTTCGCTCAAGCCCTGCACCACGCCGTCGTTGTGCATCAGCGCTTCGGTCGGTTCGTCGTTGATGAACGGGATGCGTTCGCACAGCGAGGTGGGCAGGTGGAAAGTGTCGCGCTCCCAGTTGCCCGGCAGGTTTTGCGCGCCGCGCGCGATCGAACCATCGGCGCGAATGACGCCCGGGCACCCGATGCCGATGAAGGGCGCCAGCCGGATGCCTTTCCTCTCGCTGTACTTGACCATCTCGTTCAGCATGTCGACGAGGCCGTCGATCAGTTCGTGCTGCTTGGGGTTGTCATCGGCGTGCCGCCACTTGATGCGCTTGACGACCTTGGCGTGCGACAGATCTGCCGCCTTCTTGTGCCGCGGCTTCACGATGCCGCAGCGCACGTTGGTGCCGCCGATGTCGAGTGCGAGGATCGCATCGTAGTCAGTCACCATGCGCGGCGGCGCGAGGTGCACCCAGCCGATCAGCCCGCCGTCGTCGACCTGGTGCCGCAACCGCGCGAGGCCGATCGGCACCGCGTCGGCATCCAGCATCACGGCCGCTTGCAGGATCGCACGTTCACCCACATCGCTTTCCGGAAAACCACCCCCGATCACGATGCGCTCCACGCCCTTCCACGCCTTCTGGCGCGAAAAGCGCTTGATGACGTCGCCGAGTTCGCCCGCGAATTCCTCGATGGCGCCGTGCACCGCATCGGTCAACTCGGTCGCGCGCTTCTGCTGAAGCGCCTCGTCGATCTCGCGCTTGGTGAGGTCGGCCGAATGGATGTGGCCGAGCGGGTCGGCGTTTTCGCGATTGAGGCGCCGGCTCTTCGTGCGGTTGCTGCGACGCTTGCGCCATGCATCGAGCAGTTTGCGAAACGCCGTCTGGCTTGCGCGGTCGCCGACGAATCCGTCTTCGTCCCGCACTTCGAGGTTGTAGCTTTCGACGATGACCGAGGGCAAGTCGGTCGCACCGTGCAAGCCCAGGGTCGCGGTCACGGGAGGCGTCGGCGTTTTTTTCTTCATATGCGCCGCACTGTGCGGCAAGGCACGCGGCCTGTCATCGGCAGCGCGCACGAACACCTGTAGGAAAGCGGCGCGCCGATACACTGCGCCGATGCTGCGTCACACCTTTCGCCTATGGCTTGCCGCCCTGGCCTGCTTCTTCACGATGAGCAGCAACGTGCAAGCGCAGTCTGATAGCCAGCCACTGCGCATCGGCTCCAAGCGCTTCACCGAGTCGTACATCCTGGCCGAAGTGCTGGCGCAAAGCGCGGCGCCGCATCTGGCGGCGCCGCCGGTGGTGAGGCAAGGCCTTGGCAACACGGCCATCGTCTATGAAGCATTGCGCTCGGGCGGCGTCGACCTGTACGCCGAATACACGGGCACCATCGCGCTGGAGATCCTCAAGAGCGACAAGCCCATGACCCGCGAAGCGATGAGTGCCGCGCTGGCGCCGGTGGGTCTGGGCATCGGCATGCCCTTCGGTTTCAACGACGGCTATGCGTTGGCGATGCAGGCCGCAGAGGCGGACCGGCTTGGCATTCGCACACTGAGCGACCTCGCGCGCCATCCGGCATTGAAGCTGGGCCTCTCCAACGAATTCCTCGGCCGCGCCGACGGCTGGAAAGGGCTGGCCTCGCAGTACGGCCTGCCGCAATCGCCGACCGGCCTCGACCACGGCCTGGCCTACGACGCGCTCGGCGCCCGGCAGGTCGACGTGATCGACATCTACACGACCGACGCGAAAATCGAGAGCCTGGGCCTGCGGGTGCTGGATGACGACCGCAGATTCTTTCCGCGCTACGACGCGGTCGTGCTCTATCGGCTCGACGTGCCGGCACGTTACCCGGCAGCGTGGAAAGCGATTGAATCACTGGCCGGCCGCATCGACGAGCGCGCGATGATCGCGATGAACGCACGCGCCGAACTGCAGGGCGCGGGCTTCGACACCATCGCACGCGACTTCCTCGGCGGCGGCAAGGCCGACACCGCAGCGCGTGGCTTCACGGCGAAATTATTCGGCCCCGACCTGTGGCGCCTCACGCGCCAGCATCTGCTGCTCGTGGGCATCTCGGTCGGACTGGCCTTGCTGATCGCAGTGCCGCTCGCCATCGTCGTGTTCCCATTTGGGCGGTTGCGCGCCGTGGTGCTCGGGCTGACGGGCCTCTTGCAGACCGTGCCTTCGCTCGCGTTGCTGGCCGTGCTGATCTCGGTGATCGGCGCGATCGGCACCGTGCCGGCGCTCATCGCGCTCACGCTTTATTCGCTGCTGCCGATCATGCGCAACACCGTGACCGGATTGACCGAAGTGCCGCAGGGCGTGCGCCAGGCCGGCACCGCGCTCGGCATGACGCGCGGGCAAAGCCTTCGGCTGGTGTTGTTGCCGCTCGCGTTGCCGACGGTGCTGGCCGGTGTGCGCACCGCGGCGACGATCGCGATCGGCACCGCGACCATCGCGGCCTTCATCGGCGCCGGGGGTTATGGCGAGCGCATCGTGACCGGGCTCGCGCTCAACGACCGTGCGTTGCTGCTGGCCGGCGCCCTGCCGGCCGCGGCGCTGGCGCTGGTCAGCGAGGCGCTGTTCGAAACACTCGACTGGCTGCTGCGCCGATCACGCGGCTGACACTCTCGCCCGCATGGCCTCCCGCTTTTTCAGGCCAGCGTGTAGGCCGTCTTCACCGTGGTGAAGAACTCCTGCGCGTACTTGCCCTGCTCGCGCGGGCCATAGCTCGAGCCCTTGCGGCCGCCGAAGGGCACGTGGTAATCGACCCCTGCCGTCGGCAGGTTCACCATCACCATCCCGGCCTGACTGTGGCGCTTGAAGTGCGTCGCGTGCTTGAGGCTGGTGGTCGCGATGCCGGCCGAGAGGCCGAACTCGGTGTCGTTGGCAGTGAAGAGCGCTTCTTCATAGTCTTTCACCCGGATGACGCTCGCCACCGGGCCGAAGATTTCTTCCTTGTTGATGCGCATCGACGCGACCGATTCGCTAAAAAGTGCAGGCGACATGTAGAAGCCGTCGGTCGCGAGCTTGAGGCGCTCGCCGCCCGCCGCCAGCGTGGCGCCCTCGCCCTTGCCGATCGCGATGTATTCCAGGTCCTGGTCGAGCTGGCTCTGGCTGGACACCGGGCCGATGTCGGTGCCGGCGGTGAGTGCATCGCCCACCTTGATCTTCGCCATGCGTTCCTTCAGCGCGTCGATGAACTTCGGGTAGATGCCTTCGGTGACGATCAGGCGGCTCGACGCGGTGCAGCGCTGGCCGGTCGAATAGAAGGCGCTCTGCACGCTGAGCTCGACGGCTTGCGCCAAGTCGGCGTCGTCCAGCACGACCTGCGGGTTCTTGCCGCCCATCTCCAGTTGCACCTTCTTCTGGCTCTTGACGCACTGCACGGCGATGTTGCGGCCCACGCCGACCGAGCCGGTGAAGCTGATCGCATGGATGCCGGGGTGATTGACCAGCGCATTGCCGATGACGCTGCCGCGGCCCATCACCAGGTTGAACACGCCCGCCGGGATGCCCGAGCGGCTGATGATCTCTGCCAGCGCCCAGGCGCTGCCCGGCACGAGGTCGGCAGGCTTCAACACGACGCAGTTGCCGAAGGCCAGGGCGGGCGCGATCTTCCAGGCGGGAATCGCGATCGGGAAGTTCCACGGCGTGATCAGGCCGACGACGCCGACCGGCTCGCGCGTGATCTCCACGCCGATGTTCGGTCGCACCGAGGGCAGGATCTCGCCCGCGAGGCGCAGGCACTCACCCGCGAAGAACTTGAAGATCTGGCCGGCGCGGGCCGCTTCGCCCATGCCCTCGGGTTTGGTCTTGCCTTCTTCACGCGCGAGCAAGGTTCCGAGTTCTTCGCGGCGCGCGAGGATTTCGGTGCCGATCTTGTCGAGCGCATCGGAGCGGGCCTGGATGCTGCCCGTGGCCCACGCCGGAAAGGCGGCGGTGGCCGCAGCGACGGCCGCTTCGACGTGCGACGCGTCGCCTTGCGTGTATTGGGCGATGGTGTCGCCCAGGTTCGAAGGGTTCAGGTTCGGGCTGTAGCTCGCGCCCTTCTTCCATTCGCCGCCGATGAGGTTGTCGTGTTGTTGCATTCGATTTCTTTGGAGGTGGGGACGGCTTCAGGCGATGGCCAATCGGACGGCTTGGCGCGCGATCATTTTCCAGTCGCTGGCCGTCAGTTGCCACACCTGCAGCACCTTGAGCTTGACGTGACCGGGCTTGCCCGCGTCGTTGGTGTCGGCTTCGAGCGTGTGACGCACGAGCGCGACGCCGTTGTTCAGCACCACGGTCTGGTCGGTGATGGCAATGTCGACGAAGTCATAGCGCCCGCTCAGGAGGTGCGTGACCACGTCCGTCTTGGTCTCGACCTTGCCGTCCGAGTGCCCGTAGCTCACCACGTCGGCGATGAGAAGGTCGAGCGTGGCGTCCGGAGCGATCATCGCGAGACGCAGCCGCTCGGCAGCGGCCACCACCGCTTCGATCGTGCTCATTGCGGGCCCAACTTGTCGATCAGCGCCTTGAGCATTTCCATCTCGTTGGGCTTCAGGTCGGTCAGCGGTGCGCGCACCGGGCCACCGTCGTGGCCGACGATCCGGGCGCCGGCCTTGATGATGCTGACGCCGTAGCCTTCGACACGATTGCGGATCTCCAGGTAGGGCATGAAGAACTCCTTCAGCAATTTGTGCTGCGTCGGCACATCGTCGGCCGCCACGGCCTTGTAGAAGTCCATCGCGGTCTTCGGGATGAAGTTGAACACCGCCGAGGAATAGACCGGCGTGCCCAGCGCCTTGTAGGCCGCTGCATAGACCTCGGCGGTCGGCAGGCCGCCCAGATAGGCGAAGCGGTCGCCCATTTTCATGAAGATGGAGGACATGGTTTCGATGTTGCCCACGCCGTCCTTGAAGCCGACGAGATTCGGGCAGCGCTCGGCCAGGATCGTCAGCGAATTCGGCGTCAGCTTGGTGCGATCGCGGTTGTAGACGATGACCCCGAACTTCACGCTGTTGCAGACGGCCGCCACGTGTTCGATCAGGCCCTCCTGGCCGGCTTCGGTCAGGTAATGCGGCAACAACAGGATGCCGTGGGCGCCCAGGCGTTCGGCTTCCTGCGCGTGGGCGATGGCGGTGCGGGTCGGGCCGCCTGCGCCGGCAATGATCGGCACCTTGCCGCGGCAGGTGTCCACCGCCGTCTTGATGACGCGGCTGTATTCCTCGCCAGCCAGCGAGAAGTATTCACCCGTGCCGCCGGCGGCGAACAGCGCGCTCGCGCCGTAAGGCGCCAGCCACTCCAGACGCTCGATGTACGTGCTCGGGCGGAACTCGCCCTGCGCATCGAAATCGGTGATCGGGAACGACAGCAGGCCGGAGCCCATGATGGTTTTGAGTTCTTGCGGATTCATCGGATAGCACTAGTCGAGTTTGATGTTGGCGGCAGTCACGACCTTGGCCCAGCGGTCGCGTTCCTTGATGAAAAACTGGTTCTGTTCCGCGGATGCCATGGTCACCACTTCGGCGCCCTGCCCGGCGAGGCGCGAGCGGATGTCGGCCGAGCGGATGATCGTGACGAGCTCCTTGTTGAGGCGCTGCACGATCGCATCCGGCGTGCCGCGCGACACGAGGATGCCCTGCCAGGTGCCGGACTCGTAGCCCGGAATGCCCTGCTCAGCGATGGTCGGCACGTTGCCGATGAGCGGCATGCGCGTGCCCTTCGACACGCCCAGCACCTTGAGCTTGCCGCTCTGCACGTGCGGCAGCGTGGCCAGCATGCCGTTCATGAGGATCTGCGTCTGGCCGCCCACGGTGTCCTGCACCGCCTGCACGCCGCCCTTGTAGGGCACGTACTGCCACTTGGCACCGCTCGCACGTTCGAGCGCCACGCCCGCCAGATGCGGCGCGCTGCCGGTGGCCGTCACCGCGAAGTTGAGGTCGCTGGTTTTCGACAGCGCGACCAGTTCCTGCAGGCTGTTCGCCTTGACGGACGGATGCACCACCAACAAGTGCGGCGAGTAGGCCAGCATCGTGACGCCGGCCAAGTCCTTCGACGGATCGAACGACAGCCTGGTGTAGACCGAAGGACTGATCGCCAGCGCACCCACGTCGCACAACAGCAGCGTGTAGCCATCGGGTGCGGACTTGGCCACGAAGTCGGCGCCCAGATTGCCGTTGGCGCCGGGCTTGTTGTCGATGATGACCGTCTGCTTCAGCGCTTCGGACAGCGGCTGGCTGATCGAGCGCGCGATGATGTCGGAGGAGCCGCCGGGCGGGTACGGCACCACGATGCGCAGCGGTTTGGAGGGCCAGGCATCCGCGGCGCGGGCGACACCCGCAGCCATCAGACCCCCGCCGATGGCGCCGAGCACCACGTCACGTCGTTTCAAAGTCATTTTTGTCTCCTGCGGTTGATGAACGATCGATAGTTATCAGTCATCGTACAACTACGATTGGCGGGCGTCCAGCAAATCCGCACGCCACGTCAGCCTTCAGCGCCCTTCGATTCGCGTGCCGCTTCCTGCGCCAGTCGCAGGCGCTCACGGCTGTTGGTCAGATGGATGCGCATGGCCGCGCGAGCCGATTCGGCATCGCGTCGCGCGATGGCCGCGTAGATCTCTTCGTGCTCGCGATTGACGCGGCTCAGGTAGTCGCCGCGCGGCGCCGAATTGCGCAAACCGGTGATGCGGGTGCGCGGAATGATCGTGGTGCCGAGGTGGCTCATGATGTCGGCGAAATACGCGTTGCCGGTCGACTGCGCGATCTGCAGGTGAAAGCGGAAGTCGGGCGCCACGGTATCGCCTGCCACTTCGACGTTGTGCTCGAAATCGTCCAGCGCCTTGCGCATGGCGAGCAGGTTTTCATCGCTGCGTCGCACCGCCGCCAGCCCGGCGGATTCTGTCTCCAGGCTGATGCGCAGTTCCAGCACGGCCAGCACGTCGACCGAAGCCGCAAGCTCCGACGGATCAAGGCGGAACATCCCCGCCGAACGCGGTTCCAGCACGAAGGTGCCGATGCCGTGGTGCGTTTCGACGAGGCCCGACGCCTGGAGCTTGGACAGCGCCTCGCGCACCACCGTCCGGCTCACCCCGTAGGCCAGCATGATCGCGGACTCGGTCGGCAATTTATCGCCCGGCCGCAGCACCTGATCGCGGATTTTCTGGCCGAGATCGTCCACCAGGCCGTGCGCCAGCCCCCGCGCACGCGGGCGGGGCCGCCCGACGAACGCCGGCGCAGACTGAAGCAGACCGGGCGCACTCGGAGTTGTCTCGGATGCACCGGTAACCAAGGGATTTCCCGGAATCGTTTGGGCCATCAGGTCATGATAATCCGCGAACGCGTTGTACGACAACTGATAACTGCCCTTCCCCGAATGCTTTGATGTCTACCCAAAAAATCGATCGCCTTTTGTTGACCGGCGCGGCCGGCGGCCTTGGCAAGGTGCTGCGCGACACGCTGCGGCCTTATGCCGCCGTGCTGCGGCTGTCCGACATCGCGGGCATGGCGCCCGCCAGCGGCGCGCAAGAAGAAGTGGTGCCGTGCGACCTGGCCGACAAGCAGGCGGTCAATGCCTTGGTCGCGGGTTGCGACGCCATCGTCCACCTCGGTGGTGTCTCGGTCGAGCGGCCTTTCGAGGAAGTGCTCGAAGCCAACATCAAGGGCGTGTTCCACATCTACGAGGCGGCGCGACGCCACGGCGTGAAGCGCGCGGTGTTCGCCAGTTCGAACCACGTCATCGGCTTTCACAAGCAGACCGAGACACTGGACGCCTCGGCGCCCAAGCGCCCCGACGGTTACTACGGCCTCTCCAAGTCCTTCGGCGAAGACGTGGCCCAGTTCTACTTCGATCGCTACGGCATCGAGACCGTGAGCATCCGCATCGGCTCGTCGTTTCCGGAGCCGCTCAATCGCCGGATGATGAGCACCTGGCTCAGCTACCGCGACCTCACGACGCTGCTCGAAAAAGCGCTGTTCACGCCCGCCGTCGGCCACACCATCGTCTACGGCATGTCCGCCAACAAGGACGTGTGGTGGGACAACAGCGGGGCCGCGAAGCTGGGCTTTGTGGCGCAGGACAGCTCGGAAGTGTTCCGCGCCAAGGTCGAGGCGCAGCCACCGGTCGCGCCCACCGATCCGAATGCGATCTACCAGGGCGGCGGCTTCACCGCGCAGGGCCCCTTCGGCGACTGATGCGATGAGCCAAGCCGAACTGGTCGTCGATGCGCGCAACGCCACGGGTGAAAGCCCTGTGTGGCGGAGCGAGGAGCAGGCGTTGTATTGGGTTGATATTCCGGCCCGCACGCTGCACCGCTGGTCGGCTGAAGACCCCACGCACTGGATCGCCGACGGAATGCTCGCATGCATCGCACCGCGTGCGGACCTGCCCGGCGCCTGGATCGCCGGCATGGAAAGCGGCGTGTTCTCGCTGCAACCGAACACCAACGGCACGCTGTCGGCCGAGCGGCTCGCCGAGGTCGATCACGCCCTGCCGGGCATGCGCTTCAACGACGGCCGGTGCGATCGGCAAGGCCGCTTCTGGGCCGGCACGATGCTGATGGACATGGCCGCAGGCGCGCACGTGGCGGGCCTGTACCGCTACGAGCAAGGCGGCACCTCGCTGCATCGGCAACTCGACGACCTGATCGTGCCGAACGGCCTGGCCTTCAGCCCCGACGGCCGGACGATGTACCTGTCGGATTCGCATCCGTCGGTGCAGCTCGTCTGGGCCTTCGACTACGACACCGACAGCGGCACGCCGTCGAGGCGGCGCGTCTTCGCCGACATGACCCCGCTGCCGGGCCGGCCCGACGGCGCCGCCATCGATGTCGACGGCTGCTACTGGATCTGCGGCAACGACGCGGGCCTCGTGCACCGCTTCACGCCTGACGGCAAGCTCGACCGATCGCTCGCCGTGCCGGTGAAGAAGCCCGCCATGTGCGCGTTCGGCGGACCGACGCTCGACACGCTGTTCGTCACCTCGATCCGCCCCGCCGGCATCGACCTGTCGGACCAGCCACTGGCCGGCGGCCTCTTCGCACTGCGGCCGGGCATCCAGGGCATCGCCGAGCCGGCGTTCGGCGCCCCCGCGGCCTGAACAACCAATCACCACCCACCGAGGAAGACACCATGAAGCTCCGCAAATCACTCGTCGCGATCGCTGCGTGCGCCGCCACATTCGCCGCCCAGGCCACCGAGTTCCGCTCGGCCGACATCCACCCCGACGACTACCCGACCGTCACCGCCGTCAAGTTCATGAGCGAACGACTCAAGGCGCTGAGCGGCGGCAAGCACACCATCAAGGTGTTCAACAACAGTTCGCTCGGCAACGAGAAAGACACGATCGAGCAAACCAAGATCGGTGCGTTGTCGATGGTGCGCGTGAACATCGCGCCGATGAACAACATCTGCGCCGAGACGCAGGTGCCGACCATGCCCTTCCTGTTCCGCTCGGTCGACCACCTGCACAAGGTGCTCGACGGCCCGATCGGCGAGGAGATCCTGAAGAGCTGCGAGAAGCAGGGCTTCGTCGGCCTCGCCTACTACGACAGCGGCGCCCGCTCGATGTTCACCGCCAAGAAGCCGGTGCGCAGCTTCGCCGACATGAAGGGGTTGAAGGTCCGCGTGCAGCAGTCCGACCTGTGGGTGTCGATGCTCGAAGCGATGGGCGCGAACGCGACCCCGATGCCGATGGGCGAGGTCTACACCGGACTCAAGACCGGCCTGATCGACGCGGCCGAAAACAACTACCCGACCTACGAGAGCGCGCGCGCTTTCGAGGTGGCCAAGTACTACACCAAGACCGAGCATTCGATGGCGCCCGAGATGCTGCTGTTCTCCAAGCGCACCTGGGACAAGCTCTCGCCCGAAGAGCAGGGCTGGATCCGCCAGGCCGCCAAGGAATCGGTGCCCTACATGCGCAAGCAATGGGAAGCGCGCGAAGTGAAGTCGCTCGCGACCGTCAAGGCCGGCGGCGCGGAAATCATCGACATCGACAAGGCCCCGTTTCAAACCGCGATGAAGCCGGTATACGACAAGTTCATCGTCGACGCACGCCTGAAAGATCTGGTCAAGCGCGTGCAAGACACGAAGTAACCAGGCGGTCTCCATGTACACCCGCCTCTGCCGCACGCTCGCGCGTGCCTGCATGTGGCTGGGCATCGTCGGCCTCGTCGCAGTGATCTGCGCCGTGAGCTGGCAGGTGTTCGGCCGCTACGTGCTCAACAACACGCCCACCTGGGCCGAGAGCCTGGCGTTGCTGCTGGTCATCTACGTGACCATGTTCGGCGTCGCGGTGGGCGTGCGCGACGCAGGCCACATCGGGCTCGAGTCCTTCCTGGTGCTGGCGCCCGACTGGCTGCGCCTGAAGATGGAATACCTCATCCATTTCCTGGTGCTGCTGTTCGGCGCCGCCATGGCCTGGAACTGCGCGTCCCTCGCCGAGTCGGTGTGGGACTACCGCCTGCCGACGCTCTGGATTTCCGAAGGGTGGAAGTACGTGCCGGCCGCCATCTCGGGGGTGCTGATCGTCATGTTCTCCATCGAACACATCATTGCGCTGGCCCGGGGCCGCGAAGTAGAACCCGCCTGGGCATGACATGACGATTCCACTGCTGATCCTCTGTATCTCGTTCACTGTCTTCCTGCTGCTCGGCGTGCCGGTGGCGTTCTCGATCGGCCTGTCGGCCCTGGCCACACTGCTCTACGAAGGCCTGCCGCTGGCGGTCGGCTTCCAGCAGATGACCTCGGGCATGGGCATCTTCTCCTTCTTGGCGATCCCGTTCTTCATCTTCGCGGGCGAGCTCATGCTGTACGGCGGCATCGCCGACCGCATCGTCGACTTCGCGCGCAGCCTGGTCGGCCACGTGCGCGGCGGCCTCGGCATGTCGAACGTGGTGGCGTGCACGCTGTTCGGTGGCGTGTCGGGCTCGCCGGTGGCCGACGTGTCGGCGATGGGCGCGGTGATGATCCCGATGATGAAGAAGGAGGGTTATCACGCCGACTACGCGGTCAACGTGACGACCCATGCGGCACTGGTGGGCGCGCTCATGCCGACCAGCCACAACCTCATCATCTATTCGCTCGCTGCCGGCGGCAAGGTGTCGATCGCGGCGCTGATTCTCGCGGCGCTGTTGCCCGCCGCGGTCCTCACGATCAGCAACCTGGCAGCGGCCTACCTCGTGGCGGTGAAGCGCGGCTACCCGGCCGGCACCTTCCCCGGATGGGCCATCGTGTGGCGCTGCTTTGCGGCCGCCATGCCGGGCCTGTTCATCGTCGTGCTGATCCTCGGCGGCATTTTGTCGGGCGTGTTCACCGCGACCGAATCGGCGGCGGTGGCGGTGCTTTATGCGCTGGTGCTGACGATCGTGGTGTACCGCACGCTGAAGTGGGAACACTTCATCAAGGCGGCATCGAAGGCGGTGCGCACCACCGGCGTGATCCTGCTGCTCATCGGTATTTCAAGCACCTTCGGCTACCTCATCAGCCTCTACGGCGTGGCCGAGCTCACCGGCCAGATGCTCTCGCAGATCACCAGCACGCCGTGGATGATTTTCCTGCTCATCAACGTCATCCTCTTCGTGCTCGGCACCTTCCTGGACATGGCCGCGACCATCCTGCTGTGCACGCCGATCTTCCTGCCGATCGCGCAGCAGTACGGCATGAGCTCGGTTCAGTTCGGCATCGTGATGCTCATCAATTGCGCGCTGGGTCTCAACACGCCGCCAGTGGGCACAACGCAGTTCGTCGGCTGTGCGATCGGCGGTGTGTCGGTCGGCACGGTCATGAAGACGATCTGGCCTTTCTACGGCGCGCTCATCTTCGCGCTCGGCGTGGTGACTTTCGTGCCCGCCTTCTCGACCTGGCTCCCGAGCCTCTTCATGGTGGTGAAGTGAGCCGCGGTCAGTACATGCCCTGAGCGCAGATTCGCGCCCGAGCCCCAACATCGATATCGGAGACAAAAAATATGAAGCACAGCATGACCCGCCCCCTCTCGGCCCTCTCGGCCCTCTCGGCCCTCTCGGCCGTCTCGGCCGTCTCGGCCGTGGCCGTTCTTGCATTCGGCCTCGCGCTGCCCGCCGCAGCGCAGACCGACTACCCGAACAAGACCATCGAGCTGCTGGTGCCCTACCAGCCCGGCGGCGGCACCGACGGACTCGCGCGCGCCTTCGCCGAGGCGAGCCGCAAGCACATCAAGGAAAGCATCGTGGTCGTCAACCGGCCCGGCGCGGGCGGCGCGATCGGCTGGCAGGAAGTCATCAATTCCAAGCCCGATGGCTACAAGCTGGCCGTGCTCACCGTCGAGCTGCTGACCTTGCCGCACCTGGGCCTGGCCAAGTTCAACTACGACGACTTCCAGCCGATCGCGCAGCTCAACGCCGATCCGGCCGCCATCACGGTCAAGGCGGAGGCGCCCTGGAACACGATCGAGGAATTCCTCGCCGCCGCAAAGAAAGACCCCGGCAGCGTGCGCGTCGGCAACTCGGGCAACGGCTCGATCTGGCACCTCGCCGCGGCCGCGCTGGAAGACAAGACCGGTGCGAAGTTCAACCACATTCCGTTCCAGGGCGCCGCACCCGCAGTGCTGTCGCTCATGGGCGGTCACATCGAAGCGGTGGCGGTCAGCCCGGCCGAAGTCACGACCTTCGTGCAGGGCGGCAAGCTCAAGGTGTTGATGGTGATGGCCGACAAGCGCGTCAAGGGTTTCGAGAAAGTACCGACCGCCAAGGAGCGCGGCATCGACCTGTCGATCGGCACCTGGCGCGGCCTCGGCGCGCCGAAGAACACGCCACCCGAAGTGATGGCCCGACTCCGCGAGATCACCGCGAAGACCGCCGCCGAGCCGCTGATGCACGAGGTGATGGACAAGCAGAACCTGGGTTACGTCTACACCGACGGCGCCGTCTTCAAGGACACGCTGGCCAAGGACAACACCTACTTCAAGAACCTCATCACCAAACTCAACCTCAAGCCCTGAGCAGGAGACACGACATGCAACGCCGCACACTCATTCGAACCGCCATGGCCGGGCTCGCTGCAGGCAGCCTGCCCGCCTTCGCACAAGGTGGCTGGCCGACCGGCAAGGCGATCACCTACCTGGTGCCGTTTCCCGCCGGCGGCACCACCGATGTGCTCGGGCGAATCATTTCGCAGCAGCTCGGCACGGTGCTCGGCACCTCGGTCATCATCGACAACCGGGGCGGCGCGGGTGGCAGTGTCGGCTCGGAAATCGCCTCGCGGGCCACGCCCGATGGCTACACGATGCTCGGCGGCACGATCAGCTCGCACGCCATCAACGTGAGCCTCTATCCGAAGATCGGCTATGACCCCATCAAGTCGTTCGCGCCGGTCACGCTGATCGGCACCAACCCTGTCGTGCTGGTGGTGAACCAGGCGAGCCCCTACAAGACGCTGAAAGACGTGCTCGATGCGAGCAAGGCGAAAGCGGCTGCCGGCGGGCTCTCGTCGGCTTCGGCCGGCACCGGCACCTCGCAGCACCTGGCGCTCGAACTGCTGGCCTACAAGTCGGGCGTGAAGTTCACCCACGTGCCCTACAAGGGCAGCGGCCCGGCCATCCAGGACGTGATCGGCGGCCAGGTCGAGATGATGTTCGACACCACCGTCGTTGCCGGCCCGCACATCCAGAGCGGCAAGCTGCGCGCCATCGCGGTGACCTCGCCCAAGCGCATCGCCTCGCTGCCGGACGTGCCGACGGTGGCCGAATCCGGCTTGCCGGGCCTGAGCGATTTTTCGGTCGTATCGTGGCAGGCGATCTTCGTGCCGACCGGCACGCCGGCGCCGGTGATCGACCGGATGCACAAGGAGATTCGCACCATCCTCGCCAAACCCGACATGCAGGAAAAGCTCAAGGGCTTCGGCATGGAACCGGCCGACATGACGACGGCGCAGATCGCGGCCTTCCAGAAGGTGGAGGTCGAGAAATGGGCGGCCGTCATCAAGGCCGCGAACATCAAGGCCGAGTAACCGGCGGCGCGGGAACGAAGCGCTTTATAGAATGCGAGCCCCGCCTCGCATTAGCAGAACAACAACGTGTCCGATCGCTCCGCCGTCCTCCCGCAATACCTGTTTCCCAAACAGGCGCTGACGAATTTCGCCGGGTGGGTCGCCGGCAAGGAACGCGGCCGTGTCACGACGTGGATCATCCAGCGCTTCGTCGCGAAGTACGAGGTGAACATGGGCGAGGCGCTTGAGAGCGACATCGGCCACTACAAGAGCTTCAATGCCTTCTTCACGCGGGCGCTCAAGCCCGGCGCGCGACCCATCGCCGAGGCCGACCTGGTCTCGCCGGTCGACGGCGCGATCAGCCAGTTCGGCGCGATCGAGGGCGACCAGATCTTCCAGGCCAAGGGCCACAACTACACGACGACCGCGCTGGTCGGCGGCGACGCAGTGCTGGCGGCGCAGTTCGCGCACGGCAGCTTCGCCACGCTGTACCTGAGCCCGAAGGACTACCACCGCATCCACATGCCGTGCGACGGTCGGCTCATGCGAATGATCTACGTGCCGGGCGACCTCTTCTCGGTCAACCCGACCACGGCACGCGGCGTTCCGGGCCTGTTTGCGCGCAACGAGCGCACCGTGTGCGTGTTCGACACGGCGCGCGGCCCGTTCGTGCTGGTGCTGGTCGGCGCCACCATCGTCGGCAGCATGGAAACGGTGTGGCACGGCGTGGTGAACCCGCCGCGCACCGGTCAGTTGCGCGAGTGGCGCTACGACGAACAGAACATCACCCTGCAAAAGGGTGAGGAAATGGGCCGATTTCTGCTCGGTTCGACCGTCGTGATGCTGTTCCCCAAGCCGCCGGTGACCTTCAATCCGGCGTGGTCTCCGACGCGCCCGATCCGCCTCGGCGAAACGATGGCGAACTTCGCAAAGATTTGAGGCTTCCACGCCACAACCCGCATGCAGCGGGCGGCGGTCGCTATAAAACTTGTAGCACGAAGGGTGTTTGCGATATAGTCGTTGGCCCGATAGAGCGGTCCGGAAAAGATGTCGGAACCGTTCACGAATGCGCCCGAGGAGAAGATGTCGATGAGTTCCAAGGAAAACGCAGCCGTCAGCCAGTTGCTGGCACTGCTCGAAGCCCGCTACGCGTTGCGCGTGCTCTGGGCTTTGCGCGACGGCCATGCGCAAACCTTTCGGCTGCTGCAGGACAGCGTCGGCGGCATCACCCCCAACACGCTCAACACCCGCATCAAGGAACTTCGCGAAGCCGGCATCGTGAACCACGGCAGCGATGGCTACAGCCTCACGCTGAGTGGCCAGGACCTGCTCAAGCGCCTGTCCGACCTGCAGGCCTTCGCCGGCAAGTGGCAGGTGAGCCAGGTCAAGAAGGTCGCGCCCGTCGGCAAGTAAAACGGCGACGCGCGCGGGCTCGGTAAACTCTCCGGCTCTCATCACCCTCTCGACCTGCAAGGAGCCTCTCATGCCCACCACCCCCTCCGGCCTGCAATACGATGACGTCAAAGTCGGCGACGGCGCCGAAGCCACGGCCGGCCAGCACGTGCATGTGCACTACACCGGCTGGCTCTTCAACGATGGCGTCCAGGGCGCCAAGTTCGATTCCAGCCGTGACCGCAACGATCCGTTCGCCTTCTCGCTTGGCGCAGGCCAGGTCATCAAGGGCTGGGATGAAGGCGTCGCCGGCATGAAGATCGGCGGCCAGCGCACGCTGGTGATCCCGGCCGCGCTCGGCTACGGTGCCCGCGGCGCCGGTGGCGTGATCCCGCCGAACGCCACGCTCAAGTTCGACGTCGAGCTGCTCGACGCGCACTGATCGCGCCGCGCTCCCAAAAGCGTCCTTCGGGACGCATTTTTTTGCTTGAAATGGACCAAAACGGCCCCAATTCGAGCGGAATCCAACGATCTTTCGGCTCTCACCGCTTTTACCCATGTCCGCTGAAACCCCGCACAACGATCCGAACCAACTCACCGGCGCCCCGAGCCCGGAGGAGCTGGAAGCTGCCCAGGCTGCCAACGAAGCCGAGTCACACGACGCACACGCGCAGCTGGCCGCGCTGCAGGCAAAGAACGCCGAGTTGGCCGACCAGTACCTGCGCGCCCAGGCCGATGTGCAGAATGCGCGCCGCCGCGCCGAAGAAGAAATCACCAAGGCGCGCAAGTTCGCCGTCGAAGCTTTCGCCGAAAGCCTGCTGCCGGTGACCGACAGCCTCGAGGCCGGGCTCGCCATCGCCGACGCCACGCCCGAGCAAATCCGCGAAGGCGCCGAAGCCACGCTGCGCCAGTTGAAGAGCGCGCTCGAGCGCAACAAGGTCGTCGAGATCGCACCCGCTGCCGGCACCAAATTCGATCCGCACCAGCACCAGGCCATCTCGGTCGTGCCCGCGCCCGGCCAGGAAGCCAACACCGTGGTGTCGGTGCTGCAAAAGGGCTACACGATCAACGAGCGCGTGTTGCGCCCCGCGCTCGTGACGGTCAGCGCGCCGAGCTGAGCGCGAGTGCGCGAATCCATACAGACGAATTCACAGGAAATCCCCGCCTTCTCCCTTGAACCCGGCGCGGTTATCCACAACTTCATCACAACTTAATTTTCAGACTTCAGGAGCAACACCATGGGCAGAATCATCGGCATCGACCTCGGCACCACCAATTCGTGCGTGTCGATCATGGAAGGCAACACCACGCGTGTGATCGAGAACTCGGAAGGTGCCCGCACCACGCCGTCGATCGTGGCCTACCAGGAAGACGGCGAAGTGCTGGTCGGCGCCTCGGCCAAGCGCCAGGCCGTGACCAACCCGAAGAACACGCTCTACGCGGTGAAGCGCCTGATCGGTCGCAAGTTCGAAGAAAAGGAAGTGCAAAAGGACATCGACCTGATGCCTTACACGATCAGCAAGGCCGACAACGGCGACGCCTGGGTCGAAGTGCGCGGCAAGAAGATCGCGCCGCAACAGGTCAGCGCCGAGATCCTGCGCAAGATGAAGAAGACCGCCGAAGACTATCTCGGCGAAGCCGTGACCGAAGCCGTCATCACCGTGCCCGCCTACTTCAACGACGCGCAGCGCCAGGCCACCAAGGACGCCGGCCGCATCGCGGGCCTGGACGTCAAGCGCATCATCAACGAGCCCACCGCAGCCGCCCTGGCCTTCGGCCTCGACAAGCAGGACAAGCGCGACCGCAAGATCGCCGTGTACGACCTGGGCGGCGGCACCTTCGACGTGTCGATCATCGAGATCGCCGACGTCGACGGCGAAAAGCAGTTCGAAGTGCTGTCGACCAATGGCGACACCTTCCTCGGCGGCGAAGACTTCGACCAGCGCGTGATCGACTACATCATCGGGGAGTTCAAGAAAGAGCAAGGCGTCGACCTGTCCAAGGACGTGCTCGCCCTGCAGCGCCTCAAAGAAGCCGCCGAGAAGGCCAAGATCGAGCTCTCGAACAGCCCGCAGACCGACATCAACCTGCCCTACATCACCGCCGATGCGTCGGGCCCCAAGCACCTGAACATCAAGCTCAGCCGTGCCAAGTTCGAGTCGCTGGTCGACGAACTCATCGAGCGCACCATCGCGCCTTGCCGCATCGCCATCAAGGATGCGGGCGTGTCGGTCAACGACATCAACGACGTGATCCTGGTCGGCGGGATGACCCGCATGCCCAAGGTGCAGGAGAAGGTCAAGGAGTTCTTCGGCAAGGAACCGCGCAAGGACGTGAACCCCGACGAAGCCGTGGCCGTGGGCGCCGCCATCCAGGGCCAGGTGCTCTCGGGTGACCGCAAGGACGTGCTGCTGCTCGACGTGACCCCGCTGTCGCTGGGCATCGAGACCATGGGCGGCGTGATGACCAAGATGATCGTGAAGAACACGACCATCCCGACGAAGTTCGCGCAGACCTTCTCCACCGCCGAAGACAACCAGCCGGCCGTGACCATCAAGGTGTTCCAGGGCGAACGCGAGATCGCCTCGGGCAACAAGGCGCTGGGCGAGTTCAACCTCGAAGGCATCCCGCCGTCGTCGCGCGGCACGCCGCAGATCGAGGTGAGCTTCGACATCGACGCCAACGGCATCCTGCACGTGGGCGCCAAGGACAAGGGCACCGGCAAGGAAAACAAGATCACCATCAAGGCGAACTCGGGCCTGTCGGAAGAAGAGATCCAGAAGATGGTCAAGGACGCCGAGCTCAACGCGGCCGACGACAAAAAGAAAGTCGAAGTCGTGCAGGCCCGCAACCAGGGCGAAGCCATGGTGCACAGCGTGCAGAAGTCGCTGGCCGAGCATGGCGACAAGCTCGAAGCCGGCGAGAAGGAAACGATCGAAGCCTCCATCAAGGACCTCGAAGAAGCCCTGAAGGGCGAAGACAAGGCCGCGATCGAGGAGAAGACCAACACGCTGATGAGCGCGAGCCAGAAGCTGGGCGAGAAGATGTACGCCGATGCGCAGGCCGCTGGCGCTGCCGCCAGTGCCGCAGGTGGCGCGGGCGCCGGCCCCGACGCTGGCGCGCAGAGCGCACCGCACGACGACAACGTCGTCGACGCCGAAGTCAAGGAAGTCAAGAAGGGCTGAGTCCCCTGCCCTGACGCAAGGCTGGATCACCTCAAGGGTGGTCCAGCCTTTTCCGCTTGTTGAAGAGACCGCCCGACCCGACCGACCATGGCCACCAAACGCGACTATTACGAAACCCTCGGCGTCCCGAAAAACGCGAGCGAGGAAGAGATCAAGAAGGCTTATCGCAAGCTTGCGATGAAGCATCACCCCGACCGGAATCACGGCGACACCACGACCGACGCCGAGGCGAAGTTCAAGGAGGTGAAAGAAGCCTACGAAATGCTGTCGGACGGCCAGAAGCGCGCGGCGTACGACCAGTACGGGCACGCCGGCGTCGACCCGAACATGCGCGGTGGCCCGGGCGCGGAAGGCATGGGCGGCTTTGCCGAAGCCTTCGGCGACATTTTCGGCGATGTGTTCGGTGGCGGCGGACGCGGGCGCGCGGCCGGCGGACGCCAGGTGTTTCGCGGCAGCGACCTGAGCTACGCCATGGAAGTCACGCTCGAAGAAGCGGCCGAGGGCAAGGATGCCCAGATCCGCATCCCGAGCTGGGACGCCTGCGCGACCTGCGACGGCTCCGGCGCCAAGCCCGGCACCAAGCCGATCACCTGCACGACCTGCCACGGGGCCGGCGCGGTGCAGATGCGCCAGGGCTTCTTCAGCGTGCAGCAGACCTGCCCGCAATGTCACGGCACCGGCAAGATCATTCCGGAGCCCTGCACGACATGCCACGGCCAGGGAAAGATCAAGAACAACAAGACGCTCGAAGTGAAGATCCCGGCCGGCATCGACGACGGCATGCGCATCCGCAGCACCGGCAATGGCGAGCCGGGCACCAATGGCGGGCCGCCTGGCGATCTGTATATCGAGATTCGCCTCAAGAAGCACGAGATCTTCGAGCGCGAAGGCGACGACCTGCATTGCGTCGTGCCGGTGAGCATGACGACCGCGGCGCTCGGCGGCGAGATCAACGTGCCGACGCTCAAGGGCGCGGCCGCGATCGACATCCCCGAAGGCACGCAAAGCGGCAAGCAGTTCCGCCTGCGCGGCAAGGGCATCAAGGGCGTGCGCGGCAGCTACCCGGGCGACCTGTACTGCCATGTGCGCGTCGAGACGCCGGTCAAGCTCACCGAGCACCAACGCAAGCTGGTCAAGGAACTGGACGAGTCGCTCAAGAAGGGCGGCAACAAGCACAGCCCGACCGACAAGGGCTGGTTCGACAAGGCCAAGGAATTTTTCAGCTGAATTGCGTAACGCGCCTCTGCATAAAAAAGCGGTCCGAGGGCCGCTTTTTTTGATTTCTCAATTTGCAGAATGCCCGACAACCGATCGTCACCTTGTCGCGTTGGTAAAAAGAGGACGCATTGCACGCATGGGCGGAACTTTGAATCGAAGCCCTTGTTCTTATCGGGCAGCCCAAATACTCTGGGCGCGTTCTTTGCTAGTTGATTGATCTGGAAATTGGTGAGCCGATAGGGAGCTTTTTCCGGCGCAGGCCTTCATCGCGGAGACCCCGTTCGCGAGCGCAGGCGCCCCGTTGATTCGATGGAGGTGATCGCATGGACGTGATGAGCAACTTCGCCGCTCGCTACGAGCGGACCCGTGAGGAAGTCCTGTCGCTGCAGGACTATCTCGACCTCTGCAAGCGCGAGCCGATCGCGTTTGCCACCGCCGCCGAGCGCATGCTCAAAGCGATCGGCGAGCCGCAGATGGTCGACACCCGCAACGACTCGCGGTTGTCGCGCATCTTCGCCAACAAGGTCATCAAGATCTACCCGGCGTTCAAGGAGTTCTACGGCATGGAGGAAGCCATCGAGCAGGTGGTGTCTTACTTCCGGCATGCCGCCCAGGGACTCGAAGAAAAGAAACAGATCCTCTACCTGCTCGGTCCGGTCGGCGGCGGCAAGAGTTCGATCGCCGAGCGCCTGAAGCAACTCATGGAGCACGTGCCTTTCTATTCGATCCAGGGTTCACCCGTGAACGAAACGCCGCTCGGCCTCTTCGACGCGGCGGAGGATGGCGAGATCCTCGAAAAGGAATACGGCATCCCACGTCGCTACCTGAACCGCATCCTCTCGCCCTGGGCGGTGAAGCGGCTCGAAGAGTACGGGGGCGACATCCGCAAGTTCAAAGTGGTCAAGCGCTATCCGTCCGTGCTGCGGCAGATCGCGGTGGCCAAGACCGAACCCGGTGACGAGAACAACCAGGACATCTCCTCGCTGGTCGGCAAGGTCGACATCCGCAAGCTCGAGACGTATGCGCAGGACGACCCCGACGCGTATGCCTACTCCGGCGGGCTGTGCCTGGCGAACCAGGGCTTGCTGGAGTTCGTGGAAATGTTCAAGGCGCCGATCAAGGTACTGCATCCACTTCTTACCGCCACGCAGGAAGGCAACTTCAAGGGCACCGAAGGCTTCGGCGCGATTCCGTTCGACGGCATCGTGCTGGCGCACAGCAACGAGAGCGAGTGGAAGGCGTTTCGCAACAACAAGAACAATGAGGCCTTCCTCGACCGCATCTACATCGTCAAAGTGCCCTACTGCCTGCGGCCGTCGGAGGAAATCAAGATCTACGAGAAGCTGGTGCGCAACTCGTCGCTGGCGCAGGCGCCCTGCGCACCGGGCACGCTGCGGATGATGGCCCAGTTCTCGGTGCTCACGCGGCTGAAGGACCCCGAAAACTCCAGCGTCTTCAGCAAGATGCAGATCTACGACGGCGACAACCTGAAGGACACCGATCCCAAGGCCAAGTCGCTGCAGGAATACCGCGACTACGCGGGCGTGGACGAGGGCATGAGCGGCGTGTCGACGCGCTTCGCCTTCAAGATCATCTCCAAGGTGTTCAACTTCGACAGCACCGAAGTCGCGGCCAATCCGGTGCATCTCATGTATGTGCTGGAGCAGCAGATCGAGCGCGAGCAGTTTCCTGCCGAAACCGAGCAGAAGTACATCAGCTACATCAAGGAACTGCTGGCGCCGCGCTATGCCGAGTTCATCGGCAAGGAGATCCAGACTGCTTACCTGGAGAGCTACAGCGAATACGGCCAGAACATCTTCGATCGCTACGTGACCTACGCCGACTACTGGATCCAGGACCAGGAATACCGCGACGTCGACACGGGCGAGGTGTTCGACCGCGCCTCGCTCAATGGTGAGCTCGAAAAGATCGAGCGACCCGCAGGCATCGGCAACCCGAAGGATTTCCGCAACGAGATCGTCAACTTCGTGCTGCGGGCGCGCGCCGGCAACGCAGGCAACAACCCGTCGTGGACGAGCTACGAGAAGCTGCGCACCGTGATCGAGAAGAAGATGTTCTCCAACACCGAAGAGCTGCTGCCCGTGATCAGCTTCAACACGAAGAGCAGCGCCGACGAGCAGAAGAAGCACGAGGACTTCGTGAGCCGCATGGTGCAAAAAGGCTACACCGCCAAGCAGGTCCGCCTGCTGTGCGAGTGGTATCTGCGCGTTCGCAAGAGTTCATAGAGGAGCAGAGACGCCGTGGCCCTCCTGCAGCAGATCATCGATCGAAGGTTGTCGGGCAAGAACAAGTCCATCGGCAACCGCGAGCGCTTTCTTCGTCGGTACAAGGGACAGATCCAGGAGGCGGTGCGCAAGGCGGTGAGCGGCCGCAACATCCGCAACCTCGAACAAGGCGAAGACGTGACGCTGCCGCGGCGCGACGTGTCCGAGCCCGTGTTCGGCCATGCGCGCGGCGGCGACCGCGAGTACGTGCATCCGGGCAACCAGGAATACCTCAAGGGCGACCGCATCGCGCGGCCGCCCGGTGGGGCCGGCGGCGGCTCGGGCAGTGGAGAAGCCGGCGATGGCGGCGAAGGCGAGGACGACTTCGTGTTCCGTCTCACCCGCGAAGAGTTCATGCATGCCTTCTTCGACGACCTGGCGCTTCCTCATCTGGTGCGCACGCAGATCGCCGAGATCCCGGAGTGGAAAAGCCACCGTGCCGGCTTCACGAGCGACGGCACGCCAAACAACCTGCATGTGGTGCGCTCGATGCGCGGCGCGCTGGCGCGGCGCATCGCGCTCGGCGGCGAGCCGCGCAAGGAACTGCGCCGGCTCGAAGACCACTTGCTGCACCTGAAGCAGCACACGCCGCACACGCAGGCGCTGCAAAAAGACATCGAAGAGACCGAAGCGCAGATCGCCGAGGTCCGCAGCACTGCGCGGCATGTGCCCTACATCGACCCGATCGACTTGCGCTACCGCAACCGGGTGAAGACGCCGGTGCCGAGCGCCAAGGCCGTGATGGTCTGTCTGATGGACGTCTCGGGCTCGATGGACGAGGCGCGCAAGGACATGTCCAAGCGCTTCTTCATGCTGCTCTACCTCTTCCTCACCAGGCACTACGAGAAGATCGACCTCGTCTTCCTGCGCCACCACACGCAGGCCCAGGAAGTGACCGAAGAGGAGTTCTTCCGGGCCACCGAGACCGGCGGCACGGTGGTGTCCAGCGCCTTGGTGCTGATGGAAGAAGTGATCCGCGCGCGCTACCCGAGCGACGAGTGGAACATCTACGGCGCGCAGGCCAGCGACGGCGACAACTGGCACCAGGACAGCGGCCGCTGCCGCCAGTTGCTCGAAGAAAAGATCCTGCCCGCGGTGCGCTACTACGCCTACGTGCAGGTCGCCGATGCCGAGCAGAACCTCTGGCAGGAATACGCAGCGCTCGAGGCCGTGACGCGCAATTTCGCGATGCGCAAGGTGGCTGACGCACAGGACATCTACCCCGTTTTTCGCGACCTGTTCAAGAAAGAAGGCGTTTCGCCATGACGCTGCCAAGCCCATCGGACTGGACCTTCGAGCTCATCGAGACCTATCACGCCGAGATCGCGGCGACGGCCAAAAGCTTCGGGCTCGACGTGTACCCCAACCAGCTCGAAGTGATCAGCGCCGAGCAGATGATGGACGCGTATTCGAGCGTCGGCATGCCGATGCTCTATCGCCACTGGTCGTACGGCAAACAGTTCATCAGCACCGAGAAGAACTACCGCCGCGGCCACATGGGGCTGGCCTACGAGATCGTCATCAACTCCGACCCGTGCATCGCCTACCTCATGGAAGAAAACACCATGGCGATGCAGGCGCTGGTCATCGCGCATGCGGCTTACGGGCACAACAGTTTCTTCAAGGGCAACTACCTGTTCCGGATGTGGACCGACGCGTCGTCGATCATCGATTACCTTGTCTACGCGCGGCACTACATCGCCGAGTGCGAAGAGCGGCATGGCGTGGACGTCGTGGAAGAAATGCTCGACTCCTGCCACGCGCTGATGAACTACGGCGTGGACCGCTACCGACGCCCGCAGAAGCGCTCGCTAGCGCAGGAAAGCGCGCAGCGTGCCGAGCGCGAGCAGCATTTGCAGCAGCAGGTGAACGACCTCTGGCGCACCCTGCCCCGGCGCGACGGCCAGGCCGCCGAGGCGAGCGCCACGCGGCGCTTTCCGGAGGAGCCCCAGGAGAACCTGCTCTACTTCATCGAGAAGAACGCGGCGCTGCTCGAACCGTGGCAGCGCGAAGTGGTGCGCATCGTGCGCAAGGTCGCGCAGTACTTTTATCCGCAACGCCAGACGCAGGTCATGAACGAAGGCTGGGCCACCTTCTGGCACTACACGCTGCTCAACACCATGTACGACCGCGGCCGGCTGGCCGATGGTTTCATGATGGAGTGGCTGAGTTCGCACACCGGCGTGATCTACCAGCCGCCGGTGGGCCACCGCGCCTACAGCGGCATCAACCCGTATGCGCTGGGTTTTTCGATGTTCACCGACCTGCGCCGCATCTGCGAGAAACCGACCGAAGAAGACCGCCGCTGGTTCCCCGACATCGCCGGCAACGACTGGATCAAGACGCTCGACTACGCCATGCGCAACTTCAAGGACGAGAGCTTTGTCGGCCAGTTCCTGAGTCCGAAGGTGATGCGCGATTTCCGCCTCTTCGCCATCCGCGACCACGAGAAGGAATCGGAGCTGGAGGTCGCCGCCATCCACGACGACAGCGGCTACCGCGCCTTGCGCGAATCGCTGTCACGCCAGTACGACATCAGCTGCCGCGAACCCGACATCCAGGTCTGGAACGTGAACACGCGCGGCGACCGCGCGCTCACGCTGCGGCACACCCAGCGCAACAACCTGCCCTTGCACGATGGCGCCGAAGAGGTGCTCAAGCACGTCGCCCGCCTCTGGGGATTCGATGTGCAACTCGAGAGCGTCGACAGTCAGGGGCGGGTGAGCAAGCGCTGGAAGGCAGCGGCTACGCGGCAGAGCTAGAGGCGCCGCCCGCGCCGAAGTCGCTCAGGCGCCGGTGTCGGTCGGGTTGCGTTTTTCTTCCATCAGCTGTTGCTGCCGGTGCACCGCCTCGCACTGCGCACTTGGCGATCGAGCGGTTCTCGGTGCCGCACGCCGGACAGGTGATGCCCATCAGTGCGCCGCGTGGTGCGCTTTCGCGGCGTCCAACACAACGCCGCCTCGCTGCGCAGCCGCGAGGTCTCGCTCGGCGGACAGGATCAGTGCCGCCTGATGCGCGGAGCGGCCTGCGGTCTTGACATTCCCGAGCAGGATGCGCCACTCCTCGGCGAGCGCTGCCGGGGAATCGTTATGTGTCGACCGCAGCAGCGTCTGGCTCACGTCGACCAGCGACGCCGCGGCTCAGGGCCTCTTCGATGGCAATCGATGCGCGCTCCAGGAGCGCACGGACGGAAAGTTGGGTCATCGCATCATTCCGGACGCTTCCGGGGTTCAATCGGCGACGGTGCCAGTGCCTCTCCAAAACGCCTGTGCATTTTGGCACACGCGGAAATGAGAGCTTCTAAATGTGGTTTACGAGCAGTGCAAGGGGCGCTACGCCGTGGGCGCGCTCAAGCGCACCAGCGCCTCGATCGCCAGCGGATAACCTTTCACGCCCAGCCCCACGATGATCCCGCGCGCCGCGGGCGAGATGAAGGAGTGGTGGCGAAACGTCTCCCGCGCATGCACGTTCGAGATGTGCAGTTCGATCAGCGTCACGCTGGCGCCCTTGATGGCGTCGTGCAGCGCGATCGAGGTGTGCGTGTAGGCGCCCGGGTTCATGACCACGCCGAGCATGGTGCCGGCGGCGATCTCGCGACCGGCCTCGTGGATCCAGTCGATCAGCTGGCCCTCGTGGTTCGACTGACGGCACTCGATGGCGACGCCGAGTGCATCGCCCGTCTCCTTGCACATGCGCTCGACGTCGGCCAGCGTTTCGTGGCCGTACTGCGCCGGTTCGCGGGTGCCGAGCAGGTTCAGATTGGGGCCGTTCAAGACTAGGATTTTCTTCATGGTGTCACCTGGATGTGGTCGCATCTTAAGGGCGCTGCGAGTGCGTCTTCCATGTGGTTCACATACTACCGGGGGGTATAGAATCCGGCGCATGCCCCACTCCCCGGTCGAGAAGAAGAAAGCGCTTGTGCGCGTGCGCCGCATCCGTGGCCAAGCCGAGGCGCTGGAGCGCGCGCTCGACGCGGGCGCAGAGTGCGGCGCCGTCCTGCAGCAGCTGGCCGCGATCCGTGGCGCCGTGAACGGGCTCATGTCGGAGGTGCTCGAATCGCACATCCGCGAGGAGTTCGGCACGGCCGCTGCGCCCGATGCGCGGCACGCGCAACGCGTCCAGGACATGACCGCCCTGGTGCGCACCTACCTCAGATGAACCGGCGCCATCCGTCGCCTCTTTTCCATTCCACCTTTCCAGGAGACTCCATGAAATCCCGCGCCGCCGTTGCCTTCGAAGCCGGACAACCCCTGCAGATCGTCGAGATCGACGTCGAGCCGCCCCGAAAGGGCGAAGTGCTGGTGAAGATCACGCACACCGGCGTGTGCCACACCGATGCGTTCACGCTCAGCGGTGACGACCCCGAGGGCCTGTTCCCGGCCGTGTTCGGCCACGAAGGCGCCGGCATCGTCGTGGAAGTGGGCGAAGGCGTCACGAGCGTGAAGCCCGGCGACCACGTGATTCCGCTCTACACCGCCGAATGCGGCGAATGCCTGTTCTGCAAGTCGGGCAAGACCAACCTCTGCGTGGCCGTGCGCGCCACCCAAGGCAAGGGCGTGATGCCCGACGGCACCACGCGTTTCAGCTACAACGGCCAGCCGATCTACCACTACATGGGCTGCTCGACCTTCAGCGAATACACCGTGGTGGCCGAGGTGTCGCTCGCGAAGATCAACCCCGACGCCAACCCCGAGCAGGTCTGCCTGCTGGGCTGCGGCGTGACCACCGGCCTCGGCGCGGTGAAGAACACCGCCAAGGTGCAGCCCGGCGATTCGGTGGCCGTGTTCGGCCTTGGCGGCATCGGCCTCGCCGTGATCCAGGGCGCCAAGCTGGCCAAGGCCGGCCGCATCTTCGCGATCGACACCAACCCCTCCAAGTTCGAACTCGCCAAGACGTTCGGCGCGACCGACTGCATCAACCCCAAGGACCACGACAAGCCGATCCAGCAAGTGATCGTGGAGATGACCACCTGGGGCGTGGACCACACCTTCGAATGCATCGGCAATGTGAACGTGATGCGCGCTGCGCTCGAATGCGCGCACCGCGGCTGGGGCCAGTCGGTCGTCATCGGCGTGGCCGGCGCGGGTCAGGAAATCTCCACCCGCCCGTTCCAGCTCGTGACCGGACGCAAATGGCTGGGCTCGGCTTTCGGTGGCGTCAAAGGGCGCACGCAGTTGCCGGGCATGGTCGAAGACGCGATGAAGGGCGACATCCAGCTCGCCCCGTTCGTGACCCACACCATGCCGCTCACCGGCATCAACGAAGCGTTCGACCTGATGCACGCGGGCCAATCGATCCGCTCCGTCGTTCATTACTGAAGCGCCGGTCGCCAGTCCCAATGACCGATTCCATCAAGACACTTTCAGCGCACCGCAGCTTCGGCGGCGTGCAGCACTTTCATGAACACGCCTCGCGCGAGATCGGCCTGCCGATGCGCTTTGCGGCATACCTGCCGCCGCAGGCCGAGCACGGCAAGGTGCCGGCGTTGCTCTACCTCGCCGGGCTCACCTGCAACGAAGAAACCTTCATGGTCAAGGCGGGGGCGCAGCGGCTCGCGGCCGAACTCGGCATCGCGCTCATCGCGCCCGACACCAGCCCGCGCGGCGCCCACATCGATGGCGAAAGTACGAGTTGGGACTTCGGCGTCGGCGCCGGCTTTTACCTCGACGCCACCGCGGCGCCGTGGGCCCCGAATTGGCGCATGGAGAGCTATCTCGTCGACGAGCTGCTGCCGCTGTTGGCGAAGACGCTGCCGATCGACGGCGACCGCATCGGCGTCTTCGGGCACTCGATGGGCGGCCACGGGGCGCTCACGCTGGCCTTGCGGCATCCCGGGCTTTTCAAGTCGCTCTCGGCCTTCGCGCCGATCTGCGCGCCGACGCAGTGCCCGTGGGGCCACAAGGCGTTCACCGGCTACCTCGGCGCCGACACCACACGCTGGATCGAGCACGACGCCACGGTGCTCATGCAGCACCAGCCCGTCGCGCCCTACCCGGCGGGCATTCTGATCGACCAGGGCCTGGCCGACAAATTTCTCGCCGAACAACTGCATCCTCACCTGCTCGAAGACGCCTGCCGCGCGATCGGCCAGCCGCTCACGCTGCGCCGGCACGAAGGCTACGACCACGGCTACTACTTCGTCCAGAGCTTCATGGCCGACCACCTCGCGCACCACGCGCAGATCCTGAACGGCGCGATCGGGCGTCCCGCTGCCCGCCAGCCCTGAAAAGAAAGCCGCTCCTTGAACACCCCCGCACTGCCGCCCATCCCCGAAAAAGAAGACATCGCCCTGCTCGATGCCTTCGAGGGTCTCGACCTGCCCGACATCGTGATGGTGACGACCGCCGAGGAGGCCGAGCGTGCCGCGGTGGCGATGCTGGCCGCCGGCATCGTCGGCTTCGACACCGAATCGAAGCCGACCTTCGCGAAGAACGAGGTCAACACCGGCCCGCACGTGGTGCAGTTTTCGACGCTGGACACCGCCTGGCTGTTCCAGTTGCATCGCACCGAATGCAACGCGACGCTGGCCGAACTCATTGCGTCGCGGGCGCTGACCAAGGTCGGCTTCGGTCTGTCGACCGACCTCACGCTCATCCGCAACAAGCTGGGCGTCGAGCCCCAGGCGGTGTTCGACATCGACAACGAATTCCGGCGGAAGGGGTATCGCAAATCGGTCGGCGTGAAGTCGGCGGTGGCTTTGGTGTTCAACCGCCGCTTCCTGAAGTCGCGCAAGGCGACCACCTCGAACTGGGCCAACAAGCAGCTCACCGAGGCGCAGATGCGCTATGCGGCAAACGACGCATACGCTTCAATCTGCGTGTACGACGCCCTCGAAACGCGGCGCCGCCCTTCGGAAGGCTGAGCATTCGGCAGCGCGACCGCGCCGCCACGACCTGCCATCTGGCAGTTGTCAGCGCTTGACCACGGCAATGGCGGCGCCGTCCGACAACAGCCTGTGAAGTGGGCTCGTACGGTTCTTTTTCTCCGTTGACGGCCGTCCGCGGAAACATGAACCCCACCGGACAAACGCACCATGGCCTCCGCCAAAAAAACGACCCTTTCGAAAAGCAAGACGGATGCGAAATCCGCCGCCCGCAACACCGCCAGCGGCCCTTCGCATCCCGGCGATGCAGGCAACGATGCACTGGCCCAGCAAAAGGCAGATACCCAGACGCTCGTCGCCTCCATGCCGTTCAACACCAACACCGCGTTGGACCATGGGGTCGACCACGCGATCGCGCCGCCCGTCGGCCTGACCGCCGAACCGCCCTCGCCAGCCGTCGGCGCCAGCACGCTGAGCGAAGCCAACGTCTCGGCCAAAACCGGCAACGCCGCCACGCCCGGCGTGAACCACACCATCGCGCCGCTCGAGCGCGTGCGCGCCGATGGCAGCGGCCAGCCGCTCACCACCAACCAGGGCGTGTTGATCGCGGACAACCAGAACTCGCTGAAGGCCGGCTTGCGCGGCCCCGCGCTGCTGGAGGATTTCATCCTCCGCGAGAAGATCACCAACTTCGACCATGAGCGCATTCCCGAGCGCATCGTGCATGCGCGCGGCTCGGCGGCGCACGGCTTTTTCGAGGCCTACGAAGCGCGCACCGATCTGACCCGTGCGGCGCCGTTCCAGCAAGGCGGCAAGGTCACGCCGGTGTTCGTGCGCTTCTCGACAGTGGCCGGCGAACGCGGCTCGGTCGACACCGCCCGCGACGTGCGCGGCTTCGCCGTGAAGTTCTACACCGACGAAGGCAATTGGGATCTGGTCGGCAACAACATGCCGGTGTTCTTCATCCAGGATGCGATGAAGTTCCCAGACCTCATCCATGCAGTGAAGCCTGAGCCGCACAACGCGATGCCGCAGGCGGCCAGCGCGCACGACACCTTCTGGGATTTCGTATCGCTGAGCCCGGAATCCACGCACATGCTGCTGTGGACGATGAGCGACCGCGCGCTGCCACGCAGCTACCGGATGATGGAAGGCTTTGGCGTGCACAGCTTCCGCATGGTCAACGCGCAGGGCGAGAGCAAGTTCGTCAAGTTCCACTGGAAGCCGAAGCTCGGTACCCACTCGCTGGTCTGGGACGAGGCCGCGAAGATCCAGGGCGCCGACGCCGACTTTCATCGCCGCGACCTGTGGGAAGCCATCGAAGCCGGCGAGTACCCTGAATGGGAACTCGGCCTGCAGGTCTTCACCGAGGAAGAGGCCGAGAACTGGAGCTTCGACATCCTCGATTCGACCAAGCTGATCCCGAAGAACTGGTGCCGGTGCAGATCGTCGGCCGCATGGTGCTCGACCGCAATCCGGACAATTTTTTCGCGGAGACCGAGCAGGTCGCGTTCTGCACGGCGCACGTGGTGCCCGGCATCGATTTCAGCAACGACCCGCTGCTGGCCGGGCGCATCCACTCGTACAAGGACACGCAGATCACGCGACTGGGCGGCGCGAACTTCCACGAGATCCCGATCAACTCGCCGATCGCGCCGGTCAACAACAACCAGCGTGACGGCATCAAGCGCCAGGCGATCCATCGCGGCCGCGTGGCCTACGAGCCGAACTCGCTGGCGGGCGGCAGCCCGTTCCAGGCCGGGCCGAAAGGCTTCGTGTCGTTCCCGGCGCCTGTCGAAGATGCGCACAAGCTGCGCGGCAAGCCCGAGAAGTTCGCGGAGCATTACCAGCAGGCGACCCTGTTCTGGGAAAGCCAGACCGATTGGGAAAAGGCGCACATCGTCGGCGGCTTTCGCTTCGAGTTGAGCAAGCTCACCGTGCCGGCGATTCGCGAACGCATGCTCTCCGGCCTGGCCAACGTGGCGGACGACCTGGCTCAGCGCGTGGCCGAAGGCCTGGGGATGGCCGTGCCGGCGGCGATGCCGAAGGCGCTCGACATGCCGCAGCCCGCCGAGGTGCGCGCATCGACCTCGCTGTCGTTGACCGCGCGCCCCGGCGACGGTGGCATCCGCACGCGCAAGATCGCGATCCTGGTGGCGAACGGCGTCGAAGGAAAGTCGATCGCTGCGCTGCAGGCGGCACTGGTCGAGGCCGGCGCCGTGGCCCGCATCGTCGCGCCGCGCCTCGGCACGATCAGCACCGCGGAGGGCGACACGCTCGAAGCCGACGCGTCGCTCGAGAACACGCCACCCGTGCTGTTCGACGCGATCGCGCTGCCCGACGGCAAAGCGGCGGTGGAACTGCTCGCACGCGTGGGCAACACGACCGAGTTCATCGTCAACACCTACCGTCATTGCAAGACGCTGCTGGTGCTCGGCGCCTCGAAGGCCTTGACCGACAAGGTCGGCATCCAGGCCAACCTGCCATCGGGCGCGCCGGACACCGGCTTGATCTTTGCCGACGCCGCCGACATCGAGGGTCAGGCGATCGCGACCTTCATCGAAGCGATCGCCCTGCACCGCCACACCGACCGCGATCAGGACCCGCCGCTGATCTGAAAAAAGCGAAGCGCGACGCCGATCAGCCCGCAGACGGCGATCAGCGGCAGCACGCCGACATTGAAGCGGAACAGCGCGATCGTCGCTGCCACGGTGATCGTGCTGGCGGCAAGATCGAAGCGCCCGCCGAAGCCTTGCGGCCACAGCACGTGGTACGCGAAGAAGAGCGCGAGGTTGACGATCACGCCGACCACCGCGGCGGTGATCGCCGACAACGGCGCGGTGAAACCCAGCTTGCCGTGTGTCGCCTCTATCGCCGGTCCGCCCGCAAGAACGAAGACGAAGGACGGCAGGAAGGTGAAGAAGGTCACCACGGTGGCCGCCAACGCCGCACCCGCGAAGACCGCGTCGGGTCCGAGCACCTGGTGGATCCAGCCGCCGACGAAGCCCACGAAAGCCACCACCATGATGAGCGGGCCGGGCGTTGTCTCGCCGAGCGCAAGCCCGTCGATCATTTGCGTGCCCGACAGCCACTGGTGCCGCTCGACCGCGCCCTGGTACACGTAGGGCAGAACCGCGTAGGCGCCGCCGAAGGTGAGCATCGCGGCCTTGGTGAAGAACCAGCCCATCTGCGTGAGCGTGCCGTGCACGCCCTGCGTCGCCAGCAGCACCGCCATCGCGGCAAACCACAGACCCAGCCCGACAGCCAGCACCTTGACCAGGTGACGGCGCGAGAAACGCGCGTGCGGCGGCGTCGGGGTGTCGTCGTCGATCAAGGCCGGTCCGTAGTCATGGCGCGCCGCGCCGTGGCCGCCGCCAAGCGCGAACACACCGGGCGCCCAGCGCGCGCCGAAATGACCGATCAGTGCGGCAGCCAGCACGATCGCCGGAAACGGCGTGTTGAACGCGAAGATCGCAACGAACGCCGCCGCCGCGATGCCCCACATCCAGCCGTTCTTCAGCGCGCGCGTGCCGATGCGGTGGGCGGCATGCAGCACCAGCGCCGTCACGGCCGGTTTGATGCCGTAGAAAAAACCGGCCACCCAGGGCACGTCGCCGAAGCGCAGGTAGACCCACGACAGCGCAATGAGGATGAACAGCGACGGCAGCACGAACAGCGCGCCTGCCACGATGCCGCCGCGCGTGCGGTGCATCAACCAGCCGATGTAGGTCGCCAGCTGTTGCGCCTCCGGGCCGGGCAGCAGCATGCAGTAGTTGAGCGCGTGCAAAAAGCGCTTTTCGCTGATCCAGCGACGTCGCTCCACCAGCTCGGTGTGCATGATCGCGATCTGCCCGGCGGGCCCGCCGAAGCTGATGAAGCCGAGCTTGAGCCAGAAGCGAAAGGCTTCGCCGAAGCTGACGGCTGCGCTTGCGCTGGGCAGGGGTGTGGGTGAGATGGGCGTCGTCGCTGTCACGGGATCGATGGGGTGGCGTCCAGGGCGCTGGGCGGGATCGGCGAGGTTAAGTCAGTTCCGTTGGCTATGCTGTGCGGCCCATGACCGCCCGCCCCTCACCGCCCCCTGCAGCGGACGCCAACGCCGACCCCGGCATCGACCCGAAGCGCGGCCGGCTCATCGCCTGGCTGGTCGCCGCCGCGTTCTTCATGGAGAACCTGGACGCCACCGTCATCACCACGGCCGTGCCCGCGATGGCGCAGAGCTTCGGCGTGGCGCCGGTCGCGTTGTCGATCGGCATCAGCGCCTACCTGCTCGCGCTGGCGGTGTTCATCCCGGTCAGCGGGTGGGTGGCCGACCGCTTCGGGCCGCGCCAGGTGTTCGCGTCTGCGGTGTTGCTGTTCACGCTCGCCTCGGTGGCGTGCGGCTTGGCAGAGAGCCTGCCGGTCTTCGTCGCAGCGCGCATCCTGCAGGGCGTCGGCGGCGCGTTGATGGTGCCGGTGGGCCGGCTCGTGGTGTTGCGCAGCACGCCCAAGAGCGGACTGGTCAAGGCCATCGCCACCATCACCTGGCCCGGCCTCGCCGCGCCGGTGCTCGGGCCGCCGCTCGGCGGCTGGATCGCGAGCACCTGGAGCTGGCACTGGATCTTCTTTCTGAACGTGCCACTCGGCGCGGTGGCGCTGGTGCTCGCGCTGCGCTGGATCGACGGCGCACCGGGCCGGCAGCGGCCGTTCGACTGGCGCGGTTTCGTCGCCAGTGGCGCGGGCCTCGCCGCACTCATGTACGGGCTCGACCGCATGAGCCATGCGGCGATCGACTGGCCCCAGGCCGGCAGCTTCACCGCGGGCGGCCTGGCCGCGCTGGCCTATGCGCTGTGGCACCTGCGCCGCACGCCGCATCCGCTGGTCGATCTCTCGGTGTTCGGCGTGCAGACCTTTCGCGTGTCGGTGGTGGGCGGCTCGCTGTTTCGCATCGCGATCAGCACCGCGCCGTTCCTGCTGCCGCTGATGTTCCAGCTCGCCTTCGGCTTCAGCATGATCGCCTCGGGCTTCCTGATGCTGGCGCTGTTCGCGGGCAACCTGGGCATGAAGCCGGCCACCAGCTTCGTGATGCGTCGGCTGGGTTTTCGCGGCACCTTGCTGGTCAATGGCTTGCTGGTCGCGGTCGGCTTCGCGGCCTGCGCGCTGTTGTCGCCCTCGACGCCGCTGGCGCTCATGGTCGCCGTGATGGTCTTCAGCGGCCTGTGCCGCTCGATGCAGTTCACCGCCTTCAACACGCTCGCCTTCTGCGACACCACGCCCGCGCAGACCAGCGGCGCGACCACGCTCTTCAGCATGTTCCAGCAGCTGTCGGCGGGCATCGGCATCGCCTTCGGCGCCATCGCGCTCGGCATCGCCGAACGCTTCACCGGCCATGCCGGCCACCCCGGCGTGGCCGACTTCCGCATCGCGCTCGGGCTCGTCACGGTGCTCGCGTTGCTGGCACTCATCGATTCGGTCCGGCTGCCGCGCGATGCGGGTGCGCGGGTGAGCGGCCACGCCGTCCGGTAGGTTTTGCGCGGCCCGGCAGAATGTCCGGCTGAGTTCCACCCCGAGCGCCGCAGCGCTCCGCACGAAAGACACCATGAGCACCACCCCCTCCAGCGACAAGAAGAGCGACTTCGGACTGATCGGCCTCGCCGTGATGGGCCAAAACCTGGTGCTGAACGTGGAAAGCCGCGGCTTCCAGGTCAGCGTGTTCAACCGCACCACCGACAAGACCGACGAGTTCGTCGCGAAGAACAAGGGCAAGAAGATCCAGGGCTACGACACGCTCGAAGCCTTCGTGCAGAGCCTGGCGCTGCCCCGCAAGATCCAGATCATGGTGAAGGCTGGCGCGCCGGTCGATCAGGTGATCGAGCAGCTCATCCCGTTGCTCGACAAGGACGACATCGTCATCGACGGCGGCAACAGCCTCTACACCGACACCGAGCGCCGCGACGCGTACCTGCAGACCAAGGGTCTGCGCTTCATCGGTGCGGGCGTGTCGGGCGGCGAGGAAGGTGCGCGCAAGGGTCCGTCGATCATGCCGGGCGGCCCGGCCTCGACCTGGGAAGTGATGAAGCCGATCTTCGAGGCGATCGCCGCCAAGGTCGACGGCCAGCCCTGCGTGATCCACATCGGCCCGGGCGGCGCGGGCCACTACGTGAAGATGATCCACAACGGCATCGAGTACGGCGACATGCAGCTGATCTGCGAGGCCTACAGCCTGTTCAAGGCCGCGGGCTTCAGCACCGACGAGATGGCCGCCATCTTCAACGAGTGGAACGAAGGCGACCTGCAGAGCTACCTGATCCAGATCACTGGCAAGGCGCTGGAGCAGAAAGACCCCGAGACCGGCAAGCCGCTCGTCGACATGATCCTCGACAAGGCCGGCCAGAAGGGCACCGGCCAGTGGACGCTGATCAACGCGGCCGAGCAGGCGGTGGTCATCAGCACCATCAACGCCGCGGTCGAAGCGCGCGTGCTGTCGTCGCAGAAGAAGCAGCGCGTGGTCGCGAGCCAGCAGCTGCAGGGCCCGAAGCCTGACCTGAGCGCGGCGAAGAAGGATCTGGTCGCCAAGGTGCACGACGCGCTCTACGCCTCCAAGGTGATCAGCTACACGCAGGGCTTCGACCTCATCAAGACGATGGGCGAGAAAAAGCAATGGGGCCTGGACTTCGGCGGCATCGCGTCGATCTGGCGCGGCGGCTGCATCATCCGCGCGCGCTTCCTGAACCGCATCACCGACGCCTACCGCACCGACCCCGCGCTGGTGAACCTGATGCTCGCGCCTTTCTTCAAGGACCTGCTCAACAGCACGCAGCAGAACTGGCGCGAAGTGGTGGCGCTGGCGGTGAGCAACGGCATCCCGGTGCCGGCCTTCAGCGCATCGCTCGCCTACTACGACAGCTACCGATCGGAGCGCCTGCCCGCGAACCTCTTGCAGGCGCAGCGCGACTTCTTCGGTGCCCACACGTACGAGCGCATCGACAAGCCCGAAGGCCAGTTCTTCCACACCGAATGGCCTGAAGTCATCGGCTGACCGGGCCTTCGACGACCCAGGCACACACTTCGGCAACCAAGTGCGCCAGCGGCCCGGTCGCGTCCACGGTGAACACGCCCGCTTCACTGACCGGCGATTCAAGCGTCGCGAACTGATTGGCGACCAGGCTCGCCGGGAACATGTGCTCGGTGCGGGCGGACACGCGACGCTGCGCCTCTTCGGGCGTGAGCGCCATGAAGACGAAGCGCAAGCCGGGCACGGCTGCGCGAAGGCGCTCTCGGTAGACGCGCTTCAGCGCCGAGCAGGCGAGCACTGCGCCTCGAGGATGCGCCGCGAGCTGTCGGCCCAATGTGTCGAGCCAGCCGGCGCGGTCTTCGTCGGTGAGCGGCGTGCCGGCGCTCATCTTCGCAACGTTGGCGGGCGAATGAAAGTCGTCGCCTTCGATCATCGGCAGCGTCACCGCGTCGGCCACCGCTGCGCCGAGCGTGGACTTGCCACAGCCTGACACCCCCATCACCACAATCCATTCAGCTTGCATCGGTCGACTTTAAAACAGACTTCCCTGCCCCGCCACGCCCGGTGGACGAAAGGCCGAAAGGTCGAGCGCGACGCGCTCCCGCTTGAATCCGATGCGGTTCGTCGCCTTCTCGAAACGTTGGCGAATCAGGTCGGCCCACAGGCCGCTGCCCTTCATGCGCGTCGCAAAATCGGCGTCGTAGTCCTTGCCGCCACGCATCTCCCGAATGCGCGCCAGGATGCGGCCCGCGCGCTCGGGGTAGTGCACCTCGAGCCATTGCCTGAACAGCGGCGCCACCTCCCACGGCAGGCGCACCACCGTGTAGAACGCGCTGCGCGCCCCGGCGTCCCACGCGGCTTCGAGCACCTGTTCCATGTCTTCGTTGACGAAAGGAATCTGCGGCGCGACGCTCACGCCGACCGGCACGCCCGCCTCGGCCAGCGTGCGGATCGTGCGCAGCCGCCGGTGCGGCGCGGCCGCGCGCGGCTCCAGCTTGCGGGAGAGCTCGCCGTCGAGCGTGGTCACGGTGATGTAGACGGCCGCCAGCCGGTCGGCCGCCATCGGCGCGATCAGGTCGAGGTCGTGCTCGACCGCGCTCGACTTCGTGACGATGGAGAACGGGTGCCGCGCTTCGTTGAAGACTTCAATCACCGAGCGCGTCAGGCGCAGTTCGCGCTCGAGCGGCTGGTAGCAATCGGTCGCGGTGCCGACTGCGATGTAGTTCGGCTGATAGCGCTTGCAGCCGAGCTCGGCGCGCAGCACTTCGGCGATGTTGCGCTTGGCGATCAGCTTCGTTTCGAAATCGAGCCCCGGCGAGAGATTGAGGTAGCTGTGCGTCGGCCGGGCGAAGCAGTAGATGCAGCCGTGCTCGCACCCGCGGTACGGGTTGAGCGAGCGATCGAACGGAATGTCGGGCGAGTCGTTGTCGTTGATGGCCGACTTGCAATCCTCGAAACGCACCTCGGTCGCGATCGCGGCAGGCGGCGCGCCATGTTCTTCTTCGAGCGTGCCCCAGCCGTCATCCCAGGCCTCGCGCACGTCGCGCTCGAAACGGTGCGCCAGGCGCGTGGCCGCGCCGCGGCCCTTGAGGGCGGTGAGGGGAATGAAGGCTTCGGACATGGCGGCGGTACTGTATGAATGAACAGTATGCCCGCCAATCCGGCGCGGCGCCAGCGCGGGGCGCGTCTGGCCCTCGAACTCAGAACTCGGCGTCGAGCTCGTCGATTTCTTCGGGCTCCGCCTTGGCCGCAGCCACCCACTCCTTCATGGCCGGCAGTTCCATCACGCGCTTGCAGTACGACGTGCAGGCGCTGTCGAGCGGCACGTCGTAGCTCAGGAAGCGCGTGACGACCGGCGCATACATCGCGTCGGCGATGCACGGCTGCTTGCCGAACAGGAACGGGCCGCCGTAAGCCTTGAAGCACTCGCGCCAGATCGCGATCACGCGGTCGATGTCGGTTTGCGCGCGCGACCACACCTTGAAGCCCTTGAAGTGGGCCTTGATGTTCATCGGCAACGCGCCGCGCATCGATGCGAAGCCGGAGTGCATTTCGCCGCAGATGGCGCGGCAGTGCGCGCGCGCCTTGGCATCGGCCGGCAGCAAGCCGGCCTTGGGCTTGATCTCGTTGAGGTACTCGCCGATGGCCAACGTGTCCCACACCTTCACGGTGCCGTGCTGCAGCGACGGCACAAGCATCGAAGAAGACAGCAGCAGCATCTCGGCCTTCATGGCCGGATCGTCGGGCGGGATGATGGTCTCGCTGAAGTCGAGCCCGGCGAACCGGCACATGAGCCAGCCGCGAAGCGACCACGCGCCGTAGTTCTTGCTGCTGAGGGTGAGAACGGGTTTGGCCACTGTGATGCTCCTTGACACGGCTGCCGGTCGGCACCCTGACGAGTGCAAGGCCCATGCCACATGCGGCCGTTGGCCCGCAACTTGCCTGCGCTCCTGCCCATGCTGTACCGGGCCTACCAAACACAAGCCGACTTGATGTCTCCACTGCGGCTCGGCGCGCAGTTCATGGGGGCCGCACTCTGGAGCGACGGGACCGACCGCACCGCCGCGCGCCAGATGTCGGCGCGCATGGAGGTGTTCTCGCGCATGCGCGTCACGCATTCGCGGCCGCCGTGGGACATCCGGTCGGTGCTCGTCGAAGGCAAGGAAGTCGCGGTGCACGAAGAGGTCAAGCAGGTCGCGACCTTCGGCACGCTGCTGCGTTTTTGCAAAGACACGAAGGCCGTGCACCCGCCGGTGCTGCTGGTCGCACCACTATCGGGCCATTTCGCCACGCTGTTGCGCGAAACGGTGCGCACGCTGCTGCGCGACCACGATGTCTACATCACGGATTGGCACAACGCGCGCGACGTGCCGCTCTATCACGGCGGCTTTGGCCTCGACGAATACACGCTGCAGCTCGTCGCCTTCATGGAGGCGATCGGCCCCGGCGCGCACATGCTCGCCGTGTGTCAGCCTTGCGTCGCGGCGCTCGCCGCCACGGCGCTCATGGCCGAAGACGACAACCCGGCCGCGCCGCTGAGCCTCACGCTCATGGCCGGCCCGGTCGATTGCCGCATCAACCCGACCGGCGTGAACACGCTCGCCACGAGCAAGCCAATCGAGTGGTTCAAGAACAATCTGATCAGCCGCGTGCCGTTCCCGCACGCGGGCATGATGCGCCGCGTGTATCCCGGCTTCCTGCAGCTCTCGGCCTTCATGAGCATGAACCCGGAGCGGCACAAGGAACAGTTCAAGAAGCTCTACGAACACCTGGTCGAAGGCGACATCGAGAAAGCGGACACCATCCGCAATTTCTACGACGAATACCTCGCTGTGAACGACCTGCCGGCCGAGTTCTACCTGGAGACTGTGGAGCGCGTGTTCCAGACCTACGACCTGCCGCGCGGCGCGCTCACCGTGGGCGACCGCACGGTGAACCCGGCCGCCATCCGCAAGACGGCACTGCTCACCGTCGAAGGCGAGCGCGACGACATCTGCGCGGTCGGCCAGACCGTGGCGGCGCAAGAGCTCTGCCCCAACATCCGGCCCTACCTCAAGGCGCACCACCTTCAGGCCGGCGTCGGGCACTACGGCACCTTCAGCGGCAGCAAGTGGAACACGCAGATTTATCCGCGGGTGCGCGAGACGATTTACGCGGCGGCCGAGCTGCACTGACACGGTCAGGGCGCGCGTAGTAGCGGTTGTCCGACAGGGCAAGGCGCCGATGACGGCTCGCCGCGCGAGGGCTTCGCGCGGTCCAATGAGATGGTCTTTCCGGAACACCGGAACAGGCAACTCAGGAGGAAATCACCCGTGCAGATCGAACATCGCCCCCTCACCGGGCAGGACAGCTGGCTGTTCAGCGAAGGCACCCACTCCCGCATGCACGAGTCGCTCGGCTGCCATCTGAGTGCGGACGGCAATGGCGCCACATTTGCCGTGTGGGCCCCAACGCGCAGGCCGTCTCCGTCATCGCCGATTGGAACGGCTGGGACGACCGCACCCTGCGTTTGACCGCGCGCAGCGACGGCAGCGGCATCTGGGAAGGCTCGACACCGGATGCACGGCGCGGCCAGGTCTACAAGTACCGCATCTTTTCGCAGCACGGCGGCTACGTCGTCGACAAGGCCGACCCGTTCGCGTTCTACGCAGAACAGGCACCCGCCACAGGCTCTCGCGTGTGGTCGCTCGAAAACGAATGGCACGACGCCGACTGGATGGCGTCGCGCGGCCCGAAGAACGCGCTCGGCGCGCCGATGTCCGTGTACGAAGTGCACCCGGGCTCGTGGCAACGACAGGACGGCGAAATGCTGAACTGGCGCGAGCTGGCGAGCCGGCTCGCGGACTACGTGGTGGACATGGGTTTCACCCACGTGGAACTGATGCCGGTGACCGAGCACCCGTTCTATGGTTCGTGGGGCTACCAGACCACTGGCTACTTCGCGCCGACCTCGCGCTACGGCACGCCGCAGGACTTCATGGCCTTCGTCGACCATTTGCACCAGCGCGGCATCGGTGTGTTGCTCGACTGGGTGCCCTCGCACTTTCCGACGGACCAGCACGGCCTGCACTTCTTCGACGGCACGCATCTCTTCGAGCATGCCGACCCGCGCCAGGGCTTCCATCCCGAATGGAACTCGAGCATCTTCAACTACGGCCGCAACGAAGTCCGCAGCTTTCTGATTTCGTCGGCCCTGTTCTGGCTGGATTACTACCACCTTGATGGCCTGCGCGTGGATGCGGTGGCCTCGATGCTCTACCTCGACTACGCGCGCAAGGACGGCGAGTGGATTCCGAACCGCCATGGCGGCCGGGAGAATCTGGAGGCGATCGAGTTCCTGCAGGACCTGAACCGCGCGGTGTACCGGGATCAGCCCGACACCGTGTCGATCGCGGAAGAGTCGACCGCGTGGCCGATGGTCTCGCGCCCGACCGACATGGGCGGCCTCGGCTTTGGCATGAAATGGAACATGGGCTGGATGCACGACACGCTCGCGTACTTCGCCAACGACCCGATCTACCGCAAGCACCACCATGGCCAGCTGACCTTCTCGCTGGTCTACGCCTTCAATGAAAACTTCGTGCTGCCGCTCTCGCACGACGAGGTGGTGCACGGCAAGGGTTCGCTCATCAACAAGATGCCGGGCGACAGCTGGCAGCAGTTCGCCAACCTGCGCACCTTGTTCGGGATGATGTGGACGCACCCCGGCAAGAAGCTGCTTTTCATGGGTTGCGAATTCGGCCAGCGGCGCGAATGGACTCACGATGGGGAACTGCAGTGGTGGGCCACGCAGGAGCCGGAGCACGCCGGTTTGCAAAGTTTCGTGCGCCAGCTCAACCGCGTCTACCGGGCCGAGCCGGCGCTGTATGAGCAGGACTTCTCGCCCGAGGGGTTCGAGTGGGTCAACGCCGACGACGCCGACGCGAGCGTGCTCATGTTCATGCGAAAACCGCTCGGCGGCGGCAGCCCCGTTCTGGTGGCTTGCAACCTGACACCGCAGCCGCGTACAAACTATGTCGTCGGCGTGCCCACCGGCGGCGTCTGGGAAGAGCTGCTCAACAGCGATGCCATCGAGTACGGCGGTGCGGGCTGGGGCAACATGGGCCGCGTGACCGCCGACCATGCATCCGCCAACGGCCGCCCGTATTCGCTGAACCTCACCTTGCCGCCACTTTCCATCCTGATCCTCAAGCCCTCTACCGATGCCTGAAACACAGACCCCCGTCCTGCTCACCGCTTCGCCGCCCGGCATGCCGCCGGACGGCCGCGTGCGCACCATCATCGATGCCGTGCTGCCGGTGGTCGATGCCGGCCGCTTCGCAGTCAAGCGCACGGCCGGCGAAACGCTGGCCGTGAAGGCGCACTGCTTCGCGGAAGGGCACGACGCCTTGCGCGTCATGCTGCGTTGGGGGCCCGAAGGCGATGTGTCGGCGCACGAGGTCGAGATGACGCTGCTCTACAACGACATCTGGGAGGCCGACTTCATGCCACCGGTGCCGGGCCGCTACGCGTACACCGTGGTGGCATGGGTCGACTCCTTCGCTTCCTGGCGACACGAGCTCGAACGCCGTGTCGATGAAGAAGACATCCGCGTCGCGGCGCAGGTCGGTGCACTGGAGATCGCCAGCGCCGCCGCGCGCGCCAAGGGCGCCGACCAGAAGACGTTGACCGCCTGGGCGCAGACGCTGGACCGCAGCGCTGCGGACCGCGGCATCGACGGCCCGACGCTCAAGGCGATGGCGCTCGACGACAAGCACGCGCTGGTCGCCGGGAAGTATCCGGACCGCCGGTTCGAAGCCCACTTCGCCGAGCTCCCGCTGATCGTCGACCGCGACCGCGCACGCTTCAGCAGCTGGTACGAACTCTTCCCGCGCTCCACCGGGGCGCCGGGCGTTCACGGCACGCTCCGCGATGTCGAGGCGCGCCTGCCGGCGATTGCCGCGATGGGTTTCGACGTGCTGTATTTCCCGCCGATCCATCCGGTCGGCCGCATCGACCGCAAGGGCAAGAACAACGCGCTGGTGACGGTGCCCGACGATGTCGGCAGCCCGTGGGCCATCGGTGCCGCAGAAGGCGGGCACAAGGACATCCTTCCCGCGCTCGGCACGCTCGCCGACTTCCGCCACCTGGTCGCCGCCGCGCAGGCTCATGGCCTGGAGATCGCACTCGACATCGCTTTTCAGTGCGCGCCCGACCATCCTTACGTGAAGGCCCATCCCGGCTGGTTCCGCTGGCGGCCGGACGGCAGCGTGCAGTACGCCGAGAACCCGCCCAAGAAGTACCAGGACATCTATCCGTTCAACTTCGAGTGCGACGACTGGCAGGGCCTGTGGATCGAGCTCAAGAGCGTCTTCGATCACTGGATTGCCGAGGGCGTGACGATCTTCCGGGTCGACAACCCGCACACCAAGGCGTTCCCGTTCTGGGAGTGGTGCATCACCGAGATCAAGCGCGAACATCCGGGCGTTATCTTCCTGGCCGAAGCGTTCACGCGGCCGAAGGTCATGCACCGGCTTGCCAAGGTCGGCTATTCGCAGTCGTACACCTACTTCACCTGGCGCAACACGAAGGCCGACCTGATCGAATACTTCACCGAGCTCTCGCAGGGCCCGGGCCATGAATATTTCAGGCCGAACGTGTGGCCTAACACACCCGACATCCTGCATTCGCAGCTGCAGAGCGGCGAGGCGGCGATGTTCCGGCTGCGGCTCGTGCTGGCCGCCACGCTGTCGGCCAATTACGGGATCTATGGCCCTGCCTACGAGCTGCTCGAGCATTTGCCGCGCAACCCCGGCAGCGAGGAATACCTCGACTCCGAGAAATACCAACTGCGCCACTGGGACCATGACCAGCCGAAAAGCATCGCGCCGCTGATCTCGCAGATCAACCGCATCCGCAAGGACCACGCCGCGTTGCAGTTCAACGGCGCGCTGCGCTTCCTGCCGGTTGAGAACGAGCAGCTGATCGCCTATGCCAAGTCGTCGCCCGACGGCCGCAACGTGATCGTCACCATCGTCAATCTCGATCCGCACAACCCGCAGGACGGTTGGGTCGAACTCGTGCCCGATTCGGTTGGCGTGGAGCCTGGCCACGACTTCCAGATGCACGACCTGCTGAGCGACGAGCGCTTCGTCTGGCAAGGCGACTATCACTACGTCCGGCTCGACCCGCAGCAAACCGCGGCCCACATCCTGCTCGTGCGACGCCGTGTGCGCGACGAGACCGACTTCGAACAATTCCTTTGAGGAATCGCTGCCCATGAATGCACCCGTCCCTGCCCTCGCCCTGCAGACACCCGATATCGACAGCACCGACGACGCGCAGTGGTACCGCGATGCGGTGATCTACCAGCTCAACGTCAAGGCCTTCTTCGACACCAACGAAGACGGCATGGGCGACTTCAAGGGCGTGACCGCCAAGCTGGACTACGTGAAGGACCTGGGCGTCAACACGATCTGGCTGATGCCGTTCTATCCGTCGCCGCTGCGTGACGACGGCTACGACATTTCGGGCTACGAAGACGTGCACCCGCAGTACGGCACGCTCGCCGACTTCAAGGAAATGCTGGACGAGGCGCACAAGCGCGGCCTGCGCGTCATCACCGAGCTGGTCATCAACCACACATCGGACGAGCACCCGTGGTTCCAGGCGGCGCGCACGTCGCCGCCGGGCTCGCCCGAGCGCGACTTCTACGTGTGGAGCGACACCGACCAGATCTACCAGGGCACGCGGATCATCTTCACCGATACCGAGAAGTCCAACTGGACCTGGGACCCGGTAGCCAAGCAGTTCTTCTGGCACCGCTTCTTCAGCCACCAGCCCGACCTGAATTTCGACAATCCCGCGGTCCTCGAAGCCATCTTCAAGACAATGCGTTTCTGGCTCGACCTGGGCGTCGACGGCTTCCGGCTCGACGCCATTCCGTACCTGGTTGAACGTGACGGCACCAGCAACGAAAACCTGCCCGAGACGCATGCGGTGATCAAGAAGATCCGCACCGTGATCGATGCCGAGTACAAGAACCGGTTTCTGCTGGCCGAGGCCAACATGTGGCCAGAGGACGTGCGCGAGTACTTCGGCAACGGCGACGAGTGCCACATGGCGTATCACTTCCCGCTGATGCCGCGCATGTACATGGCCATTGCGCAGGAAGACCGCGACCCGATCGTCGAAATTCTCCAGCAGACCCCCGACATTCCCGACGGCTGCCAGTGGGCGATCTTCCTGCGCAACCACGACGAGCTCACGCTCGAAATGGTGACCAGCAAGGAGCGCGACTACATGTACACCACGTACGCGGCCGACAAGCGCGCACGCATCAACCTGGGCATCCGCCGGCGCCTCTCGCCGCTAATGGACAACGACAAGGACCGCATCAAGCTCATGAACGGCATGCTGCTGTCGATGCCGGGCTCGCCCATCATCTACTACGGTGACGAGATCGGCATGGGCGACAACGTCTTCGTGGGCGACCGCAACGGCGTGCGCACCCCCATGCAGTGGACGCCCGACCGCAATGCCGGCTTCTCACGCGCCGACCCGCAGCGGCTGTACCTGCAGCCGATCATCGATCCGATGTACGGCTACGAGTCGGTCAACGTCGAGTCGCAGCTGCGCGACAACAGCTCGCTCTTGCACTGGACGCGCCGCATGCTGGCCGTGCGCAAGACCAGCAGCGCGTTCGGCCGCGGCAAGAAGATCTTCCTGCGCCCCGGCAACCGGAAGATCCTCGCGTACCTCAGCATCTTCGAAGACGACGTGATCCTCACCGTCTTCAACCTGTCGCGGGCGGCCCAGCCGGTGGAGCTTGATTTGGCGGCCTACAAGACGCGCGTGCCGGTCGAAATGCTCGGCCGCGCATCGTTCCCGCCGATCGGCGAGTTGCCGTACCTGCTGACCATGCCGTCGTATGGCTTCTACTGGTTCAACCTCACCACCGATGCGGCAATGCCGGTGTGGCACCAGGAAGAAGTGGGCCTGCGCGATCGGCCCACGCTGGTGCTGTTCGACAGCTGGGCGAGCTTCTTCCGCGACCGCGTGATGCCGTGGCGCATCGGCATGGCGGAGCGCCTGCGCGAGCAGGTGGAAACCGACGTACTGGCGCGCCACATCGAAGTGCAGCGCTGGTACGGCGCCAAGGGCAGCGCGATCACGCGCACCGCCATCGCCGAACACGCGGTGTGGGAGCAAGGCGCGTTGCGCTGGATGCTGCCCATCCTCGACGTGCAGGCCGGCGATAACAAGTCCACCTACTTCATGCCGCTCGCCCTCGCATGGGAAGACCATGACGAAGAACGCATGAAGCAGCTCGGCCAGGCCATCGTCGCCAAAGTCCGTCAGCAGGCCGAGGTCGGCTTGATGGCCGACGCGTTCTATGACGAGGCCTTCTGCCGGGCCGTCGTGCTCGGCATTGCGCAGGGACTCACCCTGCCGGCCGAGCGCGGCGAAATCCGCTTCACGTCCACCGGCGCGCTGGCCGACGTGACGCAGGAAGATGTCGATGCACTCGAAGTGAGTCGCCCGAGCGCGGCCAGCAGCAACACGGTGGTCACCCTGGGCGATCAACTCTTCCTGAAAGGCTATCGCCACATCCACCAGGGCATCAACCCCGAGCTCGACGTGGGCCGCTACCTCACGCAGGTGGCGCGCTTCGCTAACTGCGTGCCGGTGGCGGGCGCCATTGAATACCACGGTGCCGACGGCAGCGTCATGACACTGGCGTTGCTGCAGGCCTTCGTGCCGAACCAGGGCGACGCGTGGGAGTACACCCAGGCCTACCTGGACCGCTTCCTCTCCGAGCAAGCGGCGGCACCAGAAGGGTCCGCCGCACCGGACCATGGCGCCTTCCTCACGCTGATGCGCGTTCTCGGACAGCGCACGGCCGAGTTGCACCTTGCCTTTGCCGCGTCGAAGGGGGACCCGGCCTTCGACCCCGAACCGCTGTTGCCGGCCGACCGGCTCGCGCTGCGTTCGACCGCCGCCACCGAGGCGCGCAGCAGTTTCGCGATGTTGCGCGACCGGCTGGCAGGCCTGCCGGCCGAAGCCCAGCGCGACGGCGAGCGCCTGCTGGCGCAGGAAGCCCCAATGCTGCAGTCCATCGAGGCGTTCGACGCAGAAGCCACGCATGCCGCGGGCATCAAGTCGCGCTTCCACGGCGACTACCACCTGGGGCAAGTCCTGGTCTCGCGCAACGATTTCGTCATCATCGACTTCGAGGGCGAACCGGCGCGCGATTTCGAGCAGCGTCGTGCCAAGACGTCGCCGCTGCGCGACGTGGCGGGCATGTTGCGGTCCTTCAACTACGCGCGCTGGTCGGCGCTCAAGCGCGCGGCGCAGAACCCGGCCGAGCTGGCACGCCTCGATGCCGTGGCAGCCGAATGGGAGCGCGAGGTGCGCAGTGCGTTCCTCGGTGGCTACACAGACACGCTCGCCGCAGCCGGAGCGCCTGCGCCCGAAGCGGCTCTGCTCGCGCTCTTCGAGATCGACAAGGCGATGTACGAACTTCGCTATGAATTGAACAACCGCGTCGACTGGGTCCAGGTGCCCATGCAGGGGCTGCAGGCCCTCGCAGCCATGGTCGGCCCTGCCACTGCACGAGGAGAAGCTGCATGAACGATTTCAATTTCTACCTGGAACCGCTGCGCGGCATCCTCTACCAGATCGGGGCTTTCTTGCCGCGTCTGCTGATCGCCGCGCTGGTGGTGATCGTGGGCTGGTTGCTCGCCAAGGTGGTGAGCTTTGCGGTGACGCGATTCCTGCGCGCCATCAACTTCAACGTGCTGACCGAGCGCTCGGGCCTCGACAACTTCCTGAGACAAGGCGGGCTGCAGAAAAACACCGGCGACATCATCGGCGTGCTGGCGTACTGGCTGGTGGTGCTGGCCGCGCTGATCATCGCGTTCAACGGGCTCGGCCTCACCTACATCACCGACCTGCTCGGCCGCGTGGTGTGGTTCGTGCCGAACATCTTCGTGGCGCTGCTGGTGCTGGCCTTCGGCTCGTACTTCGCACGATTTGTTGGCGACGCGGTAGTCACCTATGCGCGCAACGTGAAGATGGCCGATGCCCGCTTCTTCGGCAAGCTGGCGCAGTACGCGATCATGATCTTCGTGGTGCTCATTGCGCTGGATCACATCAAGGTCGGCGGCGACATCGTGCGCGAGAGCTTCATCGTCATCCTGGCGGGCGTGGTGTTCGCACTGGCCCTCGCCTTCGGCCTCGCCGGCAAGGATTGGGCCGCCGACCGCATCGCCAAATGGTGGCCGCGGGACGGCTCGCAGCGCCCCGTCGCCCACGACAGCGACTTCGCCGATCTGGCCAACCCACCGACCACCGACTACGGCGATCTGGCCGAGCCGCCGACGACGCCGCCGCGCCCGCGCGGTCGCCCGCTGATGCCGAGCCGCCCGAGCAATCCGCCGCCGCCGCTGTGACCCGTTTCCTGGACTGAATGAAATACACCCACACCATGCCCTTCGGGGCCGCCGTGCATGACAACGGCGTGCGCTTCACTTTCTGGGCGCCCGACACCGCGTTGATCGCGCTGGAACGCAACGGCCTTGCCGCTGCGCCGATGACGCGCGACGCGGACGGCTGGCACCGGCTCGACGTGCCCGACGCGCGCGCCGGCGACCGCTACCAGTTCCGCCTGCCAGACGGCCACCTTGTGCCCGACCCCGCATCGCGCAGCAACCCCGACGACGTGCACGCGGCGAGCGAGGTGGTCGATCCGCAGGCCTACGACTGGAAAGACGCCGAGTGGCGCGGCAGGCCCTGGACCGAAGCCGTGATCTATGAACTCCACATCGGCACCTTCACGCCCGAAGGCACTTTCGTGGCGGCCCAGCGCCGGCTGGCAGATCTGGTCGCGCTCGGCATCACGGTGATCGAGATTCTGCCGGTGGCGGATTTTCCCGGCGCGCGCGGCTGGGGCTACGACGGCGTGTTGCTGTTCGCGCCCACGGCACCCTACGGCACGCCCGACGAGCTCAAGGCGCTGGTCGATGCCGCGCACGGCCTCGGCCTCATGGTGCTGATGGACGTGGTCTACAACCATTTCGGGCCCGAAGGCAACTACCTGCATGCCGGCAGCCCGTCGTTCTTCAACGCGGCCCATCAAACGCCGTGGGGCTCGGCCATCAACTACGACGGCGACAGTTCCCGCACGGTGCGCGACTTCTTCGTGCACAACGCGCTGTACTGGGTGGAAGAGTTTCGCTGCGACGGCTTGCGCATGGACGCGGTGCACGCGATCCGCGACGACTCCAGCCCCGACATCGTCGAAGAAATCTGCGCCGCATTGCGCGACGGGCCGGGCCGTGAGCGGCAGATCCATATCGTGCTGGAGAACGACGCCAACGGCGCGCACTACCTGGAGCGCGGCGCCGATGGCCGGCCTCTGACCGCCACCGCGCAATGGAACGACGACCTGCATCATGCGGCGCACGTGCTCGTCACCGGCGACACCGACGGCTACTACGCCGACTACGCCGACGACCCGGTGGCGCAGTTCGGTCTCGCACTGGCGCAGGGCTTCGTTTACCAGGGCCAGGCTTCGGTATTTCGCGACGGCGAGCATCGCGGCGAAAAGAGCGACCAGCTCCCGCTCGCAGCGTTCGTGTCGTTCCTGCAAACGCACGACCAGGTCGGCAACCGCGCGTTCGGCGACCGCATCGATGCACTGGCCGACCCCGCGCCGCTGCGCGCCGCGTACGCTTGCCTGCTGCTGTCGCCCCACGCGCCGATGCTGTTCATGGGCGAGGAATACGCGGCCTCCACGCCGTTCCTGTATTTCTGCGATTTCGGACCCGAACTCGCCGCCGCCGTGTCCGATGGGCGGCGCGCCGAGTTCGGCAAGTTCGCTGCCTTCGGCGACGAAGCCGCGCGCGCGCGCATTCCCGACCCGAACGCGGCCTCGACCTTCGAAGCGTCCAAGCTGAAGTGGGAAGAGCGCGAGCAGAGCCCGCACCGCGAATTCATGGCGCACATCGCGCAGCTGCTCGCCATCCGGCACCGCGCCCTGGTGCCGCGGCTGGCCGGCCAGCCGCGCGGCGGCCGCCACTGGCGCGACGGCGAAGCGTTGCGCGTCGAATGGCCGTTGGCCAACGGCGCCACGCTCCAACTGCTCGCCCACTTCGGCACGCAAAAAGCAAGCGGCATCCGCCAGCTTGCGGGCCAGGCGATCTACACCGACGGCATCACAACCGACCTCAACGACACGCTCAGCATGGCACCCGGATCGGTGTGCATCACGCTGCAGGAAGACAACACCCATGGATGAGGCCCACGGCGATCACGAGGCGCTTGCGCGACTCTGCGCCCTCTTCGGCATCGCGACCGACTACCACGACATCTTCGGCAACCGCCACGTCGTCAGCGCGTCGAACCTGCGCACCTTGCTCGCCAGCTTCGACATCGATCTTGGCGCGCCGTTGCAGCAAAGCCTGGAGACGGCAGATCGCGCACGGTGGGCGCGCGTACTGCCGCCTGCTGTCGCGATCGACGCGGAGGCCACGCAGTGGTCGGTGGTCGTGCGGCTCCCGGCCGCGCTCGCCGAGGCGAACTGGTCGTTGCTGGAAGAGCACGGCACGGCGCACCACGGGCTGACCGACCTGCACGCCTCGCCCGAACTGACACGCTTCGATCTGGAGGGTGTGGCGCTCTGCGAGCGCCGCATCGAGATGACGCTACCGCTGCCGGTGGGCTATCACCGGCTCCGCTTCGACGGTCATGCCGAAGACGCGCTGGTCATCAGCGCGCCGCCCCATTGCTACCAGCCACCGGCGCTGCACGGCGATGGCCGCGTCTGGGGTCCGGCGTTGCAGCTCTATGCCTTGCGTTCCAACCGCAACTGGGGCATTGGCGACTTCAGCGACCTCGCGCGGTTCGCGCAACAAGCCGCTGCACGCGGCGCCGGCATCATCGGGTTGAACCCGCTGCACGCGCTGTTCCCGCACAACCCGGCGCATGCGAGCCCGTACAGCCCGTCGTCGCGGCTGCAGCTCGACGTGCTCTACATCGACGTCGAGTCGGTCGAAGAATTTCGCGATTGCGAGACCGCCCAGCAGCGCGTGCAGGCGCCCGACTTCCAGGCCCGGCTGGCCACGTTGCGCGACGCCGAACTGGTCGACTATGTCGGCGTAGCCGCTGCCAAGTTCGAAGTGCTCACGCTGCTCTACCGGCACTTCTGCGAACGCGGTGCCCCGCGGCGCGGCAGGCCTTCGCCGATTTCTGCGTCGAGCGCGGCGAGCCGCTGCGCCGGCACGCGCTGTTCGAAGCGTTGCAGGCCCATTTCCACGAGGCCGACGAAACGGTCTGGGGCTGGCCGGTCTGGCCCGACGCCTATCGCACGCCCGAAGCGCCCGCCGTCGCGCAGTTTGCCGAGACCCACGCCGAGCGCATCGGCTACTACCAGTACCTGCAGTGGCAGGCCGCCAAACAGCTTGCCCACGTGGGCGCGCAGTGCGGCGCACTGGGCATGGCCGTGGGGCTCTACCTCGACCTGGCGGTATCGGTCGACCGCGCGGGCTCGGACGCATGGGGCGAGCAATCGATGTTCGCGCTCGGTGCGAGCGTCGGGGCGCCGCCCGACGAATTCAATCCCAACGGGCAGGGCTGGGGCTTGCCTCCGCTGCGGCCCGACCGGCTGCGCGAGAGCGGCTATCGCTTCTTCATCGAGACGCTGCGCGGCAGCATGCGCGCTGCGGGCGCGCTGCGCATCGACCACGTCATGGGCCTCATGCGCCTGTTCTGGATTCCGCCGGGCCAGACCCCGCACGACGGCGCTTACGTGCACTACGCGCTGCAAGAAATGCTGGCCATCGTCGCCATCGAGAGCGAGCGCCAGCAGTGCATGGTGATCGGCGAAGACCTCGGCACCGTCGCCGACGAAATGCGCGACGCATTGGCGCGCTTCCAGGTGCTGTCGTATCGCCTGATGTACTTCGAGCGTCATCACGATGGCGACTTCAAGGCGCCGGCCGAATACCCGCGCCATGCGCTCGTGGCGATCAGCACGCACGACCTCGCCACGCTCACCGGCTGGTGGGCCGGGCATGACCTGCGCCTGCGCCTGTCGCTCGGCCTGTTCCCGAACTCCGAGCTGTTCGAAAAGCAGTTGTTCGACCGCGCGCAAGAGCGCGTTCGCCTGCTGCTCGCGGTGCAGCGCGCCGGCCTGCTGTCGGTCGACGCGGTGGCGGAGGCCACGGGCGCGCAGACCCTGCCGCCAGCCGTGGTCGCGGCCATTCATGCCTACCTCGCCAGCACGCCGTCGCAAGTGATGATGGTGCAGCTGGAAGACGCGATCGGCATGCTCGAGCAGGCCAACATGCCGGGTACCACCGACTCGCACCCCAACTGGCGTCGCAAGCTCGCGCTCGACCTGCAGCAGCTGGCGGTCGATCCGCAAACGCTGCAGCTGTGCGACACGCTGGCCGCCATTCGCCCGCACCCCGCCGTGCACGGCGACACGCGCCGCACGATCAACACGGTGATCCCGCGCGCGACGTACCGGCTGCAGTTCCACAAGGACTTCCGCTTCGACGACGCGATCGCGATCCTCCCCTATCTGGCGAAGCTCGGCGTGAGCCACATCTACTGCTCGCCGATCCAGCGCGCACGCCCGGGCAGCACGCACGGCTACGACGTGGTGGCGCACGACGAGATCAACCCCGAGCTCGGTGGCCGCGAAGGCTTCGAGCGCTTCAGCGCCGCGCTGAAGTCGCACAACATGGGGCAGCTGCTCGACCTGGTGCCTAACCACATGGGCGTGCTCGCCGCCGACAACGCCTGGTGGCTCGACGTGCTGGAAAACGGTCCGGCTTCGCTTTACGCGCAGCACTTCGACATCGACTGGCAACCGCTCAACGTGGAGCTGCAGGGCAAGGTGCTGCTGCCCGTGCTCGGCGATCACTACGGCGACGTGCTGGCGCGCGGCGAACTCGTGCTGGCTTTCGATGCCGACACCGGCAGCCTCGCGCTGCACTACCACGAGCACAGCTTTCCGCTCGCCCCTGAAACGTACCCCCGCGTGCTGCAGCGCGCCGAATCGCGCATCGACGATGTCGAGTTGTCGGCCAGCATCGCGAGCATCGCCTCGTCGTTCGGCCACCTGCCCACGCGCGACGCGACCGAGCCCGAATCGGTGGCCGAGCGCGCGCGCGACAAGGAGGTTTTGAAGAACCGGCTCGCGCGCCTGGTGGTCCGCCAGTTGACGGTGGCGCAGGCCATCGCCGCGGCGGTGGCAGAGTTCAACGTGCCGGCCGAGCGCGACACGCTGCACGCCCTGCTCGAACTGCAGGCCTACCGCCTCGCGTTCTGGCGCGTGGCGGCCGACGAAATCAACTACCGCCGCTTCTTCGACATCAACGAGCTCGCCGCATTGCGCATCGAGCGCGAAGAAGTGTTCGAGGCCACGCAAGGCATGGCGCTCGACCTCGCCGCAGCCGGCGTGGTCGATGGGCTGCGCATCGACCACCCCGACGGTTTGTACGATCCGGCGCGTTACTTCGAGCGCCTGCAGCGTGGCTTTGCGCAGCGCGCCGGCCTCGCGTTGCCCGGCCCCGACGAAAACGGCCGCCCGGCGCGTCCGCTCTATGTGGTCGCCGAAAAAATCGCAGCCTCGCACGAAGAGGTGCCCGTGGAATGGCATATCCACGGCACCACGGGCTATCGCTTCGCGACGGTGGTGAACGGCGTGCTCCTCAATTCCGCGGCCGATGAACGCTTCACGCGCATCTGGCGCAGCTTCAGCGGCGTGGAAGAGGCTTTCGACGAGCTGTCGTACCGCGGCAAGCGCGCCATCATGCGCAACGCGCTGTCGTCCGAACTCAATGTGCTGTCGACCGAGTTGCTGCGCATTGCGCGCGCCGACCGCCATACGCGCGACTACACGCTCAACACGCTGCGCCGCGCGCTGGCCGAAGTGGCCGCCTGCATGCAGGTGTATCGCAGCTACATCGTCGACACGCCGTCCGATCAGGACCGTCACTACATCGAGCAGGCCGTCGAGCTGGCGCGCACGCGCAGCCTCGACGCCGACGAATCGGTGTTCGATTTCGTGCGGCGCACGCTGCTGGCCGAAACCGTGGTTGATGCACCCGACGCGCAGCGCGCGCGCGTGCAGCGCTTCGCCATGCGCTTCCAGCAGTTCAGCGCGCCAGTCACGGCCAAGGGCGTGGAGGACACGGCGTTCTACCGCTACTTCCCGCTGAGTTCGCTCAACGAAGTGGGCGGCGAGCCGGCGCATTTCGGCATGACGGTCGCGGCCTTTCACACCGCCAGCGCCGACCGCTCGGTGCGCTGGCCGCACACCATGCTCGCCACGTCGACGCACGACAACAAGCGCTCCGAAGACGTGCGCAACCGCATCAACGTGCTGTCCGAAATGCCCGCGGCATGGCGGCTCGCGCTGCGCCGATGGCGCGCGATGAACGTCGCACCCGAAGGCGTCGCGATGCCTTCGGCGGCCGACCAGTATTTGCTCTACCAGACGCTGCTGGGAACGCTGCCGGCCGGTGGCCTCGACGAGGCCGCGCGCGAGAAGTACGCCGAGCGCATCGAACGTTATGCGCTGAAGGCGGCGCGCGAATCGAAGGCGCACACCAGCTGGGTCGTGCCCAACCCCGACTACGAGGCGGCGCTCACCGGCTTCGTGCATCGCCTGCTGGGCAGCGTGCAGGGCAACGTGTTCCTCGATGACGTGCAGGCACTCGGTGCCACGCTGGCCTGGTACGGCGCGCTCAACAGTTTGTCGATGACCCTGATCAAGTACGCGTCGCCGGGCGTGCCGGACCTGTACCAGGGCAATGAACTGATGGACCTGAGCCTGGTCGACCCCGACAACCGCCGCCCGGTCGACTACGCGCTGCGCTCCCGCTGGCTCGACGCGCTCGACGACATGGCGCAGCAGCCCGGGCTGCCCGCCGCCGTGCAGGCGCTTGCCGCCGCACCGCACGACGGCCGCGCCAAGCTCTGGCTGACGCGCCGCCTGCTCGCCTTGCGCCAGGCGCAGCCGGCGCTGTTTCGTGACGGCGACTACCTCGCGCTGACCACGTCGGGCAACAAGGCATCGCACCTGGTGGCGTTCACCCGGCGGCACGAGAAGGCGTCGCTCGTCGTGCTGGCGGGCCGCCTGTTTGCCGGCTTGCCGGTCGAGGCGCAGACCTTGCCGGCCGGCGCCGCGGCGTGGGGCGACACGCTGGTCAAGATGCCTCACTGGCCCGAAGGCACGCAGTTCGAAAACCTGCTGACCGGCGAGACGCTGGCCGTGACGAACGGCGCGTTGCGCATCGCCACTGCCTTCGCGCACTTTCCGGGCGCGGCGTTGCTGGCGCTCTGAACGCGAAAAGGGCGCCGTTCGGCGCCCTTTTTTTCGATTTCGCTGTCGCTACTTCTTGCCGGGTGTGTCTTCTTCTTCGGCCGGCCAGTCGCGGATGTAGGCCTTGAGCATCTTGTTCTCGAAATTCTGGCTGTCGACCACCGCCTTGGCGACGTCGTAGAAACTGATCACGCCCATCAACATCCGCTGGTCCATCACCGGCATGTAGCGGGCGTGGCGCGCGAGCATGATGCGGCGGATTTCGTCGAGCTCGGTTTCGACGGTGCAGGTGACCGGCGCATCGTCCATCGCCTTGCGCACCTGGGTACCGCCGAGCTGGCCGCCGTTGGCGACGATCGCCAGGATCACCTCGCGAAAAGTCAGCATGCCAACGAGGTCGCCATGCTCCATGACGACGAGCGAGCCGATGTCTTTTTCGGCCATGGCCGACACCGCGGTCGACAAAGGCTCATCGGGCGTGACGGTGAAAAGGGTGTTGCCCTTGACCCGCAGGATGTCGCTGACCTTCATCGTGATGCTCCTCTGCTCTGCCCGGCGGAATGCCAAATTGAATATAGCCCACAATGGCCGCCGATCCCACCGGCCCGAGTCGCCAATGCGTGCGCTGCGCGCGTGTGCGGGCCCTCATATCGAAGGACGAAGGAGACACATGCCTGGCTATTCCGACCCCGGTTTCGACACCCTCGCGCTGCATGCGGGTGCATCGCCCGACCCCACGACCGGCGCACGTGCGGTGCCGATCCACCTCACCACCTCATTCGTCTTCGAATCGAGCGACCACGCGGCCTCGCTCTTCAACCTGGAGCGCGCGGGGCACGTCTACAGCCGCATCAGCAACCCGACGAACGCGGTGCTCGAACAGCGCGTGGCGGCGCTCGAAGGCGGCATCGGCGCCATCGCCACCGCCAGCGGCCAGGCCGCGCTGCACCTCTCCATCGCGACGCTGATGGGCGCGGGCTCGCACATCGTCGCGAGCACCGCGCTCTACGGCGGCTCGCAGAACCTGCTGCACTACACGATGCGCCGCTTCGGCATCGAGACCACCTTCGTCAAGCCGAACGACCTCGACGGCTGGCGCGCCGCCATCCGGCCCGAGACCAAGCTGCTGTTCGGCGAAACGGTCGGCAATCCAGGGCTCGACGTGCTCGACATCCCGGCCGTCAGCGACATCGCGCACGAAGCCGGCGTGCCGCTGCTGGTCGATTCGACACTGACCTCGCCCTACCTCATCAAGCCCTTCGACCACGGCGCCGACCTGGTCTACCACTCGGCCACCAAGTTCCTGTCCGGCCACGGCACCGTGATCGGCGGCGTGGTGGTCGATGGCGGCAGCTTCGACTGGGAGCGCTCGGGCAAGTTCGCCGAACTCACCGAGGCCTACGCGGGCTTTCACAACATGGTCTTCAGCGAGGAAAGCACCGTCGGCGCCTTCCTGCTGCGCGCGCGCCGCGAAGGCCTGCGCGACTTCGGCGCCTGCATGAGCCCGCACACCGCGTGGCTCATCCTGCAGGGCATCGAGACGCTGCCGCTGCGCATGGAGCGGCACATCGACAACACGCAGAAGGTCGTCGAGTTTCTGGCGGCGCATCCGTTCGTGTCGCGCGTGGGGCATCCGCTGATCGAATCGCACCCGAGCCACGCGCTTGCGCAGAAGCTGCTGCGCCACGGCGCACGCGGCGCCGGCGCGGTGTTCAGTTTCGATTTGGAAGGCAGCCGCGAGCAGGGCAAAACCTTCATCGAAGCGCTCAAGCTCTTCAGCCACCTCGCCAACGTCGGCGACTGCCGCAGCCTGGTGATTCACCCGGCCAGCACCACGCACTTCCGCATGACCGACGAGGCGCTGGCCGGCGCCGGCATTTCGCAGGGAACGATCCGCCTGTCGATCGGCCTCGAAGACCCGGCCGACCTCATCGACGACCTGAAGCGCGCGCTCAAGGCCGCAGAAAAGGCGGGTGCGTGATGCAACTCGTCGTCAACGGCCACACCACCTACTGCTACACCGGCGGCAAGGACATCGACAAAAGCAAGCCCACGGTGGTTTTCATTCACGGCGTGCTGAACGACCACAGCGTGTGGATCCTGCAGAGCCGCTGGTTCGCCAACCACGGCTGGAACGTGCTGGCCGTCGACCTGCCCGGCCACTGCAAGAGCGCGGGCGCGCCGCCGGCCAGCGTCGAAGCAGCGGCGGACTTCGTCGTTGCCCTGCTCGACGCAGCGGGCGTCGAGAAGGCTGCATTGGTCGGCCACAGCTTCGGGTCGCTCATCGCGCTGGAAACCACGGCACGCGCGCCGCACCGCGTGACGCACCTGGCGCTCGTCGGCACCGCCTACCCGATGGTCGTGTCACCGGCGCTGCTGGACGCATCGCTCAACGACCCGCAGCGCGCCATCACGATGGTCAACAACTTCTCGCACTCGCTGCTGGCCCCGCCGCCCTCGTCACTCGGCCCCGGCACCTGGCTCTACGGCGGCTCGCGCGCACTGATGCGCCGCGTGCTCGCGAGCAACCGCGACGCCAACGTCTTCCACATCGGCTTCAAGGCCTGCAACGACTACGCGAACGGCGAAGCGGCGATGGCGACCGTGACCGCAGCGGCGTCATGCCCCGTGCTGTTCCTGCTCGGCGCGTCGGACCAGATGACGCCGCCGCGCGCCACCAAGGCGCTGACCCGCCAAGCGCCCGGCGCGAAGGTGGCGCTGGTGAACGGAGGGCACGCGCTGATGTCGGAGGCGCCGGATGAGACGCTGTTTGCGCTGCGGGATTTTTTGGGGAGCTCACGCTGAAGCGCCTGCGAACGCCGGCGAGTTCTTCTCGGCGGCGCGCCTGAGGCGTCTTCGTGCAAAGCAACCGCACATCCGCTTTCAAACGCCTTCGCCATCCCCACCACTGACGAGTTCGCCGTTGAGCCGAATCACCGGTCGGCGTCTGGGCTGCGCAGCGCGCGCGGCGAGTTCGGCCAACTCCTTCTCGTGCAGGGCCTCTACGTCCTTGGGCCACTTGGGAATGGGCGCGAACCTCAGGGCCACCCAGTTCGTGAACTGCAGCGGAAACAGGATCGGGAACAGCACGATCATGACCACGGTGCTGGTGATTGGTGCGGGAGACAAGCCGGGCTTGTCCCGGTTGGCCTTCCAGGCCACCCACGCGTCGCCCATGCCGATGAGGTTGACCATGGCCCACCACTTCGGACGGTGCTTGAGGAGTTTTTCGACCTGGGGCAGCGCAGTGATTCCGCGTTCCATGTACAGGCGCACAAACTCCATCGAAGGCTTGACGCCCTCTTCTGCCGCGGAGGCCTGGCCGCACTGAATGACGTGGGGGATGCCCCGGGTCTTGAGGGGTTGGCCATCAAGGCCCAGTTCTGCGAACTGGCCCCGATAGATCTTGACGGTCGCGTAGGCACTGGCAACGCTCGATTCAATGCGCGGGACCATGTTCGACCAGTCCATTTCGATGGGGCCTTTGCCGGTCCACATCCAGACCTTCTGGCGCTTGATGTCGAAGCGCACAAGGGGGTCGGTGACGTTGAGGAAGGAGGTGACGAGATAGAAGCCGCCGACAAGAAGGCCGAGTAACGAAACACAGGTGCTAATGATCAATAGCCCGAACTGCGCCCATCCGAATTCGCCAGCTTGCCAAAGTTGCCAACACCATATGAAGTTCTGAATTCCCGTCCATGGAACGAAAGTGCAAAAAAATAGAAATAGAAATGCCCCCCACCCCCGCATCGGCGAGTTGCCTCCTTGGCCCGTCTCCAGATACACCGGGTTCACGGCGTACACCATGCCCTCGCCACTGGCCCAGCCGGCCAACTGTTGACCCTTGGGGAGTACTTCTGCGCTATGAACAGATTGCGTGACCTTTTGCCAGCGACGCCGAATGAACCGCACCGGGTTTCGTAGAGGCCAGTTGGTTTAAGTCAGGCCGGTATGACGGCCTGCTCGGCGAGATGCCGGTAGTAGTTTGCCTCAGCCTCGGCGGGCGGGATGTAGCCAATGGGCTCCAGCAGTCGATGGTGATTGAACCAAGACACCCATTCGAGCGTCGCGAGTTCCAAGGACTCCTTCGTCTTCCAAGGCGCCCGGCGATGGATCAATTCGGCCTTGTAGAGACCGTTGACCGTCTCGGCCAGAGCGTTGTCGTAGCTGTCGCCTTTGCTGCCAACCGACGGCTCCACGCCGGCCTCTGCTAACCGCTCGCTGTAGCGGACAGAGACGTATTGCGAGCCCCTGTCGGAGTGCGCCACAAGGCTTCGATCGCGTTCCGGCTGCCTTGCGTACAGTGCCTGCTCCAGGGCATCAAGGACGAAGTCTGTCGTCATCGAACTGCTGACTCGCCAGCCTACGATGCGTCTGGCGTAGACGTCGATGACGAAGGCCACGTATTGCCAGCCTTGCCAGGTAGAGACGTACGTGAAGTCCGAGACCCAAAGCTGATTCGGCCTGTCGGCCTTGAACTGCCTGTTGACTTTGTCCAGCGGGCACGGCGCCCTGCGGTCGCTGATCGTCGTTCGTACGACTTTGCCCCGCATGACGCCGCGAAGTCCGAGGCGTTTCATCAGCCGTTCAACCGTGCATCGGGCCGCCGCTGTGCCTTCGCGAGCCAACTGCCGCCAGACCTTCTCGGCGCCGTAGACCTGCATGTTGGCTTGCCAGACGCGCTTGATCTCTGTTGCAAGAATGTCATCGCTCTGCGCTCGTGCGCAGCGCCGTTCCGGCTCGCGACGAAGCGCCGCATGCCGTCGATACCCGGACGGGGAGATCTGCAAAACCTTGCAGATCGGCTCGACCCCGAACGTATCGCGATGCTCGTCGATGAGCTCTCTCAGGACTTGAATCGGCGGTCGAGCTCCGCCTGGGCGAAAAACGCACTCGCCACCTTCAGGATCTCGTTGGCCCGGCGCAATTCCTTGACCTCGCGTTCGAGCTCTTTGACGCGCTGCGCCTCCGACGTCGTTACGCCATCGCGCGCGCCGGAATCTATCTCGTGACGCTTGACCCATGTCAGCAGCGTCTGCGGCACGCAGCCGATCTTCGGGGCAATCGATTCGACCGCCAGCCACAGCGAGGGGTACTCCCCGCGGTGTTCCAACACCAGGCGCACCGCGCGCTCGCGGACCTCAGGTGAGAACTTGTTCGACTTGTTCATGGCTCCATCTTCTCAAAGGGTGGAGCCTCCACAAATCCCGGTGCGGTTCAGAATCATTCCGATCACGTTCAGTCCCCTGTCTGGACGAAATTTGAACCGCCCGGTACGGGAATCATCAACAGTTCGGGTTTGTCGATCACGTCGGGGCGGTACTCGAATTTGAGCTTGGCTTTGGTGAAGTATTGATCGTTGATGCGGTAGATGCCGCTCAGGGTGCCTGTACCCCCGGACACGTCCAGCTTGATGCCTTGGGTGATTTCAAGCACTTCTTCCGCTGGAATGCTGTTGCCGGTGGAGGCGCTCACGTAGGTCTGCTGTGGTGGCTGCGGTTGGAGATCGACGTCGGTGCTGAAGGTGCTGCTCTGCCGGTCGATCACCGTGTTCTTCCATTTGGGGCCGCTGACGGACAGGTAGAACGCATAGTCACTGTTGCGTGCCGAGTAGCCAGGCATCACCACCTGGATTTCCAACGTGTCCTTGCCCAAATAGCCGTCGCTCCAAGTGAAGCTGATGCTCAGGCCATAGATCGCCAACTGGAACTCCGACAATTCTTCTTTGAGATCGGCAAAGGGCTTGCGAGTCGTGCCTTTGTACTTGGCTTCGTTGCGGTAGTAACAGCGCGACAGCCATTTTTCCAGCGGCGTGTCTTCTTCGGTCGAGGCCTTGTAGGCCATGTAGATGCCCGCCGCGATGAAGCCCACCACGATCACGATCCAGCCGAAAACGGGGATGAAGCTCAAGACGCCGCCGGCAGCAATGACGCCTGCAGCCAGTGTCCCCGTTGCCCCGGCTGCGCTGAGTGCCAAGCCCGCAGTAATGATCGAAACAGAGGCACCGGCGATCATTGGATTGCAGCGGATGCTGGAGGCGGTGTTGGCCTTCGTGGAGGGTTCGGCCGAACGAGGTCCGTTTTATTCTTGTCCCGGTACGCACACTGCATGAGCTCGGATTAGCGCGTACTGGGTTCGGGTGTTGTCTGTGCGCCATTGACGAACTCGATGCTGGTGAGGACCTTCAACACCGCGGAAGAAATATCGCTGCGCGAGTTTCTCAAGTCGCGCACATACACGTGCCCACACACCGCCGCTTCCGCGACCGCCTGCGGAAGCAAGCAGTAGCTAAGGCTTCGCTGTCTGAATTTCGGATCGCCTGTCGTCATGTCCAGGAACATGCCCACGCCTTCCCAATTTTTCCCTTTGAGGCTGAAGGTCTTGAAGTTCTCCTGCGGATAGAAGCAGGGTGCATCTTGATTGACAGTCTTGCGCAGACTTCTAGGAAAACGAGTCCGATCACAAGCCTTGTCGCGACCATCCACAGGAATCCACCTGCCGCCTACGCGCCTTGCGCCAAGGCTTACATCAATGATTTCGGGCTTTCTGGGATTGCAGCTGAGCAAAACAGGAGCGACCGCGGCCCAGTCTTTTTGCAAATAGACAACAGCTTGTCGTCGACCTTGATCGCCACCAATGTCCAGGCGACCAGATTGCAAATCGCCGATTCGGAATTGGCAACCTCCAGCCAAGGAAACCGTGTCGGATGGCCCGGCCGGGTGGCTGACAGCCTTCGCAAGAGCGTGAGCCGCGCCGAGCAATACGATGCATAGGAATGTTGCAAAGGCATGTCGAGAAACTGTCATGGCGTTCTCCTGATCCAACCTTCTGGTTCATCTTTAAGCTGCCCTCGCACATCAGGAAATTGTTCGCGGTCAAGTAGCACCATCACTGCAGCCACATAGCCTTGGAATCTCGCCTGCACCCCATAAATCGCCGCATAGTTTGTAGCAGGATGCCCCACGTTGACAGTCGCGGCCACATCACCAAAACCGCTGTGGGTGTAATACGCAATCGGCCCCGTAGAAGTAGCCAGAGAAACTCGCATGAATGCGGCGGACTGGTCGGCACTTCGACTTGCCTCGCTCCAGGCCCAATACGCACCGGCACTGTCGCTCGCCACGTAGTTGTTGCTTGTTTCCGCACTTTGGCGCAACGCGACAAGATCTGGTGCAACACTTGCATCCAACCCGCGGAGGGCAACGTTGCTGCGCGTCGTGTCTGCCGTCTTTTGCGCTGCTGCGAGCTGCGACTCTAATTGCGCGCCGACGGTTAAACCTCGGAATTTTGCGTAGCGGATGTAGTTTGCTGGCCACGTTAGTTGCAGAAAACCTCGACCGTACCAAGGGGCATAACGTGTACTCGTGCCCCCGTTCTCCGCTAGCACCGCAAACCACTGAGTCTCTTGCATGGCGTTGCCGTAGAACGCAGCCAATCGACGCGGAGTGTCTATGCAGTACTTGCGCGTCGTTTGGTTAAGGCGCATTAAGTTTTCGCCGAGTCTTCGCAAGGCGGGATTCACTGTCTCATTTGCCCAAGTGGTAGCGCCGGTCTTTCGAAGCGCCGACCGAGGGAACATTTGAATGGCCTCGTTCACGCTCAACCACAAGCACCGTCGCATCATTCCAATGAACTCCCGCGGATGCACCCGCCAGTCCGCGTCCTTGAACCCCTGCGGCAGGTTGTCGAAGCTAAGCGCCTCCAAGTGTTTCTGCAGGTTGGGCCAAGCTTCCGGCGCCTTCTTGAAACCCTCGAAGTCCTGCACGAACCCATAGCGCGCCTTGACACTCGCCCGGTCCCACTCGCTCGGGAACTTGCAGATCGCGCGCCGGAGTTTTTGCTTCACCGCTTCGTCGCCGATTCGCCTGGCCAGTTCGCTGGTCTCCATGCGCCGGGTGTTCGTTGCATCCGGATCGCGGATCAGGTTCTTGAGGTTGGCTGAATCGCAGCGCTGATCGTTCGGGCTGGTGTCGTCCTGGATGCAGTTCCAGCCCATGGCCGGCAGGAAGTCGGCGTCGCTGAACTTGAAGCTGCCGCTGGCGTTCAAATCGGCCCAAACCTTCTGGCCATTGGCATCAGCGATGCGGCGCCAGTGCGCTGCGTTGGAAGGTAGCGGATCCTTGTCGGTCGCCGCCGGGCCGCGGCCCAGGTTACGGCCGAACCGGAGCAGTTCGTACCAACCGCTGGGACTGCTGCTTGCCGGTGCACCGGCTGCAGGCGCCGTCAAGCTGTCGTGGCGGGCGTTGGCGAGTTTGTAGAGCTCGTATTCGACGTCGGGCTCTGTCGGCATGGCACTCACCTTGCGGCCCGCGCATCGAAGGTCTCGAAGGTGCATCCGCCCAGTTCGTAGGTCATGCGGACCCAGAGCGCGGTGCCCAGCGTGGTGCCGCCGGTGCGGCGCAGGTGGTTCTTCGGCAAGCTGGTGCCGGTATCCGTCGGGGTACTTGCCGGCAAATAGAAGTACAGGCTGCCGAAGACGCTGTCGATGCGGCCGTCTGCCGTCGGTGCGGGCAAGGCCGCCGGTGCGACTGCGGGTTCAACCCAGTCCGGGACACGACCGATGAGCTTTTGCAGGTTGGCCGCGTCCAGGCAGATCTCGAAGTGGATCTGGCCTTTGTGGCCGTAGATCTGCCCGGCGGTGCCGACGTCGTCCTTGCGCCAGATCGCATCGCCTTTTTGCAAGGGTCGTTTGGGTTTGTCGGATGCGGGTGCGATCCTGGCGACTCCGGACAGGTGCATGTACAGGCTGTAGTACACGAGCTCGGTGGGGGTGGTGCCGTCGGCGCCGATCTCGGTCTTGTGCTGGACGATGACGCAGCCCTTGTCGGTCCAGGCGGCGGTCTTGACGTTGGGTGGATCGAAGGGGTTGTAGTTTTGGCCGTGGTCGACACTGGCGTCCGGGGCAATCGGTTCGCTCGCGAAGACTACCTCGCCATCGGCGATGGCGCGCACCGGCAAGTTGGCGCCGCTCGCCTGGGGTGCCTGCAGGTGGATGCCGTTGTGCCAGGCGAGGTTGTAGCTGAGGGGGAAGGAGCCTTCCAGGGCTTCGGTGCGGGGAAGGCGCGAAGTGGGTTGGGCCATGGCCTGGTCGAGCCAGGTGTCGTCTGTCGAACCGGCGGCTCGCGGCGGGAGGAAGGGTGGGCTGAGGATCATGGGTGGGCCTCTTACAAGGACATGGGATAGATGGCCGTCTTCTTGCGGTCGAGGTCCAGCTCGGTTCGAGGGAAGTTGTGTTCTGTGATCGTGTCCCCCATCGGCCCCACAAACCGATGCATGCTCCCCCAGAAGGTCACCCGCCCCGGCGCATGAATCTGGATGCTGGATCCCTTCAACTTCACGTAAGCCCCCGCCACGGTCAGCAGCACATGCTCCGGCGCTTCGATGTCGATGTGCTTCGTGACGCTGGCGATCGTCACCTTCTTGTCGGCAGCGATCTTGGTGGCTCCGTTCTGGCTTTGCAGCTTCACCTTGCCACTGGCCGCATGCAGACTGATGCCGCGCTCGGTGTTGGGCTCGTCACCGCTGGCCTTCGTGCCGACGGTGTACAGGCTGATGCCCTTGGCCACCGCAATGGCGATCTGGCCCTGTGCCATCACGGCGATGTCTTCGCTGGCGATGACCGTGCTGGTGGCACCGCTGACGATGACGGCTTCCTTGGGGGTGGCCAGTCCGATGCCCATGGGGGCGGTGATCTGCAGGTGCGGTTCGCTGTAGGCCGTCACGGTGCCGTGGCCGCCGCCGGTGGGCTGGATGTCGCCTTCGCCGCCTGCCGTTGAACCTGCTGCAGTATTGCCGCCGCTGTCGGTCGCACCCAGCACCTCGGCAATGTGCTTCAGGCCTTCAATGGGTTCGAGCTTGTCCGGGGTGGGTTCGCCCTGGAGTTGGGCCTTCTGGGTCTGGGCGCTCTGCGCCAATGACTCGGCCAGCTCTCTGGCTTTGGTGGTCTGGGTCTGGGCTTCGCGGCTGGCCAGGAAGGGGCCGGTGGCGTTGGGCTGGGCATAAGCGCTGATGAGCAGGCCCGAGCCGGCACGCAGGGCGCCTTGTGCGGCGGTGGCGAGTTCGGCGCCGTGGCCGCGGTCAGCGCCGCGCTGGTTGTCGTTCTGTTGCTTGTGGTGACCCAGGTGCAGGCGGCTGGCCGCCTGGGTGGTGGCCAGACCGAGTCTCGACTGGTCGGGGGTGTCGTCGAAGACGAGCTGGTTGTAGCCGCCGGCGCCCGATTGGCTGGCGCGCATCTCCTGGGTCTTGATGCCGCTGTAGACGGCGTTGTGGGCGTGTTCGTCCTCGTTTCCTGCAAACCATGCAGGGGCGTTGCCGGTGGCGTGGGCGGGGCCGGCCTGCTTCTGGTTGTGCTGGGCGTCGGGTTCGCCTTGTCCGTTGTAGAGGGCAGCGATGACGACGGGACGGTCGATGTCGCCGTGCTGGAAGTCGATGAGCACTTCCTGGCCGACGCGCGGGAGGGCGACCTGGCCCCAGTTGTCACCGGCGGCGCTGGCCGCGACGCGCAGCCAGGCGCCCAGGCGATCGCTGGCGGGGGCGTTGTCTTGTCCGGCGGGGTGGGTGTGGCGGGTGCTGGCCTCTGCGCCGCGTTGCCAGTGGAACTGGATTTTGATGCGGTGGTCCCGGTCGGTGTGGATGACATCGCCCTCCCCGCCGCCGGTGCCGATGACGATGGCGCTCTGACTGCCGGTGACGGTGGGCTTGGGGTGGATCGCCACCCCGTGGCTGTCGAGGGTCAGGGGGCGGTAGGGGATGGCGGCGCGAAGCGCGGTGAAGTGGTTGCGGTAGTGGGAACGTCATCGCTCGCCTCGTGTTCGAGCGCACCGAGCCGGGCATGGGCCGCACGCTGGAGGTCTTCGTCGAGGTTGTTGCGGGCGGTGTGTCGCACGCTCAGCACGGCAAAGCGTTTGTCTTCGGCACTGCCGCGGTCGTGCACCGGGTGCTGGGTCAGGGTGAAGGTGCTGGCGGGGCTCAGGGTGCGGGCGGTGCCGGCACCCTCGAATCGCTTGTCGCGCATCGCAAGGGCCTGGATGGCGTGGCCGAGCAGGCGCTCGCCCTGGGCTGCGGTTTCCCAGGCGTAGGGGCCGGGGTCGTCGGCGCGGTTGAGTGTGCGGTGGCGCAGGCTCTGGATATGGTGGCTTTGCTGGCTCAACGGGCGCGGGTTGACGCCTTTGTAGTCCCAGCTGGCTTGGCTGAGGCTGTTGGTGTGCAGCTGGCGATGCGCGTGCCATTGCTGCACCGAGTCTTCGGTTTCGCTCGCGTCGGCGCGATGGAAGCGGATGACCGGTTGGGCGTTGGGCTGGAAGGCACCGCCATGGTCGGCGATGACGAGGGTGTGTTCGCCCAGGCCCTGGTCGTCGGTGGCCTTGTGCTCGAACCAGTAGTACAGGCCTTCTTCGGCCAGGAGGCGGGTGACGAAGGCGTGGTCGCTTTCCAAATACTGGGTGGTGATGCCGCGCCGCGGGTAGACGGTGCGGTCGGCGATGTCCCAGCGCCACCGGGGCATGAGTTTGCCTTGCGCCTGGTAGTCGGCAAAGACGGCATCGACGATGTCGAAGACGGTCATGTCCTGGAACAGGAAGCTGTCTTGCCTGTAACGCAGGAAGGCGAGCCAGGGTTCGATGACGAGTCGGTAGCGGGCGAAGCCGCCGTTGCTGGCCAAGAGATCGGCCTGGGTGACGTGGCCATGGAAGGGGCGCAGTTCGCTGCGGCTCTGCGCGGTTTGCAGGTCGAGGCGCACCGCCTGGCCGATGAGGCGCTTGAGGGGGATATGGGCGTCGTCGCTGAGTGCGGTGAGCTCGAAACGAAAGCCGCCGTCGTCGATGCTCTCGACGCCTTCGAGCGTCTCGGCCAGGAGGCGGTTGGCGCCGAGCGGCGTGTGCAGCACGAGGAGGCGATGGCGCTGCTCGAAGCCCGCGCGCAACAGGTCGTTGAGCGCGGTCTGGGCGCTCTGCAATGGGTTGCCGGTCATTCTTGTTCTCTCCCTGTTCGCCTGTCGTCTCAGCTGATCTTGTATTTGAAGTCGCCGTTCTTGCCCGAACTCACCTTGATCTTCGTGATCGCTGCTTCATCTGCCATGCGCGCCAGCACGGCGCCGGCAATCTCGGGCAACAAGGTGCCGTTCAGGATGTGGTCGACGTTGCGTGCCCCCGAATCGACTTCGGTGCAGCGCGCCAGGACCGAATCGACCAGCGACGCGTCCCAATCGAACACCGCCTTGTGGTTGGGCGCGATCCGGTCGCGGATGCGGCCGAGCTTCAGTTCGATGATTTGCGCCAGCACATCGTCCGTGATCGGATAGAACGGCGCCACCTTGAGGCGGCCCAGAAACGCCGACTTGAACGACTTCATGAGCGCGGGGCGCAAGGCCTCGGCCAACGCATCAGGCGCGGGCAGTTCGGCGCTGGTCTTGTTCAGGCAGGCCTGCATGATCTGCGACGAGCCGACGTTCGACGTGAGGATGATGAGCGTGTTGCGAAAGTCGATCTCGCGTCCCTCGGCGTCGTCCATCAGGCCCTTGTCAAACACCTGGAAGAACATCTCCATCACATCGGGATGCGCCTTTTCGACCTCGTCGAGCAGCACCACGCTGTAGGGCTGGCGGCGCACTGCTTCGGTGAGCACCCCGCCTTCGCCATAGCCCACGTAGCCGGGCGGCGAGCCCTTGAGGCCCGAGACGCTGTGCGCCTCCTGGTATTCGCTCATGTTGATGGTGATGAGCTTCTTCTCGCCCCCGTAGAGGATGTCGGCCAACGCCAGTGCGGTCTCGGTCTTGCCCACGCCCGAGGGGCCGACGAACATGAACACGCCGCGCGGCTTGTTCGGATCTTCGAGCCGTGCGCTCGCCGTGCGAACGCGTTGCGCCACCGCGGCCAACGCGTGGTCTTGCCCGATCACGCGTTCTGCCAGCAAGGCCTCGAGATTGCGTACGGTTCGGATCTCGTCCTTCACCATGCGCCCGAGCGGGATGCCGGTCCATGCCGACACGATTTCGGCGACCACGTGGCCATCGACCTGCAGCGGCATCATCGGTGCGTCGCCTTGCAGGGCGCGCAATTCGCCCAGGAGCTCGCCGAGTTCGTCCACTCGTCCGGGCGAGCGGGCTGCCCCTTTCTTGCGGGCGACAGGCGGCTCGGCCAGAACGGCGCTCGTTGCCGCATCGCGCTCGGCGCGCAACGCGTGGATGCGGAGCACCAGTGCACTTTCTTTGACAAGTCGCGCTTCTTTTTCCACCAGCGATGCCTGGGCCGCGGCCTTCTGCTCGACGAGTTCGGCCAATCGGGCTGAATGCGCGCCACCGGCCGCCGTGTCGCGGTCGAGCGCGGCGGTTTCGGCATCGAGCCGCTCGATGGCCTTGCGTGCTTCCTCGATCAGCGCCGGGGTGGCGCTCTGGCCCAACGCCACGCGGGCGCACGCGGTGTCGAGCACGCCCACCGCCTTGTCGGGCAGCTGCCGGCCGGTGATGTAGCGGTGCGACAGCCGCACCGCCTCGGTGATGGCTTCATCGAGCACGCGAATGTTGAAGTGCTTTTCCATCAGCGGCACCATGCCGCGCAGCATGGCGGCGGCCAGCACCTCGGTCGGCTCTTCCACCTTGACCACCTGGAATCGGCGGGCCAGCGCGGCGTCTTTCTCGAAGTACTTTTTGTACTCGCCCCACGTGGTGGCTGCGATGGTGCGCAGTTCGCCGCGCGCGAGGGCCGGCTTGAGCAAATTGGCTGCGTCGTTTTGTCCCGCTGCACCGCCCGCGCCGATCATGGTGTGGGCTTCGTCGATGAACAGCACGATCGGGTGCGCGCTCTTCTTGACCTCGGCGATCACGTTTTTCAAGCGGTTTTCGAATTCGCCCTTCACGCTGGCACCGGCCTGCAGCAGGCCCATGTCGAGCGTGTGCACCTCCACGCCCTTCAGCACGTCCGGAACGTCGCTCACCGCGATGCGCAGCGCCAGTCCTTCGACCACCGCTGTCTTGCCGACGCCCGCTTCGCCGGTGAGGATCGGGTTGTTCTGACGTCGCCGCATCAGGATGTCGATGACCTGGCGGATCTCGGTGTCGCGGCCGATCACGGGATCGAGTGAACCGTCGCGCGCGCGCTGCGTCAGGTTGGTGGTGAACTGGTCGAGCGCCGGGGTTTTTCCAGGCACCGCCACGGCGTCACTGGACACGGCGCGGTCATCGGTGCGCGCAGCGCCGGCGTCGATGGCTTCATCCGAACCGTCGGTGACCTTGTCGAAATCGTGCTTCAGGTCTTCGAGCCGGATCTTGGCGAACAACGGCGAGCCGCGTTGCGCGAGTTGCGCGAGGTCAGGCTCGGTCAGCAGCGCCAGCAACAGATGGCCGGAACGAATCGCCGTGACGTGCGCGTCGAGCGATGCCAACAACCAGGCATGCTGAAACAGCTTCTGCAGGTACTGCGAGAAAACCGGCGTGCGGGCATTGCCGTTCTTGAAGGCTGCAATCTCGCGCTCCAGGTCAGACTGGAGCGCGGTCGGGCTGACCTTGTTCGCGCGAAGCACGCGCGCGATGTCGTTGCCGGGCTGCTCCAGCAGCGCGAGAAAAAGATGCTCGAGATCGACCTCGTAGTGCCCGCGCGAAAGACACAGGTTGGCGGCGCGCTCGGTGGCGCTTCGCGCGGTGGGGTTGAGCTTGGTGATCAGCGTCTTGAGAGAGGTGCTCATGGCAGTGAAATTTCGGGTTTGCAGAAAATCAGGCGGTCAGGGGATGCAGTTCGTACGAGGTGTCGCTGCGATCGAGCGGTGCGTCGCGCGTGGACAGGAAGCTGTCCCAGCCCAGGTGGCTGCCCTCGGATTCGCGCAGGGAGACGGGGCGCACGTCCTCACGCGCCAGAATCAGCCGCACCTCGTACTCGACGGTGATGCCAGCGAGCAGCGCAAGCATTTTTTCGAGCGCTTTCGCGTGGGCCCTTCCCGGGAAGAACGCACGGAACTGCGCGCGCTTGAGCGGCCCGATCCAGAGCCGGATGCGCAGATCGCGCTGCCAGACGCGCGCGCCGGCCAACGCGGTCAGTCCGAGCGTGGCGTTGGTGCCGCCGAGTTGCGACATTTGCCCGGGTGGCACGTCGTACCACTTGCCGAGAAACTGCTCGATGCGAATGCTGCTCTGGAAGTAGTCGGACAGCACGCGCTGCAAGAACACGGCAGACATCGGTCGATGCTGCACGGCAGCGGCGTAGCCGGCCACGGTCTCGTCGAAAACCTCGCCCTCGCCTTCGCGCAAGGGCTGGCGCTGGGCGTGATGCCCGAGGCCCGCCAACGACAGCAACGCCGGCAGATAGGCACGCGATCGTTCATGTTCGTAGTGCAGCGGCAGGCGGTACTTGCGCCATGACGCATAGAAAAGGGCGGTGGCGCGGTTGGTGAATATGTCGAGGAATGCGCGCGCCGTGCTGTCCCGATGGCTCTGCTCGCGCCGGAGCAGCATCTCGGTGTAGGTGTTCGGGAGCGCCCCGGAAGCGCCGAGCATCCCGAAGAACGCCGGCGTGAGTTCGATCTTGTCGATCGCATCGGAATCGGGCGCGGGAAGACTCAGCCAGTCGGCTGTCGTCAAAACCTTGTCGCCGGTGGCATTGCGGAGCTCGAGACCTTCGATCTCGCTCGGCGGAAAGCCCAGGCTCATCGAAGTCTTGAAGCGCAGCCGCTGCGTCACCATTCGCTCGCCGGGCACCAGCCGCTGGTGCACATCGCGCTCACCGCGTTGCAGCAATGCGAGTTCGATCAGCCTCACCGCCTGGAAAAATTCGAAGCGATAGGGCTCGCGCTGGAGGCGCTCGATTACAGGAGGATCGATTCGCCGCTGCGTGGTCTGCATCGAACGAGTTCCTCGTGGTCGCGGGACGACACGATCACCAGCTGCGTGAAGCTGTTGATGTGCACATAGAGCCCGAAAAAATGATCCATCACGCGCGCGAACGCTTGAAGGCTGCTGCCAACAAAGCCGGCCTCGTCGACCGTGATCTGAAGTTCGATGCCGCGCACGAACGTCGCGAAGGGTTTGCCCGGAAGCCATTGCGTGGCCGGTCGCTGGTCAACCGCCACGAGTGCCTCGATCTGGCGGCTGGACACTGCCGAACGGCCATGGTCGTACAGCCGCAGCATCTCTTTGAGCGCAGGGAGGCCGCTTCCCACCAGCGACAGGTGATTGAGCGCGAGGTGCGAGATCAGTCGCCACTGGACGGCCTTGCCGCGTGGCGGGCGCAGTGTGTTCGTCGGTCGCCGCAACAGGCGAATGCCGCGCGCCACCGAATTGCCTTCCAGAAACAGGTCGCCGCCGGGCAAACCGATCGCGAGCGCGTTCGGCAGATCCCGATTGGTGCAGGTGAGCTGTCGGCGCCGGTTCAACTTTGACCCACCCTGCCGTTTGAACTTTGACCCGGGGATGGAAGCCGGCATCGTGGATGCCGGCTGTGCATAACTCTACCGTCTTCGTCCTTTCCCGGTTTCCTTTCTGATGACTGATCGCTTGCACGAAGAAGGCGCGAAGGGCGAAGCCCGCAGCGCCTTGTCCCCTTCTGCGGTGTTGCTCAACCGGCGTTTCCAGCCGACGCCTTTCGCTCCTGCTCACGAGCTTTGATGCGCTTCTTCGAGTTGGCAGTGGCGTGCGTGATCCGGTAACTGTCATTGCCCGTCTCCACGATGTGGCAGTGGTGCGTGAGCCGGTCCAGCAATGCTGTCGTCATCTTTGGATCCACGAACACACTGCTCCATTCAGCGAAGTCCAGGTTGGTCGTCACCACGACGCTGGTGTGCTCGTACAGCTTTGAGAGCAGGTGGAACAGCAATGCCCCGCCGGCCTGGCTGAAGGGCAGGTATCCCATCTCGTCGAGCACCACCGCGTCCAGGCGCAGCAGGCTCGCCGCAATGCGCCCCGCTTTGCCCTGGGCCTTCTCCTGCTCGAGTGCGTTCACCAAGTCGACGGTCGAGTAGAAGCGCACACGCTTGCCATGCTGCGTGATGCCCGCCACGCCGATGGCGGTCGCCAGATGGCTCTTGCCCGTGCCGGGGCCACCCACCAACACGACGTTGTGCGCCTCGTCGGTGAAGGCCATTTCGGCCAGTTGCAGCACGAGCTTGCGGTCGACCGCCGAGACCTCGAAGTCGAATCCTGCAAGGTCCCGGTGCACAGGGAACTTCGCCGCGTTCATCTGGTGGGTCACCGAGCGCGTGGCGCGCTCGGTCGTCTCGGCACGCAGCATCTGCTCGACCAGCCAGCGCGAACGCTCCAGCTCGGTGTTGTCCTGCTCCATCAGATCGGCCCAGGTTCCCGCCATGCCGTGCAGGCGCAGCGTCTTGAGTTCGGCGATGACGTCACGCATGACCGGCCTCCCTTATCTTGTTCAAGTCGCGCAGCCGGTCGTAGCGAGCCGTGTCGGCGATCGGCGGCGTCAGCACCTGCAGCGACGTCTCGACGTTCTCTGGCCGCGGCGCCGAGTTCAAACGCGCGAGTACGTTGATGACGTGTTCGACGCTCACACGCCCGGAGGGCGGTGCACCGTCCAGCGCCAGCTCTACGGCCACCAGCACCGCCTCCAGTCCGGCCGTCGGCACCAAGGCCAGCACCCGGGCCATCAGCCGGTCGCCTCCGCTCTCGCGCAAGAGTGCACGACGCAACCGCTGCAATGATTCGGGCAGATCGGTGAACGGTGCGCCATTGCGCAACGCGCCTGGCTTCCTCTGCACCAGCGGCACATAGTGCTGCCAGTCGTAGCGCGTCTTGCTCTTGTCCGTCAGACGCTCATGCTCGGCCACGACACCGTCGCCAGCGACCACCGTCACGCGCGTCGGGTACAGGTGCGTGCTGACCATCTGCCCGGCCAACTCGCATGGCACCGAGTAGCGGTTGCGCGCTACCGACACCAAGCAGGTGCTGCTCACCCGGGCCACCTCCTCGACGTAGCCATCGAACGCGGCCGGCATCGGCATCAACTGCACCCGCTCGTGCTCGAGCATTTCGGCAACGCTGAACTGCTTGTGCTCGGGATGCCGGACTTCTTCCCACAGCGCCCGGCAGCGTTCCCCCAGCCAGGCGTTGAGCTCGTCGAAGCTGGCGAAGCGCCGCTCACGCGCGTCGATCCAGATGCGCCGGCGGCTGTCCTGGACGTTCTTCTCCACCACACCCTTCTCCCAGCCCGAAGCGACGTTGCAGAAGTCCGGGTCGTACAGGTAATGCGCGCACATCACCGCGAAGCGCGCGTTGACGGTGCGGCCCTTGCCCTTGTGCACCTTGTCCACGGCGGTCTTCATGTTGTCGTAGATGCCGCGACGCGCCACACCGCCGAGCGCCGCGAAGGAGCGCGTGTGCGCATCGAACAGCATCTCGTGGCCCTGGCTCGGGTACGCCACCAGCCAGAACGCGCGGCTCGCGCACAGCTTCATGTGCGACACCTGCAGCTTGCGGTACAGGCCCCCGATGACCAGCGACTCGTCGCTCCAGTCGAACTGGAACGCCTCGCCCAGCTCGAAGGTCAACGGCACGAATGCCTTGCCGATTGCAACGCCGCCCTGGCTGGCGCGCCATGTACGAATGAAGTCCGTCAGTTGCGTGTAGCCGCCTTCGTAGCCCGCCGCGGCGATCTGCTGAAGCAGTGCCTTGGCAGTTCGCCGTTCCTTCCTTGGGCGGCGCGCATCGGCCAGCAGCGCCATCTTGATCGTTTCGATGAACGGCGCCAGCTTCGTCGCCGCCGGGCGGCGACGGTACTTCGGTGGCTGCGCCACCGGCGTTCGCAGGTACTTCCTCACCGTGTTGCGCGACAGGCTCGTCGCCCTCACGATCTCGCGCACCGACTTCTTCTCGCGGTGGTGCATCCGCAGGACCTTGCCAATCATGGCCATGGTGATCACTCCTCATACCCCCGCCGCTTAAAAAAGCAGCAGGGTAGGCTGAACACCCGGGTCAAATTTGAAGCGGCACAACCCTCACAGGTGGGTCAATTTTCGGCCGGCGCCAACAGCCGCCAACACGGGGGTGCAGCGAGACACCACTGCGGCAGCGGCGCCGCTTGCCGCCAAACTCGGCAGGAAGGTCGCAGAGAGCGCGCCACGCGTGGCCCCGCCCGCGACGGTCAAGGCGAAACCTGTCACATCTCGTCCAACGATTGCTGCGGCAAAGACTCGCGCCGCTTCTCAGCGCCTGGCGAGAGCAAACACGAACCTGGAAGCTGCCAGCAGTCGCACCGATCCGGATACCGATCTGCTGGCTGCCTTGTTGCGGCGCAACGGGGATCAAAAGCCGGCAGTGTTCGGGGCGAAATGAATGCCATGCGCTACAAAAACCCAACGATCCAATTTAAAAAAGTGTGAACTTTGGTATTGCAATGAATGCTTTGAGTAGTCACAATTGATTACATGAAGCAAGCACACGCAACAACCCACGAGTGGTGGAAAGACCAGACAGCCTCGGAAGACCAGGCTGCGTTCACGCGCTCATATCGTTCCAGCCAGCGCGAAGCTCACGCGGCAGGGTGGCGCCGCAACGCACTGCTCGGCGTGCTCGCCTTGGCGGTGCCGGTTCTGCTCTACATGGTCCGTTCGCTGTGATGGACGACCTGCTCCCCATGCCACGCCTGAACGCCAAGCAACTCCGGGCGCTCGCCGTGTCGGTTCGCAGCCGCGCAGCCGGTGGCGCGCAGGTCGCCGATTCGGTGGCCGCCGCACTGGAGTCGGTGTCGCGTCACCGGGAAAATCGGCCTTGGAAGCTGGCTTCCAACGCCGCGATGTCGCTCGTGGCCGGCATCACGCGCTCGGCCGTGACGGTGCTCAGCGAGTTGGGCCAGTTGTCGATGGGTCTGCTCGGGTTTGCCCGGTCGCACGACCGGGCGGACGCACAAACGACGTTCCGCCTGGTTGAAGCGTCCCGCGCGCGGACACCGCACCTTGCGGCGGCGATCGACTTGACGCCCGCGCTGATCTGCAGCACCTTGACAGCCGTTGAGCAAGGCGGCGGGATGCCGCCCGAACAATGCGACGCACTGGTGGCCCGAGGCTGGGCCAAGTGGGTCGACGGCGAGTTCGGTACGCCCGTCGGCATGAACGATGAGCGCTCCATGCTGCGCCTGACGTCCGAAGGACGCGACCGCCTGACCTGCGAACTGATCGCCTCGACGCTCTGATTTCGGCATCGCCGCAAGCTTCCTACAACGGGTTCGGCCGGTCGCCCACGAACGGCTGTTTGCGGTGCAGCCAATGTGTTGGCTGGAGTGATTCAGCTCTGCATTGGAAAGAAATCATGGCAATCGACAACAACCCATCCAAGTCGCCTGCAGACATCGCAGACGAAACCAGAGAACTCGGACGCGACGCTGCGCAAGCCGCACGCGGCTACGCAGCAGAAGCCGGTCAAGTTGGGCGGGACGCTGCACGATCGATCCGCCCAAGCATCGAAGATGCGATCGCGACCGGGCGCGAGGCGGCCGACACCGTGAGGGGCGTGACCGGCGACGCAAAGGCGATCGTTGCCGACACGTTGACCTTGGGCCGTACCTACGCGAAGGATGCCGCCGACCGGGCCAGCCGGGCGATCGACGATGCGCGAGCCAAGCTGCGTCAGCAGAGCGAAGACTGCGCGCAGTTCATCCGGGCCGAACCGGTGAAAGCGACGTTGTACGCCGTGGGTGCAGGGGCGTTGGCCGCAATGCTGCTCGGCTCGGCGCTCCGCGGCGGTCGACGCAGCCGCTCGCGGGACTGAGCAAGCCCTTTCGGGCTCTGCGGGGGCGCTGCGACCACACGCAGCACTGCAACAAAACACCGATCGGTAGGACTCGTCGTCGCCTGCATAGCAGGCGCAATTTGCTCGCTGGGGGCCGGATCGATCGATCAGATCGGTCGCTACACGGCTGTACCCGATCACCCCCGTGCTACAAGGCGCCAATCGCCGGCCGACCCGGCGAAAGCGCTGACAGAGGTGCGTCGGAAAGTAGAAATGGCAGCCATGTCTGACCCTGATGTGTCGATGCCCAGGGAGGAACCACGTCGACGCTCGCCGTGCCGAATACCGTTGTGGGCACCCAGTTGCGCGCCCGGTCGCGAGAGAGGTGCTAAGGCGAGGTGGAAGCGATCGATGGCATCGCGCTGCGCCTTGCTGATCGCGTTCATCGCATCTTCGACCGCACATTCGCCCGTGGGAATGATCAACGCGTCAGACCAGTGCTTCCCCCGGTGATGGTGGCCATGGGTTGCTCTTGTGATGGAGCGCGATCGTGGGTGACAAATGTGATCGCCCTATCGGGTACGCTTGAAGCCGATATGAAAATTGCCACCTGGAATGTGAATTCACTGACCGCGCGTCTGCAGCATGTGCTCGACTGGCTCGCCGCCAACCCGGTGGACGTGCTGTGCCTGCAAGAGCTCAAGATGAGCGACGACAAGTTTCCGCTCGAAGTCTTGAAAGCTGCCGGTTATGAAGCCGCGGCGTTCGGCCAGAAGACCTACAACGGCGTCGCGATCCTGAGCAAGGCGCCGGTGCGCGATGTGCTCAGGAACATCGGCGGTTTCGAAGACGAGCATTCGCGCTTGATCAGCGCAACCGTCGACACGCCCCTCGGCGAAGTGCGTGTGGTCAACGGTTATTTCGTGAACGGGCAGGCACCGGGCAGCGACAAGTTCGCCTACAAGATGCGCTGGCTCGATGGGCTGCGTGCGTGGCTGCAAACCGAAATGGCTGCGCATCCGAGCCTGGTGTTGCTGGGGGACTTCAACATCGTGCTGGAAGACCGCGACAGCTTCGACCCCGTCGGCCTCGCCGAGACCATTCACCACACCAGCGAAGAACGCGCGCATTTCAGGGCGCTGCTGGCGCTCGGTCTGGTCGACAGCTTCCGCCTGTTCGCGCAGCCCGCCAAGAGCTACTCGTGGTGGGACTACCGCATGCTGGGCTACCAGAAGAATCGCGGCCTGCGCATTGACCACATCCTGATCAGCCAACCGCTGGTGCGGCACGCCAAGGCATGCGTGATCGACCGCGTGCCGCGCAAATGGGAAAAGCCGAGCGACCATGCACCGGTCGTGCTGGAGCTGGGCGCATGAAGCGCGTTCGCCCTCTCTTTGCAACAGCACTGTTCGCCGCATTGGCGGGTTGCAGCCTCTTCGCACCCCAGACACCCGAGCCGACCGTGCCCGTGCCTTCGGTGGTGCCACCGAACGCGGTGATCGATTCGGAGACCAACAAGCCCCTGGTGCGCCGTATTACTTTGCAGACAGCCGAGGTCAAGGCCTACCGCAAGGGCGCAGCGCAGGTCATCTACAAAGCCTATCCCAACCGCATCTACAAGGGCAAAATTCCGCCGCTGGTGCATGCCGTGGTCGTGGTCGAGACGGACGTGGACGCCGAGGGCAAGGTCGTCGACGTTTTCTACAGCCGGGTGCCGAGCCATGCACCGGACGTGCCGCCCAAAATCGCCGACCTGATCAGGGCGGCTTCGCCGCTACCGAGCCCGGGCAAGCTGGGCCCGCACACCTATATCGAGACCTGGCTCTGGGACAAGAGCGGCAACTTCCAGCTCGACTCGCTGACACTGGGACAGCGAAGCCGCTGAACCTTTCTTCCAGGCCTCTCACTCCAGGCCGAGCTCCTGGATCTTGCGCGTGATGGTGTTGCGGCCGATGCCCAGCTTTTGCGCGGCCTCGATGCGACGACCCCGGGTGTTGGCCAGCGCCGTGAGAATCAGGCGCGACTCGAAGCGGCGCGAGAGCGCGTCCCAAACATCGTTGCGGCCGGCCTCGAGCAAAGCTTGCGCTTCGCCTTCGAGCCCGCTTTCCCAGCCTGCCGACGCGGCTGCAAGCGCGGAGGCCTCCGGCGCTGCGACACCGGCTGGCACAGGCGCCGCTGCGGCTCCTGCAAACTCCGCGAGGGGCGCATGCGCGATGGGCGCCACCGGCGCGTGAAGCGGTGGCTCGACCGCCACAATCGCGAGCACCTCGGGCGGCAAATCCTTGGTCTCGACCAATTGCGCCGGTGCCATCACGGTCAACCAGTGGCAAATGTTCTCGAGCTGGCGCACGTTGCCCGGAAACGCGAAGGTCGCGAGTTGCGTCAACGCCGCGTCCGAAATGCGCTTGGGTTCCACGCCGAGTTGCTTGGCACTTTGCTGCAGGAAATGGCGGGTGAGCGCGGGAACGTCTTCGCCACGCTCGCGCAGTGCCGGAAGCCGCAGGCGGATCACGTTCAGCCGGTGAAACAGATCCTCGCGAAAACCGCCGAGCTTGACGCGCTGCTCAAGGTCTTGGTGCGTCGCCGCGATCACGCGAACGTTCGACTTGACCGAATTGTGGCCTCCCACGCGATAGAAATGCCCGTCGCTCAGCACCCGCAACAAGCGCGTTTGCAGATCGAACGGCATGTCGCCGATTTCGTCGAGGAAGAGCGTGCCGCCATCGGCTTGCTCGAAGCGCCCACGGCGCATGGTCTGGGCCCCGGTGAAGGCGCCGCGCTCGTGCCCGAACAGCTCGCTCTCGAGCAAATCCTTCGGGATCGCTGCCGTGTTGATGGCCACGAACGGACCATCGGTGCGCGGTGAATGCTTGTGCAACGCACGTGCCACCAGCTCCTTGCCCGAACCGGATTCACCGGTGATGAGCACGGTCACATTGCTTTGCGACAAGCGCCCGATGGCGCGAAAGACGTCCTGCATGGCGGGTGCTTGCCCGAGCATTTCGGGCGCGGCCTGCATGCGCTCCTCGGCCACTTCTTCGCGCTGGCTTTCATCGACGGCGCGACGGATGAGTTCGACTGCGCGGGGCAGATCGAAAGGCTTGGGCAGGTACTCGAAAGCGCCGCCCTGGAACGCCGAGACGGCACTGTCCAGGTCGGAGAACGCGGTCATGATGATGACCGGCAGGCCGGGGTGCTTGGCCTTGATCTTGTCGAGCAGATCGAGGCCCGACCCGCCCGGCATGCGGATGTCGCTCACCAGGACTTGCGGTCCTTGTGTATCGTCGTCGGCAGCGATTTCGAGGGCAGCGAGCACCTCGCGTGTGTTCGTGAAACTGCGAGTGGGCAGATCTTCGCGCAACAGCGCTTTCTCCAGCACGAAGCGGATCGATTGGTCATCGTCCACTATCCAGATCGGCTTCATGCAGCTCCTTGTTGGCATGGCTGCTAGGGCAGCGGTATCAATATCTTGAAATCGGTCCGGCCCGGTACGCTGTCGCACTCGATCACACCGTGATGCTGCTGCACAAAGGTTTGTGCGAGCGTCAATCCCAGCCCGGTTCCGCCTTCCCGGCCCGACACCAGCGGGTAGAAAATGCGGTCCTTGATCGCGTCGGGCACGCCCGGTCCATTGTCGATGACATGCAATTCCAGTGCCAGTCGATACCACTGCTTGTTGAAGATCACCTGGCGCGCGATCCGGGTCCTGAAGATGATCCGCGCATCGCCTGTGGCGCGACGCTCGGCGAGGGCTTGCGCCGCGTTGTGAACGATGTTCAGCGTCGCTTGGATCAGTTGCTCGCGGTCACCCCGAAACTCCGGAATCGACGGATCGAAATCGCGGTCGATGTGCAGGTCCCGCGGGAACTCCGCGAGGATGACGGAGCGCACCCGCTCGCAAACTTCATGAATGTTGACATCGCCCACCACGTGGGGGCGGCGGTGCGGCGCAAGCAGGCGATCGACCAGCGTCTGCAATCGGTCGGCCTCATGGATGATGACTTGCGTGTACTCGATGAGGTCGCGTGATTCGACCTCCATCTGCAGCAGTTGCGCAGCGCCCCGAATACCACCGAGCGGGTTCTTGATCTCGTGCGCGAGGTTGCGAATCAGTTCCTTGTTGGCCTGCGCCTGATCGAGCAAACGCTCTTCACGGTCTTGCCGCACCTGTTGCTCCAGCGGCGACAGCTCGATGATGAGTTCGCCGACCCTGTCGCCTTGCGCCAGCGTGACCTGCACCGGCATCAACTCATGGTTGACGCGACGCAGCAGCGCCTCGTACCGCAGCGTGGCGAAGTCGTTGCTGCGGGCACCCTCGATCGCGGTCCGCAGGACATTGGGCTCGTGGAAGCAGGCGCCGAACTGCGAGCCTTCGAGCGTGCGCCGCGAGGTGCCGAGCGCGTCTTCCAGGCCCGCGTTGGCGAACAGCACGGAACCGTCGACTTTCACGACGGCGATCAAAGTGGAAAGAAGGTCGAAAGACTGGAAGCGTTTGCCTGCAGCGGGGACCTTGCCGAATGCCACGACTTACGGCGCGCCGGCCGGCAACCGGCCGATCTCCCGGCGGATGCCGGCGATGTCGCTTTCGTTGCGGGTGATCTCGGCTTTCATCTCGGCCACGCGGTCGAGGTACTTCTGGTAGTTGCGGCCTTCGCTGCCCTGCTTTTCAGGCTCGCCGTTGTTGTATTCCTTCTGCAGTTCGGCCTGCCGCGTCTCGGCTTTGCGGAGTTCGGACTGCAACACCGAACGTGCCTCGCCGTCCCGTGCGCGCTGGTCGACGCCCTCGACACGCGGACTGCCCGCCGGCGCCCGGGCCGCCGACGAAGACGACGAACCGGCCGCAGCGCCGCCGCCCGACGACGCGCCCGACGGTCGCGTGCCTTGCACGATCGTGAGGTTGCCGCCTTCCATGACCTTGCACCCGCGCTTTTGCGCATCGGCCGCATTGTTCGTGTACTCGTTGCCGCATCGCCAGACACGCTCCTGCGCGTGGGCGACTTGCAACCCGGCCAGCGAGGCCATGAGCAAAAGGAGAGAAACAGTCTTCATGGTGATGGTGTGATTCGCTTCAAGCGGCCATTTTGATTCAATTCGACACACGCACCGGCGGGATGTTCCCCGCCAATGAAAAAGGACGGCCGAAGCCGTCCTTTCAACGCTCACCGGGAAGCCCGGTTTACAGCGAGTAGTACATGTCGAATTCGGCCGGATGGGTTGCCATGCGCAGGCGCGTGACTTCCTGCATCTTCAGTTCGATGTAGGCATCGATGTACGAGTCGGTGAACACGCCGCCCTTGGTCAGAAAGGCACGGTCTGCATCGAGGCATTCGAGCGCCTGGTCCAGGCTATGGCAAACGGTCGGAATCAACGCGTCTTCTTCCGGCGGCAGATGGTAGAGATCCTTCGTGGCAGCTTCGCCCGGATCGATCTTGTTTTCCACGCCATCGAGGCCGGCCATCAGCAGCGCGGCGAAACCGAGGTACGGGTTCATCAGCGGATCGGGGAAACGCGCTTCGACGCGACGGCCCTTCGGGTTCGCCACGAACGGAATGCGGATCGAGGCCGAGCGGTTCTTGGCCGAGTACGCCAGCTTCACCGGTGCTTCGTAGCCAGGGACCAGGCGCTTGTAGCTGTTGGTGCCGGGGTTCGTGATGGCGTTCAGTGCACGGGCGTGCTTGATGATGCCGCCGATGTAGTGCAGCGCGAATTCCGAAAGACCTGCGTAGCCATCGCCTGCGAACAGGTTCTTGCCGTCTTTCCACACCGACTGGTGCACGTGCATGCCCGAACCGTTGTCGCCGACGATGGGCTTGGGCATGAAGGTGGCGGTCTTGCCGTAGGCGTGGGCCACGTTGTGGATCACGTACTTCTGAAGCTGGACCCAGTCGGCGCGCTGGATCAGCGTGCTGAACTTGGTGCCGAGTTCCATCTGGCCGGCGTTGGCCACTTCATGGTGATGCACTTCGACCGGAATGCCGAGCGATTCGAGCACCAGGCACATTTCCGAGCGCATGTCCTGGAAGCTGTCGACCGGAGGCACCGGGAAGTAGCCGCCCTTGACGGCGGGGCGATGGCCCGTGTTGCCGTGCTCGTATTCCTTGTCGGTGTTCCACGAGGCTTCTTCGGAATCGATCTTCACAAAGCAGCCCGACATGTCGTTCTTCCAGCGCACGCTGTCGAACACGAAGAATTCGGGTTCCGGTCCGAAGTAGGCGGTGTCGCCCAGGCCGGAAGCCTTCATGTACGCCTCGGCGCGCTTGGCCAGCGAACGCGGGTCGCGCTCGTAGGGCTTGCCGTCGGCCGGGTCGACCACGTCGCAGGTCAGGATCATCGTCGTTTCTTCGAAGAACGGATCGATGTTCGCGGTGTTCGGGTCGGGCATGAGTTGCATGTCCGAAGCTTCGATGCCCTTCCAGCCGGCGATTGACGAACCGTCGAACGCGTGGCCCGAGGTGAACTTGTCTTCGTCGAAATGCGAGATCGGCACGGTGACGTGCTGTTCTTTGCCACGTGTGTCCGTGAATCGGAAGTCGACGAACTTGACCTCGCTTTCCTTCACGAGTTTGAGTACGTCGGCGACGGTCTTTGCCATCAAGTTCTCCTTGGATTGGATGGTGGTTGGGAATACAGGAAAGGGAATGCAGGTTCTATGCCATTGTCGCGCGGGCTGGCGTCGCGCCGGCCTGCAGCGACAACCCAAAAGAAGGCCCGTTGTAACGGTATTGGTGCGTTCGCGATTAACGCACCATTTCAGGGCCAAGACGCGCATCAAAGGTGCGCAAGCCTGTCAGAAGCTGATCGTAGGCGGCCTGAAGGTGCTTCGGATCGCCCTTGACGCCCAGTTCGATGTGCCGACTGTACGCCGGGTGGTCCACGCTCGGCAGGCTGAACACCTTGACGCCGGGGTGCGCGTCCTCGATGGCCTGCATCAGCGGCGTGAGCGTCGCCTCCATGGCACCGAACACGATCACGGACTTTTCGGCCGCCTGCCCGCGCGCGAACAGAGCGGTGTAGCGGGTGTCGAGCACCGATTCGATCATCGGCCACGCCATCACCGGGAAGCCGGGCACGAAATGGACGTCGGCCACACTGAAACCGGGAATCTTGTTGTACGGATTGGCGATGATCGTCGCGCCGCGCGGGAACACGCCCATGTTCAGGCGATGCACGTTGTCCGGGCGGTCGGGTTCGTAGGCGATGCCCTGCTCTGCCGCAGTGTCCTTGATGCGCTCGCGGATCAACACCTCGGCTTCCGGATGCAGGGCCAGCGGCACGCCGAGTGCGGCGGCGGCGCATTGCCGTGTGTGGTCGTCGGGGGTGGCGCCGATGCCGCCGGTGGAAAAGACGATGTCGCCCGACGCGAACGCGCGAGCGAGCGCCGCCGTGATGCGCACCGGTTCGTCGCCGACGTACTCCGACCACGCGAGCTGCAGGCCGCGGGCCGCGAGCAGTTCGATGACCTTGGGCATGTGCTTGTCGGCACGCTTGCCAGAAAGAATTTCGTCGCCGACGACGATGAGGCCGATCGCACGCGTCATGGTGAACTCCGTTGGGAAGCGATCGCACGATCGGCTTCGGGGGCAGGCAGGATGGCCACAGGATCCGTCGCACCGACAGCCGCGGCGCGTTGCGCGCGCAGCTGGCTCAGTGCGTCGAGACAGTAATGCGCGAACCAGAGTGCGGAAAACGCGAACACCAGGGTGTAGATCCAGATCGCGATCGGCACCAGAACGAAGAAGGCGGCAGCGAACAGGACGCCAGAGGCCCACACGATGCTCGGCGCCGCGCCGAGGTATCCGCACAGCACGCCGATGCCGAGCAGCGGCAGGCGGTGCGCCCGCAGCAGCGCAGCGCGTTCTTCGGCACTGGCGTATTCGGCAAGCGCGTCGAAGCTCATGACGCGGTAGGTCAGCCAACCCCAGATCAAGGGCGGCAGGATGAGCACCAGCGGCGGAATCAACCAGAGCGGCATGGATATCAGCAGAGCCACGAGCGCCAGCAGCGTGACGCCGAGCGAGCGGGCGACGCTGCCGAGAAAGGACGCGCCCTTCTTCTGCGCGAGCAACGGAAAGCGCCGCTCGCCCACCAGCCGGGTCAGCGCTGGCGCCATGAACGCCGCCACCACGAGAAGCGACAGCACCACGAGCACAGGCGTCGCGGCCAACACCACGGCCAGCGGCGCGAGGAAGGTCCGCGGGTCGGCCGAAAACAATCCACCGATCCAGCCCCACACGCTGGACAGCATCGGCCAGGCGTCGAGCGCCTCGCGCGTCCAGGCAACGGCAGGCGTCCAGTAGAAATAGCCGAAAGCCGCCGCCAGCAGGGCCATGAGGCCGAGCGGCAGCAGGGACAGGAGGATCACGCGGGGGCGCAGGCAGTAGGCCACCGCGCGCCAGAAGGAATCAAGCAAGAGGCGCATCGGGTGCGAGGATAACGCCGCCGGATGGAAGGCCGGTCAGCCGCGCCCGACCATTCGCTTCAGCCCGAGCCACTGCTGGGCCCAGAAACCTCTGCCGTAGTCGCGCTGCGGGGCGCCGGTGGCGGGATCGATCTGGTCACGGATGCCGGTCGCGTCGTACCGATTCTCGAAATTGCCGGTGCGAAACAGCATGTCCCACCACGGCAACAACACGCCGAAATTGTGGCCGCCCAATGTTTTCGGACCGCCGGATTCATGGCCGATCCCGATGCTGTGGTGCAGCCGATGGAAGCGCGGACTGATCCAGAGCCGCTCGCCGATGGCGCCGAACGACAGGCGAAGGTTCGCGTGCTGCAAGCTCTCGCTGAGCTGGGTCAATGCCACCACCGCGATGAACTGCCCCGGCGCCACGCCGATGAGCTGCGCGACGATCACGATGATCGTGTCGTGGATCACATCGTCCAGCAGATGGTTGCGGTTGTCGCTCCACATCGTCATCTGGCGCTGCGAGTGGTGCAGCGAATGCAGCCCCCACCACCAGTTGAAGCCATGTTGGCCTCGGTGGATGAGGTATTCGACGAAGTCGAGCACGACGAGGTAGATGGCGAACGCCAGCCACGGCGTGTCCGTCACGCCCGGCCAGAGTTCGTCCAGATGCAACGTACCCCAACCCGCCGCGCGCAGGCTGCCGAGCGCATCGTCGAACAACGGCTGCAGCAGGAAGAACATCGCCAGTCGGAACAGGCCGAGCCGGTGAATCAGCGTATACAAGATGTCGATGCGGATGGCGGGCCGGTCGGTCACCGACTCCACGGGCCGCCATCGTTGCAGCGGACCGATGAGGGCGACGAGCACCACGATCTGGATCAGCCCAACCAGCAGCCAGCCGGTCGCGTCGAATGCATCTTCGGTCCATCCGCCCAGCCCGATCGCATAGACGACGGGTTGCACGACAGTCTCGAAAAACCAGCCCTGCGTGGCGGAAAAATGATCTGTCAGCCAGTCGACCATCGCATCAGTCCGTCAGGGGTGTGCCGTGATCCAGCTGCGATAAGCCGGATGCTGGCGCAGCGTCTCGAAACAGAAACCCTTCGCCTTCAACCCGACGATCAGCGGTTCCAGGTCGGCCGGGGCCCACGGATCCTTGCGCGACCAGATACCGAGGTGTGCCAGCAGGATGTCGCCGGGGCGGATGGTGTCGAGCGCCTGGGTGAGCAGCTTGTCGTTGCTGAACTTCTCGCTGGGGAGCTCGTCGCCAAGGAAGCCTGCGGGCGCCCAGCCCACGTGTTCGTAGCCACAAGCCTTGGCGGCGGCGAGCAGCTTCGGCGAGGTCTTGCCGCCGGGCGCGCGGAACAACGGCAGCGGTTTCTTGCCGGTAATGAGCGCGAGCCGCTCCGAGGACTTGGCGATGTTTTCGCAGTACTCGGCCGCCGACCAGGTGAACTCGCGGTTCGCAAAGGCGCCGGCAGAAGGGCGCACGCGGAAACGCGGCACCACGCTCTTGTCATCCCGCGCCAGTAGACGTGATCGTACGTGTGCGAGCCGAACTCGTTGCCCTCCGCCGCCCTCGCCTTCCACCAGGCAGCCCAGTGGTTGTCCAGACTGTCGCCGTCGGTCTGCGTGCGTTCGGCCGCGGCGAAAAAGGTGACGCGCACGTTCTGCCGCTTGAGCACGTCGGCCACCAGCGGAGCGATGCCCATGTGGCCGGTGTCGAAGGTCAGGTAGACCGGTTTTTCACAGGTGGTCTGCGCGGACGCGCCCGTGGCGACAACGCATGCCGCCAGCAAGGCACCGACGAACCGACCCTCAGCGAGACGCATGGGCGAGCGTCCAGACGCCATGCGGCGAGCGGCCCACGTTCACGGTGCGAACCACCTTGCGCGTGGCCAGATCGACGACGCTGAGCTTCTTGGCCCAGCGCGATGTGACATACAGCGTCTTGCCATCGGCCGACACATCCATGCAGTCCGGGCCGCCCGGCACCGGGTATTCGTCGGTCACCTTGAGCGTGGCGAAATCGATGCGGCTGATCGTGTTGGCCACGCGGTTGCTGATGAACACGCTCTTGCCGTCGCCCGCCGCGCGAAACGCGTGCGCGCCCTTGCCAGTGGGAATCTTGCCAACCAGTTTGGGCTGGGGGCCGGCCACGTCGAACACCTGGACGCCGTCGCTGCCGGTCAGGCCGACAAGCAACGTCTTGCCGCCGTGAATACCGAAAATATCGGCGGGCATCGCACCGGTCGGCGTGCGCCATTTGATGGTCTGCGTCGGCAGGTCGACAGCGATCAGTTCGTCGCTGTCCTGCATCGTCACGTAGGCGATCGTGCTCGTGCCGTCGATCCAGATGTGGCTCGGCGTCTTGCCGGTCGCGATGCGTTTGGCGAGTGTCAGGTCCTTGCCGTCCCAGCGGTACACGTCCACGTGGTTCAGCCGATTGCCGGCGGTCACGAACCACTTCATGTCGCGCGAAAACTGCAGCTGGTAGGGGTCGATGATCCCGTAGACAACACGCTGTACCTCGGCCGTCTTCGGGTTCAAAAACGTCAGCGAATCGCCTGCCGAGTTGGCCACGATGACCGACTTTTCGTCGGGCGTCATGTAGATGTGATGCGGTTCCTTGCCGGTCGGGATGCGGACCTTTTCAGTCCAGTCCGACGGATTGATGACACTGACGTTGGCGTCCAGCGAATTGAGCACGAACAAGGGCGGCGCGTCAGCGGCATGGGCCAGAGGCGACAGCAGGGCCGCGCAGACAAACAGAAAGGCCGCAAGGCGGCCGGTCGGGAAAACATGAGATCGCAAGGGAATGGTCCGTGAGGTGATCGTCGACTTTAAACGTCCGAGCCTTGCGATCGGCTGACCTCAACGTGCAGTTCTCAACGCTTCGACCTCGTCTGTTGTGAGCCAGCGCCACTTGCCGGGCGCCAGCGAGTCGCCAAGTTCGAGCGAGCCGATGCGGGACCGGTGCAGTCCTTCGACGCGGTTGCCGACCGCCGCCAGCATGCGCTTGACCTGGTGGTACTTGCCTTCGGTGAGCGTCAGGCGCAGCGTCAGCTCACCGGTTTGTTCGCACGCCGCTGCACGCACCGGCTTCGGTCGTCGTCGAGCACCACGCCAGCCAGCAATTTGCCAATCTGCGCTTCGTCGACCGGGTGCTTGGTGACGACCTCGTACACCTTCGGCACGTGGTGCTTGGGCGAGCCCATGCGATGGATGAACTGGCCGTCGTCCGTCATGAGCAGCAGGCCGGTGGTGTCCTGGTCGAGCCGCCCGATGGCCTGGACGCCCTGCACCGCGCCCTTGTTGGGGCGCAAGCGCAACGGCGATGGCAGCAGCGTATAGATGCTCGGGTAGGTCGAAGGCTTCTGGGAGCACTCCGTACCTGCGGGCTTGTGCAGCATGAGATAGGCCTTCTCGTGGTACTCCCACGCGGTGCCTTGCACCGTGTACCGGAGGCCTTCCGCTTTCAGGTCGATCGCCGGCTCCGCCACGACGGCGCCCTCGATGGCCACGTAGCCCTGCTGGATCAGACCGGCGCAAACGCGCCGTGTGCCGAAGCCCTGGGTGTAGAGAATTTCCTGGAGCTGCACGGGTTCAATAACCTAGCGCAAGGCCCGAATTGCGCCGCGGATCGTTGGCGCCGTAGAAGCGGTTGCTGCCGACCGGCTTGCCGCCCAGCGATGGCGCACCCACGACGATCGCGGCCATGTGATTGGCCGGTTGCGGCACGCCGAGGTTATGCCCCATGTCAACGAGGATCTTGCGGGTGTCGGGCGACAGCGCGAAGGTTTCGACGTTGGTCACATCGGGCAGCCACTGCTGGTGGAAGCGCGGCGCGTCGACCGCTTCCTGCACGTTCATGCCGTAGTCGATCGTGTTCAGGATGGTGTGCAGCACCGCGGTGATGATGCGGCTGCCGCCGGGCGTGCCGAGCACCATGACGGGCTTGCCGTCCTTGCTCACGATCGTCGGGCTCATCGAGCTCAAAGGCCGTTTGCCGGGGGCGATGGCGTTGGCCTCGCCCTGCACCAGGCCGTACATGTTGGGCACACCGATCTTGGAGGTGAAGTCGTCCATCTCGTTGTTCAGCAGCACGCCCGTCTTGTCAGCCGTGACTTTGGCGCCGAACCAGTCGTTCAAGGTGTAGGTCACCGAGACGGCATTGCCCCACTGGTCGGTGATCGAGTAGTGCGTGGTGTTGCTGCCTTCGTGGGGCGACACACCGGGCTTGATGTCTTTGGAGACGCCGGCCTTCTTCGGATCGATGACCGCACGGATCTTTTCGGCGTAGCCCTTGTCCAGGAGTCGCTCGAGCGGGTTCTTCACGAAGTCGGGATCGCCGAGGTAGCTGTTGCGATCCATGTAAGCGTGGCGCATGGCCTCGATCTGGTAGTGCACCGCCTGCGCAGAACGGAACCCCAGATCCTTCAGCGGATAGCCCTCGAGGATGTTGAGCATCTCGCAGATGACCACGCCGCCTGAACTCGGCGGCGGCGCGGAAATCACGCGATAGCCGCGGTAGTCGCATTCGACCGGCGCGAGCTCGCGTGTCTTGTACTGGTCGAGATCGGCCTGCGTGATGATGCCCTTGCCGGCCTGGCTGGACGCCACGATCGCCGCGCCAACCGCGCCCTTGTAGAAACCGTCGGTGCCCTTGCTGCTGATGGCCCTGAGCGTCTTTGCCAGGTCTTTCTGGACGATCGTCTGACCGACCGCGAACGGCTCACCCTTGTTGAGGAATATGGCTGCGGAAGCCGGGTCCTTCCTGAAGTCGTTGGTGGCGGTGGCAAACATGTCGATGTCGCCCTGGTCGAGCGCGAAACCCTTTTCGGCCAGCGCAATCGACGGCGCGATCAGCGCGGCGCGCTGCATCGTGCCGTACTTCTCGCGCGCGAGCTCCAAGCCCGACACGGTGCCCGGAACGCCGACGGCCAGATGACCATTGGTGCTCAAACCCTTGACGACGTTGCCGTCCTTGTCGAGGTACATATTGGCCGTGGCCGCGAGCGGCGCCTTCTCGCGGAAGTCGAGAAAGGTCTTGCGGCCGTCGCCCAGCTGCACCGTCATGAAACCACCGCCGCCGAGGTTGCCCGCGGCGGGATACACCACGGCCAGCGCATAGCCCACCGCGACCGCCGAGTCGATCGCGTTGCCGCCACGCTTGAGCACGTCGACGCCGACCTGCGTGGCCAGGTGCTGTGCCGACACGACCATGCCGTTTTGCGCAGCCACCGGCGCCTGCGACGCTGCATGCAGCAGCGGCACGAACGCGAGCGCAACGGCGGCGAGGCTCGCGTTCCGAAAGTAGGTAGTCAGGTGAAGGCGATTCATGATTTGGGTCTCCTTAAGATCGGGCGTCGGCTGACCTCAGTCGGTCAGCAGCGCTTTGCGGCGCAGGTCGTTGAGCGCGAGCGCGACCTGCTGGCGGGTGAACTCGAGCAGCGCTGCAGGCTCCGTGATCGTCTTGTCGTCCTTGATAAACCGCAGGCGCTCGGCGCGCGCCTCGTCTGCGAGGTGTTCTGCCAAAGCTTCATGCGAATGCTGGCCGTCGAGCAACGGCAAGATGCAGCGCTCCAGCATCGACAAACCCACCGGTTCGTGCCATTGATTGCAGGCGCCTGCCGATGCACCGGCTTCCAGTGCCAGACCCGGCGCACGGCGAATCGCCGGCAGGGCTCGCGGATGCGCCGACACGTTGCTTGCCGCCTGCACAGCGGTGCGTCGGATTCGCACCGCACCGATGATCAACAGCTCCTCGAGCATGCCCATCACGAACGGATCGACTGCGGCCCCGGTTTCGCCGATGCGCGCGGCCACGGCGGCGATCAGGGTCCCGGAATTCACCGTCGCGGGATAGTGCTCGTCGAGCACTTGCGCCACGGCCTTGTGCACGGGCAGACGCAAGGTCACCTTGAGATTGCGCAAAGCATTCGCCGGTTGTTCTCGGGTGTCGAGCGTCAAGGCGCTGCCGTCCTCGGCGCTGAAAACGCCCGCGTACTCCATCGTCCGGATGCGTTCGGGATCGAGCCGGTAGCGGATGTCCGCGCCGCGCGCCTGCTTCACCAACAGTGTCTGCCGGAAGGTGCGGTTGACCAGGAAGTCGAGATACTGCTCCATCAGAATCTGGCTGCCCCCGCACTCTCGCAGCAGCGGCTCCCGCACCTTTTCGCCATAGTTCTGCACGAACATCGTGGACGGTTCGGCATCGGCCAGATAAGTCAGCCCATGCGCGTTGGAACGCGCGACAAACTCCTTGAAGTAGCACGGCGCGTTGCACGGCTCTAGGAACTCGTGCAGCAGGTAATAGTTGCTCGAGCTGCGCACGATCGGCATGGTTTCCTCGAGCGTCTTCTTGAGCACACTGTCGGGCCGGGCCGACTGCTCCAAAAACTCCAGCATGCCTCGCGCATACGACAGCTTCTCTTCGGGCTCGTCCCGCGGCGCGCCGCGCAGAATCATGGCGTCGCGAACGATTTCGCGCGCCTTCCAGCCCGGGTACACGTTGTAGCTGATGTAGGCCACGCCGTTCGGCGCGAGGTTCTCGGAGCACACCCGCAGGATGGCCTCCTGCACATCGGCTGGCACCCAGCTGTAAACACCATGACAGACGATGTAGTCGAACTGGCCGAACGACGCATCGATCTCGGCGATGTTGAACGCACGCAGTTCGACGTTCTTCAGCCCCGCATGGCCGATTGCTTCCACTCCTTGTGCGACTTGCACGGTCGAAAGATCAACGCCGAGCGCAGTGGATTCGGATAGCGCGACGCAAACGGAATCAAGTTGCCACCCGCAGCACAGCCCAGCTCGAGCACGCGCGCGACGCCGGGCGCCGTGCATCGAGTCCGAACAGGAACGACAAGGCTTCAAGGTGCTCGACCGCTGTCTGCGGGAACGGGTGCGAGTCGTAAGGCACCTGGTCGTAGTAACTGGTGAGCGTGGCAGTCAGAGCTTCCGACATGGGCGGTCCTGGGGGTGATCGAGCGAGGCGTCGAGCGCCGACTATAGCCGCGGCAAAACCCAAAAAAAGGGCCAACCGATGTGGTTGGCCCTTCCGGGAGATGGTGGAGCTGGGGGGATTTGAACCCCCGTCCGCAAGCCTTCTTCGCGCAGTTCTACATGTTTAGTGATCTGATTTGAGTCTCGCACCCGGAGTCGCGCAGTCACACGCTAAACCGGACGCCAGCACCCTATTTTCTCGCCCCGACCCAAGGTACCCGGATCGGAGCCAGCCCATGTAATTATCTTTGCAGCCGGAGGTTTCAGATTGCTCTGTCACCCCCTTGCCCAGCCCATCGGCCTGCTGTTGCAAAGCTCACCGGCAATTAAGCGGCGAGTGCGAAACGTTCGTCGTTTGCAGTTAGTTTGTTTGAATCTGTTTTACGAGCGCATTCAGCTCGACATGCCCCGCTACGATTCCAACCCACGTCGAAACCAGTGCAGCCCCAAGCCTCGTATTTTAGGCCTCATTCAGCCATTGCAAGAGTTCGAGTGGCGATGAGATCGATGCGTCGGCTTGCCAGCGTGCCGCATCGGCCTGCGCGCCCAGGTACCCATAGGTCGCGGCCACTGTGTACATGCCCGCAGCGCGGCCGGCGATGATATCTCGCTCGTCGTCGCCGACATAGACGCAATCGGTCGGCGACACGCAAAGCCGGCGGGCGGCTTCGTACAACGGCTCGGGGTGCGGCTTCGCGAACGGCGTGGTGTCGCCACTGACAACCGCTCGCGCCGTGGCGAACAGCGGCAGTGCTTGGGTGAGCGGATCCGTGAAACGCATCGATTTGTTCGTCACCACACCCCAGGGCAACCCTTTTTCGTCCAGTGCGTGGATCAGCTCGGCCACGCCATCGAAGGCGTGCGTGTTGAGCAACATCCGGTTTTCGTAATTGACGAAAAATTCGTCCCGAAGCGCGACGAATTCCGGCGCGTCCGGCACGACGCCGAACGCGACGCCCAGCATGCCGCGTGCACCGGCCCCTGCCATCGGTCGGTACAGATCTTGCGGCAGGGACGGCAAACCCCGATCGGTGCGCATCTTGTCGGCTGCCGCGCCGAGCTCGGGTGCACTGTCCACCAACGTTCCATCCAGATCGAACAAAACGGCTCGAATTTCCTTCGTGCGGCCCATCACACGCGCTCGGGCTTGCGGGTGGCGAACATGTAGTTGACGCTGGTGTCGCCGCTCAACCAGTAGCGCCGGGTCAGCGGGCTGTATTCCATGCCGCGCGTCTGGCGCAGGTCGAGGCCGGCTGCGCGACAGTGCGCAGCGAGCTCGCTCGGGCGAATCATCTTCTGGTACTCGTGCGTGCCGCGCGGCAGCAGTCCCAGGACGTACTCGGCGCCCAGAATGGCAAACAGGAAAGCCTTGGCGTTTCGGTGAATGGTCGAGAAAAAGATCCAGCCCCCGGGTTTCGCAAGGTCCGCGCAGGCCTTCACGACCGATGCTGGCTGCGGGACATGCTCGAGCATCTCCATGCAAGTCACGACGTCGAAAGTACCAGGCTGCTCCGCGGCCAGTGACTCGACGCTGACTTCGCGGTAGGCAACGCCATGCGTCCGGGCTTCCAAAGCATGCAACTGCGCCACCTTGAGCGCTCTTCCTGCCAGGTCGATGCCCAAGACATCGGCCCCTTTACGCGCCATCGAGTCCGTCAGAATCCCGCCGCCGCAGCCCACATCGAGCACACGCAGACCCGTCAGCGGTGCAATGCCGTCTATCCATTCAAGCCGCAGCGGATTGATCTCGTGGAGGGGGCGGAATTCGCTTTCAAGGTCCCACCATCTGTGTGCCAGTTCCGAGAATTTAGCCAATTCCGCTGGATCTGCGTTCAAAATTTCAGTCATGCCTACGATTATGTAGAAATTAATCGGACATAAAAAAACCCCGCCGAGGCGGGGTTCATTTTCAGATTCTTTCGAATCAGTTGGCGCGGGTACCGACCACTTCGATTTCAACGCGGCGGTTCTTGGCGCGGCCTTCCTTGGTGCGGTTGTCCGCAACAGGTTGCGCTTCGCCCTTGCCTTCGGTGTAAACGCGGTTGCGTTCGATGCCCTTCGAGACCAGGAAGGCCTTGACGGCTTCGGCGCGACGCACCGACAAACGCTGGTTGTAAGGCACAGTACCGATCGAGTCGGTATGGCCCACAGCGATGATCACTTCGAGATTGACGCCACGGATCTTGGAGACCAGGTCGGTCAGCTTGGCGCGACCTTCAGGCTTCAGGACCGACTTGTCGAAGTCGAAGAACGCGTCGGCAGCGAAGGTCACCTTCGAGGCTGCCACTGCTGGCGGCACGGCAGGTGCGCCCGGCGCAACTGGCGTCACACCAGCGACAGGCGCTGCAGCGGGAACGAGGGCGCCATCGCAACCCTTGGCAGCCGTTGCGGGCGTCCAGTTGGCATCGCGCCAGCACAGTTCGTTCGTGCCATTCTTCCAGACCAGCTCGCTGGTGCCGTTTTGCCAGTTGTCGATGACGGGGCCATCGTTTGCTGCGGTGACACGGGTCTGCGCGCCGGCGGCCGTGGCGAGCGCAGCGACTGCAAACATCACCGCAACTTTGTTCAGTTTCTTCATGGTTCTCCTCTTGGGGAAAAAGCCGCAGCCGCGCTGCGAATCAAGGACGCTTTAAGTGACCACCACCCAAAACGTTGAGGCGATTGTGCCATAGGGTCTTTGGCAAACAGGACGCGGGGCGCCCCGGAATCGTAGGACTGAGGCGGAATAGCGGCCTTGTGTTGCGGCGGTGCGACACCGCTCGCAGCGTAAAATTTCGCCTCCTTGCTGTCTGCGTGCCATTCATGACCTCGTTCGCTAAAGAAACCCTGCCCATCAGTCTCGAAGAGGAAATGCGTCGCAGCTACCTTGACTACGCGATGAGCGTGATCGTCGGGCGCGCACTCCCCGATGCAAGGGACGGCCTCAAACCGGTGCATCGCCGCGTGCTCTTTGCGATGCACGAACTGAACAACGACTGGAACCGTCCCTACAAGAAGTCGGCTCGTATCGTGGGCGACGTGATCGGTAAGTACCACCCGCATGGCGATCAGTCGGTCTACGACACGATTGTGCGACTGGCCCAGAACTTCTCGATGCGGCACATGCTGGTCGATGGCCAGGGCAATTTCGGTTCGGTGGACGGCGACCAGGCTGCGGCCATGCGCTATACGGAAATCCGCCTGTCCAAGATCGCGCACGAAATGCTGGGCGATATCGACAAGGAAACGATTGATTTTCAGGACAATTACGACGGCTCCGAAAGAGAGCCAATGGTCTTGCCAAGCAAATTGCCAAATCTGCTGGTCAACGGGGCCGGCGGTATTGCCGTCGGGATGGCAACCAATATTCCGCCGCACAACCTGAACGAGGTGGTCGACGCCTGCCTGCATTTGCTGCGCAATCCGATGGCGGACATCGATGAGTTGATGGAAATCATCCCCGCACCGGACTTCCCGACCGCCGGGATCATCTACGGCATCAACGGCATCAAGGACGGCTACCGCACCGGGCGCGGCAAGGTGGTGATGCGCGCAAGATGCCACTTCGAGGACATCGATCGCGGCCAACGTCAGGCCATCATCGTCGACGAGTTGCCCTATCAGGTCAACAAGAAGACGCTTCAGGAGCGCATGGCCGAGCTGGTGCACGAGAAGAAGATCGAAGGCATCAGCCACATCCAGGACGAATCCGATAAATCAGGCATGCGACTCGTGATCGAGTTGAAGCGTGGCGAAGTGCCCGAGGTGGTGCTGAACAACCTGTACAAGCAGACGCAGTTGCAGGACACCTTCGGCATCAATATGGTGGCGCTGATCAACGGCCAGCCGAAGCTCTGCAATTTGAAGGACCTCATCGAGGTCTTCCTGCAGCATCGCCGCGAAGTGGTGACGCGTCGTACGGTCTTCACTTTGCGAAAAGCGCGCGAGCGCGGTCACGTGCTGGAAGGTCTGGCCGTCGCACTGGCCAACATCGATGAATTCATCGCCATCATCCGCAACGCCCCGACGCCACCTGTCGCCAAGACCGAACTCATGGCGCGGCCGTGGGATAGCAAGCTCGTGCGGGAAATGCTCACGCGCACACGCGCCGACGGCGGCGTCATCAATGCGGACGACTACCGGCCAGACGGGTTGGAGCTGGAATTCGGCATGGGATCGGATGGCCTCTACCGGCTCTCCGAAACACAAGCGCAGGAAATTTTGCAGATGCGCTTGCAACGCCTGACCGGGCTGGAGCAGGACAAGATCGTTGCGGAGTACAAGGAAGTGATGGCCGAGATCGACGACTTGCTCGACATCTTGGCCAAGCCGGAGCGCGTGTCGACCATCATCGGCGACGAACTCGGCACCATCAAACAGGAATTCGGCCAGACCAAGCTCGGCGCCCGTCGCAGCCAGGTCGAGCACAGTGCCTACGACCTGTCGACCGAAGACCTGATCACCCCGACTGACATGGTGGTCACGCTCTCGCACAGCGGCTACATCAAGAGTCAGCCGCTCGGCGAATATCGCGCCCAGAAGCGCGGCGGGCGCGGCAAGCAGGCGACGGCGACGAAAGAAGACGACTGGATCGATCAGCTCTTCATTGCCAACACGCACGACTACATCCTCTGTTTCTCCAACCGCGGCCGGCTGTATTGGCTGAAGGTCTGGGAAGTACCGGCAGGCTCGCGCGGCTCGCGCGGCCGGCCGATCGTCAACATGTTCCCGCTGCAAGAAGGCGAAAAGATCAACGTCGTCTTGGCGTTGACGGGCGAGAAGCGCACCTTCCCGGCCGACCAGTTCGTGTTCATGGCGACGTCGATGGGCACTGTCAAGAAAACAGCACTGGACGAATTCAACAATCCGCGCAAGGGCGGGATCATCGCGGTGAACCTCGATGACGGCGACTTCCTGATCGGAGCTGCCCTGACAGATGGCAAGCACGACGTCATGCTGTTCAGCGATGGCGGCAAGGCAGTGCGCTTCTACGAAGACGACGTCAGGCCGCTCGGTCGCAATGCACGGGGTGTGCGTGGCATGTCGCTGGATGTCGGCCAGAGCGTGATCGCGATGCTCGTTGCCGAGGACGAACAGCAAAGTGTGCTGACCGCCACCGAAAATGGTTACGGAAAGCGCACAAGCATTACCGAATACACGCGTCATGGCCGCGGAACCAAAGGCATGATCGCGATTCAACAGAGTGAGCGCAACGGCAAGGTCGTTGCCGCGACTCTGGTCCATGCGGACGACGAAATCATGCTCATCACCGACAAGGGCGTGCTCGTGCGCACCCGTGTTGCCGAAATTCGCGAGCTCGGTCGCGCGACGCAAGGCGTCACGCTGATCGGCCTCGATGAAGGCGCCAAACTCAGCGGCTTGCAGCGCATCGTAGAAAACGATGCCATTGGCGAGACTGAGCCCGACGCCGACGACACTTCAACATCTTCAACGGAGAATCCCAATGAATAAATTCAAATTCGCGCTTTTGACTGCAGCCCTCGCCACCGGCTCGATGGCCATGGCGCAAGACAAGGCCGCACTGGTCAAGCAATTCGTCGATCTGCAGCGCCCCGGCATCGAGTCGCTCGCACGCGGACTGGTCGAACAGTCAAGCGCACCGATCGCACAAGCCGGCTCGGCCTACCTGCAAACGCAGGTTGCGCCCGAGAAGCGCGAAGCCGCCGCCAAGGCAGCCGACGCGGAACTCAAGAAGTATTTCGACGAGTCCTACCCGATCGTTCGCGACAAGGCTGTGCAACTCGCGCCCGGCGCGCTCGGCCCTCTGCTTGAACAGAGTTTCACCGACGACGAACTGCGTCAATTGGTGGCCTGGATCAGCTCGCCGCTGAGCAAGAAGTACCAGGACCTGAATCCAAAGATGCAGACCGCCTTGACGGAAAAGCTCGTGACCGAAACGCGCGCCAGCATCGAGCCGAAGATGAAGGCGCTGGACGAAAGCGTCGCGAAGGCTCTGGGCGCACCGACCGGCCCTGCGCCCGCGCGCGCACCCGCTGCTGCGCCTGCCAAGGCTCCTGCCAAGAAGTGACCGCCACAGCCGGCCCGCGCCCTTACAACTTTTCCGCAGGACCGGCCGCGATGCCGGAGGCGGTGCTTCGGCGCGCGGCCGAAGAAATGCTGGACTGGCATGGCAGCGGCATGGGCGTGATGGAAATGAGCCATCGCGGCAAGGAATTCGGTGCGATCGCCATGCAGGCGGCGGCCGACTTCCGGACGCTGCTGGCGATTCCGGCGCATTTTCACATCCTGTTCATGCAGGGTGGCGGACTCGGCGAAAACGCGATCGTCCCGCTCAACCTGTCGCGCGGCACGAAAGCCGATTTCGTGATCACTGGCAGCTGGAGCGCGAAATCGCAGAAAGAAGCGCAGCGTTATTGCGCCACACGTGTTGCCGCCAGCAACGCGGCCGACCAGCACACGCGTCTGCCCGACCCTGCCTCCTGGCAGCTCGACCGCGACGCGTCGTATGTGCATGTGTGCACCAACGAAACCATCAACGGCGTGGAATTCCAGGCGTTGCCCGACCTTCGGGCACTGGGTTGTGACGCGCCGCTGGTGATCGATTTTTCGTCGCATGTCGCGTCGCGCAGCATCGACTGGCGCCGCGTCGGCCTGGCCTTCGGTGGCGCGCAGAAGAACCTGGGGCCCGCTGGCCTGACGATCGTGGTCGTGCGCGATGACCTGCTGGGCCGCGCGCTGGAGATCTGCCCCAGCGCGTTCAACTACAAGACGGTGGCCGACAACCAGTCGATGTACAACACCCCGCCGACCTGGGGCATTTACGTCGCCGGCCTCACATTCCAGTGGCTGCTGCAACAACGCGAGGGCGACGCCACCGGCATCGCCGCCATGGAACGGCGCAACATCGCCAAGGCGAAGCTCCTGTACGACGTCATCGACAGCTCGGCGTTCTACAACAACACGGTCGATCCGGCCTGCCGCTCGCGCATGAACATTCCGTTTTTCCTGCGCGACGAAGCCCACAACGACGCCTTTCTGGCAGGCGCACGGGAAACCGGGCTGCTCCAGCTCAAAGGGCATAAATCGGTCGGCGGGATGCGCGCCAGCCTCTACAACGCAATGCCGCTCGCGGGAGTGCAGGCGCTGGTGGCCTACATGCGAGAATTCGAGCGCTCGCACGCCTAGTTTTCAGGGCGGCGCACCCGACCGATGACAGCCTCCGCCCCAGACACACCCTCCGCTCCGAATTCCGACAATCTTTCGGGCCTGCGCATCCAGATCGATTCGCTTGATCAGCGCCTGCTCGAATTGCTGAACCAGCGCGCGCGCGTCGCCGAGCAGGTCGGCGAAGTCAAGAAGCGCGATGGCACGCCCTTCTTCCGCCCGGACCGCGTGGCCCAGGTCATTGAGAAGATGCAAAAGAGCAACGGCGGGCCGTTGAAGGACCTGCATGTCGCGGCCATCTGGCGCGAAATCATGTCGGCCTGCTTGGCGCTCGAATCGCCGCAACGCGTCGCGGTGCTCGGACCGGAAGGCACATTCTGCGAACAGGCGGCGGTCGAATATTTCGGCGGTGCTGCAGACCTGGTCTATTGCGCCAGTTTCGACGAAGTGTTCCACGCGACGGCCAGCGGCAGCGCGCAATACGGCGTGGTCGGCGTCGAGAATTCCAACGAAGGCGTGGTCACGCGCTCGCTCGACATGTTCCTCCACTCGCCCACCCACGTGGTGGGCGAAGTCGCCTTGTTGGTGCGTCACAACCTGCTGCGATCCACCCATTCGCTGGAGGGCATCGAAGTGGTGCTGGCGCATCCGCAAGCGCTGGCGCAATGCCAGAACTGGCTCGCCAAGCACCTGCCGCTGGCCGAACGCCGTGCGGTGTCGAGCAATGCCGAAGGCGCCCGGCTCGCCGCTTCGAATCCGGCGTGGGCGGGCCTCGCCAGTGAGCGCGCGGCCACCCGCTTCGGTCTGCACATCGTGGCCCATGCCATTCAGGACGACGCCTACAACCGCACCCGCTTCGCGATCATCTGCCTGCCGCAAACGCTGGCCATGCCGCCGGCGTCGGAGCGCGATTGCACCAGCCTCGTCGTCTCGGTGCCGAACCAGCCCGGCGCGCTGCACGATCTGCTGGTGCCCTTGAAGAACCATGGCGTGTCGATGACGCGTTTCGAATCGCGCCCGGCGCGCACCGGCCAGTGGGAGTACTACTTCTACATCGACCTCGACGGTCATCCTTCGCAACCCAACGTCGCGGCCGCGCTGGCGGAATTGCGCAGCCTGTGCGCGTTCTACAAGGTGCTGGGCGCCTACCCGGTTAAGGCCTGAGTCGCATCCATGTTCGAGCAACTCGGTCTGATCGGCTGCGGCCTGATGGGTGGGTCTTTCGCACTGGCGCTCAAGCGCGCGAAGCTGGTGAAGCGGGTGGTCGGCTACAGCAAGTCGCCCTCCACCACCGAACGCGCGCGCCAACTCGGCGTCATCGACGTGGCGGCACCTTCGGCCCTGTTGGCCGTATCGGGTGCCGACCTGGTCTTGATCGCCGTGCCGGTCGCCGCGTCCGAAGCCACGTTCAAGGCCATACGCCACGGCATCTCCGCGGACACGCTGGTGATGGATGTCGGCTCGACCAAGGGCGATGTGATCGAAGCGGCGCGACGCGGCCTGCAAGACCAGTTCTCCAGCTTCGTGCCGGCACACCCGATCGCCGGCAAGGAAGTCGCTGGCATCGAGCATGCCGACGCCGGCCTGTTCACCCGCCGGCAGATCGTGTTGACGCCGGTCAAGGCCACTCTGCGCTCCAACGTGCAGCGCGCCACCCAAATCTGGACAGCGGTCGGCGGCCATGTGCTGACCATGACGCCCGAGGCGCACGACAGTGCTTTCGCCGCAGTCAGCCACTTGCCGCATTTGCTGGCTTTCGCTTTCATCAATGCGATCGCAGGCCAGCCGCAGGGCGCCAGCTTTCTCGCTCTGGCCGGCTCGGGTTTTCGCGATTTCTCGCGCATCGCCGCAGGCGATCCGACCCTGTGGCGCGACGTCTTGCTGGCCAATCGCGAGCAGGTGCTGCGCCAGTCGCAGGCCTTCCGCAAAGAGTTGTTGCAATTCGAGGCGTTGATCGCTTCCGGCGACGGGCAGGCGCTCGAACGCGCCATCGACAACGCGAGCCGCACGCGCGGCCGCTGGCAGCCTGCCGCTCCACCTTCCAGCGATTGAACGGACGATGTTTTCGACGCCATTTCTCGACCTTCCACCACTGACCGCTGCGGGCGGCACCGTGAAGCTCCCCGGTTCCAAGAGCATTTCCAACCGTGTGCTGCTGCTGGCCGCCCTCGCAAGCGGCACGACCAAGGTCCACGACCTTCTGGATTCCGACGACACCCGCGTGATGCTAGACGCGTTGGCCCAACTCGGTTGCGGAGTCTCGCGCGATGGCACCACCACGCGCATCGAAGGCCTGGGCGGCAAGTTGCGCACGCCGTCGGCCGAGCTGTTCCTTGGCAACGCGGGCACCGCCATGCGGCCGCTGACTGCGGCGCTGGCCATGCTGGGCGGCGAATTCGAACTGCGCGGCGTGCCCCGCATGCACGAACGCCCGATCGGCGATCTGGTCGATGCACTCACCCAGTTCGGCTGTCGAATCGACTATCTTGGCAACCCCGGTTACCCGCCGCTCCGGATCCATCCGGTGGCTCGCGATGCGCTGGCGCTCGACGCGCCGATCCGGGTGCGCGGCGACGTGTCGAGCCAGTTCCTGACCGCCCTGTTGCTGGCGCTTCCGCTGGCCGCGCGGCGTGACATTGTGATCGACGTCGTCGGCGAACTCATCTCCAAACCGTACATCGAGATCACGCTGAATCTGCTCGCGCGCTTCGGCATCGCGGTACAGCGCCAGGGCTGGGAACGCTTCACGATTCCGGCCGGCGGCGCGTACCGGTCGCCCGGCGACATCCACGTCGAAGCCGACGCCTCGTCTGCCAGCTATTTCATCGCGCTCGGTGCCATTGCAACGGGCGTCGCGGGCCACGAGGGCATCCGGATCGAAGGCGTGGGCGCCGAGTCGATCCAGGGGGACATCCGCTTCGTCGAGGCCGCCCGGCAAATGGGCGCGCAGATCGGCAGCGGCGCCAACTGGCTGACGGTGCGCCGTGGCGCATGGCCCCTGAAAGCGATCGACCTCGACGCGAACCACATTCCCGACGCTGCCATGACGCTGGCCGTGATGGCGCTCTATGCCGACGGGCCGAGCATGCTGCGCAACATCGCGAGCTGGCGCGTGAAAGAGACCGACCGCATCGATGCGATGGCCAACGAACTGCGCAAGCTGGGCGCTACGGTCGAGTCCGGACCCGACTTCATTCGGGTGCATCCGCTTGCGGCGGGTGCCTGGCGCGCGGCCGCGATCAAGACCTACGACGACCACCGCGTCGCGATGTGCTTTCGCTCGCTGCGTTCAATCCGGACCGCGTTCCGGTGCGCATCCTCGAACCGCAGTGCGTCGCCAAAACCTTTCCCGACTACTTCGAAACGCTGTTTTCGGTGGCTGAAGCCGACGCCGTTCCCGTCATCTGCATCGACGGGCCCACGGCGTCAGGCAAGGGCACGCTGGCCGTCGAGGTGGCGTACCGCCTTGGGTATCACTACCTGGATTCGGGCTCGCTCTACCGTGTGACGGGGCTCGCGATGCGGCGTGCCGGCCTGACCGCCGAACCCGCGCACGAAGCGCAGATCGCCGACATGGCCCGGACCCTGCCCCTGCGTTTCCAGGAGGGCAAAGTGTTGCTCGACGGCGAAGACGTGACCGATGCGATCCGGAGCGAAGCCGCGGGCATGGACGCCTCGCGCGTGTCGGCCCTGCCGGCCGTCAGAACGGCCTTGAGCGCGCTCCAAATCGGCTTTCGGCAGCTGCCCGGACTGGTGGCCGACGGCCGCGACATGGGCACCGTGATCTTCCCCGACGCGCCGCTCAAGGTGTACCTCACGGCGAGTGCTGCCCACCGGGCCGAACGGCGCTATAAGCAGTTGATTTCAAAGGGGATTTCGACTACACTCGACGCTCTTCGCGCCGACTTGGAAGCCCGCGACGCCCGGGACTCATCCCGCAACGTCGCACCGCTCAAGCCGGCACAGGATGCACGCCGCCTCGACAACTCCAGTCTTTCGATCGAACAATCGGTCGTTCTGGTGCTGAACTGGTGGCAGCAAGCGCAGCCTTTCGGGTCCGCCTGAGAGGTGTTTTCCATCCAGCAGGTCCCCGCCGCGCGACAGCGCACCCGCCCGCTGGCTTTTCAACCTGACCCGGGTGACAAGCCCACAACCGCCGTCTCCAGACCCTACGCAGTCGCTCGCAATTTCGCTTTTTGCGCCTGCAAACCCTGCCCGACGGAAGGAACCATCAATGTCTGAATCTTTTGCCGACCTATTCGAAGAATCGCTGAAGCGCTCTGAAATGCGCACCGGTGAAGTCATCACCGCTGAAGTCGTTCGTGTCGAACACAACCACGTCGTCGTGAACGCCGGACTGAAGTCCGAAGCGTACGTGCCGATCGAAGAGTTCAAGAACGACAAGGGCGAGCTCGAAGTCCAGGCCGGCGATTTCGTTTCCGTGGCCATCGGCTCGGTCGAAAACGGCTACGGCGACACCATCCTCTCACGCGACACCGCCAAGCGTCTCGCTTCGTGGCTCGCCCTCGAGAAGGCCCTCGAATCCGGCGACTTCGTCACCGGTACCACCAGCGGCAAGGTCAAGGGCGGCCTGACCGTTCTGGTCAACGGCATCCGCGCGTTCCTGCCGGGCTCGCTGATCGACACGCGTCCGATCAAGGACCTGACACCTTACGAAAACAAGACCCTCGAATTCAAGGTCATCAAGCTCGACCGCAAGCGCAACAACGTCGTGCTGTCGCGCCGTGCCGTGGTCGAAGCCAGCATGGGCGAAGAGCGCCAGAAGCTGATGGAAACCCTGAAGGAAGGCGCAGTCGTGCGCGGTGTCGTCAAGAACATCACCGAATACGGCGCGTTCGTCGACCTCGGCGGCATCGACGGCCTGCTGCACATCACCGACATGGCATGGCGCCGTGTTCGCCACCCGAGCGAAGTCGTTCAGGCCGGCCAGGAAATCACCGCCAAGATCCTCAAGTTCGACACCGAAAAGAACCGTGTCTCGCTGGGTCTGAAGCAAATGGGCGATGACCCATGGATGGGCGTTTCGCGCCGCTACCCGCAATCGACCCGCCTGTTCGGCAAGATCACGAACATCGCCGACTACGGCGCATTCGTTGAACTCGAACCCGGCATCGAGGGCCTGGTGCACGTCTCCGAGATGGACTGGACCAACAAGAACATTGCGCCGAACAAGATCGTCTCGCTGGGCGACGAAGTCGAAGTCATGGTTCTGGAAATCGACGAAGACAAGCGCCGCATCAGCCTGGGCATGAAGCAGTGCAAGGCCAACCCGTGGCAAGAGTTCGCTCAGAACACCAAGCGTGGCGACCGCGTCAAGGGCCCGATCAAGTCGATCACCGACTTCGGCGTGTTCGTGGGTCTGGCTGCCGGCATCGACGGCCTGGTTCACCTCTCGGACCTCTCGTGGAACGAAACCGGCGAAGCCGCCGTTCGCAACTACAAGAAGGGCCAGGAAGTCGAAGCGCTCGTGCTGGCAGTCGATGTCGACCGCGAACGCATCAGCCTGGGCATCAAGCAGCTCGACAGCGATCCGTTCACGACGTTCACCACGGTGAACGACAAGGGCCAGATCGTCACCGGCAAGGTCAAGACTGTCGACGCCAAAGGCGCTGAGATCGACCTCGGCGAAGACATCATCGGCTACCTGCGCGCTTCGGAAATCTCACGCGACCGCGTCGAAGATGCCCGCAACGTGCTCAAGGAAGGCGACGAAGTCACGGCAGTGGTGGTCAACGTGGATCGCAAGACCCGCAACATCCAGCTGTCGATCAAGCAGAAGGACATGGTCGACGAACAAGGCGCCATGGCCAACCTGAGCCAGCAGTCGTCGCGCGAGAACGCCGGCACCACCAGTCTGGGCGCCCTGCTGCGTGCCAAGCTGGACAACAACGACAGCAAGTAAGCTGCGTCAGCGAGACAGAGCCGGTCGCAAGGCCGCTCTGTCTTTTTTTTCGCCTCCGTTTTTCTGGCCTATGACCCGCTCTGACCTCGTTGAAGAACTCGCAGCGCGCTTCGCGCAGCTCACGCACCGCGATGCCGAATACGCCGTCAAGACGATCCTTGATGCGATGAGCGACGCATTGGTCAATGGCCACCGCATCGAGATTCGCGGCTTCGGCAGTTTCTCGGTCAACAGGCGCCCGCCACGCATCGGGCGCAACCCGCGCTCAGGCGAAAGCGTGCAGATCCCCGAGAAGCGCGTGCCGCACTTCAAGCCCGGCAAGGCCCTGCGCGAAGCAGTCGATGCGCGCACCGCCGAACTGGATTCGCAGGAACGCAAGGCGTGACGGCAAAAGTAGAATCGCCACGCCACCGGGGACGTGCATGAAATACCTTCTGTGGCTGCTGAGT